>PLXQ01000057.1 GCA_003151475.1 Acidimicrobiaceae bacterium | reverse complement strand
TCGTGAAATTCGGTGGATCAGGGCTAAGCCAGAGGACCGACCGGTTCAGGCCCCGGCGTCGTCGACCTCGTCCCAACCACCGCTTTGGGACTCCCCGGCACCGTCCACCTTCGCCTGCACACGGCGTATGGCATCGGCCACCGCCCGAGGTTGATCCCGAGGAATGAAGTGCCCGGTCCTGGCCACCATGACCAGCTCCGACCCGACGAGAGTTCCGGCCACCGACGCCGCCACGGAGGGGGGAACGACGACGTCCCACGTGCCTGTCATGACGACGGCCGGCACCGTCACCTGATGCAGCGCAGTCTCCACATCCCCGATCTCGCGCATCAGGGCACGTTGTTCGTAGACGAAGCTGCGCCAGATCTGACGGCCGAAGCGCGACGCCACTTCGACGTAATGTCGGTCGGGCAGACTCGCCTCGAGCCATGCCAGTTTCCCTCCGGGCACATGGCGCGCCAACCCCCGCAGGCGGGGCAGTACCCTCCCGAAGGTCAGAAGGCCGGCGGCGGTGAGCGCCTCTCCGGCCCAGGGCAGGGCCAGGACGTGATCCATCGCGCCGATGCTGTCAGCCCGCCCGACGGATCCCACGAGGACAAGACCGGAGACGACCTCGGGACGGCGGGCGGCTAGGAGAATGGCAATTCCCCCGCCGTAGCTGTGACCGACCACGATGGCGGGTGCCGCTCCCCGCTCGACGAGCAGATCGGCCATGAGCTCGACGTTGTCGACCATGCCGACGGGGTCACCACCACTCTCGCCGTAGCCGGGTCGGTCAGGAGCGAGCACCCTGTGGGTACCTTCGAGATCGTGTGCTACCTGGTCGAAGTCGCTGCCCAGACCGGGCTGACCGTGGATGGCGAGGACCGAGGGGCCTCGGCCGCGGTCAACGACGACCAGGTCTCGTGCCATGGTCCACCACCTCGCGCGATTGCGCGTCGGCCGGAGCCGCCGACGGGTCTTCGAACGGAGGTGACGGCGCAGACGGCGCGACGGTGTCTTTCTCGGCATCGGTGACAGGCAGCTCCACAGTGAAGACCGCACCCTGGCCCGGCGCGCTGCGCACGAACGCCACGCCGCCGTGAGCAGCGGCCAGTGCCGCCACGATCGAGAGACCGAGGCCTGTCCCTTCGCCCGTGCGGGCCTCGCTGCCTCGGTAGAACCGGTCGAAGACCCGCTCCGACTGATCGGCCGTCATCCCGGGCCCCTCGTCGGCCACCGTGAGCACGGCCCGAGAACCTTCCCGGCGCACCGACACGTGAACCGGGGTTCCCGGCGGTGTGTGGACCGCGGCATTGTGCAAAAGGTTGTCGATGACCTGCCGCAGACGCGCCGCGTCACCGGTGACGGGCACCACTCCGACGACGTCCAGTGAAATCTGGCGGTCGGCATCGACCGCTCGCGCCACCTCGACCGAGTCGTGCACCAAGGCGCCGAGATCGATGGTGAACCGCTCCAGGGGCCGCCCCTGGTCGAGGCGGGCCAGGAGCAGGAGGTCGTCCACCAGCAGCCCCATCCGCGACGCCTCGTGCTCGATGCGTTCGGCCGCCCGGCGGCGGGCCTCCTCGTCTCCTAAGGCGTCCTTGCGCAGAAGCTCGGCATAGCCCCGGATGGAAGTGAGCGGTGTCCGCAATTCGTGCGAGGCATCGGCCACGAATCGCCGCAGGCGGGTCTCCGACAAGGTCCGCTCGGCGAATGCCGCCTCGATTTGGCTGAGCATGCCGTTGAGGGCCGAGCCGAGTCGTCCCACCTCACCGTGCTCCTCGGTATTGCGGACGCGCTGGGTGAGGTCCCCGGCGGCAATAGCTCCGGCTGTCTCGGTCATCTCCTCCAGTGGGCGCAGACCGAAGCGGACGATCCACAAGGCCAGGATCAAGAGGGCGAGGACAACAACGATGGACACGATCACCTCGACATGGACGAGCGACGTGAGTGTCTGGGTGGTCGGATCGAGAGGCACGGCCGTGATCAGCGTCCCCCCGGGCAAGGCGACCGCTTCCACCCGGTACGTGGCGCTGTGACCCTGTCCGGGAACCTCGAAGGCGGGGCGATCCGGCACGTAGGCCCCGTGGTGAGAGCCGAACTGGCGCGACGGCGGCCCCGGCTGGACGGGAAGGCTCTTGGGCAAGATCGGGGCAGGGTCCTCGCTGACGCTCGAACCAGACGGCCGTTGGAACACCACGTGCCCATTGCTGTCGATCACCTCGACATAGATATCGGCGCTCAGCCGAGCGGCGAGAATCTCGGCGTTCAGGCGAGTCCGTCGCGGGCCTTCGGTCGATACCGCCGGGGGGGAGGTCGCCGTTTTCGGGGGACCCGCAATGGGTGTGGGCACGGTGTCCGGCGTCGTCGGCAGTCCCGACGGGGTCGACGTCGTGCCACCTATCCCGGATTGGGTTACTGATAATTCCCCCAGCCATGCCGCCTGATCCGTGGTGGCAATGGGGACGTCGGCGGCGAGGGCTCTCTGGTACGCGGCGTCGATGTACGTATACGCGGTGTCCTGCGCCACATCGATCTGTTCATCGAGCCGCCCGTACAGAAACGAACGCAGCGACGAGGACGTGACCAGGTCGGTGGTCAAGACGCCGGCGACGAGCAAGACCAAAGTGCCGGCGACGAGCCGTCTCTTCAGAGACATAGGCGATGCCGCCTCATACCCCGTCGGCCTCGCGGTCTCGGGCGACTCTCAAGCTGTATCCCACACCACGGATGGTGTGGATAAGAGGGGGATCGAAGCTGTCGATCTTCTTGCGCAGGTAGCTGATGTAGGTCTCGACGATGTTCGGATCTCCGTCGAATTCGTAGGTCCACACGTTGTCGACGATGTCGGACTTCGACAGAACCCGGCGGGAATTCTCGAGCAGGAACCGCAACAGATTGAACTCCGTCGCCGTCAGGTCGATCAGGGTTCCCTGGCGCCAGACCTCGTGGGTGTCATCGTCCATCTCGAGATCGGCGAACACCAGCCGGGCCTGATCGGCTCCGACCAGCCCCGACGTCCGGCGAAGCACGGCGTGAATGCGGGCCACCAGCTCATCCAAGCTGAAGGGTTTGGCCACGTAATCGTCCCCGCCCACCGTCAGCCCCTCCACCTTGTCTTCGGTGGCGTCGCGGGCGGTGAGAAAGAGCACGGGCGTCTGGATGCCCTCGGCCCGCAGGCGCCGACACACCTCGGTGCCGCTCACGTCGGGCAACATGACGTCGAGCAACACGAGATCGTGGCGGCCCCGCTGCGCCATGGCGATCGCCTCTGTCCCCGTACTCGCCACCTCGACGCTGAACCCCTCGAACCTCAGTGCGGCGCCGAGGAGGTCCGTGATGTAGGGCTCGTCGTCCACCACGAGGATCCGGGCGACATCAGGCACCTACAAATGATCGCAGATGGGCAGGTCTCGTCCCGATCGGCCGCAAATTAGGCCCGTACCCGCGGGTAATGGGGTCGGGAGGACGGGGCGGCAGATCTTAGGGGGTGCTTCTGAACGAGGGACGGGTCCGACCCCCGGGCCGAAGGGCGTTCACCACCCGCAACGCCGCCCACCAGGTAACGAGGACCAGAGCCTCGACGACGATGTGCATCGACATCTTCGACTCCCCCTCGACCCGGTCGACAAATCGGATCGGCACCTCGACCACCCGGCCGCCGTGGTCGAGCACCTGGCGCACCATTTCGATCTGGAAGCCGTAGCCCTCGGCGCGCACGTCCCGCAGGTCGATGGACCTCAGGATCCGGGCGCTGTAAACGCGGAACCCCGAGGTCGAGTCTTTGATACCGAGCCCGAGGAGAGTAGCGGCGTAGATGTTTCCACCCTGCGACAAAAGCCGGCGGTGCCAGTGCCAATTCGGAATCGATCCGCCGGGGACGTAGCGAGACCCGACGACCAGATCGACCCCGTCGGCCAGGGGCGCTACCAGGCCCGGGAGGGCACCGGGATCGTGTTGGAGATCGGCGTCCATCTCCACGAAGGCGTCCCAGCCGCGTTCGAGACCCCAGGCGAAACCGGCGCGGTACGCGCTTCCGAGCCCGGACTTGGTCGAGCGGCGCAGGACCTCGATGCTGCCCGCCTCCTTCCCGAGCTGCTCGGCCATGTCGGCGGTTCCGTCGGGACTGCCGTCGTCCACCACCAGAATCCCCGCGTCAGGAAGTGCCACCCGAACGGCCCGCAGGACGCGATGGATGTTCTCCGCTTCGTTATAAGTGGGGATAACTACGAGAACCGACACAGACATCCAGCCTACGGGACCAGAGGCGGGTTTCTGTCCCCACCCACGATCTCGAGTTGGGCCTCGGGAGAGGTGGACTGCCACAGCTCACGCACGACGACCTGGATGGCCCCGGCCAGCGGAATTGCCAACAACGTCCCCACAAATCCGCCGAAGAAGCCGCCCACGAGATCCCCGGCGTTAGCCCCGACCAGTATGGCGATAAGGACGAGGAGGGGATTGATGCGTACCGTCCGGCTCATGACGATCGGGTTCAGGATGTGGTTCTCGATCTGTGTGTAGGTGAGGAACACGACGGCGAAGACGATGAAGGAACTGAGGGAGTGGGTCAGGGCGAATAGGGCGGTGGGTATGCCCGCCACGGCGCCCCCGATCATGGGCAGGAAATCGAACAGCGCCACCCAGAGAGCCCAGAGAAAGGCGAACGGCACCCCGAGGATCAACAGCGTGACGAAGACCACCAGGCCGGCGATGACGGACGTGATGAAGTTGCCCAACATGAACCCGGTCACCGACCTGCTCACCTCGCCCGACACCCGCCACACCCGCGCCGCTCGCTCGGGTTGCATCATCCCGAGTAGGCCACGGCGCAATTTCGGGCCCTCGAGCAGCAGGAGGAGCACGAGGACGAAGATCACGAACAGGGCGAAAAGCAGGCTGATGGCCGCCTTGCCCAGTGTCAGGGCGGGCTTGGAAAGATTCTTGGCGAAGCTCGACAGCTTGGGAACGAGGTTCTTGTCCACCCACTGTTGGACGTGGTACCTCCGAGCCAGGTGGCCGAAGGGCCCCTTGCCCTGTTCCACCTGTTTCACGTAGGTCGGCAGCTTGTGGGTCAGGTGCGTCAGGCCGTTCACCAGCGGGTATCCGAAAAGGGCGGCCAGGCCGGCGAAGACGATCACGCTGAAGAGGGTCACGATGGCCACGGCCGCCCCCCGACGCTTGACTTTCCACCGCTGCAGGAGCACCACCGCCGGGTTGAGCAGCAGGGCGACAAACCCTGCCACCACCATGAGCAGGACGATCTCGCGCAGCTTGTAGACCAGCTTCCCCACCAGGTACACCACCACCACGACGCCGACCGTGCTCAGGATGGCCAGGAGGGGCACTCCCCGGGCCGCCGCCGCCTCCCAAAGCCGGTCGCGGCGCGAGTCGGGCGAGGTGTCCTCCGGCATCGGCCCAGCATGGCAGCTTGGGATGCGGCGAACGTGCCAGCATGAAGGGATGCGTGGTTTCAGCCACACGGTGCGGTCGCGCCGACGGTTACGCAGAGAGGTCAGATGGACCGTCACCGCGGTCGTCGTCCTCCTCGTGGTCGAGTTCCTGGTGCTGCCCCGCCTGGGAGGCTTCCGCAAATCGCTCGACCAGGTCTCCCACATCAACGGCGTCTATGTCATCGCCGGGTTGCTGCTCGAAGCGGCGGCGCTGGCCGCCTACGCCCAGCTGACCTACACCGTGCTCTCGCCGGGGGGACCGGGCCGTTGGCGTCTGCTCAGGATCGACCTATCGAGCCTGGCTCTCAGCCACGTGGTGCCCGGAGGAACGGCCCCCGGAGTGGGCCTGTCGTACCGACTGCTCTCCCAATCGGGCGTCGGAGCGGCCGACGCCGGATTCGCCCTGGCCATGCAAGGCGTCGGTTCCGCTGTCGTGCTGAACGTCCTGTTCTGGTTGGCCCTGCTCATGTCGTTGTTCACCAACGGCTACAACTCCTTGTACAGCTGGGCGGCGTTGGCCGGAACGGTCCTGATGGCGTCGTTCGCCGCCGTCATCGTGGCGCTCACCAAGGGGCGTCACCGAAGCGTCGAAGTTGTCCGCGTCTGGGCCGACCATGTGCCGTTCCTGAACGGCGACCGCCTGGCCGAAGGCGTCCAACGGGTCGCCGAGCGGCTCAAGGATCTGGCCGGTCACCGAGACCTTCTGTACCGGGCGGTGCTGTGGGCGGCGGCCAACTGGCTACTCGATGCCGGGTGCCTGTGGGTCTTCATCGCCGCCTTCCATCACTACGTCTCGCCCATCAATGTCCTTGTGGCCTATGGCCTGGCCAACATCCTCGCTGTCATTCCCATCACCCCGGGAGGGCTCGGCATCATCGAAGGCGTCCTGGTCTCGACCCTGGTGGGCTTCGGCGTACCCCTCGATAAGGCCGGCGTGGCCGTGCTCGGCTACCGGCTCGTGAATTTCTGGCTCCCCATACCCGTCGGTGGTGGGGCGTACCTCTCGCTGCGCTTCGAAACCCTGGGCTGGCGCCAGCGGCTCCGTAACGCCCGAGAAGAGATCGTCGAGCAGAAGGACCAACCTTCTTCGAAGGACAGGGGGTCGGCGAAGGCCACGGCGTCATCGAATGGCACAACCCCGCCCAACGTCGGCCCGCTGTCGACGAGTACCCCGGCCACGTCTGACGCAAACGGTGCGCCCGATGTCAGCGTTCCCCCCGACACGACCGACACCGGAACTACGACCCGGCCCGACGGGTCACCGAAGCCGGAGGCGGCGCCGAAAGCGGAGGCGCGTCCCCGGCCGGGGTGGGGCGGCGAGTCCCGCTGAGCGGGGCGGAATTCTCTACGCCGGAGCGGCGAGCGTCTCGGACTCGCGGCGCCGGCGGGCGCGTTCTCGGGCCAGCTCCTGCAGACGGTGCTGGGCGCTGATGCCCCGGACGGTGGCCACCCGGCTCCACGTGCCCGTCTCTCCGAGAACCCAGGAGTTGGTGTCATCGGCCAGATTGAGGTCGAGAACCTCGAGGACCCGGGCCTGGAGCTCGACGTCGGTAACGGGAAAAAGCACCTCGATGCGCCGGTCGAGATTGCGCTCCATCAGATCCGAGGAGCCCAGCAGCAGGGTCAACGGGCGCTCCTCGGTGCCGCCGAAGCGGTAGATGCGCGAGTGCTCGAGGAAGCGGCCCACGATGGACCGCACACGGATGGTCTCGGATAGCCCGGGCACACCGGGACGCAGGCAGCAGACGCCGCGCACCACGAGATCGATAGGCACGCCGACCGAGGCGGCTCGGTAGAGCGCATCGATGACCTCGGGATCGGTGAGACCGTTCACCTTGATGGTGATCCGACCGGACTCCCCCGCCGCTGCTTCCTGTTCGATGTATTCCAGGATTCGGTGACGAAGAGCCACAGGGGCCACGGTGAGCTTGCGGTACTGGGCGTAGCGGCTGTAGCCGGTCAGGAAGTTGAAGAGGTCGCCGACATCGGCGCCCAGCTCGGGGTCCGCTGACAGAAGACCCAGGTCCTCGTACTGTCGCGCCGTGCGGGGGTTGTAGTTCCCCGTCCCCAGGTGGCAGTAGCGGCGTATGCCGTCCTCCTCGCGTCGGACGATGAGGGCGGCCTTCGAGTGCGTCTTCAATCCCACCAGGCCGTACACGACGTGCACGCCCGCCTCTTCCAGAGCTCGGGCCCACAAGATGTTGTTCTGCTCGTCGAAACGCGCTTTCAACTCCACCACGGCGGCAACCTGTTTGCCGGACTCCGCCGCGTGGATCAGCGACGCCACGATGGGACTGTCGCCCGATGTCCGGTACAACGTCTGCTTGATGGCGAGCACATCGGGGTCGAGCGAAGCCTGCGATATGAAAGCCTCCACCGATGTCGTGAACGAGTCGTACGGGTGGTGCACAAGCACGTCGCGCTCGCGCAGTACGGCGAAGAGATCCGACGGCTCGTTGCCGGCATTGGCCAGTCGGGGCGCCGTCATAGGGGCCCATGCCTCTTCTTGCAGCTCGGGCCGGTCGAGCGCGTGCACGGCCCACAGCCCGCCGAGGTCGAGAGGGGCGACCGACTCGTAGACATCCTCGGGGCCGAGGTCCAACTCGTGGATGAGCATGTCGCGCGTGTCGGCCGACATCTCGGCCGCCACCTCGAGGCGCACGGCCCGGCCGAAGCGACGCCGCCGAAGCTCCATCTCGACCGCCACCAGGAGGTCGTCGGCTTCGTCTTCTTCAAGTGCCAGGTCGGCGTTGCGGGTGACGCGAAAGGCGAAGTGCTCCCCGATCACCATGTCGGGGAACAAGGTGGCCAGGTGTGCGGCGATGATCTGCTCCAACGGCACGAAGCGCTCGCCGTCGGGCATGACCACGAACCGGGGCAGAAGGGGCGGGACCTTCACCCGGGCCACACGCTCCTCGCCGGTGATGGGATCTCCCACGCGGACAATGAGGTTCAGCGAGAGGTTGGAGATATAGGGAAAGGGGTGGCCGGGGTCGACCGAGAGAGGCGTGAGGACCGGGAAGATCTGGCGCTGGAACACGTCGACCAGGTAGTCGTGGTCGTCGTCGTCGAGCGACGACCAATCCGACAGCCGGATACCCGATGCGGCCAACTGCGGGGCGATCTCATCGACGAAGATGTGTGACTGTCGGGCCACCAGTTCCGACACCCGAGCCCCGATGGCCCGTAAGGTTTCGCTCGGGCGCAGGCCGTCGGCCGACCGGGCCCGCAGGCCGGCATCCACCTGATCCTTCAGTCCCGCCACCCGCACCTGGAAGAACTCGTCGAGGCCTTCGG
The DNA here is from genome assembly GCA_003151475.1 of Acidimicrobiaceae bacterium. Lineage (GTDB taxonomy): Bacteria > Actinomycetota > Acidimicrobiia > Acidimicrobiales > UBA8190 > Palsa-661. Next base: position 71,328 of record PLXQ01000057.1, on the reverse strand, counting down.
AGAAGATGGCCAGGAATTTGACCCGTTCGAGGAGCGGCACGCGTTCGTCGTCGGCCAGATCAAGCAGGCGGTTTCCGAATTCGAGCCACGACAGCTCCCGGTTGGTGAACCGCCGGGCGCCGAGTTCCGAGATGGCATCTTCGCCGGCACTCCCGAGAGCCGTCAGCGTTCCCGGCCCATCACGGTTCGTGGGCGCGGCCGCGCCTGACGCGTTTTCCCGAGCGGGTGGGACACGGGGGATCGGTTCGGAGCGCATCGGCCTTCTAGGTTACCCCCGTGGGACATTCACTTCTCCCCGGAGTACCCCAGAGTTCCCATCAATTCGCGGTTCAACCGGGCGGCGAGAAGGGCGGGCTCGTCGTCGGGGCTTGTGTCGGTCGTATACCACTCGCGCTCCACCGGACCGACGGGATTCCATCCCGGTCCCACCGGCGACGCAATGTCAACCGGTATCCGTGGGCGCCGCCGGGTGGGAAATCGGTCGGTGGAGCAATCCAGTTCGCGCCCGATGTCGGCAATCACATCCTCGTGGCGCACAACAACGACGTCGCCGGTCGATCCGGCGCTCAGTCAACTGCGGTGGCACTCTTCCACGCCTCGAGTGGGATCGCCGGCGTCCCAGGCGCTCGCCCCGCAGGCGGCCGAACCCTTCCCAGCCGAACCCTTCCCAATTGCATCTCCTCGACCGCCCCGTCGGGCATCGCCCGAAGCGAGTAGTTCGTAGCCCAGAGCCTCGAATCCTCTGAGTGACCGTCGTGCGGGGGACCAGAGCGTCTGACTCCCACCAACCGCCGGCCCGGCGATGGGCGGAAGTAGGCTGCACGCTGGTGCCCACCCTGCTGAGCCGACGTCTGCCCGGGCAGGACGCCCGGCCTTCTGGACCAAACGCTCGCCGACGGACCGAACTCGGTCTCCTCATTCTGAGCGCCCTCATCATCGTGGCGGCCTATGTGCTCGCCGCCGCCGGCACCACGGCGAAAATCCCCGGGGACCTCGGGCCTTTCCTGGCCATCGTGATCGGCCTGGCCCTGGCCGCGCACATCGCCAACCGGCTCTATGCGCCCGACGCCAACCCGGTCCTGCTCCCCCTCGTCTCCCTGTTGAACGGCCTGGGCTACGTGATGATCGCCCGGATCGGCCCCCCACACTTCGCCACGGCCCAGGCGGGATGGACCGCCGTCGGCGTCGGTGCCTACATCGTCACGTTGATCGTCGTCCGGCGCACCCGTGATCTCGACCGCTACCGGTATCTCTTGCTGCTCGCGGCCGTCGTCCTCATGCTCTCGCCCCTTATCCCCCATGTGGGGAGTTCGGTGAGCACGGTGGACAGCACGGTGAAGCTGTGGGTGCGTATCGGCCCGATCAGCGGACAGCCCGTCGAACTGGCGAAGTTGGCCTTGTGCATCTTCTTCGCCTCCTACTTCGCCGAGAAGCGCGAACTCTTGTCGGTCCCCACCTACCGCCTGGGTAACCGGCTCATCCTGGATCCCCGCCCCCTCGGACCGATCCTGCTGGCCTGGGGTTTCGCCATGCTCGTCCTGGGTGCGGAACGCGACATCGGTTTCGCCCTTCTCATCTTCGTCCTCTTCATCTCCATGCTGTGGCTCGCCACCGGTCGCAGCCTCTACGTCATCGTGGGCCTCATCCTGTTCGCCGTCGGCGCGCTGGTGGCCAGCCATCTCTTCAGCCAGGTGGACGCCCGCGTGGAGAACTGGCTCCATCCCTGGTCGCGCGTGAACCTGGTCGGTGGATCAGACCAGTTGGTCCAGGGAATCTACGGACTGGGGACGGGCGGCCTCACCGGCACCGGCCTCGGTTTCGGGCTGCTCGGCTACATCCCCGAGGTCAACTCCGACTACATCTTCGCCGCCTTCGGCACCGAGATGGGACTGCTCGGCACGACCCTGATCGTGTTCAGCTTCGTCCTGATCGTGGGGGCGGGCCTCCGCATCGCCCAGACCGCCCGTTCGGAATTCGCCAAGCTCTTGGCCGCCGGGCTCACCGTCATCATCGGCCTGCAGGCTTTCTTCATCATGGCCGGGATCGTGCGCCTGTTGCCGTTGACCGGCATCACTTTGCCTTTTATGGCCTACGGCGGGTCCTCGCTCGTGGCCAACTACATCCTCATCGCCCTTCTCATGCGCGTCTCCGACGAGGGTGAGCGCGCCATCGTGGCCGCCCAGGCCACGGCGACGCCGGTGGCATCGTCCGCCGGCGGCCCGTCGGGCTAGAGGCGCAGCTCAACTCTCGTCGGCGTTGGCGCCCGGGCCGTCGCCGACGGCCACATTCGCCGTGCTGTCCGACGACTCGAGATCGCTCCCTTCGAGCGTCGGTACATCGCTCGCCGACGCCAGGGTGGCGGCGTCGTCCGTGACGACGACATCCTCGATCGATGCGGCGGGCGACGCGTCTTCGGGGCCGAAGACCCAGTCGGCCACGAGCACCGGGGTCGGCATCCGTTGGCGCAGCACCAGAGCCAGGGCGTCCGACGGTCGACAGGCGATGACCTGGCGTCCGCGCGGGCCAACGGTGTCGAGCTCGGCGTAATAGTTCCGCCCCTGGCGCGCCGTGATCCGGACCGCTTCGAGTTCCACGCCGTGGCGCTCGAGCGCATCGCTGAACAGCGCATGGGTGAGCGGCCGCGGCGTCGTGAAGCCCCGCCAGGCATAGGCGATGGCATTTCCCTCGGCCATGCCCACCGGGATGGCCAGCTCCCGCCACGGCGACACCGCCTCGTGCACGAGAACCTCGGGATAGTCCCCGGGCATATCCATCCGGACGCCGGCCACCACGGCCAGCCGCCACGTCCCGGGATCGAGACCGGCCGGCTCGTCACCGATCGCCGGTCCGGAACCGGTCTCCGTCATCGCTGGTGCCTGGCCTGCACCGAGAGCGCAATGCCCACGGCACAGAAGAAGGCCACGGTGGCCGACCCCCCGTAGCTCAGGAACGGCAGGGGGATCCCGGCCACGGGCATGATCCCCATCGACATCCCGGCGTTCTCGAAGGCGCTGAAGGCGATGAAGGTGAATCCCCCGATGGCCAGGAGCCGACCGAAGGCGTCGTGCGTTGTCTGCGCGGCGCGCAGCAGCCGCCACGACACGATGCCGAGGAGCAGGATCACGCTGGCCGATCCGACGAACCCCAACTGCTCGCCCACGGCGGAGAAGATGAAGTCCGTCTGCTGTTCGGGGACGTACTGCAGGTTGGTCTGCGGGCCGTGGAAGAGCCCCTTTCCCCAGACGCCACCCGACCCAATGGCGGCCACCGACTGGTGGGGGTTGTAGTTGCTGCCCTGCAGGTCCTTCCCCGGGTGCAAGAAGCTGGTGAGCCGGTTGACCTCATAGGACTTGAGCAGACCGAAGTGGACGACGGCGAAGGCGCCCACCACGGCCGAGACGAGCAACAGCACCAGATAGCGGTTGGGTATGCCCGCCACCACCAGCATCACGAGCAGGGTGATGCACATCACGATGCCGCTGGCCAGGTCGGGCTGTTTCACCACGAGCAGGATGGGCACGGCGGCCAGGGCCAGGACCTTGAACAGATCCTGACGTTCAAGACCTTCGGGCCGGCGCGCGCAGAACGTGGCCACCGTCACGATGAGCACGGGAATAGCGAAAGAGGAGGGCTGGACCTGGATGGGACCCAGCTGGATCCAGCGGGTGGCGCCGAGGACGTGCGAACCGATGGGCGTGAACATCGCGAGAAGGGCGAGGACGATCCCGAGGTAGAGCACAGCGCTGGCGTGCTCCAGCCACTTGTAGTCGACCGCCGCCAACACCAGCATGACGACGCCCCCCACGACGACATAGGCGGCCTGTCGGTTCAGGTAGTAGTGGGGACTGAGGCCCTCGAGCAGCAGTTTGGAGCGCGTCGAGGAGTAGACGATCACCACGCCGATGGCGGCCACCACGAAGGTGGTGAGGACCAACGCCACATCTAACCGGAGGACCAGCGGCCGACCGGTGGACGGGCGGTGGGGGGAGAGGGTGCTCACCAAGGGGCTCCGGCGGACCAGAATACCGGTCGTGACCTCTGGCGCCACTGCACTGCTCGCCGCCGACGCGGGCTGGCTCTACGACCTGCTGGTCTGGCTTGGGGTGGGCCACTCGACGGCGCAGCACCTGCAACAGGTCGTGCTCAAACCAGTGGCCGTGGTGGTAATTCTCCTGGTGGCGGTGGGTATCAGCTGGCTGGGGAGCCGCATCATCCGCCGCTGGATCGGCGCCGTGGCCCGTCGGGCCACCCGACGGGCCGACTCACCTCGAGCGTCGGCCCGGGCGGTGACCATCACCGCCATGGTGGCCAACATCTGGAGGGTGGTCATCGGCGTGATCGCCGTCTTCGTGGCCCTGGGGACGATCGGCATCAATCTGACGCCCCTTCTGGCCGGCGCCACCGTGGTGGGCGCCACCATCGGTTTCGGCGCCCAGAGCATGGTCCGCGACCTCCTGGCCGGATTCCTGCTCATCATCGAGGACCAGTTCGACATTGGCGACACCTTGATGGTCGGCGCCACCTCGGGCACGGTCGAGGATCTCTCTCTGCGCGTCACCCGCCTGCGCGGCGTGGACGGCACCATCTGGTTCGTTCCGAACGGTGAGATCCGCACTCTGGCCAACACCTCGCGCGGCTGGGCCGAAGCCATGGTGGACGTCGCCGTGCCGGCGACGGCCGACCCCGACGACGTCCTTCACGCCATGAGCGACGCCGCCGACGCCGTGGCGGCCGACACCCGCTACGCGGCGTCCTGTCTGGCTGCGCCGCGGGTGTGGGGGGTGGTGGCCACCGATGCGAACACGTTCACGAGCCGCGTGTCGATCCGGACCCCCACTGCAGAGCGCGAGCGCATCGCCCGCGCGTTGCGCGAGGAGGTCTCCCGGCGTCTGCACGCCCTCGACGTATTCGTACCGCCGGTGGCACCCCCACCTGGCCGCGACACCGCCGGCTCCTGACTCAGGGCAGGACGGCGATCTTTGACGACGGGTGGCGCCGCGCCAACGAAGGGCCTCTCGACCCCATTCGCCGGCGCGGCGCCACCACTGGTCGATGCATCACATCTCAACGTGCTTGGACGTGGCGCCCCACCTGGCCGCCATCGACATCCACAGCCGCTTAGGCCCGTCGACGAGGAGAATCGTGGCGCCGCCGAGGATGACAAAGAGAAGCCCGATCAGACCCACGATCATGAGCCCCGGCCCGGCACCGGTGAACGCCAGCTGGCCCGAGGACGTCTTCGTGGCCGAGGCCTTGGCGGCCGCCGCCGCCGCCGTACTGGTGCCGCCACCTCCGCCGCCATTGGCCGGCGGGGCTACGGCGGTGTTGAAACTGACGGGCACCGCGACCTGGTCGCCGCCGAGGTCACCGACGGCGATCACGCACGTGTCTCCTGCCGTCACCTGAGCCGGGGTGGGCGGGCACGGGTAGGCGCTGGCGTCGGCGGACAGGTTGCCCGTACAGGTCCCGGTACAGCTGGTGGACGTGCCGGTGCTGCTTTCCGGACCGCTGTTCTGTCCACCGATGATGTTGCTCGACGTGCTCTCGAGCACGGTGAATGTCTGCGCCGTGGTGGGCAAGGTGCCTGTCCCCGTGGTCGAGAAGATGGCGATCTTCGAGCAGCTGATGGGGATGAAGGTGCCCAGGTACGTCACGCCCGGTTGACCCTTGTCAGCGTTGCACTCGAGAATCGAGCCGACGTTGCTAGGTACCAGGCCCGAGGCGGTGACCGTCGTATTCATGCCGCCCACCACGCAGGTGGCCGGGTTGACCGTCACCGTGGCCGTCGTCCCCGTTCCCTTGGTGTTCAGCGCCGACGCCGACGCCGACACCCCGTTGCAGGGCTGGGTCGTCGGCACGGGCGCCGTGGTCGTGGTGGTCGGCAGCGTGCTGAAGGGGGTGGTGAAGCTGATGTCCAGCGATGCCATCTCACCCTTCGAGTCCTGATAGACGAAAGCACAGGTCACGCCCGCGCTCACCTGGGCCTGCGTGGGGGGACACGGGTAATTCACAGCGTCCGTTTCCGCCTGCCCACCGGTCGAGTCGGTACCGAGGCCGGGCGGTCCGATGGTTCCCTCCGTGATCCCGGGGCCGGCGAAGATGGTGCCGAACTTCGAGACCTTGGCTGGGTCCTGGTTGGGCGAGGAACAGCCGACGGGAAGACTTCCGAGATTGGAGAAGCTCGGTGGATCGTCGGGAACGGGGACCGTCGGCTCCCCCGACGCCATGTTGCATTCCACCACGGCACCCGTCGCCTTCGGCGCGAATCCCGAACCGGTCACCTGCACGGCCGACGACGTGTCGAGTCCCGTCGTCGACGTGGCGGTGAGCGAGCATGACGAGGCACAGCCCGTCGAACCCGTCGCCCCGGCGACCACGGCCGTCCCGAGCAACGCACCACCGATGACGAACACTGCCAGACCTACGGCCCCCAAGCGGGTGGCCAATAACCCCCTGCGTATCACTTTCGTTCCTCCTGAGTATGGATCGAATGGTCTGTCCGATACACCCGGGCACCGGACAGAAAATCGGTGAGGGGCGGGGCACTCGCCCCGCCCCTCTGCCGACCAACCCTCATGGTTTGTGTGATGACTAGCCGATGGAACCGCTGGTGATCTTCAGTGAGGCGAGACCACCGGGCGCCGAGCAGGCCGCGGCCAGCTGATTCGACGTCTGGTTGGAGTACGCCGCGGCGCTGACGCCACTGGCTTGGGCATAGGACCCGACCGTGGAGCCGGTGCCACCGCTGTTGGGCAAGCTGAAGCCCTCATCGCCGGCACCGTTGGTGGCCACCGCGTAACCGGAGAACGATGCCGTGGTGGGGGCAATCTTGCTTCCCGGAGCCCAGTTGACGGTCAGCGTCTCGGGCTGCGAGTTGCCCAGAGAGGTACAGGCGTTCTTACTGGTAGCGGTGGAGATGTCCTTGTTGACCGTTCCCTTCTTGGGCTTCACGGTCCCGCCCGTCACCGAGCAGCCCTTCACTGTGATCTTGACGGTGGTGTTCTCGGTGGATGTGCCCGACAGGGTGAGCGGTGGGTTGAAGGTGATGCTGCCCGTAATCTTCGAACACTTCACCTTGCCCGGCTGGGCGATCGGTCCTTTCGCCGACGCAACACCGACGTCGAATACGGACAGAAGACTGATGGGAACGACGACAGCACTTGCTAGCACTAGGAATTTGCGGAGTTTCACGTACTAATCCCCCTGAGTCGGATGGGTATGGGTGTGCTTTTTCAGCATCGACTGTCTGGCGCGGCGGGGACAGCGCAAAACCACGCACGTTCACCAGGGTGATTCCCCGTCCCTTCAATGGGGGAGATCTCCTCCCGTCCACGTCGCCAGGCGCGCCGAAGGGCCGGACAGGTAGAACCACTTAGGCGCGGTCAGGTGGTATCGACCTTTCTTGCTAATGCTGCACGCGACAGATTGGGACCCGAAGGTTTGGCCCAGGAAATGCGGGGGAGTCGATGCTCACGAGGCATCGATTCCGGAAGGAGTTTCCTCCCATGCGCGATCGCTTGTGGCGATTCGGACTCGTCCTCTCGGTACTCGTCTCTTCTGTCGCGGCCCTGGGGCTTACGCCCACGGCGGCGACGGCAGCCACCAAGTCGGTGACGGCGAAGGCGGTCGCCGGGAAAGCGGCAGCGGCGGCGACACCGGCGTGCACGTTCGACGGGTCGTCGTTGCCCATCGTCACCGGCGTCTCCGGCGGCACCAAGATCATCATCAGCTGCACGGGACTATCGCCGCTGCACCCGTATCTCATGCTGGAGGCGAGCCTCCTCATCGGGATCGACCCCAAGGCCGCCGCTCTGCTGTCGGGAGGGGCGACTCCGTCGCCGGCACTTCTCGAATCGGCACTGGCCGCGCTCCCGGAGATCAACCCGGCATCTTTCGCCCTTCCCATCTCCGACCTGAGTGGGAACTTGAACGAGACCTACACGGTTCCGTCATTCCAGCCCACGGACCCCAACGCCACCTGCCCACCGAGCCTCTTCGAGTTCAACTCGGGACTGATCGGCTGTGCTCTGGCTATGGTCGATCTCACCACGCAGAAGCCGGTGGCGGCCGGAAGTGGTGTTCTCGAGTGGAAGGGATATCCGTTCCTTCCCCCTGATCCCACCGTGGCCTTCTCCGCCACCATCGCCCGCCCGGGCACGCAGGTGAACGTCACCGATGCGCCGAGCGCCACCACCTACTGGTGGATCGCCACTCTGGCCGCCCTCGAGGCGCTGCTTGGTGGAGGGTCCGCTCCCCCCCTCACCCTCAGCGTGGCCTTCGGCGCCAAGCACCATACCTTCGTCTCCGCCCCCGAGAGCCTCACGGCGACGTCGGCGAGCTATGACGGAACCACCCTCACGCCACCGAGCATCTCGGGGAGCTTCACGGTCCCCTCGGGGGTGTCGGGCAAGCACAAGGTCTTTGTTTCCCTCAGCATGCCCTTGGATGGATTCGGCCTGCAGATCACGGCCGAGGCACCCCTCGTGGTGCCCAGGAAGTGACGTCGGTCGATCATCCCTAGAGGAGAGGGCAGCACGGACGTCTCTTTCCCTGACCTCCGTGCCGGACCCTCCCTTCTCTTCGCCTCGACTCCGACCGGCTGGTGTCCCCCGCTATCAGCCGGTCGGAGTCGAGCGTTTCGCCGCCGCCCACATGGCGTCCACGGGCGCCGTCTGCTGTGTCCATCTCTCGACGGCCAGGGCGGCCTGATGCACAAGCATCCCCAGGCCGCCCACCGTCTGGGCACCGGCGGCCTCGGCCGCGGCCAGAAGGGGCGTCACGGCCGGGTGGTAGACCAGGTCGGCCACCAGCTGACCGGCGTGGAGAAGAGCAGGATCGAACGGCACCGAGATCCCGCCGTCACCGGAACGGTCGATACCGGCCATACCCACCGACGTGGCCTGGACGACAAGCTCGGCCCCGCTGATATCGGCGGTGCTCCCCACCCGTCCGGCCCCGCCGGCCAGGGCGGCGGCCTCGGCCGCGCGCACACCGGTGCGGTTGACCACGACCACCTCGTCGGCCCCACCATCGGCCAGTGCCATCACCACGGCCCGGGCTGCTCCCCCGGCCCCCACCACGAGGCATTTTCGCCCGGCCGGATCGAAGCCGGCGCCGCGCCGGAGAGATTCCACGAAGCCGGCACCGTCGGTGGAGTCCCCCACCAACCTCCCGGCCTTCCGGGTGATGCAGTTCACCACCCCCAGGCGAGCGGCGACGTCCGTGCACTCGTCGACCCCCAGCGCGGCGTCGTGTTTGTGGGGCATCGTCACCGACAGGCCGACGATCCCGAAGGCGCGCATCCCGGCCAGTGCGTCGGTGACGGCGCCGGCGGGGACGGGGAAGGCCACCGACACCCAGTCGAGGCCGAGAGCGTCGAAGGCGGCGTTGTGCAGCAGCGGCGACAGCGAGTACCGGACGGGATCGCCGATCACACCGACCACCGACGACGCCGCCGACGGCCACCGCGGTGAGCATCGTGACAGCGCGGGCTCCGTCACGGCAGTCCCCGGCTCCGGGCCAACTGCTCCGCCGTCACCTGTTCGGCGAAGGTGTCGGAGAACGTCTCGGTCCCGTCGCGCGCCGTCAGCTGGAAGTAGAGCCAGCTCCCCGCAGGCGGGTGCAGCGCGGCGCGCAGCGCCAAGGCGGAGGGGAAACAGATGGGCGTGGGCGTGAGCCCGGTGTTCAGGTACGTGTTGTACGGGGTCACCTTGGCCAGATCGGCCGCCGTCACCGGACCGCCGTCACGACCCTCGGCGTAGAGCACGGTCGAATCCATCTGCAGGGGTTTGCCCTGCGACAGACGGTTGTAGATCACCCGCGCCACCGGCCCCGCGTTATGGCTGGTCGCCTTGGCGCTGTCTCCGGGAGAGATGGCCTCTTTCTGCACGATCGAAGCGGCCGTGATGGCTTCGTACGGTGTCACCCCGTCGGCGCCGGCCGCCGCCGCCAGGCCGAGGGTTCCCGCCTCGGTGTCGAAGCGCCCGATCATCTTCTGAAGCAGCTCCGTGTCGCTCTCCCCCGGAACCACGATGTAGCTCCCCGTGCCGAGCAGCCCGTCGAGGTTGTCCGAGCCTGCCGGCTGCCACGGCGAATGCATCGCCCCCGATGTGGCCAGCGCCAGGAAGGCCGACTGGCTGTGCCCGGGGACCTCCTTCCCCACGGCGTCGGCCACCTCGGCCACCGTCGTCCCCGGGATCACGGTCACGGCGAACACGTTCGGACCGGCGGCCAGATCGGCCCGCACGGCGGCGAAGCCCTCGTGCTTGTGCAACTGGTAGCGCCCGGCCAGCACCGTGGGCGTCCCGTGCAGAAGCAGATAGATCCGAAAGGCGAGGGAGCTCCCGACGACATCGCTCTTCACCAGGCCGGTCGTCACCGCCCCCACCGACGAGCCGTCGGCCACGTTCACGATCACCGCCGCCCCCGCCGGTCCCGGACTGACCTCGCTGTCGAACCAGACCACCCCCCACACGACCACCCCCACCAGGAGCAGCCCCAGGCCGACGAGCACCGTCCGCCGCCGCCGGCGCACCACCGATCGACTCGTCATCGGGCGAGGCGCCGGGCGTCGAGCCAGGCCTGGAGGAGCACGGCGGCCGCCGCCTGGTCGACCACCTTTCTCCGGGCCTTCCCGCTGTGGCCGGCGGCGGCCAGGGACCGCTCGGCCGTCACCGTCGTCAGACGCTCGTCGAAGGTCTCCACCTCAACCGCATGGGGGGCGAGCAGCGCCCGCAGGGCCACCGCCTCCTCCTCGGCGGCCACGGCGGCCTGCCGGCGCCGGCCGTCGAGGCTCAGGGGCAACCCCACGATCAGGCGCTCGGCCTCGGCCTCGAGCACCACGGCCACCACGGCGGCCCGGTCCGCGGCGGCGTCGCCGCTGCGCTCGACGGTGCACCGCGGCGACGCCAGCGTGCCCTGGCTGTCGGACACGGCCACCCCGATCCGCCGTGAACCGAGGTCGATGGCGGCGCTGCGCACGGCCTCAGCGGCCAAGGAGCGAACGCCGTGCCTCGGCCAACATCTCGTCGATCTTCTCCACCTGCCGCCCGCCGGCCACGGCCAGCTCCGGCGATCCGCCCCCGCCCCCGCCCACCAGGGCGGCCAGCTGCTTCACGGTGGCCCCGGCGTCGATCGACCCCCCCGAGGCCACGGCCACGGCCACCTTGGCCCCGTCGGGCGTCCCCGCCACGACGGCCACCTCGGCGCCGCGGTGGCGGATGGCCTGTACCAGCTCACGCAGCTCGTCAGGGGCGAGATCATCCACCCGGGCCACCACCGTCCCGTTCTCGGCCCCGGCGGCCAGCTGGGCGGCCTGGGCGTCCAAGGAGGCGCCGCGCAGCCGCTGGAGCTCCTTGTCCGTCTGCCGCTGCCGCTCGAGCAGCCGCTCCAGGGCCTCCACCACCCCTTCGGGCTCGACCCGCAGCAGCCGCGAGGCGTCGGCCAGCACCCGCTGCCGGTCCTCCACCAACGCCAGCGACCCGGCGCCGGTCACCGCTTCGAGCCGCCGGGTGTTTGACCCGATGGAGCCTTCGGACACGATCGTCACCGGACCGATCATGCCCAGGGCGCTCACATGGGTCCCCCCGCACAGCTCGGTCGACCGGGAGCCGGCCCGCACCACCCGGACCCGCTCGCCGTACTTGTCGCCGAAGAAGGCCAGGGCGCCCATGGCCTCGGCCTCGGCCTTCGAGGTCTCGATCACCTCCACGGCGTCGTCACCGAGCACCTGAGAGTTCACCATCTGGGCCACCTCGGTCATCTCCTCGGGTCGCACCGCCTCGTGATGGGAGAAGTCGAAGCGCAGCCGGTCGGGGCCCACCATCGAGCCCTGCTGCCGCACGTGGTCGCCGAGTACCTGCCGCAGTGCGGCGTGCAGGAGGTGGGTCCCGGTGTGGTTGCGCCGGGTGGCGTCGCGCCGCGACACATCGATGGCGGCCAGGGCGTCCTGGCCGGGGAAGAGCTCTCCCTCGATCCGGGCGCGGTGCACGATCAGCCCCGGCAGCACGCTCTGGGTGTCGCTCACGAGGGCCCGGCCCGTCTCGGTGGTGATGGTCCCCGTGTCTCCCACCTGGCCCCCTGACTCGGCGTAGAAGGGGGTCCGGTCGAGCACGATCTCGGCCGTCCCCGGCTCCGACCCGTTCAGCACGGCCACCACGGTCGAGGGATCCTGGGCGTGGGTGTAGCCGGTGAAGTCGGTGGGCCCCGAGCTGTCGAGCAGCTGCCGGTAGACAGCCTCCTCACCGGCCGAGGCCCGCCGGGCCCGGGCGTCGGCCCGCGCCCTCTCGCGCTGGACGGCCATCGCCTTCTCGAACCCGGCCGCATCGACCTCGGCGCCCGCCTCGGCCGCCATCTCCATGGTCAGCTCGATGGGAAATCCGTGGGTGTCGTGCAGCTTGAAGGCGGTCTCCCCCGACACCACGCCGCTCCCGCCCGCCAGCTCCTGCTCCAAGATGATCGAACCCGAGGCGAGGGTGCGCCGGAAGCTCCCCTCCTCGCGCTCGACCGTCGACTGGATCAGATCGAGCTGCTCAACGAGAACCGGGTAGGCCTGGCCGAGCACCTCGGCCACGCTGGCCACCAGGCTCGGCGTGATGGGCTCGATCATCCCCAGCTGAAAGGCCCGGCGCACAGCGCGGCGGATGATCCGCCGCAGCACGTAGCCCCGGCCCTCGTTCGAGGGCAGCACCCCGTCGGACACGAGCATGGCCATGGCCCGGGAGTGGTCGGCCAGGATCCGCAGGGCGACGTCGGTGTGGACATCGGCGCCGTAGCGGACCTGGGTCAGCTCCTCGGCCCGAGCCAGGATGGGACGGGCCAGATCGGTGTCGTAGAGCGACTCCACCCCCTGGATGGCGGTCAGGTTGCGCTCGAGACCGGCCCCGGTGTCGATGTTCTTCGTGGGCAGGTCGACGAGGGACCCGTCGGCCAGCCGGTTCGACTGCATGAACACCAGGTTGTAGAGCTCGACGAAGCGCTCCTCGCCGCCGTGCGCCGGTCCGCCGCCCGCTCCGTAGCGCTCGCCCCGGTCGATGAACAGCTCCGACGAGGGCCCGCACGGGCCGGTGTCGCCCATCCCCCACCAGTTGTCCTTGCCCAGCCGCTGGAGCCGCTCCGGGGGGAACCCGACCGCGTCGAGCCAGATCTCCTCGGCCTCGTCGTCGGTCTCGTGGACCGTCACCCACAACCGCTCGGCGTCGACGCCGAGCACCTCGGTGTACAGCTCCCAGGCGAAAGGGATGGCATCGGCCTTGAAGTAGTCGCCGAAGCTGAAGTTTCCGAGCATCTCGAAGAAGGTGCAGTGCCGCAGGGTGGTCCCCACGTTGTCGATGTCGACGGTCCGGAAACACTTCTGCACCGACGTGGCCCGGCGCCAGGGAGCGGGCTCCTCGCCCACGAAATACGGCTTGAACGGCACCATGCCGGCGATGGTGAAGAGCACCGTCGGGTCATGGGGGATCAAGCTGGCCGACGGCACCAGCGTGTGCCCCCGCTCCACGTAGAAGCCGGTGAAGGCCGAGCGGAGCTGGTTGGCGTCCATCGGATCGATAGTACCGGCCGCATCCTGGGTGACCGGTGCCCCGACGCTCAGCGACCCGGGTCCCGCAGCTCCAGTTCGTGGTGGAGCTCGTGCTGGCGACGGCGGGCGGCGCTGCGCCCCGTTTCGATCGACCGCCGCACATGGCCGGCCGTCGACCGGGCCCCGTGGTCGACCATGGTCACCACCTCGCCGGCGATCTGTCCCGACTGCACCCGTCGGGCCAGCTGCTCCACCCGTCGCCTCGCCCACACCGTGACACCACTCCCGGCCACGGCGCCCACGCTCAACCACATCAGCCGCCGGGTCACTTCTTCACCCGACTGCGCCGGTGCCGCCGAGATGGGCTCGGCGACCCGAGAGCCGGTGCGCTGCCGTCGGGACGGGGCCGGTCGGCCACGCCACGTCGGTTGACCGGGCTATCGCCGCTGCGACCGAACAACCGGCGCAGCGCCGCTCCCGTCCCCGTGCCGAAGGCCAGCACCTTCACCACCGGATTGGCGAAAGCCCGGTAGGCGAGGCGCGAGGCCGAGTCGACGGTGGCCGACACCGACTCGGCCGATCCGAGGACGTCGCCCACCCGGACCATCTCGGTGGCGGCCTGATCGACCACGATCCGGGCCTCGCGCACGAGCGGCACCGTCTCACGTTGCAGGTCGGCCACCACCTCATGGAGCTGGCGCACCCGGCGCCCGAGGAGCACGACCGCCACCAGTGACACCACGGCGGCCACCGAAGCGGCGATGGCGGCCACCAGCACGGCCACATGGTCGGCGGACATGGTCCGAGAATCCTACCGGCCGGGAATCAGGACCCCCCCATACCCACCATGGGGGCGTTCAGGCGGCGGCCGCCCATGGATCCGGCGAAGCCGGCGCTGCCGAAGGAGAAGATGCCCCCGTCGGAGGCNNGGAGGCCACCAGCCAGTAGCCCCGGCCCCCGAACGGCACCGAGATCCCCACGATGGGCTGGGCCAGCCTGACCGACCCGAGCGACCCCGAGAAGCCGGCGTTGCCGAAGGTGAAGATGCCGCCGTCGGATGCGGCCAGCCAGTAGCCGCCGCCGTCGGGGGTGCTGGCCATGCCCACCACCGGGGCCCTCAGCGCCACGGCGCCGGTCGACCCGAAGAAACCGGCGTCGCCGAAGGCGAACACACCGCCGTCGGAGGCCACCAGCCAGTAGCCGCCGCCGTCGGGGGTGCTGGCCATGCCCACGATGGGTTTGTTGAGACGGATGCCTCCTGTCGACCCGTGGAACACCGCATCACCGAAACTGAAGACCCCGCCGTCCGAGGCCACCAGCCAGTAGCCACGCGACGACGCCGTGGGGGCCAGGCCGACCACCGGCTTCTGCAGCCGGATGCCCCCCGTCGAGCCGTGGTAGCCGACCTGCCCGAAGGTGAAGACGCCACCGTCCGAAGCCGTCGTCCAGTAGCCGCGCGGCCCGGCGAAGGTGAAGTAGTTGCGGCCGTCGAGTCCGATGGCGTCGTTGGCCGTCTTCACCACCACGGCGGCGGTGTCCCAACCACCCGTGGGCGAACCCGGAGTGGTCACCGTGACGGACGACGCCGAGGCGGCCACGTTGTGGCCGGCGTTGCCGGGACCGAAGTCCACTTCCTGCACGGCGCCCAGGTTGGCCCCGAACACCGTGACCGACGTCCCCCCCGTCGACGGCCCCGAGCCGACACTGATCCCGGTCACCACCGGACAGGCGTTCACCGGCGTCACCAGGTCGGGTAGCAGTGCCGACACGATGGGCGTCCCCAGCCCCGACGCCATGTCGTAGCCGGCGGTGGCCGGATAGTACGGGCCTCCGGGGCTGCGTGGTGGATTAGCGGGGGGCGACCCGCTCGGCTGGTTGTTGCCCGAGGTGATGTCGTTGAAGGGCCGAGAGGCGGCGCAGCCGGCCTGGTAGAGAGCGGGATTGAGCAGTCCGATCCTCCCCGGGGGCGAGGCCACCGACGCGTCGGCCAACGCCGCGATCGACGCCCACAGCGGTGCCCCCATGGATGTCCCGCCGATCACCTGCCACGTTCCCGGTCGAGGTCCGCACGTGCAGAATGTGGCATACCCCGTGCTCGGATCGCCGTCGGCGGCCACATCGGGCACCTCCCGGCACGACACCGTCCCCGACCCGGCGCTCAGCGCGCACGGTGAGCTTCCGGTGTAGGAGTCATTGGCCTTCGTGAAGCTGCTCTGCACACCCGGTCCGAGCTGCCACGACGGCATCGTCCACTGCGTCGACAGCCCTCCCCCCGTCGTTCCTTCGAAGGTGCCGGTGTTCCACACGTTCTCGACAGGCGCCGGCCCGACGGAATCGAGCTGGGTCCCGCCCACCGACGTCACCCCCGGTTGGCTGGCCGGGTCGTCCACCTCGAGGTTGGTGTTGGCGGAGAACCCCGGGGCGTTGCAGTCCTCGGACCCCGAGTCGCCTGCCGCGGCCAGAAAGGTCTGTCCCTGGGCGGCCGCCTGCTGCAGCAGGTTCGCCTCCACCTCGATCTCCGTCGTGCCCGCCTCCGGTTCACACTCTCCCCAGCTGGTGGTGAGCACTTGAGCCCGGTCCTCGTCGATCATCTGCTGGTAGACGTCGAGGGGTCCGGTGCCGAAGTTGGGCCCGACGTATACGCGGATGTTCGCCTTCGGAGCGAGTCCCGCCACCATCTCGATGTCGAGGGCCGATTCGCCCGATCCGGGGCTCGAGTTCGGCGACGCCCCGGCCACCCCCACGGCGGTGATCGACGGCGTGGGCGCCGGCGTGTAACACGACTCGAAGGTGGTGATGTCGCTCATGAAGAAGGGTTCCAACTCGTAGATGCCGACGGTCACGCCCTGGCCCTCGTTGGCCGGGTACAGAGAGCTCATCGAGTAGGCCTGGGCTAGTTCCGTGGCCGTCGTCCCCGGCTGGTTGCAGCCCGCCGGTCCCGCATGGGGCACCGGGCCCGACGTCTTCGGCGCCCGTTGTGGCTCGGGTCCCGGTGCGGGCCGGGCCATCTGCGACGTGGCCATGGCCAGATCGTCGAGCCCGACCACACCTTGCACCTCCGGGGCCAAAGCACTCGGCACGGCCGGGCGCGCCGTGGGCTCGCGCACGATCCGACCGGAGGCCAACCGGTGCTGCTCGAAGCCCACCTGAAAGGTCCGGCCCATCACGCTGGCCGATCCCTTCACCGGGATCAGCAGACCGTCGCGTGCGGTGGGACCGACGGTCAGGCCGGCACCGGCCAGCCAGGCGCGCGCGGCGGCGATGGTGCCCGCCGCCGGCCCGAAGCGCGTGGCGAACTCGCCCGGGGCGAGGAAGCGGCGGTACGACGACGAACCCGGCGTCGTCACCGCCTGGACGAAGGCGTCGAGCGCGGCCGGGTCGGCGGGCCGCAGGGCCACCTGCACCGAGAGGGTGTTGGTCCCCGGTAAGGCGCCCACGATGCTCGACCCGGCGGGCAGCTGCTCGGGGCCACCGGCCACCGCCGTCATCGCCGATAACGGAGCCGACGTGGCTGAGACCGCTGGTGCCATCACCATGGCCGACGACCCGACCACGGCCAACACCACGGCCACGGCCCCGGTACGGCGCCGGGGCCGGTGTCGGCCGACCCATTTGGGGGGCTTCACGAGCCGCTTTTGTCGGGGTCGGCCCGCCGGGCCCGGAGCCGTTCGGCCAGAGCGGCTTCGGCACCGTGCCCGCTGGGCTCGTAGTACACGTGGTCAGACACCTCGGGGGGACGGTAGTCCTGCGGTACCCATCCCCGGGGGTCATTGTGGGGATATCGGTACCCTTTTCCGTGCCCCAGTGCCTGGGCGCCGGGATAATGGGCGTCGCGCAGGTGGCCCGGCACCTCGCCCCGGGGCCCCGTCCGGACGTCCTCCTGGGCCCGGCCGAGCGCCACGGTCACCCGGTTCGACTTGGGGGCGGCGGCCAGATGGATGACGGCCTGGGCCAGGTTGAGCTGGGCCTCGGGAAGACCCACGAACTCGACGGCGCGGGCGGCGGCGTCGGCCACCACCAGGGCCAGAGGATCGGCCAGGCCGATGTCCTCGCTGGCCAAGATGACGAGCCGACGGGCGATGAAGCGGGCGTCCTCGCCGGCATCGAGCATCCGCGCCAGCCAGTACAGCCCGCCGTCGGGATCGGATCCCCGGATGGCCTTGATCAGCGCGCTGGTCTGGTCGTAGTGCGAATCCGCCCCCTGGTGAAGCAGCCGCCCGGCGCGCGCCCGGCCCACGTCGTCGACGGTCACCGTGGCGTCGCCGGCCAGCGCCAGAGCCACCTCGAGCGTCCCGAGCGCGGCCCGGGCGTCGCCGTCGGCCACCGACACGAGCGCATCGACGGCATCGTCGGTGGCATCGGCTTTCTCCGTGGCCAGGGCGCGTCGCACCACCACGGCGAGATCGTCGTCGTCGAGCGGCTCCAGTCGCCACAGCGTCGACCGGCTGAGAAGGGGCGAATTCACGGAGAAAAACGGGTTTTCCGTCGTCGCTCCGATGAGCACGATCAGACCGTCCTCCACCGACGGTAAAAGCGCGTCCTGTTGGCCTTTGTTGAAACGGTGGACCTCGTCGATGAAGAGGATGGTCCCCTGCCCCTGTTCACCGAGCCGTCGGCGGGCCTCGTCGATGGCGCGCCGGACATCGGCCACCCCGGCGTTCACGGCCGACAAGGGGATGAAGGCTTTGGCCGTCACCGTGGCGATCACCGACGCCAGGGTGGTCTTCCCCGTCCCCGGTGGCCCCCACAAGATGGCCGATGTCAGCCTGTCCTTCTCCACCAGGGCCCGCAGGGGCGCCCCCGGCGCCACCAGATGGCGCTGGCCCACCACCTCGTCGAGGGTCCGCGGTCGCATCCGCGCCGCCAGGGGCCCGCGCGCCGCCAACCGGTCGGCCGC
Organism: Acidimicrobiaceae bacterium; assembly: GCA_003151475.1. Classification (GTDB taxonomy): domain Bacteria; phylum Actinomycetota; class Acidimicrobiia; order Acidimicrobiales; family UBA8190; genus Palsa-661. The sequence continues at coordinate 52,912 of PLXQ01000057.1, read as the reverse complement.
CGCCGATCCGAAAAGGTCGGGGGCCTCTCCCCGGGGTCGTCCACCGCCCGCCCGATCGGCCACCGACGTCTCCTCGCTCCGGCTCAGCCGGGCTTGGGGATCGGCCGCAGGCCGAGATCGCGCAGCACCGTTTCGGCCACCGGCTTGGGAGCCCCCGTCATCGGGTCGGTACCGGACTGGGTCTTCGGGAAGGCGATCACCTCACGGATGTTTCCTTCCCCGGCCAGCAGGGCCACCAGCCGGTCGATGCCCACGGCGAAGCCGCCGTGCGGAGGGGCGCCGTAGCGGAAGGCGCCGAGCAAGAAGCCGAAGCGGGATTCGGCCTCACCGCTACTGATGCCCAGGGCGTCGAAGACCTGGCGCTGGATGTCCTCCCGGTGGATACGGATCGACCCCGATCCGAGCTCCCAGCCGTTCAGCACCAGGTCGTAGGCCTGGGACCGCACCGATAAGGGATCACTGGTCAGCCGGTCGATGTCGTCGGGATGGGGCATGGTGAACGGGTGGTGCGCCGCCTGGGGCCGACCGGCGTCGTCCACCCCGTCGAAGAGCGGGAAGTCGGTGACCCAGCAGAACCGCCGGCCCCCTTCGGTGATGGGGGGCCGGCCCAGATCGAGCCGCAGCGCCCCGAGCACGCGGCACACGGTGTGCCAGATGTCGGCCACCACGAGCACGAGGTCACCCTCGGCCGCCCCCGTTCCCGACACGAGCCCGGCCCGCTCGGCGTCGCCCAGGAACTTGTCGAGCGGTGAGTCGACGGCGGCCGGATCGGTGGAGGTCACCTTGAACCAGGCCAAACCCTTTCCCCCGAGCTCCTTGGCCCGGTCGACCAACGCGTCGAGTCGGTTCCGACCGAGCGAAGCCCCGCCCCGAACCAGCAGGGCCTTCACACACGGCGCATCGAAGGCCCGCACCGATGTCCCGGCGAACACTTGCCCGATGTCGAGCAGCTCCATGGCGAAGCGCAGGTCGGGCTTGTCCGAGCCGTAGCGGTCCATGGCGTCGTGCCATGTGATCCGCTCGGCCTCGCCCGGGGACTCCCCCACGGCGGCCTCGGTGGCGTCGGCCACGGCCTCGGTGATGGCGCCCTGGATGTCCTCCTGGCTCACGAACGAGGCCTCGATGTCGAGCTGGGTGAACTCGAACTGCCGATCGGCCCGCAGGTCCTCGTCGCGCAGGCAACGCGCTATCTGGAAATAGCGGTCGGTCCCGCCCACCATCAGCAGCTGCTTGGCGATCTGCGGGCTCTGGGGCAGCACGTAGAACGATCCGTGGTGCAGCCGCGACGGGACGGTGAACTCCCGCGCCCCCTCGGGTGTGGGCGTCCACAGAAGCGGCGTCTCCACCTCGCAGAAGCCCTGGCGCACCATGGCGGAGCGCAGCGCCTCGACCACCCGGGCCCGCAGCCGCAGGTTCCGCTGCATCCGCGGCCGCCGGATGTCCACGTAGCGGTAGCGCAGCCGCACGGACTCGTCGGTCTCGGCCCGGTCGTCCACCGGGAAGGGAGGGGGCTCGGCGTGTCCCAACACCTCCACGATGCAGTCGACCACCTCTATCTCCCCCGTGGCCAGCTCGGCGTTCACTGTCCCCTCGGGACGCGCCCTGACCGTGCCCTCGACGGAGATCACCCACTCGCTGCGGACGTCCACGCTGCCGTCGACCACGCACTGCGTGATCCCGCTGTGGTCGCGCAGGTCGACGAAGGCGAGGTGCTCGCCGTGGTCGCGGCGCCGTGACACCCAGCCGCACAGCCGCACCCGCGTCCCGGCGTCGCTCGAACCGAGCTCACCGCACATATGGGTCCGCATGCTCGTCGCCGTCACGTCGTCATCCTCCGCTTCACCCTTCGCCCGTCAGTTCCCGCAACCGGGCCGTGATCTCGGGGCGCGCCACGGTCTCCTGCTCGGTCTTCTCCCCGCCCGCCTCACGCAGGGGGCGCACGGTGACGACGCCGGCGGCGAGCTCTTCGGCCCCGATCATCACCGCGTAGCGCGCTCCGGAGCGGTCAGCCTGTTTCAGTTGTGATTTGAGCGAGCGGCCATCGTAGGCCCGCAGAGCCGTGAGCCCGGCCCGGCGGAGCTCGTCCACCAGGTCACGGGCCTGCTCGCCGCCGGTCAGGTCGATCACGAACGCATGGGGCGGGTGCGGCAGGGCGGCGAAGCAGCCTTCGGCGTCACACGCCATCAGTAACCGCTCGATCCCGATGCCGAACCCGATACCCGGCGTGGGGTCCCCTCCAATGGCCTCGGCCAGGCCGTCGTAGCGCCCCCCGCCGCCCACGGCGTTCTGCGCCGTCTCCAGGGCGGTGGCGGAGAACTCGAAGGTGGTCCGTGTGTAGTAGTCGAGGCCGCGCACGAGACGGGGCTCGAGCCGGTGCACGATCCCCAGGGCGTCGAGGCCCGACCGCACCCGGGCCAGGTGCGCCGCGCACGCCTCGTCGAGGAAATCGACGAGCCGGGGGGCGAGCTCGGTCACGGCCCGGCATTCGGGTCTCTTGCAGTCGAGGACCCGCAGCGGGTTCACCCCGTAGCGCTCACTGTGCTCGTCGCACAGTTCCGAGGCGTGCTCGGCCAGGAACTCCGACAGCGCGGCGATGTACCGGGGACGGTCCTCGGCGCAGCCCATGGAATTCACGGCCAGGTCGATCTCACGCAGCCCCAGATCGGCATAGAAACCGGCGGCCAGGGCGATCACCTCCACGTCGAGGTCGGGGTCCTCGGTGCCCAGGACCTCGACGCCCAGTTGGTGGTGCTGGCGGTACCGGCCCGCCTGGGGCTGCTCGTAGCGGAAGGCGGGGGTCACGTACCACGCCTTCCACGGCACGGGCGGGTGGTGCTGCACGAAGGCCCGCACCACGGGGGCGGTGCCCTCCGGTCGCAGGGCCAGGGGCCGGTTGTCGCGATCGGTGAACTCGTACATCTCCTTGTTCACCACGTCGCTCTGGCCCCCGATGCCACGGCGAAAGAGCCGGGCGTCTTCGAACATGGGGGTGATGGTCAGACCGAAACCGGCGCGTCGGGCCCGGCCGGCGAAGGCGGCCACCAGCGCCTCCCAGCGACTCGACGCCGGCCACAACACGTCGTGGGTCCCCTTCGGGGCGCGGACCACCTGCGGCTCTACCTGCTCGTCGGCCACGGACCGGTCAGCGCTTTCGGCCGGGCAGGGTGCGGAAGGCGTCGAAGACGCCGTCGAGATGCTTGAGCGAGCTCAGCAACGAGTCGAGATGCCCGGGGTCGGCCAGCTCGACGTCGAACCGCATCCGGCTCACCCGGTCGGGCGCTGTCTGGCTGGACGACGCCACGATGTTCAGGTGGTGCTCGGACACCACCCGGGTCACGTCCGACAACAACCGGGACCGGTCGAAGGCGAGCACCTCGATGGAGGCCACGAAGACGGTGGAACCCTCACGGTCCCACTCCACCTCGATCAGCCTCTCCTGCTCGCCGGCGGCCAGGGCGCTGGCGTTGGCGCAGTCGGCCCGGTGCACGCTCACACCGCGGCCCCGGGTCACGAAGCCGACGATCTGGTCCCCCGGGACAGGCGTGCAGCAACGCGACAGCCGGACCATGACGTCGTCGAGGCCTTCGACGTAGACGCCGACCGGTGAACGGCGGCGGGTGCGGGTGCCGAGGCCGGGCCCGACGGTGGTGGGTAGCTGCTCCTCCTGATCGCCGCCGCGCAGATCCCGGGTGAGGCGCTGGGCCACCGACCGGGCCGAGACGTGGCCGTCGCCGATGGCGGCCTGCAGGGCGTCGAGATCGGCGTAGTTCATGGCCGCCGCCAGCCGTTCGAGGGCATTGGAGGCGGCCAGCTTCTGCACGGGCAGGCCCTCGCGGCGAAGCGCCTTGATCAGCTCCTCGCGCCCGGTATCCATGGCGTCTTCGCGCCGCTCCCGGCTGAACCACTGACGGATCTTGTTGCGGGCCCGGGGCGACACCACGATCTGGAGCCAGTCGCGCGACGGCCCGGCCGACGGTACCTTGGAGGTGATGATCTCGGCCGTGTCGGCCGACTGCAGTTTGGTGTCGAGCGGCACCAGCCGACCGTTCACCTTGGCCCCGATGCAGCGGTGACCCACCTCGGTGTGGATGGCGTAGGCGAAGTCGATGGGCGTGGAGCCCGCGGCCAGGGCGATGACCCTGCCCTTCGGGGTGAAGACGTAGACCTCGTCCTGCTCGAGGTCGAGCTTCAGAGTCTCCAAGAACTCGAGGGGGTCGATCGTATCCTGCTGCCAGTCGACGATCCGCTGCAGCCATGCCATCTCGGCCGTGGTCGAGGCGCCGCCGTCTTTCGCCTGCTCCTTGTAGCCCCAGTGCGCAGCGATGCCGTACTCGGCCCGCCGGTGCATCTCCTGGGTCCGGATCTGGACCTCGATGGGCTTGCCCTCGAGCCCGATCACGGTGGTGTGCAGCGACTGGTAGAGATTGAACTTGGGGCTGTTGATGTAGTCCTTGAAGCGCCCCTGGACGGGACTCCAGATGGCGTGGATGGAGCCGAGCGCCGCCCAGCAGTCCTTCTCCGACTCGACGATGACCCGGATGGCCACCAGGTCGTGGATCTCGGCGAACTCCTTGCCTCGCACCACCATCTTCTCGTAGATGCTCCACAGGTGTTTGGGTCGCCCCGTCACGTCGGCGCCCACGCCGGAGGCGGCCAGCCTCTGGCGCACGGCCACCAGCACCCGGGCCAGGTAGTCGTCGCGCTCGGGGGCCCGCGTGGCCACCATCTGCTCGATCTCGGCGTAGCGCTTCGGGTGCAAGGTGGCGAAGGCCAGATCCTCGAGCTGCCACTTGAGCTCCTGGATGCCCAGTCGGTGGGCCAACGGCGCGTAGATGTCGAGCGTTTCCTGGGCGGTGCGGCGCTGCTTCCACTCGGGCATCACGGCGATGGTCCGCATGTTGTGCAGCCGGTCGGCCAGCTTGATGACCAGCACCCGCCAGTCATTGGCCATGGCCACGAGCATCTTGCGGACGGTGGCCGCCTGTTGGGCTTCCTTCGAGTCGAATTGCAGCCGGTCGAGCTTTGTCACGCCGTCGACGATGGCCGCCACCTCGGCGCCGAACTGGAGCTCGACCTCGTCGAGGCTGAGACCGGTGTCCTCTACGGCGTCGTGGAGAAGCGCGGCGACCACCGACCGGGCATCGAGACCCAGGTCGGCGACGATCCCGGCCACCGCCACGGGGTGCGTGAAGTAGGCCTCGCCGGTCTGGCGGACCTGGCCCGAGTGGGCCGCCTCGGCGGCGGCACCGGCCCGGGCGATCAGCTCCCGGTCAGCGGCCGAAGGCTGCGAACGGCGGCCGTCGTGGGAGCCGAGGAGGCCCGCCAAGAGGTCGTCGAGCATGGCCGGCCGACGAAAGGGCGCAGCCTGACGCTCAACGGTCACCATCCACTCAACGGTACCCGGCCGCCTCGTCGCTCGTGGTCACCTGGGGGCGCTCCGCCGCTGATTACCGGCGCTTTCCGCCCTTGCCCTTGCCCTTGCCCTTACGCGGTCGCGGCGGTGGACGCCGGGCCGAGGCGGACGCCGGCCGCTTGGCCGCTTGGCCGGCCGGTCGCGCCGCGCCGCTGGCGACGAGCTCGTCGTCGGCGAGATCCAGATCGTTGGGCACCGCTGCCGCCGTTCGGGCCGCTGACCCCGGTCGCAGCACCTCACCCTGGCGCTTGGCGGGCGCCCCCCGGCGGCCGGTGGCGGCCCGGGGGGTGGTGGCGCCGGTAACGGTGGACAGAGCGGCCGCCCGCGGAGTGAGCAGGCCCGCCCGGTCGGCCCGGTTGGCCAACTTCTGCCTGATGTTGATGTAGCGCGGCTCGCGCTCTTTCATGACGGCCAGGATCGGTGAGGCGATGAAGATCGACGAGTAGGCCCCCGACGTGAGTCCGATGACCAGTGCGAGGCCGAAGTACTGAAGGGTGGAGGCGCCCAGGATCTGGGCGCCGATGACCAAGATGCCCAGGACGGGGAGGATGGCCACGAGGGAGGTGTTCATGGACCGGGCCAACGTCTGGTTCATCGACAGGTTGACGACGTCCTCGTACGTCATGCGTCCCGACGCCCCGAAACCCTTCGTGTTCTCTCCCACGCGGTCGAAGACGACCACGGTGTCGTAGAGCGAATACCCGAGGATGGTTAAGACGGCCACCACCGTGTCCGGGGTGACCTGGAACCCGGTGAGCGAGTAGATCCCGGCCGTCACGAGCAGGTCGTGGAGCACGGCGATGAGGGCGGCGATAGCCATCTTCCACTCGAAGCGCAACGTGATGTAGCCCACCACCACGATGAAGAACACGAGCACGGCCAAGATGGCTTTGTCCGTGATCTGACTACCCCAGGTGGGCCCCACATCGGAGAACGTCACCTGAGCGGCGGGGGTATTGCTTATCCGACCCAGAGCGCCGTCCACGGCCTGTTCGGTATTGGTCTTTTGGTTCGGCGACAGCCTGTTCAGGTCGGCCTCGACCTGAACCTTCCTGTTACTCCCGGTTCCCAGAAACTGGACGATGGGGTCCGACACCCCGGCTGACTGCATGGCTTTCTGCACGGTGGCGGCGCTCAGGGTCGAGGCCGGCACTTCCCACGACTGTCCGCCTTTGAAGTCGATACCGAAGTTGAAGCCGCGCACCCCCATCGACACCACACCCAGAACGATGATGATGCCCGAGATCAGGTACCAGGTCCGGCGCCGTCCGACGAAGTCGAACGAAGTCTCGCCCCGGTACAGACGGACGAACGCGTTGGGGCGCTTGCCGCCCGTGTCCGTCGAGGACACGGTGTCGTCGTCGATCACGGTCACGATGTCCCCCCTGAATCAATGGCCAGCCCGCGGGCGATGCCCATGACGCGGGCGCCGGTGAACTTGGCGCTGCGGCCCAGCATGATGACCAGGGGCCGGGTGAAGAAGTACGTGGTGGCCACGTCGAGCACGGTCGACAGGCCCAAGAAGAAGGCGAATCCCTTCACCGTGCCGGCGGCCAACAACCACAGCACGAGGGCGGCGGCGAAGGACACCGTGTCGGCCGCCAGCACCGTCCTGAAAGCGCCGGTGAAACTCTTGTCCACGCTGGTGCGGATGGACCGACCGCTTCGGGCCTCGTCCTTTAATCGCTCGAAATACACGATGTAGGAGTCGACGGTGATACCGACGGACACGATCAGTCCTGTCACACCGGACAGGTCGAGCGTCAGGTTGAGTCCCGAGTGCCCGAGGGCGGACACGATGGCGAAGAGCAACCCCGCCGTCACCAGCAGCCCGGACACCACCACCACCCCCAGACCCCGGTAGTAGAAGATGGTGTAGAGCAGAACGAGGAGGAGGCCACCGATGCCGGCACCCAGGCCGGCCTTCAGAGACGACTTGCCGAGGGTGGGTGACACCGTCGTCTGGTCGATGTTCTTGAGACGCACCGGCAGCGAGCCGTAGTTGAGATCGAGCGCCAGGTTCTGCGCCAGGGTCTGGGTGAACTGGCCGCTGATCTGCACCTTGCCGGCGAACGAGCTGAAGGCGGCCGAGCTCGGCTGCGTGAGCGGGGCCGACACCACCTGGCCGTCGAGGTCGATGGCGATGATCTCGTGGAAGTACTTCTGAGCCAGCTTGTCCCACGCTGGCGCCCCCTTGCCGGTGAGCGTGGCGTTCACCACCCACGAGGGCGACTGGAACGAAGCGTTCGCACTGGCGACGGCCGTGCCGTTCAACTCGGACGGGCCGAGCAGGAAACGGCCTCCGCCGAGGACGGGAACGAGAACGGGAACCTTGGGATGGGCGTCGTCGTAGGCGGGCGTGGTCGATTTGTAAGCGGCGAGGACCGGGTCCGAGGGGATGCTGCCCTCGTTGGACGTCGCGGTGGACGTGTTCACGGTCAGCGTCGGTGCCTGCAAGGAATAGGCGGCGGCCGAACAGGCGCCCGGCAGGGCGGGAAGCTTGGTGCCCGCTTTCGGTGGCGTATAGGGGCCCGCCGCACACAGCACGGGCCGGAACTGCAACTGCGCCGTCTGGCCGATCAGGGCGATGACCTTACGGGGATTCTTGAGACCGGGCAGCTGGACGACGACGTTGCCGCCCTGGGAGTTGACGTTCGAGCCGGACACCCCGGCGGCGTCGACCCGGTTTCGGATGACGTTGATCGTCGTGGTCATCTGACCGGTCGAAATGGCATGGGCCGGCTTGTAGACGATCTCTGAACCGCCGGCCAGGTCGAGCCCGAGCTTGGGCGACCATCCGGCGCCCAGAGTGGCCGCCAACAAGATGACGGTGAGGGCCACGACGATGGTCAGGCTGATAACAAGTGAGCGTTTCAACGCCCGCCTCCCGGTCCGGCGCCCGGCGCCCCATCGGTCTCGGGCTTGTCCTTGGTGACATCCTCGGCCCCACCGCCGTCGTGCTCGGTGGAGGGGTCGTGCTCAGTGGGGTCGTGCCACCCGGCCGCTTCGGCTACCCCGTCATGGCTCTCGTCGTGCCAATTCTGCTCGGCCACGGAGTTGGCGTCGGGCTCGGTGATGCGTCGGGCGATGGTGGAGCGCACCACCGTGATCCGGGTACCGGGGGCCGTTTCCAGGGTGACCCGGTCCGGCTCCACATCGAGGACGGTCCCGTAGATCCCGGCCCCGGTGAGGACCTCGTCGCCGGCCGAAAGCTCCATCAGGGTGTCGCGCTGACGCCGGGCGGCCTGGGATCGGGGCCGGAGGAAGAAGACGTAGGCCAGCCCGAAGAGGATCACGATGAACAGCAGCGACTCGATGCTTCCACCCGTCGACGGCTTCGTCGTCGTCTTCGTGGCGCCTTCGAAGAAAGCGGCAAAGAAAGCTGTGGCTGTGGTCATGGGTGGTCGTCTCCGCCTGGTTCCGAACAGTCGACCTTAGCCCAGGCACATTCCCCGACCCGGGCACCTCCACCACTTTTGCGGGCTCACCCAGGGGCGAAGTGCCTGCTCACCACAGTGTGGCGGCCCCCGTGACGGGTCCCGTGCGGGGATCGGCCATCCCCAGGTGGTCGAAAGCGCGGGCCGTCGCCACCCGCCCCCGGGGGGTCCGCATCAGGAGCCCCTGCTGGAGCAGATAGGGCTCGTAGGCGTCCTCGACGGTCTCGGTCTCCTCACCGATGCACTGGGCCAGGGTCACGAGCCCCACCGGCTGGCCGTCGAAGCGCCGGCACAGGGCATCGAGGATGGCCCGGTCGACCTTGTCGAGACCGAGGGCGTCCACCCCGAACATCTCGAGCCCTTCGAAGGCCAACTCGGCCGTGATGGCTCCCTCGGCCCGGACCTCGACGTAGTCCCGCACCCGGCGCAGCAGCCGGTTGGCGATCCGGGGCGTCCCCCGGGCCCGGGCGGCGATCTGCCACGCCCCTTCGGCCGCCACCTCGACACCGAGGATGCCCGCCGCCCGGGTCACGATCCCCTGGAGATCATCGGGGGCGTAAAGGTCGAGCCGGCCGAGGAAGCCGAACCGGTCGCGCAAGGGCCCCGTGAGCAGACCCGTGCGGGTGGTCGCCCCCACCAGGGTGAAGCGCGGCAGGTCGAGCCGGATCGAGCGCGCCGTGGGGCCCTTGCCGATGAGGATGTCCAGCTGGAAGTCCTCCATGGCCGGATAGAGCACTTCTTCGACCGGCCGCGGCAACCGGTGGATCTCGTCGATGAACAGAACGTCGCCGTGCTGCAGGTCGGTCAATATGGCGGCGAGGTCACCCGTGCGCACGAGCGCCGGTCCCGAGGTGATGCGTAGGCCGACCCCCATCTCGGCGGCCACGATCCCGGCCAGAGACGTCTTGCCCAGTCCGGGCGGCCCGGCGAACAGCAGATGGTCGACCGGCTGTTGGCGCCGTCGAGCGGCCTCCAGCACGATCTCCAGGTGCTCGGTGAGCTGCGCCTGGCCCAGGAATTCCTCGAGCCGCCGCGGCCGGAGCCTGACCTCGTCGGCCAGATCGGCCGGGTCGACCTCGGGGTCGACGGGCCGGATCAGAGCGTCGTCGGCCCCGGCGGGGACGGCCGGCTCCACGCCGGGGACGGCCACCACCTCCCGGCGGCTCACCGGGCGCCCGCCAGCTCACGCAGCGCCTGGCGCAACATCTCCTCCACGGCGCCCTCGTCGGGGATGTCGTGCAGGGCGCGTCGGATTTCATCGGGCCCGTAGCCGAGCTCCACCAGGGCGGCCCGCACCTCACCGCGCGGTTCGGTCGCGCCCGTGGGCGCCCCACCGGGCACCGCCGAACCGGAGTACTCGGGCAGCTCCAGGCGGGTGCGCAGATCGAGGACCAGGCGCGCCGCGGTCTTGCGACCCACTCCGGGAACGGTGGACAGCGTGTCGAGGTCTTCCTCCAGCACGGCCCGGACGAGATCGGCCGGCCGCAGGGCGCAGAGCACGGCCAGGGCGAGCGACGGCCCCACGCCATGTGCCGACAGCAGAGCTTCGAAGCAGCGCCGCTCCTCGGTGGTGGCGAAGCCGTACAGCACGATGGCGTCCTCGCGGACATGGGTGTGCACGTGCAACGTCACCGCCGAGCCCTGTTCGCCGGCGGCGGCGAGAAGGGGCGTCGGCACGCTCACCCGGTAGCCGACTCCGTGCACGTCGACGAGCAGCTCACCATCGGCCGTCCGGGCGATCAGCGTCCCGCTCAACCACCCGATCACGGTCGCCCTCCCCCGCCGGTGCCGGCCCCGGCGGCTTCGATGGCCCGTCGCAGAGGCTGCGACGTCAGATGGCAGACGGCCAGCGCCAGGGCGTCGGCCACGTCGGGAGGGTTCGGGGGCTCGGGGAGCTCCAACAGAGCGGCGACCATGTTCTGTACCTGCTGCTTCGATGCGCTGCCGAAACCGACAACGGCCTGCTTGACCTCGTTGGACGTGTACTGGGCGATCTCGCACCCCGCCTCGGCCGCCACCACCAGGGCCAGCCCACCGGCCTGGCCGGTGGCCATGGCCGTGCGGACATTCGTCTGGAAGAAGACCCGCTCGACGACCACGGCATCGGGATGCATCTCGTCGACCAGGGCTCGCAGCTCGCAGAAGAGCGTGTGCAGACGCTCGGGCAGGGGGGTCTCGGCGCTGGTGGTCACCACCCCCCCGGCGCTTGCTGTGAGCCGGCTCCCGGAGCGCTGTACCAAGCCGTAGCCACAGCGCGACAGGCCGGGGTCGATGCCCAGGACGAACACGCGTTCGACCTTAGCAAGGCGGCCCGAGGTCGAGGTGGACGGTGTCGGGGCGGTCCCTCACTCGCCGGCGGCGGCCATGACCTCGTCGGGCATGTCGAAGTTGGACCAGACGTTCTGCACGTCGTCGTGGTCGTCGAGGGCCTCCAAGAGGCGCAGGACCTGCCGGGCCTCGCCCACCTCGGTGACAGGAACGGTGGTCGACGCCACCATGGCCGGCTCGGCCGATTCGACCGTCATGCCGGCCGCTTCGAGTCCGGCCCGTACAGCCCCCAGATCGGTCGGCGCGGCGGTCACCACCCAGTGCTCACCGTCGTCACTCAGATCCTCGGCGCCGGCCTCCATGGCCACTTCCATCACCTTGTCCTCGTCGAGGGTGCGGGGAAGTTCGATCACGGCCTTGCGCTCGAACTGCCACGACACCGCCCCCGGCTCGGCCATGGAACCACCGCTTCGGGAGAACACGTTGCGGACCTCGGCGCCGGTGCGGTTGCGGTTGTCGGTGAGCGTCTCGACGATGATGGCCACGCCGCCGGGTGCGTAGCCTTCGTAGTTCACCTGTTCGTAGCGCACACCTTCGAGCTCCCCCGAACCCCGCTTGATGGCACGTTCGATGGTGTCCATGGGAACCGACGCCGAGCGCGCCTTTTCGAACATGCTGCGCAGGTTGGCGTTGGACGTGAGGTCACTGCCCCCCTCGCGTGCTGCCACCTCGAGCAGCCGGATCAGCTTGGCGAAGCTCTTGGCCCGCGCTTGGTCCACGGCGGCCTTGCGGTGTTTGGTGGTGGCCCATTTCGAGTGTCCGGACATCTCTAGCGTCCCCTCTTCTCGATCATCGATACGAACAGTCGGTGCACCCGCCGGTCGGCGGTGAGCTCAGGATGAAATGCGGCCACCAGGACCGAGTCCTGACGGCACAGCACCGGTGTGGCCACACCGACGTCGGTGAGGCCACCCACGCCGCTGTCACCGGGGTCGTCGGGTGTCTCGGTCGACGGATCCACGACGGCCAGGACCTCCACGGCGTCGCCGGCCGACTCCACCAGGGGAGCCCGGATGAAAACGGCGTGCAACGGGTCCGAGCCGATGGCGGCCACGTCCAACTCGCATTCGAACGAAGCCAGTTGCCGGCCGTAGCCGTTGCGCCGGACGCCGATGTCGATGGCGCCGTAACAGATCTGGTCGCTGCGTCCTCCGATCACCGAGGAGCCCAGCAGGATCATGCCGGCGCAGGTACCGAAGGCGGGCAGGCCGGCGGCGATCTCCTTGCCCAGCGGTTCGAGGAGCCCCGACGATGCCAGGAGCATCGACATGGTGGTCGACTCGCCCCCCGGTATGACGATGCCGTCCAACTGCGACAGCTCAGCGGGCCGGCGCACCGGCGCGCTGTCGACCCCGAGATCAGCGAGGGCGCGACGGTGCTCGGCGACGTCGCCCTGCAGAGCGAGGACGCCGATCCTCACCTGGAGGCACCTCGGTGGCGGACACGTCTCGCACGACCCGGTCCCGCCTTACCAGCCGCGTCCGGCCATGCGCTGGTCAAGGGTGCCGATCTCGAGTCCCGGCATCGACGCTCCGAGTCCCCTGCTCACCTTGGCCACGATCTGCGGGTCGTCGTGATGCGTGGTCGCCTCGACGATGGCCCGGGCGCGCCGCGCCGGGTCCTCGCTCTTGAAGATGCCCGATCCCACGAACACGGCTTCGGCCCCCAGCTGCATCACCAGTGACGCATCAGCCGGGGTGGCGATCCCCCCGGCGCAGAACAACGGAACGGGCAGCCGACCGGTGTCGGCCACTTCGCGCACCAGCTCAATCGGGGCCGACAGCTTCTTCGCCCATCCGTAGAGCTCGGCCGCGTCAGCCGTCGTCAGGGCTCCGATGTCGCCCAGGATCGAACGCAGATGGCGGACGGCCTCCACGATGTTCCCCGTCCCCGCCTCACCCTTGGAACGGATGAGGCATGCCCCCTCGGAGATCCGTCGTAACGCCTCACCCAGATTGGTGGCCCCGCACACGAACGGCACCCGGAACGACCACTTGTCGATGTGGTACGCCTCGTCGGCCGGGGTGAGGACTTCGCTCTCGTCGATGTAGTCGACAGCCAGAGCCTCGAGGACCTGCGCCTCGGCGAAATGGCCGATCCGTGCCTTGGCCATCACCGGGATGGTCACGGCCTGCTGGATACCCTCCACCAGCGCGGGATCGCTCATCCGGGCCACTCCGCCCTGGGCCCGGATGTCCGAAGGCACGCGCTCGAGGGCCATCACGGCCACGGCGCCGGCGTCCTCGGCCACACGGGCCTGGTCGGCGTCGATGACGTCCATGATCACGCCGCCGCGCAACATGTCGGCCAGTCCCCGCTTCACGGTGAAGGTCGCCGTCTGCCGGCCACCGCTCGCCCCCTGGCGCTCAGGCATCGTCTCGGATGCGCCCGGTGTCGTCGGTGAGGTGGTGGGGGCGTCGCTCATGAACAGGAGTCTACCGCCGGGTCCCCGGCCGCCTCCGGCCCCGCCGTACCCGGACCCCGGGGTTCACCCTTGGTCGGGCGCTCACCATTCGTCGAGAGCGCTGATCCGCACGGCGGCGTCATCGAGCTCTCCGGCCACACCTCCGCCCGAGCGCCGTCCTCCCGAAGAATCGGGCAACGACACCGTCCACAACCACCGGGTCACCTGCGCCACTGCCCGTCCGGCCAGGGCCGACGGGGGCCTCGAGGCGGGACCGTCGATCATGCAGGCCAACGCCTCGCGCAGTCCCGGCGGATAGCGGGTCACCCTCACCGCCTGCTGATCGGTGCGGAATTCCCGACCGCGACCGCCCAGGGCGTGGACGAGGTTGGCCGTGCCCGGCACCACCGACGCAAAGGGAAGGGCGATGGCGGCGGCCATGGTGGCGGGAACGATGTCGGCGCACTTCACGTGGACCAGTTCATGGGCGAGCACGCCCTCGAGCTGGACGGGGTCGAGTGCATCGACCAGACCCGAGGTGATGACGAGGACGGCCAGCTGGCGGCGGCGCCCCAAAGTCACCGCACCACGAGCGTCATCCTCCACCACGCACACCGTCGGCAGGGCGAGGCCCATCGAGGCACACAGCCCTTCGACCATGTTGAAGACGCGGGCATAGTCGTCCTCGTCGGCCGGTTCGGCGTGCAGGGCACGCACGAGAGCGGGCGTGGCCGACCGCCACGTGGCCACGGCGACGACGATCCCGATGGCGGCGCCGGCCACGACACCGGCAATGACATCGATGAGTGCGATGCCCACCACGGCGACCACGATGCCGACGAGCACACCGGGGAAGGCGGCGAGGGCCAGTCCGCGCCGACGGTTACGGCGCGCCAGAGCCTCTTCCTCGTTCGGCGCCGGAGGATGCTCGATGGTGACGACGGGCTCGGATACGAGCGGCGCCGGACCGCGACCCGACGACCCCCGCTGCCCGCCGGAGCGGTTGGAACCGCCGCCGCCGGAGCGGTTGCGCCCCGAACCGCCCTGGCGCCCGCCACTGCTTCCTCCACCGCTTCGTCCGCTGCCCCCGCGCCCACCACCGGGCCCACTATTGCGCCCACTACTGGGCCCGCCCCCTCCGCCGGAACGGCTGCCGCCCGAGCCCGACCCCGAGGGACGCGTCGACCGGGGGGTGCCCGAACCGCCCGAGCCCGATGCACCGGCGCGCTGATTCCCCGACGAGGGGGGACGCCCACCGCGACGGCGGCCTGAGGAGGAGCCGGAGGAAGCGGCCATGGCCGAAGTGTAGGTGCCGCGTTCAACCGGCCCGGGAACGCAGGGCCAGTGTTTCCTCGTAAATCCCCAGGTAGCGCTCGGCCAGGCGGGCCATCGACCAGGTCGAGGCATGGGCGTAGGCGCTGTCGAGAGCGCCGGGGGCCGACATCCCCGTCGAGCCGGCCACGTCGGTCACCGCCCGTCCGAGGGCCCCGGCCAGGGCGCCGGCGTCGCCCGGTGTCACGAGCGAGGCGTGTCCACCGGCGACGAAGGCGTAGCCGGGAATGTCGCTCGCCACCACGGCCGTCCGGGCCGCCATGGCCTCCAACAGGACCATCCCGAACGACTCGCCCCCGAGCGACGGCGCACACAGCACATCGGCCCCCCGTAGCCGCGCCGCCAGCTCGTCGTCGCCCACACGCCCCAACCACTGCACCCGGTTCTCAGCCGATGTGCGCGCCCTCAGGGAGTCGGTCTCGGGACCGTGGCCCACCACCCACAAAGTGGCCGGGGGAACAGAGCCGTCGTCGCCGATGCGGCGGAAAGCGTCGAGCAGGACACCGAGCCCCTTGCGACGTTCGTGCCGGCCCACGAAAAGTACCGTCGGACCGTCGGTGGCCCACGGTGCGGCCTCGCTGAAGCGGTCCATCTCCACCCCGTTGCCGACCACCTCGTAGTCACCGCCCAAGGCTTCGGCCGCCGTCGCCCTCGCCTCGGGCGACACGGCGCAGCGCACATCGAGACGACCGGCGGCCCAACGAGCCAGCGGACCGAACACCCGATAGGCCGTCGACGCGCCGGACCGGTGGAAGGTGCCGATCAGGGGCTGCGGACACAGCGCCAGACAGGCCCACCCGGCACCGGGGGCGAGGGGCTCGTGCAGGTGCACGATGTCGCAACCGGCCCGGCGCACCGTCCGCACGGCCCGACCGGCGGCGAAGGGCCCGAGGGAGATGGGTGCCACCGATCCGTTGGCGGGCACGGCCAGGGAGCGGCCGAGGTTCACCACGCTCCCGGCGGCCAGACCGGGCGCCTCGACCGGTCCGTCGGCGGGGGCAAGCACCAGCGCCTCGTGATCCATGGCCTGCAGGGCGCGGGCCAACCCGAGCACCTGACCCTGGACACCACCGGGCCGGCTCAGGCTGTACGGGCATACGAGCGCCACGCGCACGGCGTGACCGTCAGATCCCGTCGTCGCTCGACGACGCGTGGCCCGGGGCGGAAACGTCGGCGGTTCCGAGTGGCGGCTCGCCCCGGTCGCTCGGCCAGTTGGGCTGGAACAGATACCACTGGTCGGGGGCCCGGCGTATGAGTCCCTCGAGATCGTGCGCCACCTGTTGCGTAACCCGGGTCACGTCGGCCCGGAGCCGACCGGTCCTCTCGGCCGCCACGGGGGGCAGTATGACCGCGGTGTGGTCACGACCCGGTCCGCCGTAGACGGCGGTGGGCAGCAGCGCGGCGCCCGTGCGCAGGGCCAGGGTGGCCGGTCCCGCCGGCAATGTGGTGCGCTCTCCGAAGAACTCCACCTCGACCCCGTTGCCCACGATGTCACGATCGCACAGCAGCCCCACCAGGCCGCCACCGCGGAGCGTCCGCAGCAGCACCCCTCCGGCCTCGGGGCCGAGAGGAACGATGGTGAGCCCGAGAGCCTGGCGCTGCGAGACGAACCAGTCATAGAGCTTCGGGGGATTGATGGTTTCGGCGACCGCCGTCATCGGATAGCCCTCCAGGTTGAGCCAGGCGCCCCCCCATTCCCAGCGTCCGAGGTGGGGCAGGGCCAGCACCACACCTTTTCCCGCCGCCATCCCGGCCACGATGTGCTCGTACCCCGACTCCACCATCATCCGCGAGTTCACTACCTGAGGATCGATGGCCGGTAAGCGCGCCCCCTCGAGCCAGTAGCGGGCGTAGTTCAGAAAGGCCCGTCGCGTCCATGCCCGTACCTCGGCGTCGGACAGTCCTTCTCCGAGCACTCGTCGCAGATGCCGGGCGTAGAACTTCCGGGAGTCGCGTCGGACTCCGGTCAGCGCCATGCCCACGACGACGGCGGCCACGGTGGCCACCGGTTCGGGCAGACGCTGCATGGCTGTCCCGAGACCCCGGTAGATCAGATACGTGGCCTGGGCGCGCGCCTCCGACGTCAGAGGGGCGTCCACTTCTGTGTCAGCGCGTGGAGTGCTCAGGACCCGCCGGCACCGGGCCGACGGCCGGTGCGCTCACGGGGCCGTTCGGCGCGCCGGGCGCGCCAGATCCGACCCGACCGACTGGCGATCACGCTCTGACGACGGGCGCGCCAGCGACCGAGAGATTGATCGGCCCGTCGGCGCTGCACGAAGTGCACACCGCTGTCGTCGCGCTGGGCGCGCGTCTCGCGCCAGGTCCGCCACCGGGAATCGACCCGGGCGTCGCGCCGGCGGGCCAGGGCCCGCTCGGGAGATGCGCCGCGCGGCGCACGGCCGGAGGGGACCCGCACGGGCCCTTCGGCTTCCTTCCACACCCGCACGAACCGCCCTATGGCGGTGGCGGTGATGAGCCCCAAGAACACCCACAGAGCGGGGACGAAGGCGCCGGGGGAAACGGCACCGGCGATGAAGCACACCCCGAGCAAGATGAACCGCTCGGCCCGCTCCATCAGTCCGCCACTGGCCGACAAACCGAGGAGCTCGGCCTTGGCCCGCTGGTAGGAGATCAGCGCCGTCAGCGCCAGGATGGCGAAAGGCAGGAGCACGAGCTGGCCGTCATGGTGCGCGGCGAGGTACCACGACACGCCGCCGAAGAGAAAGGCGTCGGAGACCCGGTCGGCCACGGAGTCGAAGAAGGCGCCCCGAATCGAGGCCGTCCCCGCCGCCTTGGCCACGGGACCGTCGAAGAGGTCGGGCAGGCCGGTCGGAAAGAGCAGAATGATCCCGTAGACGAGGTGCCCCGAGCCCACGGCGATGGCGGTGACCACGGACATGACCAGTCCGAAGACGGTGAGCACATCGGCGGTGATGCCGGTCCTGACCAGCGCTTTACCGACCGGCTTGGTCGTTCGGTCCACGGCGTGTCGCCAGCGGCCATCGAACATGTGCGAGCTTCCTCCTCAGGACTGACCCCTCCAGAGTACCATCAGCCCGTTGGCCGTCCCCGGACCGCGTGAACCCTGGTCAGCTGCGGCTTTGGGTCTTCGTGACCGTTCCGCCCCCTTCGCCGCCGGGGCGCTCACGCCGGAATCGCTCGCTCCCCGCAATTGCAAACGGCGGGCCGGGCTTACGCCCGGCCCGCCGTTTTCCATCTCGGTGACATGACCCCAACCGAAGGGGCTCGATCACCACTTTCGAAACGTACTCAGCTGCTCGTCGAGGTCCCGCTCTTGATGTTGAGCGTCGACACGCCGGCCCCGGAACACATCGCCGTGATCTGCGCCGTGGTCTGCTTCAGCGTCGACGATGAGGTGGAGCTCTTGAAGTTGTCAGATCCCGGGTACGAACCGGCTCCGCTGGTTGCGGGCCCAAGTTTGAATCCAGGGTTCGTGCCCGTCGTCGGAGTCGAGCCCGGGAAGGTGATCGAAGTCGGCTTGATCTTCGACGCCGGTGCCCACGTCACGTTGAACGTGATCGGTGTCGTCGAAGGCGCCGCCAGCGAGGTGCAGTTGTTGCCCGAACTGCTGTACGAGGCCGTGGCCGTTCCCTTGGCCGCCTTCACCGTGCCACCGCCGCCGACACTGCACTTCTTCAGCGAGGCGCTCACGGAGATGTTGTCGGTCTTCGCCGTTCCCCCAGTGATTAGAGGGGGACTGAACGAAATCGTGCCCGTGACCTTGGCGCAGGTCAGCGTTCCCGGCTGATTGATCGCCCCGGCCTTGGCTGATGCGGCTGTCACCCCGATCATGCTGATGAGGCTGAGCGGCAACAGAATCGCTGCTGCTCCCATGACGAACTTTCGGTTTTTCACATGTCCTCCTAGATTTTGACCAGCGACATCGATGGTCCACTGATGGATCAGAGGAAGAGTCCGACGTCGGCCCCGATTCCTCCTGATCTCCAAACGGCCCCCACTCACTCTTCGTTACCGACCCACGGCCGAGGCACACACCTCGAACGGCGCCGTCCTGCCCCTCCTCTCCCCCTCACAAATTCTCAAACATCCCCTTACAGACCCACAAACATACAGGAGGCCCGTCGTCGGTGGCCCCCAACCCCATTTCTCGACCAAGGCCACGGGCATCGGCAGAGAGGCTTGCCTGGTCGACTTACCGGAACTTCGCTTCATCGCTGAGACCGGCCCGATCTGCCCAGTGACGAAATCCCTGGCCCCCGGTAGGATAAGCAGCCCCGACGGTGGCCGGCGCCGGCGGCGGTCGAGCGAGGGGAGGTGCTCGGGGTGACCAGTTTCCCACCGTCGCGCATCCGCAACGTTGCCCTGGTAGGACACAACGGCTCGGGCAAGACAACCTTGGCCGAGGCCCTTCTCTTCGCCACCGGGGCCATTCCCCGGGCCGGCCGAGTGGACGACGGCACCACTGTCAGCGATTTCGAACCGGAAGAGATCAAGCGGCACATGTCGATCTCTCTGGCCCTCGCCCCCATCGTCGTGGGCGACACCAAGATCAACATCATCGACACCCCGGGCTATGCCGACTTCTTCGGTGAGGTGCGCGCCGCCTGCTCGGTGGCCGACCTCGTCGTCGTGGTGGTGAGCGCCGTCGACGGGGTGCAAGCGCAGACCGAAGCGGCGTGGGAGCTGGCCGGCGAATTCGGTCTCCCCCGCCTCGTCTTCATCAACAAGCTCGATCGTGAACGGGCCAGCTTCGACCGCACACTGGCTGACCTCCAAGACCGTTTCGGCGCCGGCATCGCCCCCCTCGAGCTCCCCGTGGGCGAGGAGAGCGGGTTCCACGGCATCGCCGATCTGCTCACCGACAGCGCCCTGCTCTACGACGACGGGCCGCCCCGGCCCGCACCCATTCCCGATGACCTGGCCGACCTCGAGCATCAGGTGCGCGAGCATCTGGTGGAGGGAATCGTGGTGGGCGACGACACCCTCATGGAGCGCTACCTCGAAGGCGACATCCCGTCGACCGACGAGCTCGAGGCCACCTTGGCCTCGGGGATGGCCGAGGGCCTCGTCTTCCCCGTCGTCTGCGGATCGGCGGCCACCGGCGTCGGCATCGACCGCCTGGCGTCGCTGCTGGCCGAAATCGCGCCCGCACCCGACGCCCGGCCCCCGGTCATGGTCAGCGCCGGCGACACCGAGCAAGGCGTGGCCTGTGATCCGACGGCACCGCCGCTCGCCCGTGTCTTCAAGACCATCTCGGACCCCTATGTGGGCAAGATCTCTCTCCTGCGGGTGTTGTCGGGAACCATCCGGCCCGACACGGTCCTCATGAACCCCCGGAGCCACACCGAGGCGAAGCTCCATGTCCTCGAGCTCCTGCGGGGCAAGGAGGCCGAGCCCGTCTCCGAAGCCCAGGCCGGCGACCTCATCGCCGTACCCAAGCTGTCGGACACAGCCACGGGCGACACCCTGGCCCCCAAAGGCACCCCCGTCACCGTGCCCGGGCCGGCCCCCGAGCCCGTCGCTCTGTCGGTGGCCATCAGGCCGAAGTCGAAGGGTGACGAGGACAAGCTCATGACCGCTCTGCACCGCCTGCAGGACGAGGACCCCGCCCTGATCGTCGAACGGGTCGACGAGACACATCAGACCATCCTGCACGGGACCGGCGAAACCCAC
Source organism: Acidimicrobiaceae bacterium (assembly GCA_003151475.1). Taxonomy (GTDB): domain Bacteria; phylum Actinomycetota; class Acidimicrobiia; order Acidimicrobiales; family UBA8190; genus Palsa-661. Next base: position 32,343 of record PLXQ01000057.1, on the reverse strand, counting down.
CTGGCCGTGGCGGCCGAGCGCCTGCACCGCAAGTTCGGCGTCGATGTGGAGACAGAGGACGTCCGCATCGCCTATCGGGAGACCATCTCGAAGCAGGCCGACGCCGAAGGCCGTTACAAGAAGCAGACCGGAGGCCACGGGCAGTTCGGTGTGGCGTCGCTGCGCATAGAACCCCTCGAACGCGGTGAGGGCTTTCACTTCGTCGACGAGATCGTGGGCGGTGCCATCCCCAAGCAGTACATCCCGGCCGTCGAGAAGGGCGTCCTCGAAGCCATGTCGCTCGGCGGCGTCTTCGGCTTCCCTGTCGTCGACGTCCAGGCCTCGTGCTACGACGGGAAGTTCCACGCCGTGGACTCGTCGGAGATGAGTTTCAAGATGGCGGGGTCCCTGGCCTTTCGCGAAGCTATGGCCAAAGCCGAACCCGTGGTGCTCGAGCCCATCGCCCGCCTCGAGGTCACCGTTCCGGCGGCCATGCAGGGCGAGATCCTGGGCGATCTGAACGCACGACGCGGTCGCGTCCAGGGCACCGACACAGCCGAGGGCGGCCGACAGGTGATCACCGCCCTCGTCCCCACGTCCGAGATCCAACGCTACGCCGTCGACCTCCGCTCACTCACCGGTGGACGAGGCCGGTTCCGGTCCGAGCACGATCACTACGACGTCATGCCGGCCAACCTGGCCGAGCGCATGACCAAGGTGAAGACGGCCGACTGAGCGGTGGGCGATCTCGTCATCGGTCCCATTGACGCCGCGCACTACGAGGAGCTTCTCCCCCTCATCGCCGACTATCAGCGCTTCTACGGCATCGACGCCCCCGACAACGACCGCAACCGGGCCTTCTTCGCCCGCTTCGTGGGCACGAGCGACGCCGGTTGCATCCTCGGAGCGCGGCGCCAGGGGATCTTGGTCGGCTATGCCTGTCTGTACTTCGCCCCGTCATCGGTCGAGGCCGAGGACATCGTCATCCTGAACGACCTCTATGTCGTTCCCGACGGCCGCGGCCATGGCGTCGGCCGCCTCCTCATCGATGCCACCACCGATGTGGCGCGCACCCGGAAGGTCAGCCGAGTCCGCTGGTCCACGGCCGTCGACAACCGCCGGGCCCAGCGTCTCTACGAATCGGTGGGGGCCGAACGCACCACCTGGTTCGAGTACGAGGTCATCCTCAGCCCGCCAGAGCACTGATCACCTGGGCCGCGCCGGGCACGCGTAGACCGCTGACGGCACGCTCAGACGGCTGACAGCCCTCGGACGTCGCCCTTCCACCGATGGCGTTGGCCGCTTCGGGAACCCGTGACTCCCCGCTGTACAGTTCCCTGTTCTCAGCCGGTGGACGCGTCGAGGAGGGATGATGACGAGCGGGCCTGTCATGGCGCGCCGGGCGCGGTGACCATGCTGAGCCTGGGTCAGAAGGCGGTGGACCGGCGCGTCATCTCCGTCCTCGTCGCCATTCCTCTCGTCGTCTTCCTCGTCCCCGCCCTGTTCGGCCACGCCATCGTTACCGGTGACAACCAGATCCAGAACCTGCCCCTGCGGGCTCTGTCGGGCGAGGATCTCCGTCATGGCCATCTGCCGTTGTGGGACCCGTACATCTGGTCCGGTAGTCCACTCCTGGGCGGGTTGAACGCGGGGGCCCTCTATCCCTGCACGTGGCTGTTCGCCTTTCTACCCGTGTTGACGGCGTGGACCATCAACCTCGTGGTCGTCTACATCACCGCCGCCGTCGGCACGTACCTGTTCCTGCGCCAGCAGGCCCTGCGCCCTTTCTCCTGCGCCTTCGCCGCCGCCTCGTTCGCTTTCGCCGGCTCCATGAGTGCCCAGGTGGTCCACCTCGGCATCGTCCAAGGAACGAGTTGGATCCCGTGGATGCTCCTCGTCGAACAACGCCTGGCCCGCCAGCTCCTCGGCGGCGGCCCCCACGACCACGTAATGGGCAGAGCGGGGGCCGCCGCGTGGCGCCGCGTCGCACTCCTCGGCCTGCTCGGCGGGCTCGTGCTTCTGACCGGCGAGCCGCGCGCCATGGCCAACGCCGCTGTCGTCGTGGGCCTGGCCGCCCTGTGGCACCTGCTTCGCGGAGGGGCGGGAGTGCGGGCCCGCGCCGCCTTTCTCTCGTCGTTCGTCCTGGCCGCTGTCCTGGCCGCCGCCGTCGGAGCCGTCCAACTGGTGCCGGGTTGGTCCTTCATCTCCGAGTCGCAGCGCGCCCAGAGCACCGTGCAGTTCTTCGGCAGTGGCTCACTGCCCGTGCGGTGGTCGGTTCTCATGCTCATTCCCGATCTCCTGGGGGGCACGGGGATCCTTCATCAGCCGACGTTCCTCGCCCAATACAACCTCCCCGAGGTCACGGGCTACGTCGGCGTCCTGCCCCTCATGGCCACCGCCGGCCTGCTGGCCCGCTCCTTCGGCCGGCACCGCCATCCGCAGGCGCGTCGGTGGATGGCATGGTTCGCTCTCGTGATCGTGGGGATGCTCCTCACCTACGGCACCTTCACTCCGCTCGGGCCCTATCTGGCCCGCCTTCCCTTCTACGGCGACCTCCGCCTGCAGAGCCGGAACATCGTCATCGCCGGCCTGGGGCTCACCGTCTTACTGGCCTACTGGCTCGACCTCGTCCTCGACGCGTCACAAACCAAGGACGACGCCCCGCCCCGGTTCATCGCCATCGCCACCGCGGCGCCGGCGGCGGCCGTGGTCGTCATGGGCCTCGTCGCCGTGGCCTGGCCCGCCACGGTGGAGCAGTGGCTCGGTGTGACCGCCGGCGCGGCGTCACTGGGCCGGGCCCTCACCCCCTGGTTCTTGGCGGCGGTGGCGGTGGCGATCGTGGCCGGTGCCGTCGGTGTCGGTTACCACCGCCTCGACCCCCGCGTCCGCGGCAGGGTGATAGGCGCCGTCATCGCCGTCGATCTGCTTCTGTTCACCGTGAGCGCCGTCAGTGAGCTGAACGTGAGCTTCACCAACGCCGAGCTCCCCACCAAGGCCACAGCCGTCCCCGTGGCGCCCGGAACACGATTCGCCGTCGTCGATCCCGGGAACGACGCCCTGGTCCAGATGTCGAGTCTGGGTGAGAACGACCTGAACGCCCTGGTGCACAGCGTCAGCGTGATGGGGTACGGCTCGCTCACCGACAACGGGTACCAGAGCGCCACCGGCACGCGCACCCACAACACCTTGAGCCCGTGTGCCCTGGCCGCCGGGGCGTTCGTCCCGCTCGATCTGGGCACGCTCATGACCCTGTCCAACAACCTCATCCTGAGAGCGCCCTCGACGGCGTCGCCGGTGACCGCCTTTCCCGACGACACCTGCAGCGGTGTCAGGACGCCACCGTCGAACACGCGGGTCTTTTGGTTCGGTCGAACCCTCTCACTGACCGCCGCCTCGGTCGCCCTGGCCCCGACCGATGAAGCCACCGCAACCACGGGCGTCCGGGTCGGGGTCCTGTCGAGCACGGGAGTCACCGAGTGGACGACGGCGACGGTGACGTCGGCCGCCGGGCGCCTGGAGCTCAGCTTCGCCCCGGCGCAGAGCGGGTCGGGACTCGTGCTCTTCGGAGGAGCAAGTGCGTCGGCCACCGACGCCACCACCGTCACCTCGGCCGACGGCGCCCGGTACGTCATGGACGGCGAGCTCCAGTCGGCACTGCGCGACGCTTCTTTTCGCTTCACCGGCTACCGCCAGAGCGTCGCCATGTTCCGTACCACCGTCACCCGGACCCCGGTCTGGATCCAACCGGCGGCCACCACCACCCCCGGGACGCCGTCCCCCGCCGTCGTGGGCGCGGCGCGGCGCGTAAGCACGACCCCGTGGGGCGACGAAACCGATGCCGTCGCCACCCGCCAACCGGTCACCCTCGTGCGCAGCGAAGCCTTCGCGTCGGGCTGGCACGCCCGTGTGCGCGACACCACCACCGGTCGGACACGCTCTGTCCCCGTCGTGCGCATCGGTCTGATCGAAGGCGTGCGGGTCCCCGCCGGCGCATCCACGGTGACGTGGACATACTGGCCGGCACCGGTACCAGACGGGCTCCTCGGCTCCCTGGCCGGTGCGATCGTGGTGGTGAGCGCGGCGCTGTCGTGGTTCGGAGCCCGGCGTCGACGCCGGCGCCGGCGCCGGGCATGAGGGCTCAGGTGGTCGCGGGCCAGGCCTCGTGAAGCTTGCGCCAGGTCTCGGGCAGCGACTCCGGCATGACCCGCACTCCGGACACCGTGGTCATGAAGTTGGTGTCGCCCGACCACCGGGGCAGGACGTGCAGATGCAGGTGGCGCGGGATCCCGGCGCCGGCGGCCCGGCCCAGGTTGGCGCCGATGTTGAGCCCGTCGGGCTCGTACGCCGTAGCCAGGGCGGCCGCCCCGTGGCGCGTCGCCTCCCACAGGTCACCTGATTCCGCCGTCGTCAGCTCCTCCAGCGACGACACATGACGCAGCGGCACCACCAGCATGTGACCGCTGGCATAGGGGTACGCGTTGAGCACGGCAAAGGTGAGATCGCCCCGCCAGACGATGCCGTTGTCCGCACTCGGATCCCCCGATGCGGCGATCCGGCAAAAGACACACCCGTCGTCGTCCCCGATCCGCTCGTCGGCGCTGGCCGAGGCCACATACTCATGGCGCCAGCCGGCCCACAACTGCTCCAGGCTCACCGGCCCGCGGCGCCCGCCGCGCTGTCACGGCGGATCTCGGGCGATCCCTTGGACTCGACCTCGGCCACCACGGCGGCCACGAAGGCATCGACGCCCACGCCCCGATCGGGACGCTCCGAACCCCGGGCGTTCACACCAACGGTGGAAGAGTTCGCGTCGTCGTCGCCGACCACGAGGATGTAGGGGACCTTCTCCATCTTCCAACGCCGGATCCGCGCCCCGAGCGGCTCATCGGCGATGTCCACGGTGGCGCGCACACCGGCTTTCCGACAGCTGTCGGCCACCGTCTCGGCATAGTCGTTGTGGTCGTCACGCACGGGCAGGACGACCACCTGGACGGGCATGAGCCACGTAGGCAGGGCCCCGGCGTAGTGCTCGAGGAGGATGGCGAAGAACCGCTCCACCGAACCGAACAGCGCCCGGTGGATCATCACGGGCTGGTGACGGCCGTTGTCGGCGCCGATGAACTCGAGGCCGAAGCGCGCCGGCAGGTTGTAGTCGAGCTGGATGGTGGAGACCTGCCAGTAGCGGCCGATGGCGTCGCGCGCCTGGACGGAGATCTTCGGTCCGTAAAAGGCACCACCGCCTTCGTCCATGACCAGCTCGAGTCCCTTGTCCTGGGCCGCGGCGCGCAGGGCTTCGGTGGCGTCATGCCAGTCCTCGTCACTACCGACGGCTTTGCCCTCGGGCCGGGTGGAGAGCTCCAGGTAGAAATCGTCGAGTCCGAAGTCGCGCAGCACGTCGAGCACGAAGGTGAGGACCGAGTCGAGCTCACCGGCCATCTGATCCCGGGTGCAGAAGATATGGGAGTCGTCCATGGTGAGCCCCCGCACCCGGGTGAGGCCGTGGACGACGCCCGACTTCTCGTAGCGGTAGACGGTGCCGAACTCGAAGAGCCGCATGGGCAGCTCCCGGTACGAACGCTGACGGCTCCGGAAGATCAAGATGTGCATGGGGCAGTTCATGGGCTTCAGGTAGTAGCTCTGGCCCTCGTCGATCTCGATGGGGGGGAACATGCCTTCGGCGAAGGACTGCAGGTGACCCGAGATCTCGAACAGGTCGGCCTTCGTGATGTGCGGCGAGTAGACGAACTGATAACCACCGGCCTCGTGACGCTGCCGGGAGTAGTCCTCCATCAACCGGCGGATGGCGGCACCTTTCGGGTGAAAGACGGCGAGGCCCGAACCGATCTCGCTCGGGAACGAGAACAGATCGAGCTCGGCGCCGATGCGGCGATGGTCGCGGCGCTCGGCCTCTTCCAGGCGCGTGAGGTACTCGGCCAGCGCCTTGTCGGACTCCCAGGCGGTGCCGTAGATGCGTTGCAGCTGCGGGCGCTTCTCATCACCGCGCCAGTAGGCGCCGGCCACCCGCTGCAGGGCGAAATGCCCGAGCCGACCGGTCGACGGCACGTGGGGCCCCCGGCACAGGTCGACGAAGCTGTCGGTGTTGCGATACGTCGTCACCACGGCGGCGTCGGGGACGAAGTCGGCCGACGCTTCGGCCTGCAGGGCGCTGTCACCGGCCACGCCGGTGATGATCTCCCGCTTGAACGGTTGATCGGCGAACAGAGCCAGACCCTCGTCGATCGCATGCTCCTGGCGGACGAACGGTTGGTCCTCGGCCATGATGGCGCGCATCTTGGTGGTGATCTGCTCGAGATCATCGTCACTGAAGGTGGCGCCGCCGGGAAGGGAGAAGTCGTAGTAGAAGCCGTCGGCGATGGCGGGACCGATGGCGTACTGCGCCCCGGGCCACAGATCGACCACGGCCTGGGCGAGCACGTGCGCCGTCGAGTGCCGCAGCACGGTCCGCCCGGCGTCACTGTCGGCCGTCACCACCGCCACCTCGGCGCCGTCAGGCAGAACGGTGTCGAGGTCCACCTCGGCCCCGTCGACGACGGCGGCCACGGCGGCGGCGGCCAATCGCTTGCCGATGGACGAGGCCATGCCGAGCGCCGTCGTCCCGGCTGGCAGTTCCTTGGTCGAACCGTCAGGGAGCCGGACCGTGATAACGCCTGCCATGGTGGTGTGCCTCGGGGGTCGGGCCGCCCGGGCGTACGCCTCGGACGGTCAGTCGGAGGTCACAGGCTAACGCCCAGAAGTGCCGCCCCCTGCGACATCCCGGCGCCGGTGGCAGCCGCCTGGTCGAGCGCGTCCAGCGCCCCCGGGGCATCGAGATCGTCGTCCAGAGCCCGGCGGACCTGCTCGATGCCGGCGTCACCGTCGCCCGCGGCGCGCCACCGCTCGAGACGTTCAGCGGCGCGCTCGAGACCGGCGTCCTGCCATTCCCAGTCGGCCCGGTAGTGGTGCTCGAGCAGCGCCAGCCGAATGGCCATGGGCTCCCACTCCTTGAGCAGGTCACCGACGAAGACGAGGTTGCCGAGCGACTTCGACATCTTGGTGCCGTCCAGGCCCACCATGCCCACATGGAACCAGTGTCGGCAGAACGTCTTGCCCGTCACCGACTCCGACTGCGCCGTTTCACATTCGTGGTGGGGGAAGATCAGGTCACGTCCGCCGCCGTGCAGATCGATGGTCTCGCCCAGCTCGCGCATGGCCAGTGCCGAACACTCGATGTGCCAGCCCGGGCGCCCCGGTCCCCAGCGTGACTGCCACGCCGGTTCGTCGGCGGCCGACGGTTGCCAGAGCACGAAGTCGAGGGGGTCGCGCTTGTTGGGGTCGTCGGGCTTCCCGCCCCGTTCGGCCGCCAGGACCAGCATCTCCGCCCGCGACAGATGGCTGACCTGGCCGAAGGTGGCGAAAGAGGACACGTCGAAGTACACCGAGCCGCCCGACTCATAGGCATGACCGCCGTCGAGGACGGCGCCCACCATGGAGAGGATCTCGGGGATGGCCGAGGTGGCCCGCGGCTCGCGGTAGACGGGAAGGAGACCCATCACCTGCATGCTCGAGTCGAAGCGGGCCATCTCCTCCGCCGCCAGATCGAGATAATGCACTCCCAATTCCCGGGCCCGGCGCAAGATGTCGTCGTCCACGTCGGTGACGTTGCGCACCAACTTCGTCTCGTGCCCGGCGTCGCGCAGGCGGCGCTGGAGCAGATCGAAGGTCAGGTACACCTGGACGTGACCCATATGGGCACTGTCGTACGGGGTGATGCCGCACGAGTACATGGTCACGACGGGACCGGGCTCGAAGGCCACGACGCTCTGGCGGGCGGTGTCATAGAGGCGCATCACAGTTCCGGCACCTCGGTGCGCAGCGGGACGCGACTGTTGCCGTCCAGCCCCGCCAACCCGAGCGTGCTGTGCGCCTTGTACCGGATGTTCAGCCCCACGAGCACGGCGGTGAAGGCCTCGATGGCCGCCGCCGACGCCAGGCCACCGGCGTCGAGGGGTCGCAAGCCGGGGATCCGGGCCACGAGCGCCATGGTGGTGGCCGTGGCCTCGGGATGATCGGAGCACACGAGCACGTCGGCCACGAGCCTCCGGTCCAAGTCGCCCAGGACGGCAGCGGGAAGATGGTGACCGGCGGCGGCCACCAGGGCCCCGGGGGCAGCGGCGGCCACCGAAGCGGCCACCGATCCGCGCGGGGGAATGAGAGCCAGCATGTCGGAGCCCTCGCGGACGAGGGCGTTGGCCACGCAGATGACCACTTTGCCCGCGACATGCTCGGCGATGTCGCGCATGGTGGGAACGGCGGCCTCCCACGGCGTGGCCATGACGACGACATCGGCGGCGGCGGCGGCGGCGTTGCCGGCCCCGTCGATGGCCAGTGTCTCGCCGGGCCAGGCGGCCACGACCTCGGCCGCCATCACGGCAGCGCGCTCGGGATCGCGCGATCCGAGGACGACCGACGTTCCCGTCGCCGCCAGTCGCAACGCCAGGCCCCGGCCGAGGGGTCCGGTACCTCCGAGGATGCCGACATTCACGGGTGACACCTTGGCACAGAGCCACCGTGCCCCAGCCACTCGGGGGTGCAGCACGAGGCTTCCTCAACACGAGGGTCGCCGACCATTAGGGTCGCTGGCCGTGGGACTCCTCGACGGCAAACACATCTTGATCACCGGCGTCCTGACCGACGCGTCGCTCGCCTTCGGGGTGGCCCGGCTGGCCCAGCAAGAGGGGGCCGACGTCGTGCTCTCGGGAGCCGGACGCGGTCTGTCTTTGACCCGACGGGTGGCCCGCAAGCTCCCGCAGCCCGTCGACGTGCTCGAGATCGATGTCACCAGTGCCGAACAGCTCGAGGCGGCGGCGGCCACCCTCACCGAGAAGTGGGGTCGGCTCGACGGCTTGCTGCACGCCATTGGATTCGCCCCCCAGGACTGCCTGGGGGGCGACATCCTGCGCGCCGGCTGGGACGACGTCTCGGTGGCCCTCGAGATCTCGGCCTACTCGCTCAAAGCCCTCGTGGGTGCGCTACGTCCCCTCCTGGCCGCGGCCGGCACTTCGTCGGTGGTGAGTCTCGACTTCGACGCCCGCGTGGCCTGGCCCGCCTACGACTGGATGGGGGTGGCCAAGGCGGCGCTCGAGTCGCTCTCGCGCTATCTGGCGCGTGACCTCGGGCCCCTCGGCGTACGCGTCAACCTGGTCGCCGCCGGTCCCATCCGGACCATGGCGGCCAAGTCCATCCCGTCTTTCGCCGCCTTCGAGGCGACATGGGGCGAACGCGCCCCCCTCGGATGGGACGTGAATGACGCCGAGCCCGTGGCCCGGGCCTGCGTGGCGCTTCTGTCTGACTGGTTCCCCGCCACCACGGGCGAGATGGTGCACGTGGACGGCGGGGTCCATGCCATGGGCGCCTAAGACCAACGGCTGACTGTCGGACTCAGTCCTCCGACAGGATCTGGTACAGCTCCTTGCTGGCGGCCCGGATGGCGGTGGCGGCCCGGTCGATCTGTGCCGCATCGGCGGTCTGTGCCACCTGCTTGGCGGCGGCGAACAACTGGGCGGCCGCCTTGCGCAACGCCCTGTTCGGGGTATCGCCTTCGGGGTCTGTTTCCCAGGGAGCGGCGCCGTGCTGCTCGACGCGCGTGGCTGCTTCGCTCCGACCGGCGTCGGTGAGCGAGTAGACCCGCTTGCCGTCGCGTTCCTCGGCCTTCACGAGGCCCTCGTCCTCGAAGAGCTGCAGGGTGGGATAGACCGAACCGGGACTCGGCCTCCACGCTCCCCCACTCTTCTCCTCCAAGCGGCTGATGAGCTCGTAGCCGTGGCCGGGACCGTCGCCCAGCGCCACCAGCAGTGCGGTGCGGATATCGCCCCGGCGCATGCGGCGACCGCCGCCCCGCCAGGCCCCTCCGCCCCATTCGGCGGCCCGCTCCGCCAGCAGGTCGTGGCCGATGTCACGTCGGCGGGGGCCGCGTTGATGTCTCTCTGTCGTTCTGTCTCTATGCATTGATCCTCCTGGACCTTGGTCGTGGCGCCCTAACGGGGTCGACATGTTGTGATCAGTTACGATATATCGCAACCAATCGCTTGTCCAGGATATTCCGGATCCGCGGGGGAGATCTCGGAGCTGAGAAGAGTTCTCCCCGGCACGGACCGCGAGGCGCCACGGGTTTGCGCGCCACAAGCCCTCAGGCGCAGCAGGCAAAGTCCGCCCGGCCACCGATGCCGGCGGGCGGCACCAGTGACGACCGGTTCGCCGACCAGGCACCCACAAGGTGCTGGGCGAACCGTCGCTCCACGCTCAACACGGCGGCGGCTCCGAAGAGGACGTCCGGGCCGAGATGCGGTTCACCGGCCACGAGCCCCCGGACCATCTGCTCGAGTGCAATGGTTCCGTGATGCACGTCGGCGTCGACATGGACGTCGTAGAACCGGCGCGCCTCGGGGCCCAGTCCCATGCGGGCGAGGGCCCGGCTGTAGCGCCCCATGGGCTCCACCGACGTCATCTCGAAGACGGCCAGATGACCGACGAGTGCCCCTCGCCAGCGTCGGTGCAGGCCGAACAGAGTTGCCAGGTTCACGGTGGCGAGTGTCTCGGCCCGCAGCCGGTCGATATAGGCGCCGTACGTCGCGTCGAGGCCGAGTGCCCTCATGGTGACGGCAAAGAGCTCCGCGTGCATCTCCCCCGGTCGACCCGATCCGTACTCGTCGGTCTGGATCTCGACCATGGTCGCCTTGGCTTCACCCCACAGCCGGGGAATGGCGAAGGTGTGGGGATCAGCCTCTTTGAGCTGATAGGCGGAGCGGTGGATACAGAACTCCCGCATGGCGTCGAGGGTCCCCGACTCGAGCATGAATGTCGACAACGACGGTCCGTCGGCCCCGGCCACCAGATCCACGAGCGCACGTTCGACAGCCGCACAATCGGGGGTCGACGGGGCTATCTCCTGGTGCAACCGATCCAAAAATGCATCCTCCAACCGAGCCCGAAAGGAGAGGAGCGCCGGGTCCCATTCCCAGGCCGGATCGACGCCGGCGAAGCCGCGGTAATGCAGCTCGTAGCAGACGTAGAGGGCGAGCTGCAGATCGTCGTCCGCCAGCGCGTCCACCGCCGTCACCGGCGGCATCGGGCCGAGTGATCCCGGCCGTTGGACGATTCCTCCGAGCACAGCGGCACTGAGCGGGCCTCGGCCAGATGGACGAGGCGGTTCGCTGGGTGCGCCGTGACCACACGATGCAGAACTGGCACCCGGGCCGTCGGCCCCACGGATATCAATGCACATCGAGCTGCTCTTCCTCCCCACCCCGGAAGGGCGTTTGCCGGACCAGTGTTCTCTGGCCTCCCACGAATGACCATTGTCGGCACCGGTACCGGACCGTGCCGGACCGATCTCTTACCCAAACCTCTCGCCGTTAACCGTCACCCCCGTCGTCGGGCCGATATTTCTCGGCTCTACCGCTTTCGCCTGGAGCAACCACGACGACATGGGGGGCGAGCACCACGACATGTCGGGAAAGCAAACCGCCCCGGGACGCGCCGCGGCGCCGGGACCCGAAAGCCCCGGCGCCGCCCGCCCGACCCCCCGATGCGATCTAGCGCTGCAGGGACTTCACCTCGAGGAACTCCTCCAGGCCGAACCGGCCCAGCTCGCGGCCGATACCTGACTGCTTGTAGCCCCCGAAGGGCGCCGTGGGGTTGAAGCCGCCGCCGTTCACCTCGACCTGGCCGGCCCGCACCTGGCGGGCGACGCGCTCGGCGTGCTCCTTGTCGCCCGCCCACACGCCCCCGGCGAGGCCGTAGACGGTGCCGTTGGCGATCTCGATGGCCTCTTCCTCGGTGTCATAGGGAATGATCGACAGGACCGGTCCGAAGATCTCCTCCTGGGCGATGGTCATGTCGGTGGTCACGTTGGAGAAGACAGTGGGTCGGACGAAGAAGCCACTGTCGAGACCGTCGGGAGACTCGGCCCCTCCGGTCAGCAGCTTGGCGCCCTCGGAGACGCCCTTGTGGATGTAGCCCCGCACTCGTTCGCGCTGCGTGGCCGATACCAACGGCCCGAGCCGCGTCGATGCGTCGAAGGGATCGCCCGTGGTGTAGGTCTCGGCCGTCTTCACAGCCAGGTCCTCCACCTCGGCCAGGCGCGACCGGGGCACGATCATGCGCGTCAACGCCGAACACGTCTGGCCCGAGTTCATGTAGGCGGCGGCCACCCCGGCGGGGACAGCGGCGTCGAGGTCGGCGTCCTCCAGGATCACGTTGGGAGACTTGCCACCGAGCTCCAGCGCCACCCGCTTCACGCTCTCGGACGCCAGCTGCATCACGCGCTTTCCCGCCCGGGTGGAGCCGGTGAAAGACACCATGTCCACCAACGGGTGCGAGGCGATGGCCTCGCCCACCACGGACCCGACGCCGGTGACGAGGTTGAACACGCCCGGAGGCAGGCCGACGTCGTCGAAGATCTCGGCCAGGATGAAGGCGTTGAGCGGCGCCACCTCACTGGGCTTCAGCACCACCGTGCACCCCACCGCCAGGGCCGGAGCCACCTTGGCGGCGATCTGGTGCAACGGGTAGTTCCACGGCGTGATGGCGCCCACGACCCCGACGGGCTCGCGCACGATGAGCGACGTTCCCATCTCCTCCTCGAAGACGAATTCGGTGGCCAGCTGGGCCGCCGTGGCGAAACTCATCACGGGCAGACCGACCTGGATGAGGTTCGACAGCGTGAAGGGCATACCCACTTCTTGGGCGATGAGGGTGGCGATCTCCTCCGTGCGCGCCGTGAGACCCTCCTGGACCCGCGCCAGGATCTTGGCCCGCTCGTCGGCCGACGTCTGGGACCACGCCGGGAAAGCGGCGGCGGCAGCCTTGACGGCGCGGTCCACATCCTCGGGCGTCCCCTCCGGGATGCTCCCCATGACCTCCTCGGTGGTGGAATTGATGACCTCGAGCGTGCCTTTGCCCGTCGAGGACACCCACGCACCGTCGATATAGAGCTTGTCCCGGACCTCCATGACGCCTCCCTGTTCCTGGATCGGGTCCACCCACGCTGATCGCATGGCGCAGACGCCCCAATGTTACGTCGGGAAGAAGAAAACTGCTCCGCCGCAGAGGGCGCCGACGGTCAGCCGGTGCCGGGGGGAGCGATGTCGGAGGCCGGAGCGCCAGCGCCAGGGCCGTCGGTCGATCGGTCCGTATGTCCCTGTTCGTCTGTCGGTGACCCCGGATCTCCTTCTGACCCCGGATCTCCTTTTGACCCGGTGTCTCCTTTTGACCCGGTGTCTCCTTCGGACGCGGTGTCTCCTTCGGACGCAGTGTCTCCTTCTGACCCGGGGATCGGGTCGGGAACCCGGTGAGCCGGAGCCTCGTCGGCGTAGGGGTTCCCGAGCACGTTGCGGGCCATGTCGAACAATGAGGCAGCGTCGGCGTCGTCGGCGGTGACCACCCCGCCCAGAAGCGGCCGGTCCCGGCCGGTGACCTGGGTCATGATCGATTCGGTCATCCGTTCGAACAGACCCTGGAGCTCGGCGTGCTCGTGGCCCGCCGGCACCCGCAACCCCAGCATGACCGCTCCCTGCACGAGGCCGGCGGCGGCCGGAAACAGCCAGATGACCCGGTAATCACCGCTGACGTCGACGGCCCAGGCGGCCAGGAAGGAGAAGGCCACGGCGAAGAGGCTGAACGGGGCGACGAGTTTGCCCAGCAGCTCGCCCATCCCCCCCGAGCGCGGCAGCAGCTGCAGGAGCATGGGGGCGAGGGAGATGACGAAGGCGGTGAACAGCGGCGCGCCGACGAAAGCGAGCACCACCGTCTGCCAGATGTGGGTAGTCGTGAATTGCACCAGTGACACCACCGTGCCGGCCACGGGAGTGAGCACGGCCACCTGCTTGCGCGTCAGGGTCCGGCTGAGCAGGTAGCCGCCGACCAACCCGAACATGACGACGGGAATGCCGCTGGCGTAGCTGGCAATCGTCTGCACGTTGGCCCCGGCGTGCTGGACCTTCTCGAAGTAGACGATGGCCAGATAGCCGGTGGCACTGAGGCCCGACCAGAAAACCAGGACGCCGGCCACGAGAACACGGGCGTTCGGTCCCGACATGATCTCGGCTACCTCGAGCCGCCACGGCCGCGCCGGGTTCTTGCGCTCCTCTTCGGCTGCCGCACGCGCCGCCGGCGCCTCACGGACGAGGATGAGGATGACGACGGCCACGATCATCATCAGGGCGCCGGCCTCGCGAAACGGTAGGTTCCAGGTGGACGGGTCGTGCGCCTTCCACGTGGCGATCACCGTCCCTTTGATGATCAGGCTGACGAAGGCGCCAAGCACACCGATGACAGCGGTGGCCTTGATGGTCCGGCTCTTGCCGAAGGTCTCGGGGATCACGGCCACGTTGGTGAGTCCGAACACGACGCTGGCCGTCTTCACCACCACGATGAGGGCGACGAGGAACCAGAAACCCGACACCAACGTGTAGGCCCACGTGCCCGCGCCCATGACAAGGAGTCCGGCGGCCATGAAGGGCGCCCGGCGACCGGCGACACTGCGGGTGCGGTCGCTGGCCCGGCCGAGCACGGGGTAGGCGATCCACCCGATGAGCCGGTTGGCGGTGAGGGCGAAGGTGATGGCCACCGCGCTCGACACCCGAGACGACACGAGAAGGGTGAGGAGAACGCCGGACACGGCCAGGTTGGCCCGGGGTCCCACCAGGCCCAGTGACAGGCCCACGAAGCTGCGGACCCGCAGCGCGTCGATCCCGCCCTCGGCGCGCTGCGTTCTCACCTGCTCGCTATCGGCGCCGGGGAGCCGGAACCCAAGTCGGCGCCGGGATCGCCCGACGCCGGTCCGGTCGTCCGTGCGCTCACCGGGCTCCGTCATTCTCCCCGGGGACCCAGCACTCCCGCGATCTGCTGGCGCACGGGTACGAATTCGGGCATCACAAAGTCCCGGCGCAACCAGTTGGCCCCGTCCACCACCAGGGTGTGGCCCGTGACGAAGGAGGCATAGGGCGAGCACAACCAGGTAGCGGCCCAGCCCAGTTCGTGCAGTCGTCCGAGGCGCCCGGCCGGGGAACGACGGGCGTCGACGTCCTCGCCGTTCGGACGAAGAGCCTTCAGGTCGGCCCGCATGTCCTCATGGGGAAACAGCCCCAGCGCCAGCGCGTTCACCCGCACGCCTTGGGGCGCCCACTCGACGGCCAGGGTCTTGGTGAGGTTTCCCACCCCCGCCTTGGCCGCTGACGTGTGGGCCATGCCCGGTCCTCCCGTGAAGGACTGGGTGGCCAAGATATTGCACACCGCGCCGGGCTCCCCCGCCTCCGCGCATCGCCGGAACAGTTCCTGCGAGCAGAAGAAGGTGCCGTCGAGGACGATCTGGGTCACCGCCCTCCAGCCGTTGGCCGACAGGTCCTCGGCCGGAACGGGGAAGTTCGCCGCCGCGTTGTTCACCAGAACCCGAACCGGCCCGAGGGCGTCTTCGATCACATCGAAGGCGGCCGCCACCTGCGCCGCGTCTCGGATGTCGGCGTCGGCGTGGGCGGCGCGGCCCCCCACCGCTTCGACGGCGCCCACACCGGCCAGCCTGTGCTCCTCGCGGCGCGACATGATCCCCACCGCCGCGCCCAGCCGGGCGAACTCCACGGCGATGGCTTTCCCGAGGCCTGTGCCCCCGCCGGTGACGATGACCGTGCTCCCGGCGAAGGTGTCGGCCGGAAGCATCCGGGCTCCCGCCGGCGGCGGTTCGGGGAGCGCCACCGTTGCTACTTCCCCTCGAAGACGATGGGCTTCTTGGCCGCCTTGGCCGCATAGCCGGCGGGCATGTCGTCGGAGACGAACTCGATCGACGCGCTCATGGCGGCGAAGCGCATGGCTTCGGTCATGCCCCGGTACGTGAAGGAGTCGATGGTCCGCTTGATGCTCTGCACGGCCAACGGCGCGTTAGCGGCGATCTCCCGGGCGATGGTCATGGCCTCCTGCGTGAGGTCACCGGTACTCGTGACCTGCTGCACGATTCCGATCCGCTCGGCCGTGCGGGCGTCGATCCTGCGGCCCGTGTAGGCCAGCAGCTTGGCCCAACCGGCCCCCACCTCGTGGGCCAACCGCAGATCGCCGCCGGCGTCGATGCTCACCCCCACCTGTGCTTCGGGCAGGGCGAAGATGGCGTCCTCGGCGCAGATCCGGATATCGGCCATGAGCACCAGCTCGAAACCGAAGCCGAGGCAGTACCCCTGGACGGCGGCCACCACCGGTTGGGGCAGCTCGGCGAACACCTTGAAGCGCTCGTGGGCCCAACGGATGCCCTCGTAGTAATTGCGCGCCTTCTCGGCCGGGGAGCGACCGGTGACCCGGTCCTCGGGCATGCCCAGGTCGATGCCGGCGCAGAAGGCCCGGCCCTCGGCCCGCAGCACGACGCAGCGCACCCGCTCGTCGAAGCGGATCTGGTCGGCCCGCGCCCCGAGCTGACGGGTCGACTCCCAACTCCAGGCGTTCAGCTTGTCGGGATGATTGAGGGTGAGCACGGCGATGTTGTCCTCGACGGCGAGGTCGAGTTGCCACTCGTCCTCGGCCACGACGGGCGACGTCCTGAACACGGTGGCTCCGATCTGCAGGGGCGCCGGCCCGCATGTGAGGGGCCTGGCGGGCCTCAGTATCCCATGGGACGGCTCCGCCTTTCGGCGCGCTCCCGGGCATCGCGAGCGGCGCTGCTCTATCCTCCGGAGGCCCAATCGGGGGATCGGGACATACCATGCTCACCATCACACTGCAGGACCTGCGCTTCCGCGCTCGGCAGTTCGTGATCGCCGTCGTCGGGGCCGGCCTCGTCTTCGCCATGACCCTTCTGCTGGCCGGCATGACGGCGGGCTTCGGCGTGGAGATCGACCAGACCGTCGCTGGACTCGGGGCCCAGTCCTGGGTCCTGCCCTCGGGGTCGGTGGGCCGCATCGCCGCGCTCTCGCCCATGCCGGCATCGGCTGTATCGACCGTCCGCCACACGGCCGGCGTCACCGCCGCCGATCCCCTCATCGTCGTTCCCCAAGCGGCGCAGATCGCGTCACGCCCGGCGCAGAGCGTGAACCTCGTCGGCTACCGACCCGGTGGCCTCGGCGGCCCGGGGGAGACGGTCACCGGCCACGGCGTGGCCGGAAACGGCCAGGCCGTGGTGGACGCCCGCATGAAACTGGCGGTGGGTCAGAACTTCGTCGTCTCCGGCCACCGCTTCACGGTGGTGGGCGTGGTGAGCGACCGCACCCTGCTCGGGGGCGTTCCCAACGCCTACATCACCGTCACCGATGCCCAGAAGGTGGTGTTCGGGGGCAGGCCGCTCATCGGTGCCGTCCTCACCACCGGCGTGCCCACCACCGTGCCCCCCGGCTATGGCGTCTACAGCAACACCCAGATCGAGAAGGCCAGCCTGGCCCAGCTGGCCAGTGCCGTCTCCTCCATCAACAACTCCCGCTTCTTCATGTGGGTCATCGCCGCCATCATCGTGGCCGCCCTCGTCTACGTCACCGCCCTGGAACGCACACGCGACTTCGCCGTGCTGAAAGCGGTGGGTTCGTCGACGGCGCTTCTCTTCGCCGGCCTGGCCGCCCAGGCCGTGGCCGTGGCGCTGGCCGCCGCCGTCCTCGCCGCCGTGCTGGCCAACTTCATGACCGGCCTCTTCGCCCAACCGGTGGACATACCGGGCAGCGCCTTTGTCGTCTTACCCTTGTCCGCTCTGATCGTCGGGCTCCTGGCCAGCCTGGCCGCCCTGCGCCGCGCCGCGTCGGTCGATCCCTCCACCGCCTTCGCCGGCGCCTGATGGCCGAGCTCGAAGTCCGTGACCTGACGGTCGAGTTCGATTCGGGCGGCTACAAGGTGCGGCCCCTCGATCGTCTCTGCCTCGACGCCGAAGACGGAGAGCTGGTGGTCGTCCTCGGTCCGAGCGGGTGTGGAAAGACGACGCTTCTGTCGTGTCTGTCGGGACTGCTGTCGCCCACGGCGGGCTCGATCATGTTCCGCGGCACCGACGTCAC
Organism: Acidimicrobiaceae bacterium; assembly: GCA_003151475.1. Lineage (GTDB taxonomy): Bacteria > Actinomycetota > Acidimicrobiia > Acidimicrobiales > UBA8190 > Palsa-661. Next base: position 14,356 of record PLXQ01000057.1, on the reverse strand, counting down.
CGGTCTCACCGGCGCTGCGCTCGGTCGGTACCGCCGCTCGACGGTGGGCGTCGTCTTCCAGGCCTTCAATCTCATCGCCAGCCTGACGGCCCGAGAAAACGTCATCGCCCCGCTGCGCCTGGCCAAAGTCCCCCGTCACCAGGCGGCGGCCCGGGCCGACGAACTCCTGGCCGAGGTGGGACTGGCCGATCGCGCCGGGCACCGCCCGGGAAAGATGTCGGGCGGCCAGCAGCAGCGCGTGGCCATCGCCCGGGCCCTCGTGCACGATCCCCCTCTGGTGGTGGCCGACGAACCCACCGCCCACCTCGACCACATCCAGGTGGAAGGGGTGCTCATGCTCATCAGGAAGCTGGCCGCCCCCGGACGCCTGGTGCTCGTCTCCACCCATGACGACCGGATCACCCATATCGCCGATCGCGTCATAGAGCTCGTCCCCCACTTCACCGGAGCCGACCGCGATCCCGAGGAGCTTCTGCTTGACCGGGGTCAGATCCTCTTCGCCCAAGGCGACCGGGGCGATCTGGTCTACGTGGTCGAAGAGGGCAAGGTCGAGGTCTACCGCACCCGGGCCGACGGGACCGAGGAATTCCTGGCCCTCATCGCCCCGGGCAACTACCTGGGCGAGCTCGGGCCCCTTCTCAACCTGCCCCGCAGTGCCTCGGCCCGGGCGCGCACCGCCTGCCGTCTCACCTCATACCCCCTGCGGGCCTTCCGCCAGCACTTCCCGGTGGACAGAAGCGCGTCGGCGCTCGGCACCGTGGCCCGCGAACGCGCCGGCACCCCATGAAGGCGCTCAGTGATGAAAGCCGGCCCGCTCCTGGTCTGACCCTCCGCCGCGCCGTGACAGACGGTCGACGGTCGCCTTCAGATCGGCCAGGAACAAAACGGCCAGGTCCCGGCTGAAGCCGTTTCTGACCACGACCCGCAGCACCGAGACGTCCTCCATGGCCGGGGGCATGGCGTAGGCGGGGACGATCCAGCCCCGCGTCCGCAATGCCTCGGACACGTCGTAAACGCTGAAGCCCGTCGCATCGACCAGCCGGAAGGCGAAGGCGGGGATGTCGCCGCCGCGCGACACCAGGGCAAACGAACCGTGCTCCTCGATAGCGCCGGACAACCACATCGCCGTCTTGCGGCTTTCCGCCTGCACGGCGGTGTAGCCCTCGGTCCCCAGCCGCAAGAAGTTGTAGTACTGCCCCACCACCTGGGCGCCCGGCCGGGAGAAGTTCAACGTGAAGGTGGGCATCTCGCCGCCCAGGTAGTCGACCTTGAACACGAGCTCCTCGGGCAGAGCCGACGCGTCGCGCCACAGGGCCCAGCCCACCCCGGGGTAGACGAGCCCGAACTTGTGGCCCGAGGCGTTGATCGACTGCACCCGCTCCAACCGGAAGTCCCACACCAGATCGGGATCGATGAAGGGGGCGATGAACCCGCCCGAGGCGGCGTCGACGTGCACCGCAATGTCGAGACCACGCGTCGACTGAAGCGCATCGAGGGCGGCGACGATCTCGGCCACCGGTTCGTAGCTGCCGTCGTAGGTCGAGCCCAAGATGGCCACCACCCCAATGGTGGACTCGTCGCAGTGGGCCACGGCCGCCTCCGCCGTCAGGTACGGGGCGGCCGCGCTCACCGGCACGAGCCGCGCTTCGACGTCGAAGTACCGGCAGAACTTCTCCCAGCACACCTGGGCGTTGGCCCCGAGAACGAGATTCGGCCGTGATCCGGCGCCGGCCGTGGCCGCTGTCCGGGCCCGCCACCGATGCAGCAGGGCCAGGCCCCCGAGCATGCACGCCTCGCTCGAGCCCGTGGTCGAGCAGCCCGTCGCCTCCTCGTTCTCCGCTGCATGCCACAGGTGGGCGATCATGTTCACGCAGCGCCTCTCGAGCTCGGCCGTCTGCGGGTACTCGTCCTTGTCGATCATGTTCTTGGCCGCGCACTCGGCCAGCAGCAGCTCGGCCTCGGGTTCCATCCACGTCGTCACGAAGGTGGCCAGGTTCAGCCGGGCGGCCCCGTCGAGCAGAAGCTCGTCGTGCACCACCTGGTACGCGATGGACGGCGGCATCCCCTTGTCGGGCAGCCGCAGCCGGGGCACGTCGCCCACCAGGCCGAACTGGGTGAACTGGGGCCGGATGCTGACGGAGTCGTTCTCGGGCTCCGCCGGGTCGTGTCTATGCAGGGCCATGGGCACCTCCGTCTCGACGGCTTCCCTCACCGTAGGACGCGCCACCGCCCCCACCTGGTTTGCCCCCGACCCCTGGTTGCATAGCCTCTGCTATCTACATAGGATGTCCTACGCAAGTTGTCCATCGAAGAGAGACTGCCATCGGAGGTGACGTGGCCCGGACCCAGCAGCAACGCAAGGCCGACACCCGGGAGCGCCTTCTCTCCGCCGCCGCCCAGCTCTTCGCCGAACACGGCATCGACGCCGTCTCTGTCGACCACGTGGCCGAGGCGGCCGGCCGCACCTCAGGGGCGGTCTACGACCACTTCGGCTCCAAGCAGGGCATGCTCCTGGCCCTGCTCGACGAGTGGCAGCAGTCACTCGTCACCGTCATCGCCGCCGAATTCGAGTTGGCTTCAACGGTGGCCGAGCGCCTGCGGGCGGTGGCGGCCAACCTCATCGTCCACCCCTCGGAAGAGACCCGCCGGCTCCTGCTGCTCGAGCGCGAGCTCTCGTTGCGCGCCGCGCGCGACCCCGAGGTGGCGGCCACCCTGCGCATCCGGGCGGCCGAGGCCCACGCCCGCATGGCCCGCGGTTTCGCCGCCTGGATCGCCGACGGCATCATCGAGCCCGTGGCCGACCCCGACACCCTGGCCACCGTCTTTCGCGCCCTGGTGGCCGGCCTCGAGATCCAGCACCGTCTCGATCCCGCCGCCATGGACATCGACACCGTCACCGCCGCCCTCGGCCGTGTCCTCGATCTCGAGCTCTCACCATCCACGCACCATTCATTCACTCACCGACGCACCCCGACACCGACCTGACACCTAAATGATCCCCACCCCGTTCCCTCTCACCGACCAGACAGGAGACTGACGTGCGCACCGACATCTGCGACCGCCTCGGCATCGAATTCCCCATCTTCGCCTTCACCCACTGCCGCGACGTGGTGGCGGCCGTCTCCAACGCCGGCGGTTTCGGCGTCCTCGGCGCCATCGGCTTCTCGCCCGAGGAGCTCGAGATCGAGCTCAACTGGCTGGACGAGCACTGCCCCGACGCCCCCTACGGCGTCGACATCGTCATCCCCGGTAAGTACGAGGGCATGGGCGAGCTCGACCCGGTCAAGCTCGAGGCCCAGCTCACCTCCATGGTCCCCGACGACCACCGCCGCTTCGCCCGCCGCATCCTGGAGGAGCACGGCATCCCCGAGACCCCGAAGGACCAGCAGCGTTCGGGCATGATGGGCTGGACCGAGGCCACCGGCAAGCCGCTTCTGGCCGCGGCGCTCCGCCACGACAAGGTCCGCCTCATCGCCAATGCCCTCGGCACCCCCCCGTCCGACGTCATCGCCGAGGTCCAGGCCTCGGGACGGCTCATCGGCGCCCTGGCCGGCTCGGTCAAGCATGCGCTGCACCACAAGGAGGCCGGTCTCGACTTCATCGTCTGCCAGGGCACCGAAGGTGGCGGCCACACCGGTGAGATCGGTTCACTGGTTCTCTGGCCCGAGGTCATCGACGCCGTCCACCCCCTTCCGGTCCTGGCCGCCGGCGGCGTGGGAACCGGCCGCCAGATCGTGGCGGCACTGGCCATGGGGGCCCAGGGCGTCTGGACGGGAACCCTCTGGCTGACCGTGGAAGAGGCGGAAACGGCCCCGGGACAGCTCAAGTCCCTCCTCGAGGCCAAGTCCTCCGACACCATCCGCTCGAAGTCCTACACCGGTAAGCCCTGCCGCATGCTCAAGAACGACTGGACCGAGGCCTGGGGCCGCGACGACACCCCGGACCCCCTCCCCATGCCCCTGCAGATGATGGTGGCCATCGACGCCGTCGGTTCCGGCCACCGCTACCCGGCGCAGTCGAAGGACGTTGCCTTCAACCCCTGCGGCCAGATCATCGGCCGCGCCACCCGGGTCAGAAAGGCCCGCGACGTCATCTACGAGCTCGTCGAGGAGTACGTCGAGGTGGTCGACCGCCTGGCCGAGAGCGCCAAGGTCACCACCTGACCTACCGGCTTCATCGGACCACCCCTTGCGGCCCTCGCCGCCTCCGACGAGAATTGGGCCCCGGGAGGGCGAGGGGCGGCACACGGTGAGAACGGGGCGTCCGGTCATCCGCCCCCGGGTGGTGAGCACCACAGCGCTGACGATGGTCCTCCTCGGGGGCCTCCTGGCCGGGGCTCTCGTGCTGGGCGCCGTCACATCGGCCTCGGCCTCGGGGGAGTCGATCTCCGTCACCCCCCATGCTCTGCTGACGGCGGCCAAGAGCGTTGTCGTCAAGGGCTCGGGCTTCGTCCGAGGTGCCAACGGCGCCATCCTCGAATGCAATGTCGCCCCCGGCCAGCCGGCCACCGTCATCTCCATCCACGGGGTCACCCACGCCATCGCCGTCGGCTGCACCGACCCGGTCCCGGCCAAGACCACCAAGATGGGCACGCTCTCCTCGACCAGGCTCCCCGTCGTCATCGGCACCCTGGGATCGTGGGAGACAGGCACGGACAGCGCCGGCAACCCGGCGGCCGCCGACTCGGCCTCCTATCCCTGTCCGCCCACCTCCTCCCAGGAGGCTCTGGGCATCTCCTGCGCCTTTCAATTCCTCGACAACAAAGCACAACTGGTCACCCGCTCCGTCTCCTTCAAGGTCCCCACCACGACAACCACCACCACCGTGCCCACCACGACGACGACCACGCTGCCTCTGGGCTGCGATCCGGCACCGCAATCGGCCACCAACGGCACCGTCACCGTCATCGCCGACCCCGGCACCTGCCTATCGGCTGGTTCGGTCGTCACCATCCGGGGAACGGGATTCGCCCCCGCCACCCCGGCCACCATCGCCGAGTGCAACAGCGCCCCCGGCCAACCCACCGTCGTCGACTCCGGGAACACCGTCCCTGTCGGCTGCACCGACATCTTCAGCCATCCGGTCATCACCGGAAGCGACGGTTCGCTGCCCCCCACCGCGTTCACGGTGATCACCGGGACGGTCGGGCCCCCGGCGCAGGGCACCGACAGCGCCGGCACCGACGCCGCCACCGACGCCGCGAATTATCCCTGCCCCCCCACCCCGGCCCAGGTCGCCGTTGGTGACACCTGTGGCTTCGTCGTCGCCGCCCACCCGAGCGATCTCGACGTCGTGCCCATCTCCTTCCGGAGCTGACGGCTTTGGGGCCGGACCCCTGGCAGCCGGACCCCTGGCAGCCGGACACCGGAGCCCGGACGCGCCACGACCCCCGCAGGCGGGCGGAGGTCGTGGGTCAGCGGGTCCCCGCTTTCGGGGTTTTTCTCGGCACCCTCCCGGGCCATCTTGAGCCGTGTTTGGACACCATCACGGCCCGGCGGGCCATGATGCAGCCATGACCGCCGATGCCGGAACCCCTGACCTCGAGATGATCAGAGACCGCCTCGATATCGTGGACCGCCGCCTCGTCGATGTCCTGGCCGAACGCTCCCGCCTCATCACCGAAGTCGTCCGCTACAAGCGGGCCCACTCCATGAAGGTGGTGGACCGCGACCGGGAGGAGCGCATGCTCCTGAAGATCGGGGAGATCGCCGCCGAATCCGACCTCGACCCCCGCATCGCCCGCCAGGTCCTGCGGGCCATCATCGACGCCTTCACCCTCCTCGAGGTCGAGCAGCTCGGCCCCGATTCCTGACCGTCGCCGCCCACCGGGTAACGCCGGGGACCCGAGTGTCGTTCTTCGCGTATAACCCGGCGACGGGCCCATCCGTCGTTCGCCAAGGAAGCCGGCCCTAACGGAAATAGTCAAGACCTCGCCCGTAGAAATACCTACAGGTGGCGGCCTAAAGCCTGTGGCCAGGGATTTTGCGCCCCGCTCGGAGCGCCGGACCGCCATCGGGAGCGGCTGGATCGGGCCCGAACTGGCACGACGGCCCCCCCGGGGATCTGATGAAGCAGTCAGAGGAGCCGGTCGACCCGGGGAGCGCGGCAGTGAAGATCACCATCTTGGACGACTACTTCGACACCGTGCGTAGCCTTCCGAGCTTCGGCAAGCTGGCCGGTCATGACGTCATGGTCTGGAACGACCATCTCCAGGAGGTCGAAGCGCTGGCCGTCCGCCTCCGCGACACCGAGGCGCTCGTCCTCATCCGTGAGCGCACGGAGATCCGTTCCGCCCTGCTCGAGCAATTGCCGGCATTGCGGCTGATCAGCCAGCGCAGCGTCTACCCGCACATCGACATCGACACCTGCACCCGATTGGGGATCATCGTCTCCTCCGATCTCCACACCGGATCGCCGTCGTTCGCCACGGCCGAGCTCACCTGGGGGCTCGTTCTCGCCGCGGCGCGGCAGATCCCCCAGCAGATGGCCTCGCTCAGAGCGGGCCGGTGGCAGATGGGCATCGGGACCACCCTGCGGGACAAGACCTTCGGGATCTACGGCTACGGCCGCATCGGCACGGTGGTGGCGGGCTACGCCCGAGCCTTCGGCATGCCCGTCCTCGTCTGGGGACGCCGGCCGTCACGCGACGCGGCCAGCGACGACGGCTACATGGTGGCCGACAGCGCCGAGGAGTTCTTCTCCAGCGCCGACGTGGTCTCGCTCCACATGCGCCTGGTCGACGCCACCCGGGGGATCGTCACGGCTACGGATCTGGCCCATATGAAGCCGACGGGCATGCTCGTGAACACGAGCCGGGCGGGATTGATCGAACCGGGCGCCCTGGTGGACGGCCTACGCGCCGGCCGTCCCGGCATGGCGGCCATCGACGTCTTCGAGGACGAGCCGCTGCACGACACCGACCATCCTCTTCTCAAGATGGAGAATGTCGTCTGCACGCCCCACATCGGCTACGTCTCACGCGAGGAGTGGGAGCTCCAGTTCTCCGACATCTTCGACCAGATCAACGCTTACGCCGGCGGATCACCCATCAATGTGGTGAATCCCGATGTCCTTGACCACGCCCGTCACTAATCGAGAAGCGCGGGCTGACTTTCGGTTACTGGGTGAGTTCAGGTACTTGGTGAGTTCAGTTACTTGGTGAGGAAGTACCGGGCGCTGTCGATGCGGCTGGCGCGCTCCTGCGCTACCAACCATTCGCTCGATCGCACCTGCTGCCGTTCGCTCGGAACGTGATGATTCCCCTCCGGCGTGTCGGTCTGTGTCCCGCACCGACGGCACACCGCCATCCGCCCGTTTGTCTCAGGGGCATGGTGAGCATCGAGCCGAGCACCGACGGCACTGTCCACCTGTTCTTCGACCTGCGCCGGTGGTGACAGGTTCTCGGTCATGACGCGACCGCATGAGACGCGGGGAGTGCGGGTCGCTCGCCAAGATCGAGCAGTGTGATGCCGTTCATCATCCGTCCATTTCCTCGGCGTCGCCGGGGACCGGGGCGAGGACGATAGGGGCGCTCCCTCGGAGCGTGCCGTAACTGCATGGTACCCCCCAACCGGTCCCGATGATGCCCATCGTGGCTGTCCCGTCCCGGCCGGCGGGGTAGACAGACAAAGTGACCCTCGCTTCGACGCCTGCGCCCGGCACCGCCTCCGGCCTGCCGGCGGCTGTCAATCTCCGCAACGTCCACAAGACCTTTGGTTCCGGCCCGGGTGTGATGAGCGCGGTAGGGCGGCCGTGGCGAGGGTCTTCGTGATGACGGCGGAGGAGTCGGCGCAGAGCGCCCTGGCGGCCGGCGATTTCTCGATGTGGCTCACGGCGATGCAGGGAGCGCTACGGGGGGAGAACGGATCAGACGTACCTTGCGACGGCTGCACCGCCTGCTGCACGTCGTCGCAGTTCGTCCACATCGAGCCCGACGAGATCGACACCCTCTCGCACATCCCGGCGGAGCTGCTCTTTGCGGCCCCCCTTCTTCCGCCCGGCCACGTCCTTCTCGGCTACGACGAACGGGGTCACTGCCCGATGTTGAAAGCGGGCCGGTGCTCCATCTACGACCACCGGCCGCGGACCTGTCGCACCTACGACTGCCGCGTCTTCCCTGCTGCCGGCATCGATGGTGACGAGGACAAGGTCCAGATCAGGCGCCGGGCACGACGATGGGAGTTCGCCTTTCCCACCTTCACCGATCGGATCGAGCACGAAGCCGTCCGCGCCGCGGCGGACTTTCTGGCCCGAGACAGAGAGCTCGTCCACGGCTCCCCCGGCGCCAACCAGACGGAGCTCGCCGTTCTCGCCATCGAGATCCACACTGTCTTTCTGGGACGAGATGAAGACACGGGCGAGGCGGCGGTCATCGCTCCTAATCCCGACGCCGTCCGAGCGGCGCTGGCGCCGCCAATCGGGCCCTGACCGGTCAGAAGGCTCGATCAGGCCAATCCGCTCGTGTCGGCCCCGGCCTTGCGGGCTGCTTCGGTGATGGGAGAGGACGCCCGGCTCGGAGGCGGCACGTCGGCGCCGACCTCGGTCCAGTACTCCACCCCTTGGCGCAGAAGACCCTCGTCCATGCGCCAGAAGGCGGCGAAGGCGAAGACGCGGCCCGACGGATCGACCACGGCGGCGGGGCCCTCGGCGTCGGGCAGCACGCGCTTCACAGTGAGAACGCCCCACGGTTCGGGATAATCGCGCTGAAAGGCGATGACAGCGTCGCGACCGTCGAGGCGTTCGGCGGTGGACGGCATGTCCAGGACGGCATCACGGTGGAGAAACGTGGCGGCGCTGTCCCAGTTCCGATCCTGGTACGACTCGTAGAGCCCACGGACCAGTGCCACTGCATCCACAACGCAAAAACACCCGATGTGACAGGCGGGGAACGAGCCCATGGGACTCAGGAAGGGTCGATTCCCGCCACCCCTTGATCGCGCACGTGGACCGCCCACCGGCTGCCGTCCCAATAACGCACGTCATGGCGGCCGGCAGGATCGGCGAACCAACCGGCCGGCGTTTCTTCGCCCCCACCGGTTCCATCGGACTGGGTCGGTTTCGCCCAGTTCGTGAGGGACGAGGGAACGATCCGCGTGTCCTCGTCCGCCTTGCGGGCGACCCGGCTCAGAGTCGCCAGCTCGTCCATCAACCGGTCGGCTTCGTCTACCGAACGGTCACGAAATTCGGCCCGCACCCGTTTGCCGGCGGCATCGAGATGCACGGTGGCCAGGCCCAGCCGGCGCTGCCAGGGTCCCTGGATGCGACGGATGCTCTGCGTCTTCACCAGTGGTACCCATACGGTCGTCCGACGCACCCGACCGGTGACGGACATGACCAAGGTGTCGCTGTGGCCCGCCTCGAGAAAGTGGAAGCTCAACGGCGCTTTGTAACGCGCCCGGGACGGTGGGGGCGAGAGGGTCGGGTACACATCGCCGATCACCGTGGCAATGAGTCGCTGCGCCACATCGGGTGAGCCCACGGGGAGCAACGCCTTGGTCGAGGTGGCCGTTCGACCTCCACCCGCCTCCCGGCCGGCGGCGCCGGCGACGTCGACCTCCAGACGGCACCATCGGAACAGGCGCCAGAACAAGGGCTCGACCAGCCGCACGGCCTGGACCCGACGGGCGGGGATGGTCTCGGCCACGGTGCCGAGGAGTCCCCGGCTGATGCGGATGCCGTCGGGGGCGTCGGCCACGGTGAAGCCGTACTGAGAGGAAATCCGGCGCCACACATCCTGGACGAAGCCGATGGCGTAGGTGAGAAATGCGCTCCCGCCCACCACGGCGGCGGCGGGCGAGACCCTGACCAGAAGAATCACGCCGATGACGAGCGGGAGGAACACAACACCGCCCGATAAGAAGACAGACCCGATGAGCCGGCCGGTCGGTACCTTCGTCACCAACTGCTCGGCCGGCACGGGAGTGTCGGGGTCGATGCCGTGGTGGCCGGCGAGCAACCGGGCTCGCAGATCGGTGGCCACCTGGTCCGACAGGTACGCCAGCCGCCCGTTGGCCGAGCTCGAACCGGCCAAGCGAATGCGGAGCTCGGCCAGACCAACAAGCCGGGCCAGGAACGGCCGCACGACGTCCACCGCTTGGATGCGTGCCACCGGTAGCTGACGGGCGTCGCGGCGCAGCAGTCCCGTCTCGATACGTAGGGTGGCGCCGTCGAGCGCCCATTTCGTGACGAGCCAGTGAATGCCACCCAGCAAAGTGACGACGACCACGGCCACCAGGTAGTACACCTGAGCGGAGTTGCTCGAGTGCGAGTGGCCGCTTCCACTCGAGACCACCAGCGCCACCACGAGAACCGAGACGATCCGCCCGGCCCGGACGACAGGTGTCAGCGGATGAAGTCGCTGCCACTGGACGGTGCCGTCGGCGGGCGACGTCACAATCCGGCGGCTTTGGCCTCGCCCAACGAGGCCAATTGGTCACGGAGGCGAGCCGCTTCGTCCCGCTCGAGGCCGGGGATCCGCGCGTCGGTGGCAGCGGCGGCCGTGTGCAACTTGATGGTCGACAGCTTGAACAGCCGCTCGACGGGTCCGGCCGTCACGTCCACAAACTGCATGCGCCCGTAGGGGACGACCGACAGTCTCCGAAAGGCGACGCCCCGACGTACCACCAGGTCCTCCTCCCGCTCCTGGTACGACCAGCTCCGGAAGCGGCGGCGGAGGAATCTCAGGGCGAGACCGGTGGCCACAAGGGCGCCCGCTGCTGCGATGAAGCCCTCCGGAGCGCCGATCTGAGCCACCGACACACCGGCGATCAGGGTAACCAGAGCTCCGACGACACCGGCCTCGAGGCAGCGCATCTTCCAGAGACGCGCCGAGGGGGATAACCAGTCAGGTTCGGTGGATGGCACAACCATGGAGATACGTTAAGCGCCTCCATGGGGACGAGCCCGCCACGAAGGCACACCTGACCGTCGGCCCCGGTGCCACTCCTGGATGCCCCGGGTCCCTCTCCTTGCGGTCGGACAAAACCATAAAGGACCAACTCCCCGTTTTGAGGATGATGTGAGGGCGCTGTCCCTGATCGTCTGGTGCGATCCTCCCCAAGGTGGAGTCAATGCCGTCGCTCGACGGCCCAGAGACCGGTCGGTGACCGAAACCGATAGGGGGTAGACCGATGGCTCTCATCACCCTCACGATCCGCTGTGTTCCGGGGGCAGGCTCGCCCGAGTCGCCATAGTGGCGACGATCGTCACCATTCTCGGCATCACCGGGATCAGCGCCGCCAGCCCGGCGCGCCCTATCCGATCGGCGGCCTCGGCGTCGTCGGTTCCCGGCGCCTACTCGGACGCCGATTCTGAAGATTCCTCGGTTGTGCTTAACATCAACACCGACCGCACCGCACAGATCAGCAATGGTTGCGCCGGAATCTGGATAGTGGTCAAGAAGACGATCGCTTTCGACTTCGACTCCAGTTCGTGCTTCGGAACCGAGTGGGCGAGGAAAAGAGTCAGGAGCAGGGGCTCACGTAACTGAGGTCGTTGTTCTCGGCAGTGAACGCCTCCAGATCACTCTCGAGGGCTCGAATCACATTCGATGGCGGACGGCACCGATGTGCCACAGCCCGAGAGAGACAGCAGAGCGCCGATTGTCATTAAAGCCGCTATGACTCGGTGAAGCTTCTTCACTTCCGAAATGCTGTGCCGGAGTAACCGACATCGTCGGGTTCAATGATCGAGAGGACGCAGCGGTCGAAGGACCACCCCGGTGGTACGCCACTCCCCCGGTCGTCCAGGCTGGGGAACACCAGTTCGGCAACCGGATCCACACGCATCGAAGGGGTCCAGAAGCGGTTCTCAGCCCTGCGACCCGTAGCCGGCCGCTCCCGGGGGACGAATTCCCCTGGCGAGGCACGGACGCTCACGATTACTAGCGGGGAATCTCGTATGGCGTAACCCCGTGCTGGCAGGCACGCTTGCTCTGTGAGGCTGGACGAAACGGTGCTCGTGGTGGACGACGACAACGACGTCCGCCGCTCCTGTGCCGATGTTCTACGAACCGCTGGTTACCGGGTCGTTGAGGCTGAAAACGGCCTTGCCGCCCTCGAGTACCTGAAATCGTCTGAGGTCGGCGCGGTCCTTCTCGACGTCTACATGCCCGGTCTCGACGGTCTGTCGCTGCTCGATGAGATCAAGGACCCCCCACCCGTCGCCCTTTTGACCGCACACGCCTATGACGACGCCGTCGTGGTCCGGCGGGCAAAGGTGACCATGTATATCCAGAAGCCGGTCGCCCCGCCCGTTCTTCTCGAAGCAGTGGCGAACATGATCTCCGGGGCCTGACCTTCGGCTCAACGGGACGGCAGACCACCGCCTAATCGGGAAGTTTCTCGTTTGTGGTGGATGGTGCTTCTCGACAGGGTCATGATCGGGGGATGGCCCAGCCGCCGCCGCCCCCCGATGAGCCACACCACCGCGACGTATCCGGAGGCCGACTCCGTCCGGCCGTGTTCGGGACAATGGATGGCCTGGTGACCAACGTCTCGCTCATCGCTGGTGTCGGGGGTGGAGGTGGTTCTCGCCACACCCTCGTCCTGACTGGCTTGGCCGGCCTGGTGGCGGGAGCGTTCTCCATGGCAACCGGGGAGTTCACTTCAGTGCGGTCCCAAAATGAACTGGTGGGTTCGGAGGTCGAGGTTGAGCGCAGATCTCTCGCCGATCATCCTGAGCAGGAACGCACGGAGATGGCCATGTCGCTGACCCAAAGAGGAGTAGATCCGGCGCTGGCCGAACAGGTGGCACAACAAATCTCCGTACGACCCGATGATGCCCTGCGCTTCCACGCCCAAGAAGAACTGGGCGTCAATCCCGACAAACTGCCCTCGCCCTACGAGGCGGCGTTCTATTCTTTCGTTTCTTTCGCCATCGGGGCATTGGTGCCCCTCCTTCCCTACCTCTTCGGTGCGACTGTCCTTTGGATCAGCCTCTTGGCAGCGGCGATTGCTCTGATGGTGAGCGGAGCTGCCGTTGCCCGCATGACAGGCCGGCCAATCGCCTATGGAGCGGCTCGGCAAGTAGCCCTGGCTGCACTCTCCGCTGGTGTCACCTATGGGGTGGGACGCGCTATCGGTGCCAGCGTCTCTTGATGATGGCCTTGCTGGCGTTGCGGTCAGCGAAAGAGACCGCCCAATGGCGACGGCCTCTCGCAAGGGGCCGGGTCCGAGTAGCCGGCGGTGGTCTTGAGCGCCGGACCAGCAGCGTCACTGCCCGCACTGTTCGTGCGGGGTTGGTCGAATGAGCAGCCGATCGATAGACGTCTGAACGAAGCCGGCGCCGAGGTAGAGGTTGCGGGCGGCGTCGGCCTCGAAGCCGACCTTCAGGCGGCGTGCGCCTTTGCGTGCGAGCCGATCGAGACCGGACGTCAGCAACATGCGGGCGAGGCCGCGTCGCTGGTGTTCGTCCTCGACGCGCATCGGTTCGAGGAGTCCGACGAGCGTCGTGTGGTCGAACCAGAACAACGCGTAGCCGGCGACCCCGCCATCCGCGTCCTCGACCGCCAGATCGAGCATCGGATCGTACAGCGAGCACTGTCGCAGCCGCGGCTCGACCAGTTCACCGTTGCGAGCGATCATCGGGTGCGGACGATCCGCGCGTGTCACGCGATCGACGATCGCGAACCCATGGACCTGCGCGACTGGCGGACGCTGGTCGGCGTCCATCCATGCGGTGCCCGACAACTCGTCGGTCATCGCGAATCCACTCTGGATGGCAAGGCCCGCCAGCGGCGCGTCGTCCTCGCACACGAGCACCTGGAGAGCCTCGGCCCGATGTCCGGCGGTGGCTTCCAACGTCGCAGCCCAGACGTCTTCCTCGTCGACGATCGACGGCACGGCGAAGACGTCTGCTTGCCAGGTGTCGCCCCAGGCCGTCAGCCCTGCAGCCGCCACCGGGCCGACCTCGTCGAACCAGACCGGGAGCGCCAGCTCGTCGGTCGCCCGCGGGCGGCGCCACCACCACTGCACGTCGGCCGCCTCCCACATGCCGCCGAGCGGATCAGCTTGGCGAGCGCGCTGCAGCACCGTGGTCGTCGCGTTCAGCCGCCTGAGACCCCACAACAGCTCGCGTCGCACGACCACGTTCGTCAAGTGTATTGGCCGAGCCACTGAACGCGAGGACTCCGGTGGCTCACCCGCCTTAAGGCGACGGCCGACTCAATTTCGCGCGATGGCTAGAGGTTGGCTCATCGGCTGATTCCATCACAGTCGGGGAGTCGCGGCTGTGTGGAGGTGACCCCTAACGCCGGGAGCTGGGCGGTTATTGACCGTGGCTAAACGGCACGAGTGGGCTAGGCCAGGTAGCCAGGGGAGTCCACTCGGTAACCGCCACCTGTGAGCGGGGAACCTGG
>PLXQ01000002.1 GCA_003151475.1 Acidimicrobiaceae bacterium | reverse complement strand
TATCGGATAATCCGAGTTGATGCAGACTCTGAACGACCTCGTACCCGTAGGACTCGCGGTCGGCGAGCAGGCGCAGCAACAACAGCGACAGGACGCCTTTGAGGAGCTGAGGATCGTGAGTGGGGGGCATGCGTTCAGACTAAGCCAGCTACTATGTATTGTCAAGTACTAAGCTAAACCAGGTTGGGGATGACTCGCTCAAACATCCAAGGCGACCCTGGGGGAGCAACGGCATGACGGAGAGGGCTACGCCCTCCGTGATGGCGATTGGAGGGCCGCATCGAGGCGCTAGCCGTGTTCAGTGCTGAGGCTCACGGGACGTATGCCGACCCCAGCACACTCTTCGTGCACGGCCTCTGATGCCACATACCCCTGCCCCACATCACCGGGTGGATGGCGCCCGCTGCTCGGCGTTTCCGAATCCGAGTCGACCAAATAGTCGCTGCGAAGATCACAAACGCCACGACCACTGCGGCAGTGACATATGGATTATTGGGGGTGCCCGTCGCCGCGCCTATGACCACATCATCAGTTCGCCCTCCGCCCGACGAAATGGCCGGTCCATGGAGACGCCCTACGGGCCTTCAGGGGTGCCCCCGACCGCCGGTTCGGTGGTCGTCGCCATCCGTCGGATGAGCGTTCGGTGCTGCCTCTGGCAAGCGGTGGCGAACCCATGGCGTGACCACTGCAATTGCCAGATCTGCCAGCCCTGGCTGGTTCGCTCTCTTGGCCGCCGTACCAGGCGGGATCACCCGTTTGCGCGTAGGGTTAAGACCCGGAAAGGACCGTCTCTTTCCGACTGCATCGCTCCCACTCGTCGATGGAAGAGGTTGTCGACCCGCCCGATATCGCTCGAGCTGTATTGATCGTCGCCAGAGGGGGAGTGTTTCTACCAGCCCCGGCGAGGCCGGATCGTGACGCCGGCGCGGCTGAGTTCTCGTCGGACGGTCTCGCGGTCGACCTGGAAGACTGCAGCGACCGCGGCGAGTGACGCCCCGGTCTCGTACTGGCGGATCGCCTCCTCAACCTGAGGTTGGGCCATCTTCCGGGCATTTCGGCGACGTGCAACGCCGTGCCCGTCAAGGTGTTTCGCAACCGTACGTCGATGGACGCCGAACTCGGCTGCGAGGTCGGGAAGTGATCGGCCGCGCTTGTAGGCGGCGACCAGCGCGTCGACATCGGAACTGCTCAATCGACGCTGGACCGAGCGCCGACGTCCCTTGGACTCCTCGAAACCGCCGGTGTCCTGGATATGATCTCGGCAATCGTGGCTCAGCATGAGGGTGGGGTTTGAAAGCTGCCCCTTTTCTTCGTGGTTCCGCGATCTGGAGGCTGTGGGGGAGTGGCTCGAGCCCTTCGTGGTCTTCCGTGTTGACCTGTTGAACGCAGTTGCCCCTGGTCCCGTGAGGGTTTCGAGGGCGTCGGCAGGGTTTGAAAGCCGTCCCACAAGGTCCACCAAATTTGACCTGGGGAACCGGGCTTGTGAGGGCCCGCGCTAGGTGGTCGCGACCGAACTACGCACGGGACCAGCAGAAGCTCTGGCACGACGCACTGCACGCCCGGTCGTAGGTCGGGAAGACCGCCCTACTCTGCCGGGTCCAGGGCGCCCTGAGGACGCCAACCGGGTCCTCTCGGGGCCGACCGAGATCACCCGATCCGGGGTACGGGTGACCGCACTGGATCCCCGAGTTCAGGATGCCCAAGCCCCGGTCGGCTTCTGGCCAGGAGCCCACCCGACCCCGGCACTTCACTCACGGGGTCAGATGGACATGCCGGGCCGCCCCAGGTTCACATTCCGTGCGGTTGGCACGATCCTTGCAGCGGCGTTCCGCCTCGATGAGAAGCCCCGGCACTTGGGCTGCGGTGATCTCCCAATGGGAGTCTGCCCGACCAGCTCGCCCCAGACCTGGCGACGCCGCAGAAGTGGATAGCGTCAGATGCCATATCGGTCGTTCGAGGATCCCGCCAAGTTGCGGCGCGTACTCGAAGCGACGCTGTTGCTCGAGGCCGACCTCGACCTTTCGACCCCTGCTTCGTCACTTCATCGAAGAAGCTCGCTCGATGACGGGCGCCCTTTACGGAGCCATCGGCGTCCTGAAAGACGACCACACGGCTCTCGCTGAGTTCATCACCGTCGGGCTCGATCCTGACGAGGAGGAAGAGATCGGTGCCCGCCCGACCGGGCATGGCGTCTTGGGGCTCCTCATCACCGATCCCCACCCCGTGCGACTGGCCGACCTGGGCGCCCACCCGGAGAGCTTCGGCTTCCCCCCCAACCACCCTCCGATGACCTCGTTCCTGGGGGTGCCGAGCAAGGTACGGGACAAGGTCTACGGCAACCTCTCTCTCACCGAGAAGATGGGATGGTCTGAGTTTACGACTGACGACGAAGCACTCGTCGGTGCGCTCGCTCTGGGGGCGGGCATCGCCATCGAAACACCCGCCTTCATAAGAACGTTCGGCAGATGGCCGTCTATGACGACCGTGACCGCATGGCTCGTGACCTCCACGACACGGTGATCCAGCGCCCGTTCGCCGTCGGCCTGTCACTCCAAACGACAGCGGGGACAGCACGTGAGCCCGGAATCAGGGATCGCCTCGAGACGGCGATCTCTGAACTCGACGACACGATCCGACAGGTCCGATCGACCATCTACGAACTCGGATCGGCGGAGATCGGTCGAGGAGTCCGGGACAGCCTTCTTTCCCTCGTGCGCGAACTCACTTCGGTAGTTGGCTTCGAAGTCAGGGTCACATTCGACGGCGCTGTCGACGCGATGGTTTCGGATCAACTGGCCGAACATCTGCTGGCCGTCGTTCGGGAGGCAGTGACCAACATCGGCCGCCACGCCCAGGCCACCGAGGCCAGTGTGTTCGTGGGGGTCACGGACCGTCAGTGCCGTCTTCCGGTCACGACAATGGCCGTGGGCTCGATGCTGCTGACATAGGAGAAGGGGGCCTGGGCCTCGTCAACCTCAGGCGTCGGGCCGAAAAGTTGCACGGGCAGTTCGCCACCGAGTTGCCGGAAACCGGCGGGACGTCCCTCATCTGGCAGGTGCCCTCAGTGCGTAATGACGTCTGTGAGGGTTGGACGATTGACGACGACCTGATGGAATGTCATGGATAGGACCCTGATACCGGAATGCCTGACGCCGACTCGCTTGTTCTCAGTGATGTCGCTCGTATCGCTCCTTGGTCGCAGTTTTGAGGGTGATGGAGCCGAGTTAGGCAGGGTTCGATTCGTTTTGGCTGCCGCCAGGACAGCGGAACGAACAAGCCGTCCAGAATGACGTCCCACGCTGGTCTCATCGCAGCGATCGGGAAAGCCGACGCAGAGGTCAAGGTTGTCGAGGCCGAACCCCTCATGCCCCTCGATGAGACCCGTGTGGTTCGCCTTGGTCTCGCTGAACAGAGTCGTCCCTTCGCCGTGATGGAGGCTGTGTTTGCGGAGTCCAACTCCTGTCACCTGGAGTGAAGTCGCCGATGCCCTGCAACTATCGATCGATGAGGCGAGGAACAAGTTCATCCGCTGAACGGGCAGCCTGATTCGACCATCCACGACGCACCTCGCCGTCCGAGCTTCAGACAGGACAAGACGACGATCCGTCCCGATGCGCTGCGGGGGCTCTGCGATTAGCTACTCACGGCGACGTTTGCTCAGGTCCGAGCCATTACTCGGGTACTCGTGATCGAATCCGTGCGAGGTAGACAAGGCAGAACCCTAGCCCCAGCAAGATCAACGCCAGACCCACGAGCTTCAACGTTCCGGCCATACCGGTGAAGGCCAGGATCCCGGTCCCATTTCCGGAACGGCTGCGGGTGACCGGGTTCGGGGTGGTGGACGAGGACACAGATGTGGTCGTCGTCGGCGGCGGCGGTTTGGTGGTCGTCGTGGTCGTGGGAGAGCACAATGGTGTGAGAACCGTTGCCGGATTTCCGGCAAGGGCGCAGGCCTGGCCCGAAGTTCCTTCGAGGAGGCCCAGGTCGAGAACGACAACGCCCACCACGGCCAACCCGAGGCCAATCCGGAGGATTCGCCTTGGTAGTTCCTGTGCCTTCGTGCCTGGCTCCATGACAACGCTCCCTCTCCCGTTCTCTCCGGCATCGGCATACGGGCAGAAATGAAGCAGAGTCGAAGGTCACAACTTCATGAGTCGTGTTGCCAAGGGGGTCGATAACACCCGCCAGTCGAACGCCAAGCGACGACCTATGACCAGGAAACAACGCCGAGTCCAGGGTGGCCTCGCCCCGTCCCTTGGGCTGCCACCCCAGGCGGGATCACCCGGACTCGGGCGGGTGGAGGAGTGAGGCACACGACCGGCTACCCCCAAGGTTGACGGACTGGTCTGGCGAATCGACCCACGCGATTGCAAACACGCGGCGACGGCGATCCCGGGTGAGTCACGGCAGCACGTGGCTCATGCTCCAGCGCGACGGGACTGGCTCGGCTGGATACTCAAGGGCCTCGGGATCCCCGAGTATCGTGCGCCTGATTAGTGCAACAATGGGTCGGTGACAACGGTCCGGCGTTTGATGGCCGTAGGGAGTCTCACAGTGCTCTGCGCCGCCTGTGGCACTGGGGCGAGTTCGCACACTTCCCAAGGCTCGCCAACTGACAAGGGCACCTCTGGTCTACGGGACGCGGCAAAAGCTTGGTCCAAGGCTTTCTTGACCGGGACGGTCGCGAATATCCGCAGTATGGAAGGGGCGTCGTGCCTCTCGACTCCAACCGTCGCACCCACGGCGGTAAAGGCTTACCTCAGGGCACAGCGGGCGGAGATGGAGCACTACCTAGGTGTCCCGCTAGCTTCGATCAGGGTCAAAGAAGTCCAGGTCCGAGACGTCACGGCGACCACCGGGGATGCCGAGGTGCAATATGCCCTGCCTGCGTCAGTCGTCGGGAACGACAACTGGGTTTCATATGGATACCAGGATGGGCAATGGAAGGTGACCAACTGTCACGCTCCCATTGGCGGCGATTCCTCTTCCACCTCCGCATCGACTCCGTAACGACGTGCGGGTCAGGCTGTTGTCGTGCCGGTCGGCCACAGCACTTTGCGGTCGGGTTCGTGGAATTCGGGCCTGCTCGATTTCGACGCCTGCCAATGCCATGATGCTTGCCCAATGGCTTCTCCTCGGCGGGCGACGCCGGTCGACATTGACGAGGTGACGAGCATCGTCACGCAGGCCTTCGCCAACGATCCCCTGTGGAGCCGGGCGATGGCTCGACCCGACGGAAATACCGAACACCATGCCGACTTCTGGCGCCTTTTCGTCGAGGGCGCCCTTCGGTACCCCGAAACGTGGATCACCGATGAGGGAGAAGCCACATCAATCTGGATCCCTCCGGACGGCACCGAGATGTCGGACGAACAAGAGGATCGTCTTGGTGAACTCGTCGCCGAGTACCTGGGTTCGGCGGCGGTCGACTACCACGAGTTGATGGGTCGACTCGACGCTGCCCACCCGAGGGGAGAGCCGCATTACTACCTGAGCCTCCTCGGAACTCATCCGCAGCATCGTGGTCATGGAATCGGAATGAAGCTGCTTGCTCACAACCTTGCCATCATCGACGCCGAACATCGACCTGCCTACCTGGAGTCCTCTAACCCGAACAACAACAACCGATACAGAAGGCTCGGCTTTGAGCCTCACGGAGAGTTCTCGTATCCGGGCGGTGGTCCCGTGGTGACGACAATGTGGCGCCCGGCTCGCTAGCGCTGGGAAGCATCACCGTCGTTTGGACCTTCATCGGCACGTTGCGGATACCCCGACGTGTAGCAGCACCGATCTATTGGCGCCGGTCGGCAACCACGGCCAGCTGGCACCCACCACCGCACATAGCGCCACGTTCCGGACTGGGTTGGGTACAGTTCCCCGACCGGTCGACACCCATCCAGAAGTCGTCCGGTTTCAAGGGAAGGGAGGCTCAAAATGCCGGCGAAGGTGGGGTACCTCGCAATCGACACGATCGACCCGAATGGCCTTGCCCCGTTCTGGTGCGGATTGCTCGGTGTTCATGTTGATACGACTATTGGGGAAGGCGAGTTCTTGATCCTGTCACCGACGGAAGATGGGCTAACCGTCGGGTTCCAGCGTGTGCCGGAGGTCAAGGCAGGGAAGAATCGGGTGCACCTCGATCTTGTTGTAGATGACCTGGATACAGGTACGGCGGAGGTCGAGGCACTCGGAGGTCGGTGGCTTGAACCGGGCAATACCAGAGAGCTTGAAGGATTCCGCTGGCGTTGCATGGCAGACCCCGAGGGTAACGAGTTCGATCTCGATGTCCTGCCCGCGGACTCGTAGGGGACCGGCCAGTGCAGCCATCACGTCAAGCGATCGTGCCTGCGGTGTGGGCCGACTTCTACGAGGAGACTCACATCCCGGCTGCTGTGCGAGTCGGCGACACACTGCGTGTGACGGGACACACCGGGGAGACAGTCGACGGCGTATTCTCGGCCGACGTTGAGGAGCAAATCCGACAGGTCTTCCGCAATATCGCTTTCACTCTGACCGAAGCAGGAGCGGGTTGGACCGACGTTGTCGAGATCAACTCGTACCACGTCGGCCTCCTGAACCAGGCTGAATCCGTTCTCAAGGTCGCTGCCGAGTTCCTGGAAGACCCCTATCCGGCGTGGACAGCCGTCGGCGTGACCGAACTCATCCTCCCGGAGGCGTTAGTGGAGATCAGCTGTGTGGCTATCATCCCCACGGATCCGGATTAGGTCACACCGCTCGGAAACACCGGGTCCGGGGTGGCCTCGCCGCCCTGTCCCTTGGGCTGCCACCCCAGGCGGGATCACCCTTGAGTTCAACCAGTCGACGCAACAGCCTCGGCGAACGCCTCAGATGGTGACATACCACCGAGTGTCCGTCGAGGACGTTCGTTGAGCTCTCTGGCGACGGGCGGTCAAGCGACGACCTCTGGCCCATCCGGAACGGCCAGACATCCAAGGCAGCGCCTCTCTTGCTGAGGGGCGTCAACCCATTCGACACTCCTATGTTTGTCAAGTGG
>PLXQ01000060.1 GCA_003151475.1 Acidimicrobiaceae bacterium | reverse complement strand
AGGCGGCAGTAGCTGAGGCGGCAGTGATTCCAGGCCCCCCGGTGTGCTCAGCCGGAGTCGTCGTCGCTCGGTAGGCGACGTCGCGCCCACTTCGCCCAGGCCAGGTAGCCGCCGTCCAGGTCGGCGGCGCGCGTGAAGCCGAGGTCGGCCAAGGAGGCGGCGGCCAGGCTGGAGGCGTAACCGGCCGAGCAGAAGACGACCACGCGCTGGTCGTAGCCCCGGACCTCGGGGATGCGGTGACTGCCGGTCGGGTCGAGCCGCCACTCGAGCACATTGCGCTCGATGACGAGCGCGCCATCGAGCGCGCCTTCGCGCTGGCGTTGTTCGCAAGGTCGGATGTCGATGATCAGGCCTCCCTCGGCGGCCACGGCGGCCAGCTCGGACGGCGTCACCCTGGCGATCCGGGCCCGGGCTTCGGCCAGCAGATCGTCGGGCGTCGCCGTCACGGCATCGCGCCCGGGATCAGCGGCGCCCGGGCGCCAAAACCCGGTCGTGCTTGGCGGTCACCGTCGCGGAGGGGGGAGAACCGCGACGGTGACCGCCGAGAGGTGGGCGACTCTCGCGGCCAGGCTCCGTGAGCTCGATCACCATGGATCCATTGTAAACATCTAAATATGATTAAACAAGTCTGATTTATAGATAATGGACGGGCGGACCACGGGTAGCGTGGGCCCCCATGGACGCCCAGGAGGCCCGCGACCGGGTGGCGCGGGCGCCTGTCGGCCATCTGGCCACGGTGACGGCCGAGGGCCGGCCCCATGTCGTGCCGTTCTGTTTCGTCCTGGCCGGGGAGTGGATCTACTCCGCCGTGGACGGCAAGCCCAAGAGCACGTTGGCGTTGAAGCGGCTCGACAACATCAGGCGCAGCCCGGCCGTCACTGTTCTCATCGACCATTACGACGAGCAGTGGAGTGACCTGTGGTGGGTGCGCCTCGACGGCTCGGCGCAGATCTGGGAGTCCGGAGCCCGGCGCCACGACGCCATCGAGGCCCTGGCCTTCAAGTACCCGCAGTACCGCCAATCGACACCGCCCGGTGCCGTCATCGCCGTCGAGATCACGCGCTGGCACTGGTGGCCGTGACGGCACCGGACGCGCTCCGCGTCCGGTGCCGCTCACCAATCGGCCCACCCGGTCGGGGTGACCGATCCCTCGATCGAACGCGGGTCCACCGGCAGCTTGCTGTTGCCGGCCTGGTAGACGGCAAAGCAGAGCTGGAGGACCTTGGCCGCTTCCTCGGCGGTCATGTCGGGGAGCGTGCCGGCCAGTAGGGAGTCGACGAAATGGGCGGACGACCGCTTGAAGCCCGTCGCCCAGTCGGAGTCCATATCGCTGTAGCCGGTCATGGCGAGCTCTTTCTCGTCGCCCCGGTAGAGCATCATGGCCGGCAAGTCGAGCATCTCTCCCGTGCAGCGCGTGACCCACAGGAATCCCTCGTCGCCCTGGACCTCCACGAACTCGTCGGCTCCGTAGTACGAGCTACGCATCCACATCTTCGGGGCGTAGCTCACCTCCATGGAGCCGAGCAGTCCCGGGTCCTCGTATTCGAAGATGGCCTGGCAGGGCTCGAAAAAGAGGTCACGCCGGCGCACCACGGCCTGGACCGAGACGATGTCCTGGTCGAACAGCCACAGCGCCAACGCGTACTTGTGGACCATGTCGTCGAAGAGGTGACCGCCGGGGCTCAGGTTGTTGAGCCGCCAGACGTAGCCGTCGGCGCGCAGCCCGGCCTGAAAAGGGGCGTCGGTCTGGCCCACGATCGTCCGGATGCGGACGTTGGTGGGCTGTCCGATGGCACCGTCGGCGATCAGCTTCTTGGCCCTCTCGAGCGGCGGGTAGTGCCAGAAGCACTCACTGACACGCAGGGTCACTCCCGCCGCCTGTGCCGCGGCGCCCATCTCCCGGGCCTCGGCCACGGTGTTGGCCAGAGGCTTCTGGCACGAGACGTGCTTACCGGCGGCCACCGCGGCCAGCACGTGGTCGTAGTGCAGGTGCGTGGGGGTGAGGATCTCGACGGCGTCGACGTCGGGCTCGGCCAGCAGGTCGTCGAGGTTGGTGAACACCCCCGACGCCCCCCACCGCGCCGCGGCGGCGGCGGCCAGGTCCTTGTCGGTGTCGCACACGGCCACCACGTCGCACCGGTCGTGTTCCAGATAGCCGGCCACGTTCATATCGGCGATGTTCCCGGCACCGATGACGCCCAGGCGGACTCGGTCTGCGGTGAATGATCCTTTGGCTGACACGGGCGTCATGTTAGAGGCTCCGGCGGGGTCACGCCGGGGGTGAACAACGGCTCCGAGGTGGGAAAAACCGTTCTCTTGCCGTGTCCCGGCGTCGCGCCATACCGTGGACAAAGATGCCTCGTCGTGTCCCGGGGCTCTCACCAGGGACCGGACACGACGGACGAGGGGAGCTGCGGTGACGGCGACTGTGACGACCACGGAGTCGAGCACGAGCCATCCGCTGGCCGCCCTCACCCCCGACGAGATCAGGGCGGCCACCGCCATCGTGCGGAGCGATCCCCGCTTCACCGACACCTGGCGCTTCGCCTATGTCGGCCTGGAAGAGCCACTGAAGGCCAGCGTGCGGGATTTCTCACCGGGCGACCCGGTGGACCGGCTCGTCCGTATGCAGATCGTCGTCGGTCCCGAGGTCCACGTCCTCGAGATGGTGGTGTCGGTTACCACCGGCGATGTGCGCTCCTTCGTCGAGGTCGAGGGCATGCGCCCGGGCCTGCTGTTCGAGGAGTCGCTGATCGCCATCTTGGCTCTGAAGGAGCATCCCGGGTGGCAGGCGGCCATGCGTCGCCGTGGCATCGAGGATCTCGACAGCATCCAGATCGACCCTTGGCCGGCCGGATCGTTCGATGTGGCCCATGAAGAGGGTCGCCGGATCTGCCGGTGCCTGTGTTACCTCCGGGAGAAGCCCGACGACAACGGCTACGCCCGTCCCATCGAAGGTGTCATCGGATTCGTCGACATGGCCCGGGGCGAGGTGCTCGAGATCGTGGATACCGGTGTGGTGCCGCTTCCGCCCGAGAACGGGAGCTACTACCCCGAAGACCAGGGTCCCTTGCGCAGTGACCTGAAGCCCTTGGAGATCGTCCAACCCGACGGCCCGAGCTACGAGGTGGACGGCAATCTGGTGCGCTGGCAGCGCTGGTCGCTGCGGGTGACCATGGACCCTGTTGAAGGACTGGTCATCCACGACGTGGGGTACGAGGACGAGGGGCGCGTCCGCAGCATCATCTACCGCGCCGCCGTGAGCGAGATGGTGGTGCCCTACGGGGACCCCGGCCCCATGCACGGCTGGAAGAACGCCTTCGACGCCGGCGAGTGGGGGCTGGGCCGGATGGTCAACTCGCTCACCCTCGGCTGTGACTGCCTCGGCGTCATCCACTATTTCGACGCCGTCTTCACCACCGAACAGGGCAAGCCCTACACCATTCCCAATGCCATCTGTCTGCACGAGGAGGACTACGGGATCCTGTGGAAGCACAGCGACCCGCGCTCGGGTCGTACCGAAGTGCGCCGGTCCCGACGTTTGGTGGTGAGCTCGATCGCCACGGTGGGCAACTACGAGTACGGCTTCTTCTGGTACTTCTACCTCGACGGCTCCATCCAGTTCGAAGTGAAGATGACCGGGATCCTGTCGACGATGGCCGTCGCCCCCGGCGACAAGCCGCGCTTCGCCAACATGATCGCTCCCCAGCTGGCGGCGCCGTTCCATCAGCATCTCTTCAACATGCGCCTGGACATGGAGGTCGACGGGCCGGACAACGCCGTGTACGAGATGGATGCGCTCCCCATCCCCCCCGGTCCCGACAACCCGTGGTCGAACGCCTTCGAATCGGTGGCCACGTTGCTGCGCACCGAGCAGGAGGCCAAGCGGGTCATCGACCCGGCGCGCAGTCGGTGCTGGAAGGTGGTCAACAACACATCGATCAACCGCCTGGGCGAGCCCGTGGCCTACAAGCTGGTGCCCGGATCGACCCCGACGCTTTTGGCGGCCGAGGATTCGAGTGTCGGCCGGCGCGCCGGTTTCACCACCCGCAACCTGTGGGTCACTCCTTTCGCCGCCGACGAGCGACGGGCCGGGGGCGACTACCCGAACCAGCACGCCGGGGGAGACGGCCTGCCGTTGTGGACGCAGCGCGACCGCCCCATCGTCGACGAGGACATCGTCCTGTGGCACACGTTCGGCGCCACCCATATTCCGCGGCCCGAGGACTGGCCCGTCATGCCGGTGGAGTACACGGGCTTCTCCCTTGTCCCGGTGGGGTTCTTCCCCCGCAATCCCGCCCTCGACGTGCCGCCGTCACCCGAGGCCCCCTGTCACAGCCCGTAGGCGGCGCCCCCGTACCGCCACGCGCCGCCCGAAGATGTCTAGAGCGCCGGTGGGGGCGGCCAGCCGGGCACGAGGCCGAGATCGCGGCACAGCTTCTGTGCGTGCACGAGCGTTCCCGAGTAGCGGCCGGCTTCGGGATCGGTGGCCAACCAGGCGATGGCCGCCCCCGGCACGTCGGGGGGAACGCCGCGGAACCCGGCGTCGGTGAACTGACCCGCCCCCGACGTCGCCCGCATCCTCTCGTTCACCACGAAGCCGGGATCGACGTTGAAAGCCCGGATCCCATCGGCGCTGTGTTCCACATGGAGGATGGGGGCGATACGGGTGAGAGCCGCCTTGGAGGCGGCGTAGGCCACACCCCATCCCCCTTTTCCGGCCGCCGCCGGAGGATCGAGATAGGCCGTTCCCGAGCTCATGTTGACGATGCACCCACCACCGCGGGCGAGCATCTGCGGCAGGACCCGCTGAATGAGGAGAAGCTGATGGAGGTAATCGGCCCGCATCGTGGTCTCGGCGTCGTCGATCGAGAGCGCACCCACCAGCTCCATGGGTCCGGGTCCCTGATAGATGGCGTTGTTGACGAGGATGTCGACGCGACCCCATTGCCCGAGCGCAGCAGAAGCCATGTCCTCGACAGAGCCCCGGTCGAGAAGATCCATGGCCACGGCGTGGGCTCTTCCACCCACCTCGGTGATCTCACGGGCCGTCGTGTCGAGGCTTCCCGGTAAGAGCACCGGGCCCGTGGCACTGTCCGCCCGCCCCTCTCCCTCGCGCACGGTCCGCGCGCTGATGACCACGTCGCACCCGGCCCGGGCCAGTGCGATGGCGGCAGAGCGACCGATCCCGCGACTGGCTCCCGTCACAAGGGCAACCGGCCGGCCAGGGGTCGTCACCTGACCACCGCCCATGACGGCCTGATGACGAACAGCGGTGCGGCGGGTGACAGGTCACGGCGGTGGGACATGGCCGCCCACGATAGGTCCGTCGTCCGCCACCCACACATGTCGACGTGAGGCCGAAAAGTATGGGGAATACCGACAAGGCGTCGTTGGGCGACGGCGGGCCGGATGTATCGTGCACGCGCACGGCCTCGGCTGCATGCCCGGCAACGGGCCCGTTGCTGATCGATCACCGGGGATCCCATGACGACTTTGCGTACGTATCGCTCAAAGAACGAGAGCGGACGGACATTCGGTTCTGCGGCGCGCCTGGTTCTGGCCGTGGTGGTGGTGACCTCTCTGTCGGCTGTCGTCGGTCTGACGACGACGGCCGGGGCGAGCGCACCCCCGGGGCCCGACGCCGTGATGGGATACGGATCGGCCTCCACTGTCGCCAGCGCTGCGCGTACCATCGGTCCCGTGGCTGCCATGGCCGCCACCCCCGACGGGGGCGGGTACTGGACGGTGAGTTCGGCCGGCGTCGTCACGGCCGAGGGCGACGCCGTGCTCCACGGATCGCTCCTCGGAGTTCCCCTCGCCGCACCGGTGGTGGGCATGGCGGCGACATCCGACGACGGCGGCGGCTACTGGCTGGTGGCGTCGGACGGCGGCATCTTCTCGTTCGGTGACGCCGGCTTCCACGGTTCGATGGGGGGCCACATCCTGGACGAGCCCATGGTGGGCATGGCGGCCACTCCCGACGGCGGCGGGTACTGGACGGTGGCGGCCGACGGCGGCATCTTCTCGTTCGGTGACGCACCTTTTGACGGCTCGGGGACGGGGGGATCGCTCGAGGCTCCCGCTGTCGGCATGGCGGCGCGGCCCGGCGGGTACTGGGTGGCCTACGGCCAGACGGCCCCCGTGTCGAGCGTCCTCGGTCAACAGCAGCTCCTGGCCATGCTCGGCTACCTGCCGCTCGAATGGACGCCGTCGGGATTTCTGTGGCGCTGGCCGACCACGCCGGCGACCTTGAAGAGGATGTGGGCGCCGGGCGTCGACACCGTCGTGCTCCGAGGCGCCATTACGGCCTTCGAGGCCCATGTGGGGCTCCCTCTCGACGGAAATATCACGGCGGCCGAGGCGACGGCGCTGCAGTCGGCGGCGGCCGATCCGGCCGCCGGGGCCAATCCCAACGGATACACCTATGTGGTCGTCACAGAGACGCTCCCCGAGAGCATGACGGTCTGGCACAACGGGGCGGTCATCAACGCCACGGCGGTCAACACCGGTGAGGCGGCGGCGCCCACCCCCCAGGGAACGTGGCCCGTTTATGAGCGTCTTCGTGCCCAGATCATGACGGGGACGAACCCCGGTGGCGGGCATTACGCTGATCCCGTGCAGTGGGTGGCCTATTTCAACGGCAGCGACGCCGTCCACTACATCGCCCGCTCTACCTTCGGATCGCCGCAGAGCCTGGGCTGCGTCGAGGTGCCGTTTTCCGCCGCCGCCTTCATCTGGCCCTACCTCTCCTACGGCACCTTGGTGACCGTGAACTGACCTCATGGTCGGGAAAGGGCATTTCACCCGCTAAACTGCTCCCTGTCCTGATCTGCGAGTCGTCGCGGCAGGTATTCCTCCTCCGCTCGAAAGCGCGATCATGCCCCCTTCCTTCGCCGATCTCGGCGTCCCGTCCGACCTCGTGGCTGCCCTGGCCCGCCGTTCGATCAGCGAACCGTTCCCGATCCAGGCCGCCTCCATCCCTGACGCCCTTGCCGGGCGCGATATCTGCGGCAAGGCCCCCACCGGTTCGGGCAAGACCCTCGCCTTCGGGATCGCGGCGGTGTCCCGTCTCGACAAGACACCAGCCAAGCCCCGCCAACCCCAGGTCCTGGTGCTGACCCCCACCCGCGAGCTGTGTTCGCAGGTCGCCACGGAGCTGTCTTTCTTGGCCAACATCCGCAATAAGCGGGTGGCCACCTTCTATGGCGGGGTGGGCTACGACCGCCAGATCAAGGCGCTCAGCCGGGGGGTCGACATCGCCGTGGCCTGTCCGGGTCGCCTGGCCGACCTGATCGAGGGACGCCACATTCGTCTGGACGCCGTGCAGATCGTCGTGGTCGACGAAGCGGACCGGATGTCGGACATGGGGTTCCTTCCTGACGTCCGCCGGCTTCTCGACCAGACACCCGACACCCGCCAGACCCTCCTCTTCTCGGCCACCCTCGACGGGGCCGTCGACGTCCTCGTGCGTCGCTACCAGCGCAACCCGGCCCGGCACGAACTGGTGGGCAGCGCAGAGGAAGACGCCAACACCGAGCACTACTTCTGGCGCGTCGAGTCGACCGACCGGGCCGAGATGGCGGCCCAGATCGCCGCCGTGTCGGGACCGACGATCGTCTTTTGCCGGACACGGCACTCGGCCGATCGTACGGCCCGCCAGCTCATGGCGCGCGGCGTGAGGGCTGTGGCCATCCACGGCGACCGCAGCCAGGCCCAGAGAGAGCGAGCCCTTTCGTCGTTCGCCGCCGGCCATGCCGGGGCGCTCGTCGCCACCGATGTCGCCGCCCGCGGTATCCACGTCGACGGTGTCGCCGCCGTCGTCCATTTCGACCCGCCCGCCGACGCCAAGGACTATGTGCACCGTTCCGGTCGCACGGCGCGCGCCGGCGCCACGGGCATCGTGGTATCGCTGGTGACGCCGGACAAGACCAAGGCGGTCAAGCAGCTGCAGCGCGACCTGGGCGTCCCCTCCGGGGTGGTCGGTCCAGATCTGGCGGCTCTTCCCGGCGCCACGAACACAGGACAACGGCGCAAACCCCTACCGGCGCGCACGGCGGTTCCGGTCGCCGCCAGCGCCACCGCCACGGTCGGCGCCGGAGGTGGCTCAGGGCGGGCCACCGCGCCCCGCCGCCGCCGCCGCCCGCCCGTGCACGGCCGCAAACGCCAGCCGCAGCGGCGCGCCTGATCGGCCTCCGCCAGGGGCACCACGCTCCCGCGAGCGTCCCAGAACCATGATCGCCGGGTCATCACTCACCATCGAAATCGGCAGCCGGGTCCTGCTGCGCGACGCCTCGTTCACCGTTGGCGCCGGTGAAAAGGTCGGCCTCGTCGGCCGCAACGGCACGGGCAAGTCGACTCTCGTCTCCGCCGTCCTCGGTGTCCCCGCCTCCGGCATCCGGGTGAGCGGCAACGCCCGCGTCCGGGGCACCCTCGGTTTCCTACCCCAGGTCCCCGCCCCCCAGGGACTGGGTCTCGACTCCACCGGCTTTTCCCACGTGCTCTCTTCACGCGGTCTCGACGTGCTCGACGACGGCTTGACCCGGGCCAAGCAAGCCATGGCCAAGGATCCGACGGCCGACAACATCGAGCGGTTCTCGGATTTCGAAGAGCAATTCCGAGAGAACGGGGGCTACGAGGTCGAGGGCGTGATCGCCCGCCTAGCCGACGGTCTCGGTCTGCGCCAGGACCTGCTGTTGGAGGACATCGGCGAACTCTCGGGAGGCCAACGTCGGCGGCTCGATCTCGTCCGGGTCCTGTTCCAGCAACCCGAGATCATGGTTCTCGACGAGCCCACCAACCATCTCGACCTCGGCGCCAAGAAGTGGCTCATGGACGAGCTCGAACAATTCAAAGGCGCGCTCCTTCTGATCAGCCACGACATCAAGCTGCTCGACCGGGCCATCACCAAGGTCCTGCACCTGGCCGACTCTTCGTTGCGCGAGTACAAGGGGACCTACACGAGCTACCGGGCCCAGTTGGCGGCGGACCAGGCCCAGCGCGAGCGTTCGGCCACCCTCGAGAATCGTGAGATCACGCGTCTCACGACCCTGGCGGACTCGATGCGGGGCAGCACCGTCCGTCGGGCCCGCATCGCCCGGTCTATCGACACGCGCGTCGGCCGCTTGGAGACGACGCGGACCGTGGTCGACAAGCGGGAGCGTAAGACCCGGTTCTCGCTGCCCGAGCCGCGGCGTTCGGCGGCCACGCCTTTATCTGTCTCCAAGCTGAGCGTCGACTATGGGGCGGCACCAGTGTTGAAAGACGTCGCCTTTTCACTGGGTCGCGGTGACCGGGTCGTCGTCATCGGCCGCAACGGAGCAGGCAAGTCCAGCCTTCTGCGCTGCCTGGCTGAGGTCCAGAAGCCGACGACGGGCGAGGTGGAACTCGGTGTCAACGTGGCCCTCGGCTACTTCGCCCAGGAACACGAGCAGGTCGATCCCACCCTGAGCACTCTCGACAACATCGACGACACGATTCTCAAGTCCATAACCGAGCGACGTGCCCTTCTCGGTTCCTTCGGGCTGTCGGGAAAGCTGGTGGACCAGATGCCCGAGACACTGTCGGGCGGAGAGCGGGCCAAGCTCGGCCTGGCCATGCTGGCGGCGGGGCAATCGAATCTCCTGATTCTCGACGAGCCCACCAACAACCTCGACCCGGCGTCGACCGAGGCGGTGGGGGACATGCTGAGCCGGTGGCCGGGCACCATCGTGGCCGTGAGTCACGATCGCGCCTTCGTCGAGACGCTCCAGCCCACGCACTGCCTCCAGCTCCCGGGCGAACGCTTCACCCACTGGAAAGAGGAGTACCTCGACGAGGTCTCTCTCAGGTAAGACGCCCGGCCGCCGTTGCCTTCGACGTCGGAGGGGCCAGCGTGGTCACCGGTCGGCCATCGAGGACCGGTCCGCTCGTGTGCAGATGGCAGCGCACCGTCGTCCCCGTGGAGGTGACGAAGGGTTGCGGTTCCACCGATGAGCAGATGTCCATGGCATAGGGGCAGCGGGGATGGAAGCTGCATCCTGTCGGTGGTTCGAGGGGGTTGGCCACCTCGCCGGCGAGCACGATCCTCTCCAGTCCCGCCGGTCGGTGCACGTCGGGAACGGGGATGGCCGACAAGAGGGCTTCGGTGTAGGGATGGCGCGGCCGCAGATACACATCCTCGGCCGGCCCTTCCTCGACGATGCGGCCGAGGTACATCACGGCGATGCGGTCGCTGATGTGACGGACGACCGACAGGTCGTGGGCGATGAACAGGAAGGCCAATCCCAGTCGGGCCTGGAGATCGGTCAGCAGATTGATGACCTGCGACTGGGTGGACACATCCAGCGCGCTCACCGGTTCGTCGCACACGAGCAGCCGGGGCTCCGGGGCCAGAGCCCGGGCGATGGCGATCCGTTGCCGCTGGCCACCGGAGAATTCATGGGGCCGGCGGTACAGGGCGTAGCGCCCGAGACCCACCTGGTCGAGCAGCTCGGCCACGCGTTCGTCGCGCGCCGAGCCCGTGAGCCCGTCGTAGATCTCGAGGGGCTCGCCCACGATGTCGTTCACCCGCATCCGGGGGTCGAGCGACGAGTACGGATCCTGGAAGACGATCTGCATGGACCGGCGGTTGTGGCGCAACTCCCGGCCACCGAGCCGAGTCACGTCGGTGCCGTCCAACAGGATCGATCCGTCTGACGGGTCAACCAGGCGCAGAATCAGGCGCGCCAGGGTGGACTTACCCGAACCACTCTCACCGACGAGGCCCAGCGTGCGGCCCACAGGCACCCGAAGATCGACCCCGTCCACCGCTCGCACCGTCCCCGTGACCCTCCGCAACGCCCCGGTGCGGACAGGGAAGTCCATACGGAGCCCGGTCACGTCGAGGAGCGACGCCGTGGAGGATCTGTCGTCGACCGGCACCGTGTCGGCGGACGGATGGAGCTCTCCCATTCCCTTCAAGGTGAGCTGGTCGTGGAGCACGCAGCGGGCCAGGCCGCCCGATGGCGTCACCACCTCGAGGGCCACCGGCTCGGTCCGGCAGCGGTCGACGGCGTAGTCGCAGCGGGGGCCGAATCGGCAACCGGGGACCATCTCATCGGGCCGCGGAACCTGTCCGGCGATCACCTTCAGCGCGCTTCCGGGGGCGGCCAGCTGGGGCATCGACGCCAGCAGGGCTTCGCTGTACGGGTGATGCGGGCGATCGAAGAGCCCGGCGACCTCGGTGCGCTCGACAACCTGCCCGGCGTACATGACGACGACGTCGTCGGCGATGTCGGCGATGACCCCGAGATCATGGGTCACGAAGATCATGGCCATCTGCCGTTCACTTTGGAGCGAGCTCAACAGTTCGAGGATCTGTGCCTGGGTGGTGACGTCGAGAGCGGTGGTGGGCTCATCGGCGATCAACAGTTTGGGCTCGCACGAAAGAGCCATGGCGATCATGACCCTCTGACGCATGCCGCCGGAGAAGGCGTGGGGATAGTCCTTCGCTCGCCGCGAGGGGTCGGGGATTCCGACCTGGTCGAGCATGTCCACGGCGCGGGCCCACGCCTCGGCCCGTCCGACGTCTCGATGGGCCCGAACCTGCTCGGCGATCTGATTGCCGACGGTGAAGGCGGGATTGAGGCTCGTCATGGGCTCCTGGAAGATCATGGCGATGTCGTTGCCGCGGATCTGTCGCATCTTCTCGGCGTTGAGTCGTGTGAGCTCTATCCCTGAGAAGTGCACCGCCCCCTCGGGTATCCGGCTCTCGCGCTTGGGAAGCAGTCCCATGATGGCCAGCGCCGAGACTGTTTTGCCCGACCCGCTTTCGCCCACCAGCCCGAGCGTCCGTCCGGGCAGGACGCCGAAGCTGACGTCCTCCACCACGGGAAGCCATCGGGCACGGGTGGCGAATTCCACCCGCAGGTGCTCGACGGTGAGGAGCTCCGCCGTCGACGAACCGTGATCCGACGTAGGTGGCGCCTCCCTCTCGGCTCGCGTCGCACGAGCGGCGACTGCCTCCGTACGCCGGGCGCCACGACGTCGACGGGCGGCCTTCAGCCCGAAGCGCTCGCGCCCGAGGGCGTCGCGCAGACCGTCGGCCACCAGGTTGAGCGAAAGCACCGTGAGAAGGATGGCCAGGCCGGGAAAGACGAGGGCCAGCGGCGACGAGAAGATGAAGCGGTAGGCCTCGGTGAGCATGAGACCCCAACTCGCCGTCGGAGGCTGCTCGCCCACACCCAGGAAGCTCAGCCCGGCGTCGATGAGAATGGCGTAGCCGAGCGACAGGGCGACCTGGATGATGAGGGGGGACGCCACATTGGGGAGGATGTGGGTCCGGATCAGCCGCCCCGGTGCCACTCCGGTGGCCCGGGCCGCCTCGACGTAGTTCTCCTCGCGCACGGCGATGACCTCGCCCCTGATCAGTCGGACGAAGCTCGGCACGAAGACGATGGCAATGGCGATAGACGCGTCGTTCAGGTTCGGACCGAGCAGTGCGGCGACGGTCAAGGCCAGCACCAGAGGAGGGAAGGAGAACAGAGCGTCCATCGCTCGCATGACGATCATGTCCACCCAGCCCCGCACGAAGCCCGCCACCAGGGCCAGGGGCAGCGCCAGCACGAGGGCTCCGCCTACGACCTGAAAGGCGGCTCGAAGCGGAGGACGGGCACCGAAAATGAGCCGGCTCAGGACGTCGCGCCCGAGGTCGTCGGTCCCCAGCCAGTGAGCGCCTGAGGGCCCGGCGTTGAGATGCAGGAGATCCTGAACGTTCGGACCGTCGGGAGCGAGCAGCGGGGCGGCGATGGCCATGACGATCACGCCGACGATGAAGACGAGACCCGTCATGGCCAACGGGTCGCCTGTGAATCGCCGCAGCGCGCTGTGGACCACCTCGGTGCCGCCACCGTCGGGTGCCGAGGCCGGCTCGGGGGTCATCGCGGCGGAGCTCATCACGATCGGATCGCCGCTACCGGGGGGCAGGAGTGTGCTCACACCAGCCGCACTTTCGGATTGAGGTAGGCGTACAGGACGTCGACGACGAGATTGACGACGACGAATGCCACCGCCGTGAGCAGGGCCACTCCCTGCACGACGGGAAGATCCTTGGTGCCGATGGCCTGGATCATGTACGTACCCAGACCGGGCAACGAGAAGATGTTCTCGATGATGAACGTGCCCCCGAGAAGGTACCCGAATTGAATTCCCACCACGGTCACCACCGGGCTGACGGCGTTCTTGAGCGCGTGCTTGAAGATGATGGTGCGGGGTCTCAGGCCCTTGGCGACCGCCGTCCGCATGTAGTCCTGGTCGAGCGTGTCGATCAGCGAACCCCGGATCTGCCGGGCCACCGTGGCCGCGGCGCCGAAGCCGAGGGCCAGCCATGGCATCAGCAGATGCTGGAACCATGACGCCGGCGAGGTGGCGAAGGGGGTGTAGCCCAACGGCGGCAAGACGTGGGTGTGAATAGCCAGAAGGATCACGAGCAGCATGGCGAGCCAGAAGTCGGGCATGGCCACGCCAAGACTGCTCACGGCGGTGACGACGCGGTCGGCCCACGAGCGGGGCCGCAGTCCGGCAATGATGCCGGTGGGGAGGCCGATCAGCAGTGCCATGACCATGCCCCCGACGGCGATGCTCAGCGTGACCGGGAACCGGATCCGTATGCCGGCAGCGACATTGGAACTGGGGACGCTGGCGGGCGAGAAGAGCGAATGTCCGAGGTTGCCGCGCAGCACATGGCTCAACCACAGCCCGTACTGGGCGAAGAAGCCCTCATTGAGATGCAGTTGGCGCCTGATCTGCAGCACCGTGGAGGCGTTCGCATGCAGGCCACCGGCCAAGGCCAGCGCCGGGTCTCCCGGTAGGAGCAGCACGAGGCTGAACACAGCCAGGGAGATGATGAACAGCAGGGGAATGGTGATCAGAATTCGGCGTGCGACGAAGGAGAATAACGATCCACCGGACGTCATGAAGACGCGCTCAGATCACTTCTTGATGTAGATGCCCGCCAGATCTGCCTTGCAGAATCCGATGGGGGCGACCACTTTGCCCCCGACACGCGTCTTGTTGTAGCCCACGATCTCGGGGATGAAGGCGATGGGAACCTCGAGTCCCTGCGACATCACGATGGCCGATGCCTTTTGCATGAGCGGTCCCTGGACCGAGGCATCGATGGAATCCGACGCCTGCTGGACGAGAGACGTCACCTGAGAGTTGACGGAGCCGAGGGAGGTAGCCACGAAGCCGGTGCTCTCGTACGAGCTCTCGAAGTTATTGGCCAGGTCGGGCCCGTTGGAAGAGTTCTCGATGAGGATGGCGTTGCCCTCCTTCTTCTCGTACACCTGGGTGTAGAGATCGCCGGGGGGGATCTGGGTGATGGACATGTGGAAGCCGGCCGGCGCCAGCTCGTTCTGCATGATCGTGGCCGCGCTCTGGAAGTCGGCCTCGCCGGCGGGGAAGACGAGGCTGAAGCTCACCCCCTTGGGAAACCCGGCCTGGGCCAGCAGGGCCTTGGCCGTGGCCGGCTTGTAGGTGTAGGTATTTCCGACCGTGGCGTTGTAGCCCGGTGAAGAGCTCGAGAAAGGTTGGTAGGCCGGTTGCCCCAACCCGTCGAGGACGACCTTGTTGATCTCCTGGCGGTTGATGGCGTACTCGAGAGCATTGCGCACCTTGGGATTGTTGAAGGGAGGCGTGTTCTCGCGCAGTTGCATCAGCATGTACTGGTACGACTGGGTGACGGCGATGCCGATGTTCGGATTGCCCTTCGCCACCTTGTAGTCGGTGGGCATGAGCTCGATCATGTCCACCGAACCGTTGATCAGCGCCCCGATGGCCTGCGGGCCGGCCGACAACTGGACGAAGTCGACCCCGGCCAGTTTGTAAGCCGATTTGTCGAAATAGTTCTTGTTGGCCACCAAGGCGATCTCCGAGCCCGGCTGGTAGCTCTGCAGCACGAACGGCCCGGAGCCGATCGGCTTGGTCGAGGCCGTGGCCAAAGAGGTGGGAGCCATGACCATGCCGTCGAGGAAGCTGAAGGCGAGTAGCAGGTCACCGGGGGTCGGGGGCTGCTTCAGCTGAATCACCAAGGTGGTGGCATTGGTGGGATCCATGCTCACGATGGCGAGCAGCGACGTGCGTAAGGGGCTCTTGCGGATGTGCTCAATGCTCTGCATCACGGCGTTGGCGTCGACCGGTGTGCCATCGGAGAACGTGACACCGGGCCGAATGTGCAGAGTCAAGGTCGAACCCGAGATCTGCCAGCTCTGAGCGATACCGGGGAGAATCTCGTTATTGCCCTGCTGGCCCGGGGGCTCAAAGGTGATGCTGGAGTAGATCTGTGACAGTTCCTGGAACGAACAGTCGTTGGTGCCGGTGGCGGGATCGAAGTCGTTCGAGAACCCGGCGTTCAGGTCCACTCCGTAGCGCAGGACTCCATTCGGATCAGGAGTACCGGCGTTGGTTTTCGCGCTGGGGGCACCGCCTCCGCTGCTGCAGGCCGCCAGTACCAGCGAGACTCCGATGACACATCCGACGACCCGTCGCGCCGCCTGAGCCCGGTCGCCGTTTGCCGTTGTTCGCCGCATGGCTCTCCTCTTCGAATTGCGGAGCCGGTCGAGTCCCTGCCCGCATCTGTGACGCCGGTGTCAGTTGCGCCAGGGTACTTCCGTCCACAGATTGACGCGTGAATCCGCCCGAGGGCGCTGACCCCCCCGGGTGCCCGTGGCCAGGCACCCCACTAGCGTGGCCCCCGTGGCCGGAAACTGCTCCCATCTGAGCGACATGACGGGCCGCACCGTCGTCATCACCGGTGGCAACAGCGGCATCGGCAAGGCGACAGCCACGGAGTTGGCCCGCCTCGGCGCCCGTGTCGTGATCACCTCTCGCCATCCACAGAGGGGGGCGGCGGCGGTCGGGGACATCCGCCGGGAGAGCGGGAACGAAGCGGTCGAATGTGCGTCGCTCGACCTGGCCAGCCTGGATTCGGTGCGCGCTTGTGCGACGGATCTGCTCGAACGCCTCGACGAGATCCATGTGCTCGATCTGAACGCCGGCGGCGTCCTGGCCAAACGGACGATGACCGAGGACGCCCTGGAGATGCAGTTCCAGTCCAATCACCTCGGCCACTTCCTCCTCACCGGGCTGCTCCTCGACCGGCTGCGTCACAGTGCACCGGCCCGCATCATCGTCGTCTCCTCCTGGGGTCACACCCAGGCACGCGACGGTCTGGACTTCGACGACCTCCAGTGGATGTCGCGGCCTTACCGGGGCTCGTTCGTCTACAGCGCCACCAAGCTCATGAATCTCTATTTCACCTTCGAGCTGGCCCGCCGACTGGCCGATACCGAGGTAACGGTGAACGCGCTTCATCCCGGCTTCGTGGCCAGCGGATTCGCCATGGACGGCGACACCACCTGGCTGAGGCTCGGCATCGCCGTGGCCCGACCGTTCGCCCGCTCCCCGCAGAAGGGGCGGCCACCCCCATCTGGTTGGCCGCCTCGGATGAGGTGAAGGGTGTCACGGGCACTTACTTCGTCAACTGCCGCCCGAAAGCGACGTCGGCCATCGCCACCGACGTCGATGCCGCCCGGCGCCTCTGGGATCTGAGCGCAGAGCTCGCCGGTCTCGACTGACCCACCCCGGCGTCACGCCCCGGTACCGGTCCACGGGTCGGCGGTCTACGAAGACGGCTCCACCGAAATCGGAATCTTCCACGAGATGTCGCCGGATGACCGCCCGACATGGAGCACATACTCGCCGGGGTCGGTCCGCCAACCCGCTGGATGTCCGACCCCGGACGCCTCATTGACCATGTTCCCGAGGGGCATCCTGGACCGGAGCTCCTGCGTTTCCCTCGTCCCCGGGTCCCAGTAAGAAAATGAACGGTCCGACAGAACGAGGGCGACATCGGCGCTCTCGCCGGCGTCGAGTCGGACCTTGCCGAACGCTTTCAGCTCCTTCTGAGGCCGGACCAGATCGCACCGTGGGGGAGCCACATAGAGCTGAACGACTTCGGTCCCCGCCCTTGGCCCGCTGTTCGTCACGGGCACGGTGATCACCAGCTTGTCTCCGGCCACGAACCGACGGGCCGAAAGCCGGGGTTCGCCCAGCGCGAATGTCGAGTACGACAGTCCGTGGCCGAACGGGAAGCTCACGGCCAGTTGACGGGCTTCGTACCAGCGGTAGCCGACGAAGAGACCCTCCCCGTAGCGCAGCTCGTTGCGTTCGCCGGGGAAGTAACCGAAGGCCGGCGTGTCCTCGAGGCGCACGGGAAAGCTGACCGGGAGCCGGCCTCCCGGATCCTCGTCCCCGACGAGCACGTCGGCCAGCGCGGTGGCCATCTCCTGACCGCCGAACCAGATCTGAAGGACGGCCCCCACCTCGTGCGCCCACGGCATGGCCACCGGCGCCCCGGTGTTCACCACCACCACCGTTCGGCTGTTGACGGCGGCCACGCGCCGGACGAGTTCGTCCTGATCCACCGGAAGCGCGAGCGACTCCCGGTCAAAGCCTTCCGACTCCCACTCGTTCGAGGTCCCCACCACCACCACGGCCACTTCGGCATCGCCGGCGGCAGCCACGGCCCGGTCGATCAGATCGGCGGGGGCCATCCACCGGCATCCGACCCGGAAGGCGTAGAGGCCCCGTGCGCCGAGCGTGTCGTACTCCACGGTGACCTGGACTTCGTGTTCGCCGTCGAGCTCCACCTCGTGCGTCAACTCTTTGCTTCCGAGTCCCATGAAGCTCGGACCCCGGGGAAGAGTTTCGTCGAAACCATCGAGCACCACGTCTCCGTCCACAAGCACGCGGGCCCGACCGACGTGGGTCAGCGTGAAGAGATAGCGACCCGTCTCGCTGGGCCGGAATGTCCCGGTGGCGCGCACCGAGAACTGACCCTCGAGGGTGGGAACGGGAGCGCCCAGATGGGAAAGCTCGGTGGCGTGCAGCTCGTCACCGTGCACAGCCTCCCCGACGCAGTCGAGACCGTCGAAGTACTGCACCGACAACGGCATGTGCAGCGTCGAGGTGGTCCGGGCCAGGTCCACTCCCGTCTCATGGACGACGGTGACGTCTCCACCCAATTTGGTCCGCAGCGCCGCCAGCGGGCTGGTCCTGTGGTCGGGCTCGACGCCGGCCGATCCCCCTCCCATGATCACCGCCCGTTCCGCGTTGGCACCGATGACAGCCACCTTTCTCAGCGCCGCCGGTAAGGGCAGGATGCCATCGTTCTTCAGCAACACGATGGCGCCGGCGGCGGCCCGCCGGGCCACCGCGGAACGCCGCTCGGGCGCCGGCCGCTCGGGCGCTGTATCACCGTCGCCCGGATCGAGCAGCCCCAGCCGGTCGTAGACCGAGAGCAGCCGTCCCACCTGGTCATCGAGCGCTCCTTCGGCCACCGAGCCGTCCCGGACCGCGTCGGCCAGCGCCGACCCGTAAGCCCGACCCGGTCCGGGCATTTCGAGATCCACACCGGCATCGTGGGAGCCGACGGTCGACGCCACCGCGTACCAGTCGGTGAGGATGAAACCGTCGAAGCCCCATTCCCCGCGGAGAATGTCGGTGAGAAGTTCCTTATCCTCGCTGCACCATTTCCCGTTCATCCGGTTGTATCCGGTCATGACGCCGAGAGCCTTTCCCGTACGCACGGCGTGCTCGAAGGGCACGAGATAGATCTCGCGCAGGCTGCGCTCGTCGATCACCGAACTCATGGTGTAGCGCTCGAACTCGGCGTCATTTCCGACGAAGTGCTTCACCGTTGTCGCCACCATCTGTGACTGCGCTCCTTCGATGAAAGAGGCGGCCAGGAGTCCCGAGAGGAGCGGGTCCTCGGAGTAACACTCGAAGTTGCGCCCGGCCAAAGGAGACCGGGGGATGTTGACCGTCGGAGCCAGCAGCACGCTGCATCCCCGGGCACGAGCCTCCTCGGCCAGGAGCGCCCCCACCTCCGAGACCAACTCGAGATCCCACGTGGCGCCGAGCGCCGAACCACAGGGGACGCACACGGTCGGTTTCGCCTCAGGCCCCGGCAGCGTGGTCCCGCGCGCTCCGTTCGGCCCGTCGGTGACCCCGACGGCCGGGATGCCCACCCGGGCGATGCCCGGGATCGTCCACAGATCCCGGCCGGCGGTGAGAGAGGCCTTCTCGTCGACACTGAGCCCGGCCACCAGCCGACCGACCTTCGAGTCGCGTGACGACCGCCCTTGCTTCGTCGCCTCCGTATTCCCGTCTGCGCTCATCGCCGAGTCCACTCCTCATCGACATCATCGGGCTCCACGGCGCCTGGGCGCGCCCCGAGGAACAGTCTGGCGCCTGCAGGTTGGTCGCGTACGCTCGGCCCGATGAAGATCGACCAGGTGACGACTCCGGCGCTGGTGGTGGAGGCGGCTGTTCTCGAGGCCAATTTGACGTCCATGGCCGCCGCGCTGCCCGGGCCGCGCCTGCGTCCCCACGTGAAGGCGCACAAATGCACCTCATTGGCGGCGAGACAGAAAGCGCACGGTCATCACAACTTCACGTGCGCCACCATGGCCGAGATGGAGGGGATGGTCCGCGCCGGCCTCGGTGAGGATCTCCTTCTGGCCAACGAGGTGGTCGACGCCCAGCGCCTCGGCGCGCTGGTCCGGTCGGGTGCCCGGGTGACACTGGCCGTCGATTCGCCGGCGACGATCGCCACCGCCGTGGCCGGTGGCGTGGAGGAAGTGGTCATCGACGTGAACGTCGGATTGCCCCGCTGCGGATGCGACCCTACCTCCGCCGGCTCTCTGGCCGACACCGCCCGTCGGCGCGGGCTCGAGGTGCGAGGGGTCATGGGCTACGAGGGCCACATCGTCGGGCTCCCGGACAGAGCCAAGCGGATCGAGATGATCAGGCCGGCCATGGAGGCGTTGCTCGCCGCCCACGCCGATGTCGGTGGTGACCTCGTCTCCGCCGGTGGGACCGGGACCTACGACATCAACGGCTGGGCCACGGAGATCCAGGCCGGTTCGTACGCACTGATGGACACCGCCTACGCCGAGCTCGGTCTGCCCTTTCAACAGGCGCTGTGGGTCGAAGCCACGGTGATCTCGGTCTCGCCCGGTTGGGCAGTGGCCGACTGCGGCTTGAAAGCGTTGTCCATGGACCACGGGAACCCGACCATCGAGGGCTCCGAGGTCTGGTTCTGTTCCGACGAGCACGTGACATTCGCTCCGGGACAGCCGGTCAAGGTCGGCGATCGCGTGCGCGTTATTCCCGCCCATGTCGACCCCACCGTCGCCTGTCACGAGAAGATCTTCGTGGTCGACGGAGACGACGTTCTCGAGACCTGGCCCGTCGATCTCCGAGGCTGGTGACGGACCGGTCCTCAATCCGACATCGGACGGAAGGTACCGTGAGGCCCGAGCGAGAGCCGGTGCCCGTCATCGGCGCAAGGAGGGTCGTTCCGTGCCGAATGCGAGAGCCGTCACGCGAAGTCCGGGTCGTCGAGCGACCGCCGCGCTGTGCGTCGGCGCCATTGGTGTCCTGGCCACAGCGTGCGGTATCCACATCTCGAAGAACGGGATCTCGGGCGATATCGGAGGCCACAAATTCTCCGCCGCCATCCACGGCCTTCCATCGGGTTTTCCGACCAACGTGCCCCTACCGGACAACGCCCGGGTCATCGCAGGGGCGGGCACGAATGGGGGCTATGACGCCGCCTTCGCCGTGCCCGGAGCGGTGGCGGCGGGGGCCCAGGCCTACGAATCTAAATTCCAATCCGCCGGCTACAACGTGACCAACATCTCCGCACCCTCGACCACCGAGGTTTCGGGGTCGGGCCAGAACTCGACCTCGACCACGGTGACCCTGACAGGAGCGTCGTTCACGGCCAAGAACTCCACCTGGACGGTCCAGGTCGAGATGGGCAGCAGCTCGTCCGCCGTGGGCTCGGAACTGAAGACGGGGGAATTCGGCATCAACATCACCGTCGTGTCTCCCTCGGCCACGGGGTGACGCCGACGGGTACGGTGCTTCTCCATGAGCCCTGAGAACTACACCCTGGCCGGAAGCGATGTCTCCATTCCCCTGCTCGGAGTGGGGACCTGGGCCTGGGGAGACCGGTCCACCTGGGGCATGGGCGGTTACGACACTGCGCTCACGCTCGGTTCGATCGAGGAGGCCTGGAACGCCTCCATCGATGCCGGCGTTACCTTGTTCGACACGGCCGAAGTCTATGGAGGCGGCGAGAGCGAACGGATCATCGGTCAGATGCGCGACCACGATCCGGCCCGCGCCAGCGCCGTTGTGCTCGCCACCAAGTTCATGCCATCGCCCTGGAAGCTGAACGTGCGGGGGGCGCTTCTCAAATCTCTACGGGCGTCGCTCGGACGTCTCGGCGTCCCCTGTGTCGACCTCTACCAGATACACG
Source organism: Acidimicrobiaceae bacterium (assembly GCA_003151475.1). Lineage (GTDB taxonomy): Bacteria > Actinomycetota > Acidimicrobiia > Acidimicrobiales > UBA8190 > Palsa-661. The sequence continues at coordinate 201,697 of PLXQ01000060.1, read as the reverse complement.
GCCCCGTCAGCCTTCGTTCTCACGGGGCGCTGGCCGATGCCCTGGCCGCTGCCCACCAGGCCGGTCTGGTGAAGGCTGTCGGTGTCTCCAATTACTCGACGAAAGAGACCCGTTCCATCGCCAGCGAGCTCGACAAGCGCGGCATGCGCCTGGCCACCAACCAGATCGAGTTCTCGCTGCTGCGACGGGTGCCCGAAACGGGAGGTCTGCTTGCCGCCTGCGCCGAATTGGGCGTCATCGCTCTGGCCTACTCACCCATCGGCCAGGGACGGCTGACCGGCAAGTACTCGGCGGCCAACCCTCCTCCCGGTAAGCGGAACTTTTCCAACCACCCGATGGAGGTCGTCGACGCCGTGGTGAACGAGCTACGGACCATCGGGGAGAAACACGGAGGAAAGACGCCCAGCCAGGTGGCGTTGAACTGGGTCATCGCCAAAGGCGCCGTGCCGATTCCCGGGGCCAAGAGCAGATCTCAGGCCCAGGAGAATGCCGGCGCCCTCGGCTGGAGGCTCGACGCCGACGACGTCGCCGCCCTCGATGAAGCGGCCCTGCCCGGAATACGCAACATCTCGAGCCGGGTCTGGCAGCACGGCTAAAAGCCGGGGAGGCGGCGTCGCCGGCGCGGGCCGATCAACTGCCTCCGGGTGACGGAGCGATCTCCCCCCGTCCGGCCTGGTGCAGGTCAGCCGGCAAGCGGACATGATCGGTCCGGGCCAGGATTTCCAGCTGGGTGCGCCATGTGATGATGTCCAGCCGTTGCTCATTCTGTGTGTTCGGGAGGTTGTCGAAGTTGCCGTCGGGCAGGTCGGCGGCCAGAGTGCTCAGGTAACTGTCCTCGAAGAGGAATGTGTGGGCGTAGAGGTCGTTCAACTTCTTCAGCCGTGCGTTGGACAGGTGGAGGGCATTGATGTCGACCGCGTAGGTGGCGAAGCGGTTTTCGAGTGCCCCCATCTGATCGGAGGCCGTCTGCGGTGAGATCTTTTTGGTCTTGAAGCCGTTGAGGATCGGGTCGGCCCCCGTCAGCAGCTGATTCACGGGAAGCCTGATCCGATCGACCGCCGACACGTAGCTCCGCAGCTCACTGGCGGACACGGACCGGCTGGGGCTCGAGGAGCAGCCGGCGGCCACCGCACCCACCACGACCAGGACAACCGCGAAACCGGCGGTCCCCATCATCTGACGGCCCGGCCGGCGGCGCGCAGTAGGGCGGCGGCGCTGATCGCCCCGCCCTTTTCGGTCGCGTCCCGCTCTCATGGGAGTCGAGTATCGCCTGGATGCCGCCGTCGTAGGCCATCACAGCCTTCGCCCTGATCAAGACGACCCGAACCATGTGGCGGCGGCTCTCTCGAAACCGGGCGCGCCGGCCGACACCGCCGTGGTCTGAATGTCTTCCACCACCGCGCATCACCGGGTGTGACGCCTAACATCAGCCGATGGCCTGGCGCGGAGGATCTCGACGAGGGGGCGCCGCGGTGTGTTTTGCCGCCGCTCTCGGCCTGGTCGTGTCCGCCTGTAGCTCGGGGTCGTCGTCTCCCACCGCCGCCTCCACGTCGACGGCGGGTCCGAGTTCCTCCGCCGGCACGTCCGCCACGGGCAGAACGGCATCTCCCACCGCCGCCCAGAAGGTGGCCATGGCCGACGGTGCGGTGGCCGCCGACACCGATGCCGCCGGTGTGGAATGGCTGTGCCGCCCGGGCCAGGTTCCCGACCCCTGTGACGACAGCTTGACGGCCACCATCGTCCCGGAGTCGGGCCCGACCAAAATCCAGCGGGCAACCGACGCATCTCATCCGGCCATCGACTGCTTCTACGTCTACCCGACGGTCAGTGCGCAGCCTGGTGCCCTGGCCAATCTGGCCATCGATCCGGCCGAGACGTCCGTGGCGCAGTACCAGGCGTCACGTTTCTCCCAGGAGTGTCGCGTTTTCGCCCCCATCTACCCACAGCTGACTCTCAAGGCCATCACCACCCCCGCCGACCTCACGGCGACCGATCTGGCCAAGGCCTACGAGGGTGTGGTCGCCGCCTGGGTGGACTACCTGGCCCACGACAACGACGGGCGCGGAGTAGTGGTGATCGGGCACTCCCAAGGCGCAGCGATGTTGATCGCCCTGCTGCGTCAGAAGGTCGACGGCGACGCGGCCGTGCGCAGGCACCTGGTATCGGCCATCATCCTGGGCGGCAATGTCACCGTCCCCATCGGAAAGAATGTGGGCGGCAGCTTTCAGAACATCCCGGCCTGCACCTCGGCCACCGACACCGGTTGCGTCATTGCCTACTCGTCGTTCGACCAGCAACCCCCGGCCAACAGCCTCTTCGGCCGGCCCGGTGCCGGCGTGAGCGGCCTGATCCCGGGGGCCCGGCCCACGGCCGCCGGGCTGCAGGTTCTGTGCGTGAATCCGGCGTCCCCATCCGGAGGCGTCGGGCCCCTGACGCCGTATTTTCCGGCGGCGGAAACCTCGGCCAGCCTCAGTGCCAACGGTGCTTCCACGGCGAAAATCACCACCCCGTGGGTCACCGAACCAGGGTTGTACACGGGTCAGTGCAAATACGTGGACGGTGCCAGTTGGCTGCAGGTGAGTGGCCCAGTCCATCCAGGAGACACCCGCCCCGTCGTCATGCAGACGATCGGGCCGACGTGGGGGCTCCACCTGGTGGACGTGAACATCGCCTTGGGAAACCTGGTGTCGCTGGTCGGTCGTGAGGGCGTGGCCTATGCCCGTCGGGGTTGACTCCCGCTACCGTCCGGCTGGGCGCACTGCGATGGCGGATACCGACAACAATGCCGGCTACCGACGATGCCCATTGCCGGTAAGGCCGGACACTGACAATGGCTGAGTACCGCCAACTTCGTTTTGTGCCACCCCCGGGAGCCACGGATATCCTCCTCGTCCGCCATGGCGAGTCGGAGCCCTTGGTCGACGGCCAGCTGCTACCGACGCTGGCCGATGGTCAAGGCGATCCGGCCCTGGCCCCCAAGGGAGAGCTGCACGCGCAACAGGTGTGCGAGCGTCTGGCCTCGGAGGCAGTGGACGCCATCTACGTCAGCTCGCTACGTCGCACGTGGCAGACAGCGGCCCCGCTGGTGCGGAGCCTCGGCATCGAGCCGGAGGTCGAACCCGATCTGCGCGAAGTGTTCCTCGGCGAATGGGAAGGCGGCCTGCTGCGAAAGAAGATGGCGGAAATGGGTCCGTTGGCGCGCCGGGTGCTCGACGAACAACGGTGGGAGATCGTTCCCGGTGCCGAATCAGCCGCCACCTTCTCAGGTCGGGTGCGCCATGGCCTGGAGAGGATCGCCGCCGCCCACCCCGATCAGCGGGTGGCGCTGTTCACCCACGGTGGCGTCATCGGCGAGTTGCTGGCCCAGGCATCTGGTTCTGCGCCTTTCGCCTTCACCGGCGCCGACAACGGCTCCATTTCAGAGATCGTGGTCACACCGCAGAGGTGGTTCGTGCGTCGTTTCAACGACACGACCCACCTCGAGATTGGGGTTACCAGACGGCTTGGAGATTCGCCAGCGATGTGAGGTAGCTCTGCTCGATTTCGGTCAGATTGACGAACTCGATCCCCACCCGGATCGCGTCGTTCTTGGCCGGGAGGGTGTGCCTGACCTGGCCCCGCAGGTTGTCGGCCAGGATGATGCTCCGTCCTGCGGTCTTGTCGAGTGTCACGTCGACGAGCTCGAGCCCGGCGCCGAAGGTCGTGACGTCGATCACCCGGCAGTCACGCCAACATTCGTCGGGATCGTTCTCGATCATGTACTTGCCTTGCCAGTCGATGAATTTCCGCGGCAGTAGCCGCTTCAGCCTGAGTTCCATGACGTATACCCCTCCTGCCCGACGAGCGGGATCTGACCTCGGCAGCGTGACACCTCCGGGCCACAATACGAACAAGCCATTCCCATCGTTTTCTCAACACCGCGGTCGGTTCCGAGGCGTCAGGCGACCCGGCCGCCCGGGGATGGCTGTAGCCAGATGGTCATGCGGGTGCCTCGGCCGTCGGCGACGGGGGACTCGGCCGCCACCACGGCCTTCATGGCGGCCGCCAATTCGGCCACGATGGCCAGTCCCAGTCCCGATCCGAGGCGACGGCTGGCCACCCGGTCGGACGTGAAGTGTCGCTCGAAGACATGGGGCAGGTCCTGAGCGGCGATGCCCGGTCCGTCGTCGAGGACCCAGATGGCGATCGAGCTGCCCACCACGCCGGCACCCACCACCACCTGCGACTCTGCGTGCTTGAAGGCGTTCTCCGTGAGGTTGGCCACGATCTGGCTGAGCCGGTCGGGGTCGGCGTCGACCCAGAGACCGCCCTCGGCGGGGACGGCCGTGACGAGCGTGAGACCGAGGGTCTGCGCTTCGGGCCGGAAGGCGGCGGCGGTGGCCCTCGCCGCCTCGGCACAGTCCACCGGCCGGACGTCGAAGGAGAATTTCTTGGAGTCCAGACGGGCCAGATCGAGAAGATCCTGCAACAGGCGTCCGAGGCGTCGGGCCTCGGCGCCGATGACGGCGTTCGCACCGGCGACGTCTTCGGTTGTCCCGTCGGCCACGGCATCGGCATAGCCGATGATCGACGTCAGTGGTGTCCGTAACTCGTGTGACACCGACAACAGGAACTGCCGCTCCATATTCTGAGATCGGCTCAGGCTGTCACCCATGGTGTTGATGGCCTCGGCCAGTTCCGTCAGCTCGGGATAGTCGTGCGTGCTGACCGGCACCCTTGCCGTCAGGTCCCCACCGGCCAGTTGTCCCGTCGTAGTCACGGCTCGGACGAGCGGATCACTGATGCGGCGGGCAAGCCCCGAGGCGACGAGGGCGGCCACCAGCAACGCACCGCCGGCGACGAGAAGGAAGTAAGACAGTCCGTTCACGGGATCGCGCACGGTCCGGATGGCGAGCAACACAGCGACGTCGCGTTGGGCGATGCCCAGGTTGTTCCTTTGCCGGACGGTGAGGGCCACGGGCACGGCGGCAAAGACGACAAGGCCCACGTTGCCCGACAGCGTCTGGCCGTTCTGCAGGGCGGCCGGATTCAGGATCGCCGGCGTGAGAGGAGCCGGAAGTGAGACGAACTGCCCCGAAGGGGTCAGTCCGACGGGCTGGAAGAAATCGTAGGAGCCGACGACGCGCAAGGCGGCCAGCAAGCGGGCGGCGCGGACCCTGGCCCCCACGCCCACATCGGCGGCGAGCGAACCCTGGGTCAGCAACTGCGCCACCGTGGCGGCTTCGTGCGTGGTCTCGGTGCCGGCCGTGGACGTGCCGGCCCGATGAACGAGGAGGAGGCTCCCGGCCGTGGTCAGGAACAGGGTTCCGATGACGACGGCAACGATGGCGATCGTGAGGCGGCGGCGCATGGGGAGGTTCGTCCGACTCAGCCGAGACGGTAGCCCACGCCCCACACGGTGGTGAGGGGAAGCTCGTCACCGAGCTTCTTGCGCAGCTGACGGACGTGAACATCGACGGTGCGCTCGTCGCCGTACCAACCCTCACCCCACACTCCGTCGAGGAGTTGCCGGCGCGAAAGGGCGAGACCGCGATTGGCGACAAGATAGGCGAGGAGGTCGAACTCCCGCGTCGTGAGGGCGACGACGTCCCCGGCACACAACACCTCGCGCCGACCGGTGTCCACCACGACGGTGCCGACCTCCGTGATCACGGGCTCCGCCTTGGTCGTGCCTGCTCCTGCCCGGCGCAAGATGGCACGGACCCGGGCCACCAACTCGCGGGGAGAGAAGGGTTTGGTGACGTAATCGTCGGCACCCATCTCCAGTCCGAGAACACGGTCGATCTCGTCGTCACGGGCGGTGAGGATGATGACCGGGACGTCGCTCGTCTTGCGGACCTGGCGACACAGCTCCAGGCCGTCGAGGGCACCGGGGAGCCCGATGTCGACGATCAGAAGCTTGGGGCTTTCCCGTTCGATATACGTGAGGCCCTGCTCGGCGTCATCGGCCTGCAGGATCCGGAACCCCTCCCGGCGCAGATACATGGCCACCAGGTCAGAGATGTTGTGATCATCTTCGACGACGATGATCGTGTCGGAACCGGTGGTCACCGCACCAGCCTGCCATGTCGTGTCCACCGGACCCGGGAGCGCAGGGTTGCGCGGCGGTAAACCGATTGCATCTGGCTATTGAACCGCCGACAGGTGAAGCGCAGTCGGCGGTCGTGTTAGGGAACTGTGAGGTCCCAGCCCAGAGACGCCGTCAGTCCCAGAGACGCCGTCAGTCCCAGAGATTGGCCGGTGACTGCCCCAGTCGGTAGTGGCCGGGGAGCATCTCTCCCGACGAAGCGCGCTCGATGCGACGACGCATGCCGTCCGACAGGGCGTCGGCCTTGATCATCTCGATGAACATCGATGTGGCGTTTCCGACATCGAAGAAGTCCCGCTGCCACGACCACTGCCAGTTCCCTGCGTACCGGAACCAGCTGCCACCAATGCCGGCGATCTCATAGGTCGAGCCGTCCGGGCGTGTTTGGTCGGCCATTTGCTTCCACAGGCCGATGATCTCGCCCTGCTCCGGATCGATCAGCACCTTTTGATAGGGGTAGGTCCATCCGTCGAGCCCGCCCATTTCGAGACCGAGGGCGATGTCGCGGATCTCGGTGCGCCCGACGGCCATGAACTCCTCGTGAGGTCCGATGTTCCAACCATAAGTGGCGTCCTCGGTGTACATATCGGCCATGGGGCGCCAGTCGCCGGCGTCCTGGGCCTGCCGGTTGGCACCGAGCCACCGGCTGACCATTTCGTTCAGCTCCTCATAGGGAAATGCCGGCACGTCTCAGTCCTCCTCTATACGCAATGCACTGGTGGGACAAAACGCCACTGCCTGTTCGACCACGGGCCGCAGTTCCTCGGCCGGGCTCTCATCGAGAATGGTGAGAACACCTTGCTTGGAGACGGAGAAGACCGCGGGCGCCTCCGACTCGCACACACCGTGACCTTGACACAGGTCGCGATCGACGACGATTCTCACACCGGCGGCCTGTTCGACTCGACATGGCGCTGACGGTAATGGACGGCACAGGGTTGCTGCAGCTGTACGACCATCTTCGAATGGTCGTTGCGGTAGGTGCCCGACGGTTGGGCAAGTTCGAACTCCCAGCCGCGTAGCAGCACCGAGAAGATGGCCTTCAGCTGCATCATGGCGAAGGGTGCCCCCACGCAGCGATGTCGTCCTGCGCCGAAGGGGATCCACGTCCACGGGTTGGCCCGGTCCTCGGCCCGGGGGTCGATATAGCGCTCGGGCACGAAAGCATCAGGGTCGGGGAAGTCCTCGGGTATCCGGTTGGATACCGACAGGCTCGCCCCCACCAGCTTTCCCCGAGAGATGCGGACGCCCTCGATCTCGAGATCCTCCTTGGCCACCCGGAGCACGAGGATGAGTGGCGGGTGCAGGCGCAGCGCTTCTTTGATCGCCGCCTCGAGCTGGGGCATGGCCCGCAGAGCCTGGTAGCTCACCTCTTCGCCGTTGGCGTAGAGGTGGTCGAGCTCGTCTATGACGGCGGCCATGGCGTGGGGATGACGCAACAGCTCGATCAGGGTCCATGCCGCTGTCCCCGACGTCGTGTGGTGGCCGGCGAACATCATCGAGATGAACATGCCGGTCACCATGTCGGTGGAGAAGCGGGGTTCGCCCCCCTCCTCGCGAATCGACATGAGAACGTCGAGGAGGTCACGGTCATCGTCGGTGGCCGGCGGGGCGCCGACGCGGCGGTCCATGATGGCCTGGACGAGATCTACCAGGCCGAGTCGGGCGGCGTCGCGTCGGTGGAAGGTGTCGATGTCGGCATAGGGGTCGACGTAGGCGAGGGCGTCAGTTCCCTGCTCGAGGTCGTGGTAGAGCCGGGCGAAGCGTTGGTCGAGCTCCGCGCGGAACTTCGGTCCGATGAGGCAGGCCGAGGAGGTGTAGATGGTGAGCTCGGCGAACCAGTCGAGCAGGTCGATGGTGCCCGCTTCGGACCAGCCCGTGACCATGGACTGCACCTCGTCGGAGATGGTCGAGGCGTGGCCGCGCATGAACTTGTCCCGTAACGATTGGTTGTGGAGCATTTCCCGCCGGCGTTCGGGCGGCGCATCGAAGACGACCCCTTCGCCGAAGATCGGTGTCATGAACGGATAGGCCTCGGCCTGGTCGAGGACGTCCTCCGGGGCACGAAAGAAGAATTCGTTGGCTTCGGCGCCGGTCAGGAGCACCACGTCGCGATCGGCCAATCGGAACTGACCGACGTCACCGCACTCCTGGCGGACACGACGCATGAGGCCGATGGGATCGCGCCGGAGCTCCTCCAGATGGCCGTGCTCCTGCTCGCCCCCCGACACCTGCGGCGGCTCGCGCAATTCGAGATGGGTGGTCATGATTTGCCTCCGCTTTCGGGCGGGTCCCGACGGACGGGTGCCTCGGGTTGAACTTCGATCATCGTCAGATGGGTGCCCACCGGGGCTTCGACCACCGTCATCACCGCGTTGGCCACGGAGCTGGGGTCGAGAAAGTGGCTGTGGCGGGCCAGCCCCCACCGGACCCATTCGCTCAGGATCTCCGTGGTGGCGTCGGGGTCCCAGTCCGACCCCATCTCAGACAGGGTCTGACCGGGCTGCACGATGGAAGCGCGCACCCCGGTGCCCTCGAGTTCCATCTGCAGGGTGCGGGCGTAGCCTTCGAGGCCCCATTTGGACGACACATATGCCTTGTTCAGCGGCCGCGGTCTCCGCACGACCTCCGAGGTGACGAAGACCATGTCACCGTGGCGGCGCTCGATCATGCCAGGCGCCAACAGAGCGACCAACTGGTGGGCCCCGATCAAATTCACTCCGACCGTGGCGGCGAAAGCTCCGGGCGACGCGTCGACCGTGGCGTCGGGGAGGTTCTGTCCGGCGCACGAGACGAGGACGTCGATCTCGCCAACGGCATCACGCGTCCTCTGCACGAACGAGGAGATGGATTGTTCGTCGGCCAGATCGAGGTCGAATCCGTAGGCCTCACCTCCCAGGGCACCGATCTCGAGGGCGATCTCCTGGCATCGCGCCCCCCGGCGAGCACCAAGAACGACGGGGTGGCCCACGCTGGCCAGGGCGCGGGCGGTGGCCAGACCGATGCCGGCCGAGGCACCGGTGACGATGGCGGGACGGCGCTCGGGATGGGCGATGTAACGGGACATAGTCGATCGGCGCCGTTCAGTGGACCGAAACGGTGGTGGGGAGGCGGGCGAAGCCGCGCACATTGATCGAGTGCACCCGCTCTGTGGCAGCACCATCGATCTCGTAGTCGCCGACCCGGTGCAGGAGCTCCTGGAGCCCGACGCGTGCTTCGAGACGCGCCAGAGCGGCGCCCAGACAGAAATGACGTCCGCTTCCGAAGCTGACGAGCTTCGAAGTGTCACGTCCGATGTCGTAGCGCTCGGGTTCGGGGAAGATGCGGGGATCGCGGTTGGCCGAACCGACGAGGAGCAGGACCCGCTCACCGTCGGGAAGGACCGTGCCGTGTAGTTCGACGTCGCCCGTCGTGACCCGCAGGAGCATCTGCGACGAGGTGTCGAAGCGCAACGTCTCCTCCAACCAGTCGGGGATCCGGCCCGGATCGGCGAACACCTTGGCCCGTTCGTCGGGGAATCGCCAGCCCCAGTACCAGGCGTTGGCCAGCAGCTTGGTGGTGGTCTCGTTACCGGCCACGACCATGAGAAAGAGAAAGGAGATGACTTCGTCGTCGCTCAGTCGGTCGCCCGAGAGATCGGCCCCGAGCAGTGCCGAGGTCAGGTCGTCCGAAGCCCGGACCCGGCGGATGCGCACCATATCGTCGAAGTACCCGGCCATGGAGAGGGCGGCTTCGATGCCGTCGGGCGGAATGTCGTTCAACCCCTCGACGCGGTGCATGAGGAGGTCGGCCAGACGTCTGACCTCGACCCGATCGGCCCGGGGGACGCCGATCATCTCCGAGATCACGTCCATGGGCAGGAGCCCGGCGAAATCGGCCACGAAGTCGAACTGGCCGCGCTCAACGGCGGCGTCGGCATGGTCGACGGCCAAGCGCCTGATGCTTTCCTCGAGTTCGGCCACGCGCCGGGGGGTGAAGGCCTTGGAGACGAGTGAGCGCATCCTCGTGTGGTCGGGTGGGTCCATGGCCAGGAACGACATGGCCCGGTGCGCGTCGGGTCCGTAGGCGGCAGGATCGAGCGAGACACCGAAGCGGTTCGACAGCTGCGATGGGTTGCGAAAGGCGGTGAGGACGTCGTCATGGCGCGACAGGGCCCAGAAGTCGAGCTCGTCGTTGCGGTAGAGGGGGGCCTCTTCACGGAGCCGGGCGTACGTGGGATAGGGATCTTCGTGGATCTGGTAGTCGTACGGGCTGTAGAGCAGGGGAGCGACAGTGTCGGTCGTCATGGGGTCCCCTCGAGAAGGGCCCGCGCCACATCGGCCAGGGCGTCGGGGACAGAGGCGTAGGGCAGGTGGCCCATGCCCGCCCACAGCATGGCCCCCGAGTACGCCAGGTCGAGGCCGAGGACGATGGTGGGGTCGGCATCTTCGCCCAGCGCTGAGGCGATGCGGGCGTTCAGCTCGGCGCCGAACCGGACGCGCAGCGCCCGGACATCGGGGCCGCTGCCGAGAAGAGCGGTGGTGCACGCCGCGGCCAGTTGCGGATCGTCGGCCATGAACAGACCGAGGTCGCCGAGGGCCCGGGTCAGCCGCTCGAGGGCACTGGCATCGACGGGGGAGACGACGGGGGGCAGCGCGTGAAACCGACGCCACAGGACCTCGGCCAGGAGGTGGTCTTTGGAGGCGAAGTATGTGTAAGCGGTGGCCGGGGCCACCCCGGCGCGCCGGGCCGCGCTGCGCACCGTCATCCCTTCGTAACCGTTCTGGCGCGCTTCGTCCGCCGCCGCGTCCACCAGGCGCTGCACGACTTCCGCCTGCTTGACCGTCAGGCGCCGGCGGGTGGTCTCGGCACGGTCCGTCTCGGCCAGAGGCACCGTCGACGGAAACGTCACGAGGCGGGCTCCGGCTGAGGGATGTGAGGTGTGCCGTCGCGCATGGCGGGAAACTCGAAGGTGGCCGCCGTGGTGCCGGCCGTGATCCGGGTGATATCGGCCACGGGCAGGGTTTCGGTGTCGTCGTCGATGACCACCTCCCAGCGACAGTGCGGTGAGCGGTCCGTGGGGATACGCGGCGGACGATGGACGGGCCTGATCCTCGCCTTCGAGTTTACCGCCTGTGCGGTGACATCGAAGGTACCGTCCTCGATGTGGTGGCACATGTTGGTCACCATTACGTCGCCGAAAGGCTCGGCATCCATGAGCGCGCCGCAGTGGGCCAACTCGAAGTAACCGTGCTTCTCGTCCACCACTTCGTAATGGACATCCATGTAGTGGTGGGGGAAGCCCGGGTCGAGCTGCAGGACCTTGAAGATGGCCGACACCCCGTCGCCCTCGATGTCCATGATCTGGCGGAGGCGGGCCCCGTAGAGGGGGCTCGCTCCCGCCCATTCCTCCACGGCCAGCTCCTTCATGACGTCAGCGCCGAAGCGCATGGCGATAGCGGCGCACATGGAGCGGTCGAGAAGGTGCACGATGAGGGCGAACTCCCGGACGAGCCGGACGAGGGCCTCTTTCGAGAGGTCCTCGTAGCGGAAGTCAGGGTCGAATGGCCCCGCATAGTCTTTGCGGTCGGTCATGACCACAGACTACAGTCCAGACACTTGTCCGGCAATGAGGACTTGTCCGTCGGAAGAGACGACAGGGAAGGCCATGGAATCCGAACGCAGTTCTCCCACCGTCGGGGTCATCGGCCTCGGCGACATCGGCAGCGGAGTGGCCAAGGGGCTCCGACGCGCCGGCATCGACCTCGTCGTCTGCGACCTGAGGCCGCAGTCCACGGCGCCGTTCGCCGACAGCGCCCGGGTGGCCGTCGATTCGGCCGAGCTCGGGGCTCTGGTCGACGTGGTGGTGGTGGCCGTGGTGACCGACGAGCAGGTTCTCTCCGTCCTCGACGTCGACAATGGTGCGCTCAGCGGCGCCCGCCCGGGAACGACCGTGCTGATCGTTTCCACCGTGGCTCCGAGCACGGTGGCTCAAGTGGCGCAATGGTGCGCGGCGCGCGGGGTTCATGTGGCTGACTGCGGCGTGAGCGGCGGGCCGAGCTCGGCCGCCGAGGGAGCGCTCGTGTCGATGGTGGGTGGAGACGACGAGGTCGTCGAGCGCATCCGACCCGTTCTCGATGCCTTCAGTTCCCTGGTCGTGCGGATGGGACCGCTCGGGTCGGGGCTCCAGGCGAAGCTGGCCCGCAACCTCGTCCAGTACGCCTCGTGGTTGGCGGCCTACGAGGCTCAGGTGCTGGCCGAGGCGGCCGGTATCGAACTGGCCAAGTTGGCCCAGGTCATCAAAGCGAGCGACGCACGGATCGGCGGCGCGTCGACGCTCATGTTCCGCCGCACCGTGGCTCCCTTCACGGCCGCGGACGACACCGGCCTGGTCAACGCCATGCGCACGGCCGCCTCGCTCGCGCACAAGGATCTGCGCGGCGCACTCGAGCTGGCGGGCTCACTCGGCATCGAGCTCCCGCTGGCGGCCATGACCGACGCCCGAGCCGACGCCCTCTTCGGGATCGGGCCCGATACGACCGGTCCCCCCGTCTCGGCCCCGTCGGGGACGGGCCCTATGGGCGGCGGAGATGGTCGATGAGCTCTGACATGAGTGAGGAACGGATGCTCATCGACGGGGCGCTCGTGCGGTCGTCGACCGGGGCCACCTACCCGAGCGTCAATCCGGCCACCGAAGAAACTCTGGGAGTGGCGGCCGACGCCGCGCCGGCCGATCTCGACCGGGCCATGGCGGCGGCCCGGAGGGCGTTCGACGAGTCGTCGTGGTCCACCGATGTGGCCCTGCGGGTGCGCTGCCTGCGCCAGCTCCAACAGGCGATGACGGCCCACGCCGACGAACTGCGGGCCATGACCATCGCCGAGACCGGCTCACCGCTGTTCTTCACCCGGTCGGCCGCCCTCGACGAGCCGGTGGCATCGCTCGGATGGGTGGCGGATCTCGCCGAGGGCTACGAATGGACGAGCGACCTGGGCACGGCCAAGCCGTTGGGCATGCCCGCCCACCGCTGGGTGCGGCGCGAACCCACCGGGGTGGTGGCGGCCATCACGCCGTGGAACGTGCCCCACCAGATCAACCTGGCCAAGCTCGGGCCGGCGCTCGCCGCCGGGAACACGGTGGTGCTGAAGCCGGCGCCCGACACGCCATGGTGCGCCACCGCGCTGGGCCGGCTGATCGCCGAGGAGACCGACATCCCCGCCGGGGTGGTGAACATCGTGACGTCGTCCGTCGCCGACTTCGGGGCGCCGCTCGCCACCGACGGGCGCGTGGACCAGGTGAGCTTCACCGGCTCGACGGACACCGGCCGCAAAGTCATGGCCGCCGCCGCCGGCACCGTCAAGCGCGTGTTCCTGGAGCTCGGAGGGAAGTCCGCCTTCGTCGTGCTGGACGACGCCGATCTCTCTGCCGCCTGCGCCACGGCGGCCTTCATGGTCTGCACCCACGCCGGACAGGGCTGCGCCATCACCACCCGTCTCGTCGTCTCCCGGCCGCTGTTCGACGAAGCCGTCGATCTCACCGCTTCCACCCTGCAGGGATTGGCCGCCGGCGACCCTCTCGACCCCGGTACCGTGTGCGGTCCACTCATCAGCGAGCGGCAGCGGAGCCGGGTGGAGTCCTACATACGCCTGGCCCGGGAGGAGGGGGGAAGCATCGTGATCGGAGGCGGACGGCCGGTGGACAAGAAGAAGGGGTTCTTCGTCGAACCCACCCTCGTCGTGGGACTGAAAAGCGACAGCCGGGTGGTGCGGGAGGAGATCTTCGGGCCCGTGCTCGTGATGAGCGCCCACGACGGCGACGATGATGCCGTACGGATCGCTAACGACTCTCCCTACGGTTTGTCCGGTTCGGTCTGGGGCGAGCGCGACCGGGCCATGGCCGTAGCCGGCCGTCTGCGGACGGGCACGGTCGGCATCAACGGGGGCGTGTGGTACAGCCCCGACATTCCTTTCGGTGGATACAAGCAGTCCGGTCTCGGGCGCGAGATGGGGGTGGCCGGATTCGAGGAGTACCTCGAGACCAAGTCGATCGCCGAGCCGGCATGAGCGCCGAGCGGCGCCCGCCCTCACCGGATCGCCATCGGGGCATCGAGAAGATGCGCGAGGTGTACAACTTCTCCGTCGATCCCGACGACGTGCCGGGTGACTTCGTTGCCTTCACGGTCGATCATCTGTTCGGCGATGTGTGGTGCCGGCCCGATCTGGCGGTGCCCGAGCGTCGGTTGCTCACCATCGGCGTCCTGGCTGCGCTGGGCAAGACGGATCTGCTCGACGTCCAATTCTCGAGTGCACTGGCCAACGGCGAATTGACCGAGGACCAGGTGCGCGAGATCGTCGTCCACCTGGCCCACTACGTCGGGTGGCCGCTGGCCACCGATCTGAGCGCGGCCGCCGAGCGTGTCATCGCCCGACGAAACCCGTCGCCGGGCTGAGCGGGACGCGGGCATGGGCAGCTACGACTTCAGCGGCAAGGTGGCCGTGGTGACCGGGGCCGGACGAGGTATCGGTCGTGCCTACGCCGAGGGCCTGGCCCGGGCCGGAGCGTCGGTGGTGGTGGCGGACATCGACGAGGACAACGCCCGGAGGGTGGCCGACGAACTGAGCGCCGGCGGGGCGGCGGCAGCGGCCGCACGGGTCGATGTGTCGTCACCGGAGTCAGCGCAGGCCATGGCGGCGGTGGCGGTCGAGCGCTTCGGGGGCATCGATTTCCTGGTGAACAACGCGGCGATCTTCGGGGGAATGAAGCTCGACTTTCTCCTCACCGTCGACTGGGACTATCTCGAACGCTTCCTGGCGGTGAATCTGACCGGAGCGCTCGTGTGCACCCGGGCCTGCTACTCATCGATGTCCGAGCGCGGCGGGGGGGCCATCGTGAACCAGTCGTCGACGGCCGCCTATCTCTACGCCGGCTACTACGGGTGGGCCAAGGCGGGAGTGAACTCACTGACCCAGCAGCTGGCCCACGAGCTCGGCAGCATGAATATCCGGGTGAATGCCATCGCCCCCGGGCCCACCGACACCGAGGCGGCCCGCTCGGTGGTGCCCGAGTCCTATATGCGCGAGCTCATTGGCTCGCTGGCGCTCAAACGTCAGGGAGAGCCGGGCGACCTCGTCGGGATGTGCCTGTTCCTGCTGTCGGACGACGCCCGGTGGATCACGGGGCACATTTTCAATGTGGATGGCGGCCAGGTCATGCGTCCCTGACCAGGGACGCCGCCACTCCCGACCGGCCGCACCATCGGCCCGGCCCCCTTCAGGGGAGCTTCACAGCGGACCATCAGCCGATTCCAAGGTGAGCGCCTGATGCTGCAGTCCATGACGGCGACCGAGGCGTTGGACCGGGACACCGAACAATGGGTGACCCCGGTGTGCGTGGACATCGTCGTTCCCGTCTACAACGAGGAACAGTCCCTGGCCCACAGTGTCCGGCGGCTGCGGTCGTATCTGGACCGGTCGTTCCCCTTCACGAGCGTGGTGACGGTGGTCGACAACGGCAGCACCGACGGGACCCCGATCGTCGCCGCCGACCTGGCGTCGGAGCTCGAGGGTGTCCGGGCCGTCCGGTTGGTGGGCAAAGGGCGGGGCCGGGCGCTGCGGGCCGCCTGGTCGACGTCGACGGCGCAGGTCGTCGCCTACATGGACGTCGATCTGTCCACCTCGCTCGATGCGCTTCTACCTCTGGTGGCGCCCCTGCTCTCGGGTCACAGCGACGTGGCCATCGGGACCAGGCTGGCCCACGGGGCCCGCGTCGTGCGTGGTCCCAAGCGGGAGCTGATCTCACGGATCTACAACCTCTTGTTGAAGACATGTTTGCGCAACGGGTTCTCCGATGCCCAGTGCGGCTTCAAGGCGACACGGACCGAGGTCGCCCGGGAGTTGCTCCCCCATGTCGAGGACAACGAATGGTTCTTCGATACCGAGTTCCTGGTCCTGGCCGAGCGCCGCGGCTTTCGCATCCACGAGGTGCCCGTCGACTGGGTGGACGACCCTGACAGCCGGGTCAACATCATGCGGACGGCCGCAGACGACCTGCGGGGCCTGGCCCGACTCTGTGTCGGACGTGGCTCGCGGCCGTCGAGCGACGGATCCTCCGACCTGCCCGCCACGGTCGCCAGCTTCGCCCGGATCGGCGTCGCCAGCACGATCGCCTACCTGGTGCTCTTCTTCGTTCTGGCCGGCTCCATCGGCCGGTTCGGGGCCAACGCCCTTGCTCTCACCGTGTGTACGGCGGCCAATGCCGCCGTGCACCGGCGTTACACCTTTGCCGGCCGCGGAGCCCCGTCGCGTCGCAACCTCGTGCTCGGCGGGGCCGCCGCTCTCTCCACCAGTGTGGCCGCCACCTCCGTGGCCTTGGCCGTGGTGGACGCCACCGGCGTCTCGGCCACCTGGGCCCTGGCCGCTGCCCTCGTGATGGCGAATGCCGTGGCCTCTCTGGTTCGCTTCGTGGTCTTGCGGGGCTGGATGTTCCGGACGGCGCAGACGGCGGCGCCGGCGCCCGCCCACCTGGCCGCCATGTCCGGTACGGCATCAGAGACACCGTCATCATCTGATGCGGATCCGGCCTCGATGCCGCGGCCCGTCATCCTCGACGAAAGGCAAACAGGATGACCCTGCTCGCGGAGCGGCCCGCGGTCTCGACGACCGATGGCGAGCAAGCCGAGTCGCCGCCGCGGGGCCTGTGGCGCCGAATGGTGCGGGGCCGGCCCGACGATCCCGCCTGGGTGCGGCCGTCGCTGATCCTTCTCTTGGCCTCCACTGCTGTCGGCTACACGTGGGCGCTCGGGGACTCCGGATGGGCGAACTCCTTTTATTCGGCCGCCGTCCAGGCCGGGACCAAGAGCTGGAAGGCTTTCTTCTTTGGTTCCTCCGACGCCTCGAACTTCATCACCGTCGACAAGCCGCCGGCCTCGCTGTGGGTGACGGAGATATCGGCCCGTCTGTTCGGATTGAATTCGTGGAGCATCCTCGTACCCCAGGCGCTCGAGGGCGTGGCCGCCGTGGCGCTGCTCTACGCCACCGTCCGGCGTTGGTTCCGGCCGAGCGCGGCGCTCTTGGCCGGCGCCGTGATGGCCTCCACCCCGGTGGCTGTTCTCATGTTCCGCTACAACAACCCCGACGCTCTTCTGGTGCTGCTTCTCACCCTGGCCGCCTACGCCACGGTGCGGGCTGTCGAGCGGGCGAGCACGCTGTGGTTGGTTCTCGCCGCGTCGGCCGTCGGTCTCGGTTTCACCACCAAGATGCTCCAGGCCTTCCTCGTCGTTCCCGCCCTTGGTGCCGTGTACCTTTTGGCCGCCCCCACTCCGCTCGGACGGCGGATCAAGCAGTTGCTGGTGGCCGCGGTGGCCCTGGTGGTGTCGGCCGGGTGGTGGGTGGCCGCCGTGCAGCTCACGCCCGCTGCCGACCGGCCCTATATCGGTGGGTCCCAGGGCAACAGCCTGCTCAACCTGATCTTCGGCTACAACGGGCTCGGCCGCTTGTCGGGCAACGAGTCGGGCAGCGTGGGGGGCGCCGGGGCGACCGGGTCCCGCTGGGGCCCGACCGGGTTGATCCGGCTGTTCCGCACAGATATGGGCGGGCAGATCTCGTGGCTGCTCCCCGCCGCATTCATTGTCCTGGTTGCTCTGCTCGCCCTCACGTGGCGCGCGGCGAGGACCGATCGTACGCGTGCCGCTGTGGTGCTGTGGGGCGGCTGGCTGCTCGTGACCGGACTCGTCTTCAGCTATGCGCAGGGGATCATCCATCCCTACTACAACGTGGCGCTGGCGCCGGCCCTCGGAGCGGTGGTGGGAATCGGCACTGTGACCCTGTGGCACCACGAACGGCGCCGACTGGGCCGGGCCGTGCTGGCAGTGGCCCTGGCCGTCAGCGCCGTGTGGTCGTTCATCTTGTTGGGGCGATCGCCGAACTGGTTCCCGTGGCTGCGCCCCGTCATTCTCGTCCTCGGCATTGCCGCCGCCATCGGCATCGCCCTGGCGCCGCAGGTCCGAGCCAAGGTGGCATTGGCTCTCGGGGTGGCCGGACTCGGTGCCGCCCTGGCCGGGCCGGCCGCTTTCGCCCTCGACACCGTGGCCACGCCGCATTCCGGTGCCATCCCCTCGGCCGGTCCGGCTGTCCAGGGCGGAGGCCTCGGAGCTCCCGGCGGATTTCCCGGTGGCGGGGGACTCGGCGGCGGCCGGCGGCCGGCGTTCGGAAACGGTCTCGGCGCCCCACCGGGCTTCGGCGCCACGGGCGCGCCCGGCGGAGGATTCCCACCGGGCGCCGGCCAAGGACTCGGAGCCGGACGCTTCTTCGGCGGGCCCGGCACCGCTGGGCGTACCGGTGGAGCAAGCGGTGGGCTCTTGAACAGCAGCACGCCGGGGAAGGCCGTCGTGACGATGTTGGAGAGCAATGCCGGTCGCTACCGGTGGGTGGCGGCCACCGTCAACTCCAACTCCGCTGCCGGCTACCAACTGGCATCGGGCGGGCCGGTGATGGCCATCGGAGGGTTCAACGGCACCGACCCCGCCCCGAGCCTGGCCCAATTCGAGACATACGTCCGTGACGGAGACGTCCACTACTTCATCGCCGGCAGCAGCGGGTTCGGTGCCCGAGGGGCCGGGGGCACCTCGACGTCGACCTCCAGTCAGATCACGCAGTGGGTGGAGAGCCACTACACGGCGAAGACGGTGGATGGGATCGTGCTGTACAACCTGACGGTGGCCCCGTCCTCGTAGGGCCCTGAGCGACGGGTCTCGGTTTGACGGACGAGTGGCCCTGCGGCAGCGTGCCCGGCGTGGGAAACGCCTTCTTCGATACGACACGGGTGCGGCCGGGCGGAGTCGGCCGCTATGAGGCGGAGCTCGACGAGCGCTGGAATCTGCGGCCCCTGCCGCAGGGAGGGATCGTGACCGCTGTCGCCGTGCGGGCCATGGAGGCCGAGCTCGGCCATGACGAGCAGACGCCGCGCACGCTGCACACGACTTTTGCCGCCCAGGTGGCCCACGGAACACTCGAGATCGATGTCGAGGTGCTGCGGGCGGGGCGGTCGATGTCGCAGGTACGCGCCGAGGTGCGCAATCCCGGGAGCGAACGCGGTCACCTGACGACATGCATCTTCGGCGCCCCCCGCGAGGGCTTCTCGTTCACCGATCTCCGCCCACCGGCCGTGATTCCCGATCCGGCCGAATGTCGTTCCTTTCGCGAGCCTCCGCCGGAGGGCACGCCCGGGTTCGAGCCCATGCCGTTTTGGAACGAACTGGTCGAAGGCCGGTCGGTGCTCGGCCACGCCCCCTGGGACGACTTCGAGCCGGAGAGCGCCGAGAGGGTGATGTGGTACTCGTTCGAAGAACCACCCCTGCTCGACGACGGTCGGCTCGACCCTTTGGCTTTGATCGTGCTCGTCGACACCATGCCCGGAGCGGTGGGGGAGAAGGTCGGCCGCATCGAGCGTCCCTGGTTCGCACCGAGTGTCGACCTCACCGTCCACCTGCTCGACGAGTGCCGCTCGTCGTGGGTCCTGGCCGACAACCGGGCGCGCTACGCCGGTGACGGTTATGCCTCGGCCGATATGGCGCTGTGGGACTGCGGCGACGACGGGCGGGCCGCGCCCCGGCTGGTGGCCTATGCCACCCAGATGTTCCTGTTCACCTTCTTGACCTGATGTCGTAGGGCGCGAGGGCATAGGAGAGATGGTCGTGGCTCTCGTCGGTGACGGTGAAGCCGACCTTCTCGAGAACCCGGCGCGATGGCAGGTTGTCGCTCAGGACATCGACGGCGGTGATGCGGGTGGCCCCGGCGTCGGTGAAGAGCCACGAGCACATCGCCGACGCCGCCTCGGTGGCGTAACCGTGGCCCCGGCTGGGCGCCGCCAGGCCGTAGCCGATCTGGACCTCACCGGTGCTGTCGGGCCAGGCGTAGGCCCCGCAGTCGCCGATCACCGAGCCACCGGTGGTGATGAGCCAACCGGGGCCGGCTTCGGACCCGGTCATCATGGTCATGGCGTCGGTGGTGTCATCGTGGGGCCAACCCTCGGCGGCATCGAGGGACGAGAAATCGCCGGCGACGACGGCGCGGGCGATGTCGGGGGTGACCGGCTCCAGGATGAGCCGCTCAGTCTCGATCCGTCGGACCGGCACGGGACTCGCTCTACGACTGCTGTGGTGCCCGGCAGAGCCACCAGGTCGGGGGTCCCGCGGCGACGTGGATGTCGGTGGCCTCGGTGAAGCCGCGGCGGCCATAGAACTCGCGGTTGCCGACGGTGGAGGTCTCGAGACAACTGGGGAGACCCTCCTTGTCCGCCTTCTCGAGAATGGGTGCGATCACCTTGGTGGCCAGTCCCTGACGCTGCCGGTCCGGATGGGTGGCCAGAACCCCGAGGTACCAGTAGGTGGTGGACGGACGTACCTTGTGGATGGCGCTCTCGTAGTCACTGAGGCGTCGCCAGGCCGGCTCACCGGCCACGGCGCGGTACGACTGCCACAGGCGCTCGGATTCGGCCGAGGGCGCGCTCCCCGGCGGATCCCACATGGCCACACCCGTCAGGTCGTCGGTCACCCAGACATGCCCGGAGGCGACTCTCGTGTCAAAAAGAGCACCGGCGAATCGAGGGGCGAGCCGGTCGTAGTCGGCACCACAGAGAAAGGACCACGCCGGGTCGTGGGCGAAGGCGGCGACGACGGTGGCAATGACCGTCGTCCGGTCCTCTGTGCGCGCCGGTCGAACTCCGTCCATGGTCCACGCTAAGCCGCCCCGGGAACCTCCGTGGTGCGGGGGGCGCGGAGACGACCTAGGCGGGGACGAGAACGGGAGGGCGACGGTCGCCCGACGGCGACATATGACGGGCCAGACGTTCGGCCTGGCGCCGGATCTCGGGAACGGCCGTCGCCTCGAACTCCGCCCCCTGTCGGCACCAGCCCACGGTGTGGATCGTCGCCGAGGTAGCCGAATCTGTCCGCAGATCGCCATGCTCATCGACGTCGAGGCCCACGCCGCAGGGGTCGAGCCGTGCCAGCCCGTCGGCCACGAGGCCGGCCACGAGCGGCGATCGTGCTGTCGGGTCGCCGCCGGGGCCGGTGCAGTCGATCAGCGCACCCACCATCAGGGTCTCTCGGTGCCCACCGGGCCCGCCCAGGGTGACTTCCAGTTGTGGGTGTCGGACCGAGCCGTGGTTGACGACGGCCAGGATCCTGCCCGCTCCGACCGTGAGTCGACCCGAGTGGCGTAGTTCGGTGACGGTGGCGGTCACCGGCGCCGACATGCGGTGACGCGCCACGTCCCACCGACGTCCGAGATGACGCAGCAGACGGCGGCGCTCTGTGGCACAGAGACCGCTCCATACGTCGGGTGCGGCAAGACGGGCGGCGGCAATGACGTTGCGCCAGTTCCCGCCGCACGACTGCGCTTCAGCCGTGGCCCGACGCAGCCCATGAAGGACGTCACGGGCCGTCTTCGGGTGACCGATGTCAAAGCCGGGCCACGGCGCGAACCCGTCGCTCACATGCTCAGCCGGGAGAAAACCGTGACGTGAGCGGGCGTGGACGGTGCGCCGGGGATCGCGCTCGGCCAGGGCCAGGGCGATGTCGACCATGGTGAGGCCGGTGCCCAGGATGAGGACGTCCCCCGTCGACGCCGTGGCCTCCATGGTGCCGGGGCACCAGGGATCACTGATCATCCCGAAGGTGGGGGACAGAGCGAGGGCCTGGAGGGCGACCGGAGCCGGGGCACCCAGCGCCAGCACGACTCGGTCGGCCCCGTACTGGAGCCCTTGGCCGTAGTGAAGCGTCGTCAGGCGATGGCCGGTGATCTCGTTCACGGAAAGAGAGGTGACGGTTTCGTGGATCCAGGTCAGCTCCGTCCCCGGTATCGAGCAGCGAAGTCCGACGGTCACGATGTCCTGGAGATACTGCCGGTACAGGCGTCGGGGAACGAAGTCGGTGGCCACGTGGTCATGGCCGAGCTGTGCCAGCCACGTCACGAAGTGGGTGGGGTCGTTCTCGAAGGCACTCATGGCGCTGGCCGGCGCGTTGAGGAGGTGCCGGGGGTCGTCGGTGGAGTACGCCACGCCCGCCCCCAGATCGGGCCGGGGTTCGAAGATGACAATCCGGCGGGGTCGTCGGTCCATCCGCATCAGGTGGGCGGCCACCAGGGCGCCGGCGCAACCGCCCCCGACGATGGCCACCGTCTCCTTGGCACCGGCGCCGTGGCTGGCACCCACACTGTTTTCGTCACATCGAGTAGTCATGGTCACACTTCGAGTGTAACTAGTAAACCTAGGGAATTTCTAGACTATTGGGCCTGTTCTCTTCCGGGGCGACCAAGTTGTGCGCCCGGAGGGATCGGAGAGGTCGGCCAGTGTCTCGGCCCGGCAGCGGGCCGGAGACAACCGGGTCCGCCCCTTCCTCGCCCGGGGTGGCCACGAGGAGAGCCACCCGCCGGGCGCTGGCGATGGCCATGGCGATGGCGACGCAAGTGACGACGGCAGCGTCGTGGGGATCGGGCGTGGAACGTGACCAGGCAGGGCCTCCGTCGCAGCGGGGCCCGACGGCTCAAGGAACTACGTCGCCCAGTCGGTAGTGGACCGTCTTGCCGGGCAGGAGAACCCCGTCGTCCAGTCGGTAGTTCGTCATGGCGGTGAGGCGCGGTGCATAGACATGGACGCTCACGGCCGCGGCGGGACCGTCGTTCACGATGTCGTGAACGTGGCGACTGGCCATGCTCCACGAGCTTCCGGTTGACATCCGACGCCTGGTGGTGGTGACCGCACCGTCAAGAAGCTCGGCCACGGTCGTCTCGACGAGCTCACCTCTGGCCACGACGACGGCTCCGGCTGAATTCCCGTGGTCGTGGAGGTCAATGGTGCCGCCCGGAGGCCACCCGATGACCCACGCCTCGGAGGTGGCCGACGCCGCCATCAGTTCCCAACAACGAGTCTCGATCCCCTCGATGCCCGACCATTGCCGGGCCTTGGCCGCCAAGCCTTCGGCCATGGCCAGCAGCTCTCGGTGCCCTGGGCCCCCGGGCCCCATCCCGGTCACTGGATCTGCTCTCCGGGGGCGTCTCCGTCTCACGATGGGCCGCCGTCCGCATTCAGCCGTTGCAGTGATCATGTTCACACTCTATGTGTCTATTGGTCCACTAATCAAGATATTCCATAGAATTACTAGAATCTTGCGGCCACAGCCGTCCGGGAGATTGCACGGCGTGAAACGATGCACGGCGTGGAGACACAGGCGCGATGAACACTTTTCTCACCGAAGCCTGGCGGACGATCGTCCCCGCGAAAGATGACAAGAACGGCCCCCTGGCGCCGATTCTGTTGGCCCTGACGGTCGTCACCGGTCTGGTGGACGCCTTCAGCTATCTGGTTCTCGGACATGTCTTCGTGGCCAACATGACCGGCAACGTCGTGTTCCTGGCCTTCGCCCTGGCCGGTGCCCCGGGATTCTCCGTCGTGGCCTCGCTGGCGGCCCTGGGCGCCTTCTCGGTGGGTGCTTTGGTGGGCGGCCGACTGGGGGCGGCGTTCGGCCATGACCGGGGTCGTCTGCTTGTCATTGTCGGCACCCTCGAGGCGCTGTTCGCGGCGGTTTCCGTCCTGGTCGTCTCGGTGGCGCACAACCCCGGGTCGGGGGGCGCCCGCTACATCCTCATCGTCATCTTGAGTCTGTCTATGGGCGCCCAGAACGCCACGGCTCGCCGGCTCGCCGTTCCCGATCTGACCACCACCGTGTTGACGCTCACGATCACAGGTATCTCCGCCGACAGTCGATTGGCGCGAGGTGGTGGGTCGAAGGCGGGTCGTCGGCTGGTGTCGGCGTCGTCGATGTTCGTGGGCGCCTTGATCGGTGCCCTGTTCGTTCTCAAGGTCAGTCGCGTTGCTGCCGTTGTTCTGGCGCTGGCCGTGCTGTGCGCCTTGGTGGTATTCACGGCCCTGCTGTCGCGATCTGACCCCCCATGGGTGACGCCGCCGCCGTGAGCGACGACGGCGAACGCGGGCGCGGCTCTCTGGCCGTCGCGGCGTGATCGGTGATGGCGGCGCTCAACGCGTCCCAGATGGCGTTTGACTGGTACGGCTCGGCGTCTTCGGCGAAGTACCACCAGAAGTAGCCGCCAGCGTAGTTGTCGCCGGTGACGTCGAGTCGGTAGTACTGAGAGAGAAGGGCGGCCTTGGAGGCGGCCGATCCCTGGTCCGAGCTGATACCGGACTCTCCGAAACCGAGGTGGGCGTTCGGGAAGATCGCGTGTAGTCGGTCGAACACCGACTTCCAGCCGGACGGGGTGGGCCAGTAGTTGTGGCATTCATCGGGGTAGTAGCTGATG
Source organism: Acidimicrobiaceae bacterium (assembly GCA_003151475.1). Classification (GTDB taxonomy): domain Bacteria; phylum Actinomycetota; class Acidimicrobiia; order Acidimicrobiales; family UBA8190; genus Palsa-661. Next base: position 177,321 of record PLXQ01000060.1, on the reverse strand, counting down.
AGGACATCGTCGAGGCCGGTCTTCATCGATGGGGGAATGTGAGACTGGGCCCACGTGAACATCTCGTGGGAACGTTCGGTGTAGCAGTTGGGGTTGTAATAGAGCGTGAGTTCGGTCTTTCCTCCGATGGCTTTCACGCTGTTGTAAGCATCGGTGATCTTGGCCATCTCCTTTGATGCAGGTCCTACCCATTCACCATTGACCTCGTTTCCGATCTCCCAGAGATCGACGGTGTCTTTGTCTGCGTTCACCAAGGCCGATTCGAAGCGCTTGTAGGCGGCGATAGTCTGGCGCTTCATCTCGGAGCTGTCACCGAGCTCGGCCATAAGGTACGAGACACGATGCAGAGCGCTCACTGCCGCGGCGTAGGCAGCTGGCTTCGTTCCCACGTCCATGACGAGGCGCGCTATGGGCATAGTGGGCAGCGCCTGCAAGCTGGCCTTCTCCCGGGCGAGAGCACCGGCACCGATATGTGCCGTGTTGTCCAAGGTGACGCCCCACAAGGTGGTGGGGAGGGGCCGGGCCTGCGCACCAGCCGAAGGCGAGGGAAGACCGCTGCCCAGAGCAATGATGACGGCGACAATAGTGATGCCCCGTGTCCTGGCCGAGGTGGCGGTCCCGGGAGCATCAAAGGGCATGGGGAGGACTTCTCACTGAGCCATCGATATGGCCGTCATCCTGTCCAATTTCCAGCGTTATGACTCTCTGTGCACGAAAAGTACTACTGGACACCCGCAAGCGCTGACGAGCAAGATAGACATGGGGAATTTCGCACTAGGGGAGGGGCATCCGATGAAGAGACAGATCATGTGCAGGGTCGTTGCTGCCGCCGTGGTCGTCTCGGCCATGGGGCTGCTGGCCAGTCCGGCGGCCTGGGCCACAAGCGGGATCCACAACTTCGGGGGGTATTCGGCCGCGGTGACTGCCAGCGCGTCCGCAGACATCACCGTACCGGCGACGGGCAGCCTGAGCTGTTCCTCGGCGCAAGGGGTGACCGTCGACCTGTGGGTGGCGCTCACCCGCGGCGAGTACGCGTCTAACGCCGGACTCAATGTGCAGTGCATTCACGGCACTCCCATTCTGTTCGTCTCGGGTGCGGCCGGAACTCTCTCGTTCCGCTTTCCCGTCAGCGGAGGAGATGTCATCTCCATCTCCGTCACCGAATCGGGCGCAGCCACGACGGTCACCGCCGACGACACGACCAGCACCGTGAGCGACAGCGCCAACTTCGTCGGTGCGACGACTCCGTTGCCGTCCATTGTCCAGTTCGGTGCCGTATCGACCTCCAAGGCGATTCCCCACTTCGGGCCCGTGACGTACTCCTCGGTGACCGCGGATGGAACGGTGCTCGACTCATCTGTCGCCACCTCTCGCAGGCTCACCCGCAGCCACCCGCCCGGTGTGGGTCCCGGTCCGCTGGTATCGGGTTCGTTCACCTTGACCGAGACCTGACCGGCGTCGGTAATGACGCGGGCGAAGGCCGGCTTGCCCGGTGAGTCGGTCCGCGACGCTCCGTGGATCGCCGGGAAAGTGCGGTTGCCGGCTGTGAAATCGTCAGCGGACGCCTGACGGACGAATAGAGGAGACGGTCATGAAGGGTTACGTACTGTCGGTCGAACGGACGATTCCGGCTACCCCCGAGGCGATCTTCGACGTCTTGTCCAATGCGGCCAAGCACAGCCTGATCGATGGGTCGGGAATGCTTCAGGGAAAGCGCCCCGAGGCTCCGCAGCGTCTGGCGCTGGGCACCACGTTCGGCATGTCGATGAAGATGCTGCACATGCCCTATTCCACTGTGAACCGGGTGGTGGAATTCGAGGAGAACCGACGCATTTCGTGGCAGACGGGGCCGACCGGACGCATGGAACGGCTCATTGCCGGTCGGATCTGGCGCTACGAGCTCGAGCCCGTCGACAGCGGGACCCTCGTCCGGGAGAGCTGGGACATCACCCCGGATCACCAGCGGGTCTTCCTCAAGCTTGGAGACATCTACTCGAGCAAGACCCGCCGGGACATGGAACGGACCCTGGAACGACTCAGTCAATTGGTGACCGGCGACCAGGAGAGGTCGCAAACCTCATAAGGTCAGAGCGCGGACACGTAGGCGGCTAAGCGATCGAAGCTGCTCTGCATGCCGGCCTGCGCTTCGGGGCTCCGGTACATCTCGGGGACATTCGTCTGGTGGGCGACGACCTCTGTCTTACCGTTTCCGAGGTCAGTGAAGGTGAGCGAGGTGGGCATACCGCCCTCGACGCCCTGCTCGGTCCAGACGAGTCCTTCGGGCTCCGTCACCTCGACGTAGACGTCGCGCATTGGATACTCGGCACCGTCGGCGTCGTTTACCATGATGGTCTCGAAGACGCTTCCTGGGCGAGGATCCGTGGTGATGGTGTCGATCGGCGTGCTCGTGCCCACTGGACCCCAGAAGTGGGTCAGGTGTTCGGGTCTGATCATGCAACGGAACACGAGGTCCCGCGGGGCGTCGTAGACCCGGGTGTAGGTGATCTCTCCGAGCGTGGTATGGGTGTCGTTCATTGCCCTGTCTCTTTCTGTGGTCGTTGGATATCTCTCAGGTGTTGCTCGAGTTGGTCGAAACGTTCTTTCCAAACCTGTCGGTGTCTCTCGATCCAGTCGATGGCTGGCTCGAGGGGCGCTGATTCGAATCGGCACGGCCGGTACTGGGCGTCGCGGCCACGGGTGATGAGTCCCGTATGCTCGAGCACTTTGAGGTGCTTCGAGATTCCCTGGACAGTGATGTCGAAGGGGCCCGGCAGTTCGTTGACCGTGGCCTCCCCCCTGGCCAGTCGGGCGAGGATGGCCCGACGGGTGGGGTCGGCGAGGGCGGCGAAGGCCATGCTCAGCTGGTCGTCTGCCATTGGGTAATCAACCATTCATTTGCTCAACTACTAGGTTGATTAGGTGCCTCCGAGCCAACCCTGTCAAGCGCAAAGGGTTGGTCGTCGTCACGCCGAGAGGCGGCGACTGAGCGATATCTGTCCATCACCCCGGGGGGCCACCCGCCGGAACCCGGCGGTTCTCGTTTAGGTTTTCAGCGCCGCACGCCAGGGATCGAGGTCGAGTTTCGGGTACTCGATCTGTGTGGCCTCGATGAGCGCTGTGCTCCAGACGGGGTGGCCCGGGGGCGGGAACCCGAAGAGCTCGAGTTCGCGCGGGGAGGAACCTTCGGCGAAACGCACCCAGTCCGGCGAGGTCGAGCGTGACTGCGCATTGTCGTAGCCGATCCAGTCCTGCCCGGCGGTGCGGAAGCTCACGTTCAATAAAAAGCGCGATCCACCGGGCTCGGCCAACTCGACGGCACGGTGAAAGACATCGGGCCGGTAGGCCAGGAAAGATCCACGGACACCGGCAGCGCCCTTCTCCAGGGCGTAGATCTCAGGGTCGCGGTCGGGCATGATCAGGGGCGTCGTCGTGGGACGACCGACGGAATCACGGACCGACACCAGATGGGTCGGATTGGCCGCGGCCCCGACGTCGGAGAGGTAGAGAAAGCCTTCGACATGCCACCATGGCGCCTGGGACACGGCGGGGAGCCACGAGTGATTCCGATCGGTGTGCATGGGTTGTTCGTAGTTCGTGATGCCTGAATACTTCGCCGAGATCCCGGTCTGGTAAATCCTGAGATCGGTGGTGGCGAGGGCACGTTCGACAAAGTCCACCAGGGACGGGTGGACGACCAGGCGATTGAGAGCGCCTTTGCCGGCGAACGGGAAAGAGGCCTGCCAACGGTGCTGGTCGTCGCGAAAACCCGGACCCTGGTCGGGCCAGACGAACCCGGTGGGAGGGGGCGCGTGACCGAGCCGACGCGTCGTCTCCCCCTCGGGGTCGGCATGGTACTGCTCGGCGGTGGGAAAGGCCTCATAGACATCATCGAGAGCGGCGTCGATCTCGTTGGTTCCCACCAGGCCATCGAGCAGGACCCAGCCGTCTTCTTGCCACCGCTCAACCTCGTCGTCCCGGGCCCGTCGCGCGCACATCTCGGCAGATTACGCGCCGACGGCGACGGTAGAGCCGGCAATCAAAGGCAATCGCGTGAACCGGTAAAGAGCGATGTCCGTCCCGAGGGCGACATCGGACACGGCACGGACCGGGGGCGGCGGAGATTGTTCAGGTTCGTTCACGCGCGGGAACGTTACAGGCCGTCAGACACGTTGACCACCCGGCACGGGCCACCTTCGTCGGCCGTCACCCGACGCTCGACGAGCAGCCTCCCCGTGTAGATTTGGATCAGAGTAGCGATCTTTCTCCGAGGCGCGGTACTGCTCTTCGGGTCGGGTCTCTACTGGCAAAGCGTCGCCCCGGACCCCGGTCGCGCATCCGAAAGTGTTGCAAGATCGAGGAGACTCATATGGGCGCCGTGGTGGCAGTCATCGTCGTTGTCGGCATCCTCCTTCTGATCGGCGTGGCGATGTCCCTGCGCATTGTCCAGCAGTACGAGGAGGGCGTGCTCTTCCGGTTGGGTCGGGTCCGCGGGGTAAAGACGCCAGGCCTCGTTCGCATTATCCCGTTCATCGACGTGTTGCGACGGGTGTCACTACGGATTGTCACCATGCCGATCCAGTCGCAGGGCATCATCACCCGGGACAATGTCAGCGTCGATGTGTCCGCCGTCGCCTATTACAAGATTGTCGATGCCACGAAGTCGGTGATCGCCATCGAAAGTGTTGTCGCCGCTATCGATCAGATCGCCCAGACGACGTTGCGCAAGGTCGTCGGCCAACACACCCTCGACGAGACGTTGTCCGAAACCGACCGCATCAATGTGAACATCCGGGAGATCCTCGACGTCCAGACCGAGGACTGGGGAGTCGTGGTCACCCTGGTCGAACTGAAGGACATCCAACTTCCCGACAGCATGAAGCGGGCTATGGCCCGCCAGGCGGAAGCCGAACGGGAGAAGAGAGCGAAGATCATCGCCGCCGAGGGGGAGTCGCTGGCCGCTGCCGCGCTCGGCGAAGCCTCCGACACGATGATGGCCCATCCACTGGCCCTCCAACTTCGGAATCTCCAAACCCTGGTGGAGATCGGGGTGGACAAGAACACGACCGTGGTTTTCCCGGCACCACTCATGAGCACGATTCAGGAGCTTGGATCCTTCTTGACGAGAGAATCGACGGCGGTCACCAAGATAACGGCGCCGCCGCCGGTCACTGTTTCCGACGGGTCATCTCGGGCACCTCGGTCCGATCTGCCTGCTTCCTGACTCGATCACGGACCGAGGTGCTGCCAGTGAAGCCCGTCGGTTGTCCGCCACAGACCGGCTCCGACTTCGCACACCCACCCGTGGTCGACATCGACGAAGACCACGTTGCCGGTCCCCCCGCCGACGAGTCCGGCCCGGGCCAGGCCGGACACCGGTGACCAGGAGTGACCGCCGTCGGTCGTTTGGAACACTCCGGACCGGTCCGGAAACACCCAGGCCTTCTCCGGTGTGAGGACGGCCAGGTTCTCGTGCCCGAGAGACAGCGGTGAGACGTATCCGTCGGTCGGGAGGCCGCCGGCGGCCGACAGCGAGACGTCCCCGCTCAGCGCTGGTGCGTTGGCGGCGGCGGTGAGCGTCCAGTGCCGTCCTCCGTCGCTCGAGCGGTAAAGCGCTTTGGCCTGTGAACCGGTGCTCGGTTGGGAACCACACACCATCCACAAGTCGTTGGTACCGGACGCGGCGATCTCCTGACCGAAGTCGAAGTACGTCGGACACGGGTCCGGGCGTGCCTCCCATGTTCGTCCGCTGTCGGCGGTGTAGCCCAGTTCCCCGAGTGACGCGCCCCCTACTGCCGGAGCGGCGGCAAAAGACAGGACATAGGCCCGACTCGTCGTGATGCGTGCCAGTTCTAGGTCCTGGTCGGCGACCGACAGTCCCGGCTCTTCGGAGACAGGTGGAGCAGCCGCCGTGGCGTGCCACGTGGTCCCGTTGTCCATGGACTGCTCGACGGTGGCCGGACAGGCGGCGGCCACCGAGGAGGAGTTGATGGGGCACGTCCCCACCACGGCCCAGACGTCGGACCCTATGGCGCTCACGTCGGAGACCACCGGTCCCACGGGTGCTTCCGACCAGCTGTGACCGCCGTCCGATGTGGTCCACAGGGGAGCCCTCCCCCGGGCCGAGGGGGTGGCACCCCACAAATATCCATGAGATGCGTCGGCGAACTCGAGCTGGGCGGGCAGGGCTGCCGGCGGAGCGTCGTCCACCACGCGCCACGACTCTCCGCCGTTGCTGGTGGACACGAGGACGGTGTCTTCCCCGTGGAAAGCCAGTCCGAAACCATGGGTGTCGTTCACGAAGACGACATCGGCCAGATTGGCGAGGGGGACTGCGGTCCCTACGGCCAGAGGACCGACGTGGGTGTCGAAGGCGGTAAAGGCTTGTGTGGCCGGGCGTGCCCGGGGGACGGCCAGGCCGATCACCAGGCCGAGCGCCAGGGTGATGACCCCGACGGCGGCCACACCCGAGACGGCGCGCCGACGCCGCAAACGTGCCGCCCGGATGAGAACGGCCCGCAGCGCACGCGACGTCGGCCCGGAGGGCGACGGGTCATCCAGATGCTCGAACATCAGCTGCTCCTTTGGGGTCCCCGGCGTCGAGGTGGTGACGAAGGGCGGCCAACCCCCGTGACGCATGGGATTTCACCGAACCGGCCGACACGCCGAGCGCCTCGGCCACGTCGGCTTCCGACCTGTCGGCCAAATATCTCAAGACCACGACCTCTCGTTGGCGTCGGGGTAGGCGGCGAAGGGCCCGGGCCAGATCGATCCGCTCGGTTTGATGGACGTCGACCAGGGTGAGGGGTTCCGTGCCCAGGCTGATGGAGCGTCGACGTCGTCGGTGACGGTCGATGGCCAGGTTGGTGGCGACGGTCACTACCCAGCCCTCGGGCCTGCCTTCCAGTCGCATCCAGCGTAGGTGGGTACGGGCCAGAGCCTCTTGGGCCACGTCCTCGGCGTCGCCCCGATCGCCGAGGACCCGGAACGACACTCTGTAAGCAAGGCGATAGAGCTCGGGGAACGCCTCCTCGAATCGCACCGCCTCACCCACGGCGCCGTCCTCCCTCACCCCGCATCCACGGGGTCTACCAGTTCCCACGCTCGGCGAAGGAGGTTGGTTGGCACCTCGGGTGGCTATCTGCCGCCGGAGGACCACCGGGTCTCGAAATCGGCGCCCACGGCGGCCACCACCTCGGCCGCCGGCCGATCCTGCGCCAGCCGAAACCCCTGGCCGGCCCAGAGATTGGTGCCATGGGGATCTCCCCGGGCGACCGACCCCCGCCGTATCGCCCGGGTGGCGTTGTTGATTTGGGGGTAGGCCGACGGCGCTTGGCGGTGGCGCCGCATGAAGTCGTTCACGAGGCCCCGGGCCCGACGACCGCTGAAGGCGCGGGTGATGGCGGTGCCGGTGAAGATCGGATCGACCAATGCCGACTTGTGCACGTCGGAAGCGCCACTCTCGGGGCACCGCAGCAATGCCGTACCCAGCTGGGCGGCGACGGCCCCGGCGATCATCACGGCAGCTACGTCCGACCCGGTCATGATCCCTCCGGCGGCGATAACGGGGATTGCCACTTCAGTACGCAGCGCCGCCAAAAGGGCAAGAAGACCCCAACCTGTGTCCGGATCGACGTCGTCGTCGAAGGTGCCCTGGTGACCACCCGCTTCGATCCCTTGAGCGCTGAGAGCGTCGGCGCCGGCAGCGACGGCGAGTTTCGCTTCGGAAGGTGTCGTGATCGTGACCACCACCCGGGAACCGGCCCGTTGCAGCCGCCTCACGGTCTCGGGGGACGGACATCCGAAGGTGAAGCTCACGATGGGCACCGGGTGGCTCAAGAGCACCTCGAGCTTGTCCGGGCACGCGTCGTCGTCCCACCTGGCCACGGTCTCCACCCCCAAGGTCTCCGCCTCGGCGCGCAGACTGTCCACATAGGCGTCCACCGCCGCACGGTCGACTTCTGTTCTTTGCGGGAGAAAGAGATTCACGCCGAACGGCGCATCCGTCAGCCGCCGAAGCTCGGCGATCTGTGCGTCGAGCGCCTCGGCCGAGAGGTAGCCCCCGGCCAGGAACCCGAGTCCACCGGCATCGCTGACGGCCGCGGCGAGATCGGGGGTGGAGGCGCCACCGGCCATTGGGGCGCCGACGATCGGCCAACGCAAGCTCTGACCGAGAAGGTCCATGGCCGTTCCCTCCGTCCTCGAGGCCCTTGACCGGCCCTTGCAGGCCCATCATTTTGGCGCATGAGGAGCCTCTCCGCCTTCGGATTAACTCCCGACTGACGGTTTGCGAAGGGGACCGACGGGTAGAGCAAGGTCACGGCCGTCGCTCGGACGGCACCGGTCAAGGAGACCTATCGGCATGCCGCAACGACACCGTTCGGAGATCTCGGAAGCGGTCTCCGCTGATCCCCTGGGCTCGTACCGACGCACCCCGCGGACATTCAACCAGGGCCGAACATGCGCGGTAGCGGAATGCCAGACCGTCCTGTCGATCTACAACGGCGCCAAGCATTGTGCCGCTCACAACCCCAAACAGCTCCGGGTGACCCCACGTCGGACACCTCCGACGACGACCATTTGCCTGCCGCTAGAGACGGTCGGCGCTGACACCCATCCCGGTAGCCAACCCGAACGCGTGCGACGACTCATCGAGTCGGCTGGAGCCGAAGTCCGTCAACAGGCGTCGTAGCCCGTCAATGTCGTAGCCNNCAATGTCGTAGCCCGTCAATGTCGTCGCACGGCGATTGAGTGTGGAGCACCTCAATTGAGTGGCGCGAAGAGGTCACCCGTTTTCTCGACGCGGCCGAGGACATCGGACGGCGTGAAGCGTAGAAAGCGGTCGGCATCGCCGGTGGCCCCCTCGTCGATTTCATCCCAGGTGAGAGGCGTTGAGACGGGGGGTCCGTCCAAAGCCCGCAGGGAGTAGGGCGATACCGTCGTCTTGGCCATGTTATTCTGACTCCAGTCGATGAGTACCCGTCCTGTCCGCAGAGCCTTCGCCATGCGGGAGACGACGAGGTCAGGGTCGTCCTTCTCGAGGGCCCGGGCCAGATCGTGGGCGTAGGTGTTCGTGCGCTCCGCCGGCCAGTGTTTGTCGGCGACAGCGGCATAGATCTGCAAGCCTTTGGACCCGCTCGTTTTGGCCACCAGCTCGATCGAGTCACGGGCGGCGCGTTCGTGCAGGCGAAGCGCCACCTGGCAGCACTCGGAGATTGCCGCCGGCTGACCGGGATCGAGGTCGAAGACGAGGAGATCAGGGCGTCCCGGTTGATTGTTCTTCCCGACGCGCCACATCGGCGTATGGAACTCCACCGCCGCCAAGTTGACCAACCACATCAGCGTGGCGAGCTCGTCCACCACGATGAACTCGGTCGTCTCCCGACCGTTGTCTTCTTCACCTTTGCGTCCCCAGCGGTCTACGCCCTTGCGCGCCACCGTCATCGTCCGGATCCACGGCGGGGCGTGCTTCGGCACGTTCTTCTCGATGAAACCCTTCCCGTCGATGCCGCTGGGGAATCGCTTCACGGTGACCGGCCGGTCCTTCAGGTGCGGCAGCATCACGGGGGCGATCCGGGCGTAGTAGTCGAGCATGTCCCCTTTGGTGAAGCCCGACGGGAAGAGTGGCTTGTCCAGGTTCGAGAGTTGGAGTTCCCGATCCCCCACGCTCACGGTCACCCGGGGAGATTCAGGACTCACGACGCACCTCACCGGGATCCTTGTCGTCGCGGATCCCTCGCCAAGATGGATGGCGCATTCTGCCATCGGCGGTCCACTCGCTGAACGTCACTTCGCCCACCAGCTTCGGCTCGACCCAGGTGGCCACCTTGGCGTATCGACGCGGGACTTCGTTGGAGAACGGACTGGTTTGGGAACGAAGCGAATCCAGTTTGGCTCCCAGATCGTCGAGAACGGCCTCGGAGAAGCCCGTCCCGACCTGGCCCACGTATTGAAGGCCGGTCTCGGAAGGGATGCCGAGCAGCAGCGAACCGAAGCGACCCTGGCGATGACCTTCGCCCGGCGTCCAGCCGCCGACGATGACCTCTTGAGTCAGGATGTTCTTCACCTTGATCCAGGTCGGTGACCTCTTACCGGGAAGGTAGGGCGAGTCCAGCCGCTTGGCCACGATGCCTTCGAGACCCTGCTCTTTGCTGGCCTCCAGGACGTCGGCACCGGGTCCTTCGAAGCGTGGGCTGAGCGTCCACGCAGCTCCCTTCGCCTTTTCCAGTCCAAGGGACTCGAGCCGGCGACGACGTACGGCATAGGGGAGGCCGAGCAGGAGCTCTCCATCGAGATAGAGGAGGTCGAAGATCACGTAGACGACCGGTTGCTCATCGGCCAGACGCTTCGCCTTGGCCGCGTTGCCGGCGTGGATCCGTGGCTGCAGCCTCTGGAACCGTGGGCGACCGTGCTCGTCAAAGGCGACGATCTCACCGTCGATCACAGCCTGCTGCGAACCCAGACGCTCTCCGAGCGCCCGGAGCTCGGGAAACGAGGTGCTCAAGTCGTTACCGTTGCGCGAGGCGATCCGGATGCGACCACCGTCGACGTGAATGACGGCGCGAATCCCATCCCACTTGAACTCAAACGCCCAAGCGGCATCGTCCCTCGGGAGAGTGCCCAAGGTTGCCAGCATTGGTGCGATTTCAGCCGGAGGAGGGCTGTAGCTGGAGGGGGCGTCGTCCATCCGGTGCACCATCCACGAACGCTTGACCGATCCTCCTGCCTTTCCGCCCGAGGGTTCCGTGGCGAACAACACGTATTTCCCCTCTATGCGCCGGCCGTGGAGAACCACCATCACTTCACGATCTGTCCATTTTATCTCTTCATAGGTTCCGGAATCCCAGAGGGTCACGTCACCTCCGCCGTACTCTCCCGAAGGAATCTTGCCTTCGAAGGTGGCGTATTCGATGGGGTGGTCCTCAGTGTGCACGGCCAGGCGGTTGGTCCTCTTGTCGAGCGGGAGGCCCTTCGGAACCGCCCAACTCACGAGGACCCCATCACGCTCGAGCCGGAAGTCCCAGTGCAATGCCCGTGCGTGGTGTTCTTGGATAATGAACTGCTTCTCGGTCGTGGCCGCCCGGGGACGGCGCGGTCTCGGCTCCGGGCTTTGCGGCGGGACGGGCTCTGGGGTGATCTTCGGGTCTCGCTTCATCCGATAGGCCGCGAGCGTGTCGCCCGTCGACCTGGCGGACTTCCGTGGGGTTGACGCCGTGGCTTAGATCCCGCCTTCGATGTCTCCGAATCGTTCTCGGAGCGTGGCCAGGCTGTGGACCAACAGCCGAGAAACATGCATTTGGCTGAGGCCGATCTGTGCTGCGATTTCGGACTGGGTGAGACCGTCGACGAACCGCAGCCGGAGAATTGTCTGTTCCCGTTCGGGCAGTGCCTGGACGTGGGGTTCGAGAATGGTCCGCCATTCGGCCACTCCCATGCCTTCCGCATCGACGCCGAGGCGGGAGCCGAGCCCCTCTTCGTCCGGTCCGGCGCTATCGAGCGACGTCGATCGATACGATTGCCCAGCTTCGAGGGCCTCCAAGACCTGTTCTTCGGTGGCGCCGGTGTCTGCCGCCAGCTCGGCGATCGTCGGGGATCGTCCCAGGACCTGAGAGAGCGACGCGACAGACTGGTTCAAATGTAGGTACAACTCCTGAAGACGACGAGGGGCGCGTATGGCCCATCCCTTGTCGCGGAAATGTCGCTTGAGCTCGCCCAGGATCGTCTTGGTGGCAAATGTGGTGAATTCGACGCCCCGTTCCGGATCGAACCGGTCCACCGCCTTGATCAGGGCAATCGAGGCAACTTGAACCAGGTCGTCATACGCCTCACCGCGGTAGACGAATCTCCGCGCCAGGTGCTCGGCTAGGCCGACATGGGCCTCGATCAGCTGCGATCGAAGCCGGGCGTCACCAGTGCGCGCCAGCTCGGCGAACATCTCTCGGAGCTCCTCGCGCGGCCGGGCATCCGTTGACATCACCCGAGAGGATCCTGGCGTCTTATCCGCAGCCACTCCCGGTGCACTCCTCCGATCGAATCTCCACCGTGGTCGTCGACGAGGGCATCGAGGATGCGCTCCGACAACTCAAACGAGGCGGGCGTCGCAGTGGGATGACTGTGCCGGCCGTTGCCTGTGGGATCGTCCTCGGGCACCAAAGTAGCCACCACGTTTATGACGCCATCTTCGTCCCATTGGAACTGCAAGGTGATGCGGGCGGGCCCGCCCCCCCGGCTCATAAGCCTGACGCACAATTCGTCAATGGCGAGCCGCAGGTCCTCGACTCGTTCGTAGTCGAAGTTGGCTCGCGATGCGACCGCCGCTCCGGTCATCCGGGCCAGAAACAGCATCTGAGCGTCGGCAGACAGCGACAACTCGACGCGATTGATGTTCTTGAGGTCAACCGTGGGGGGCGCCGACATGGCGTTGGTCATGTTCTCACCGCATCTCTCGTATTCGTAAGAATGGTGAACACTTCGTCCAAGCCTGTCAGCTCCAGCAGTTTCATGATCTGCGGCTGGGTTACCACCAGCCGCAGACTCTTGCCGGCTTGGCGGACCTGCGTCTCGGCCCCAACCAGGACGCCCAGGCCCGTGGAGTCGATGAACGAGACTTCGCTCAAGTCGACCACGACTACCTCGGCACCCCGTCCAATGAGCTCGGACAACGAGCCTTGGAAATCCGGCGCCGAGGCCACATCGATTTCGCCGCGAACCTCTAGAACGCAGAACCCAGGCTGCTCCTCCGCCGCCAACTCGAATTGCACGTCGCTCGTCATCGGCCGAACAGTCCCTTCTCGGTGCTTACCGGCTTCGTTACGGCTTCGCCAGACGCTTGGCCTTGGCCCCGGCGTCCTTCACATGCTCGCCGATGTCCTTGATCGTCGCCTTGGCCTGGTCCGTCTTTCCTTCCACTTCCAAATCCTTGTTGCCCGTGGCCCGACCGGTGACTTCTTTGCCCCGGCCCTTCAGGTCCTCGACCTTGTTGGATGCCTTGTCGGTCGTGCTCATGACAATCCGTCCTTTCTACCCCGGGTCTCTCCCCTCGGGCGTGGCTTGTCATGTTGTTATGCCCGAATGCGGCACACCCGAACCGCCGATCAGCCACGAGTTCGCTGACCTATCCGTTGTTCGTCCAGGTTGCCAAACCAAGTGCCTTGATGGCTGGAAAGTGCGATGCGGAAGGAAGTTCGGACTTCAGCCCTCCTGGGGGCGAAGGTGCATCCGCACGGTCGTACCCGTGGCGAAAGATCTCACCTGGACGAGGTCGCACAGCTGGTTCACCATCCACAGCCCCCGCCCGCCCGAAGCATCGAGCCTGGGCCGCCTGCGGCCGACAAGAGGCTCGTCCATGTGACCGTCGTCTGTCACGTCACAGATCAGAGTGCCTGCAGATTGCCAGATTCGCAGCACGCCGCCTCCGCCGCCGTGGCGAATAGAGTTCGACGCCACCTCGTTCACCGCCGTCACGGCATCTTCGGCCCGGGTTTCGTCGAGTCCCGCACACATGGCCTCACGCCAGACGATTAATCGCAAACCTCCCAAGGAACCAACACCAAACACGAGCTCCACCGAGGACGACGGCGGTGCGGTCAGCGGCTTGGAAAATGGACCGGCAAGTTGCTCGGTGCCAACGTAGTCCTCGCTCGTCGACAGCGAAGCCCGACCAGTGATGAAGGGATGGCTTCGACGCGCCTCGGCGACCACGTCCACACCGAGGGCCTCGGTATCGTACGGACACATCAACGTGAAACCGCTACTTCCGGCGAATGCCACGTTGAGCAAGGATTCGTGGTGCTGGCACTCGACGAGCTCGGCTGCCGTTCGCTCCGCCCAGATGGGCTCGCCGATACCTCGTAGTCGCTGACCCTCGTGGGCGTTCACGAAATCGGTCCAGGCGGGAATGATCAGGGCCGGATTCAATCCCACGTACGCCATGTCGGCGAAGACCACCTTCGCCGGCGTGACTTTCAGTTGTTTGCGCAGCAGGTCGATCTTCCGGGAGCTCACGACCACGAGGGTGGGCTCGGCTGTCCGTACCGCTTCTCGGAGAAACCGCGATGCGCCTGCTACGAATTCCCTTTCGCCGGCATAGAGAAACGCCTCATGCCGGAATCCGTCGGTCTCCGGGGACTCCGCCAGCATCGACGCGCTCATAGGATGCCCAGTTCTCGCCGCTCGAATTTCTGTCGATCCCCGCTTGTCCTCATCGTTTCTGTCCACCCTCGGTGTCCGCCAAGGAGAGCACTTCTCTGCCCGAGGATAGTCCTTACCCGGTCGGTGACCAGGGCAAACGGCTCAGGGGATCCGTCCCTCGCCAACGTCGTCGGCCCCGAGCTCAGTCATCTCCTGATAGTGCTCCCGCACGTCGTCGTCCACCTTCCGGTCTTTCACCGCCTGCTCCTCCTCGGGAGTTGCCGGTCGGTCGGCGACGTGGGCGGACCGCGCCTCCTCGGCCTCTGCTTCCCGCGTGGCATCGGTGACCTGGCTGCACTCGTTGTTGCTCATTTCGCACCTCCGGGTCGTGGCCCACCGTCTGGAGCCTCCTCCCTCCACTACCCACTCCAGGGATCCTCTTAACCGGGGGGTTCCCCGGTGCCCCCTGGCTTCAGGTGGAACGACTCGGTCAACCCGGTGATCTCGAGCACCCTGAGGACATTCGGTCGAGGGGCCACCAGGTGGAGCTCCCCCCCGGCCTCCTGGCATCGCTTGAGGCCGGCGATGAGGACACTCAACCCGGTCGAGTCGAGGAAGCTCACATCGCTGAGATCGACGGAAACGGACGACACACCCGTCTCGAGAACCTTCGTCAGCTGCTCCTGAAGCAGCGGTGAGGTCTGGATATCGATCTCTCCGGCCACCAGAAGAAGCGGCCAACGGGCCCGTTCGCCTTCCTCGGACTCGATCGTGACGCTCAATTCGCCCTCGACCACCGACTCATCCCCCTGAACTTTGGTCCGTCCAGCCACATCGGCCGGTGGTGACAGCTCTGACGGTCTGGCTTTCGCCGATCCCGCTGAACGGGGTCATCTTGGCATCATCGCCCCCGCCGTTACGACTTGTCCCGCCATCTCCCGGAAAGTGCCGACAAATCTTCATCATCGGCGATGATCCGACACCGATGTGGGTAGGTAGTCGACATCGACACCTCCGGGCCGTGGCATCTAGTGCCGCTGAGGCTCGTCGGACGACGCGGTCGGCGCTGGCCACATGGGGCTTGTCCGCCCTCGAGGACACGGTCGAACTACTCGTCACCGAACTCGTCAGCAACGGTATCCGGCACGCAAAGACCCAGCTGGAGTTGGTTCTGTCTTTTGATGGCGTCTGCCTGCGCATCGCTGTCTCCGATGGTGATCCGATACCTCCGGTTGCCCGCGCGCGAGAGGAGCTGACGGTGGGCGGCTGGGGCCTTGCCCTGATCGACTCCCTGTCGAACGAATGGGGGACCGATGTCGATGGCGAACACGGCAAGACGGTTTGGTTCGAGATCGATGCCCGCGCCCCGAAATCTTGACAACTCATCCTTCGTCGGGTCGGATCCGGCGCATCCGAAGCCACGCTTGGGGGTGCCCGTCGTTCTCTGTTTCTCCGTGGGCGTCGACCAGGGCATCGAGGATCTGCGAGGAGAGTTCCTGACGCAGCATTTCCGCCTGCCCAGAAATCTCGCCTCGCTCGGGCGGATCGGCGGTCTCGTCGCCGCTGCCATCGACCGATCCGTCGTCGGACACCAAGGTGCACGAGATCTCGATCATCTCGGCGTCCCAGCCGTAGCGCAACAGCAGCCGGCCGTCGGTTCCCAAGGGCCCCATGAGCGACAAGCACAGCTCGTCGACGGCGAGCCTCAGGTCCTCCACGTCGTTCAGGTCGAGATCGGCACGGGCGGCGACCACGCCGGCCGTCAGGCGTGCCAGTTGGAGCAGCGGCGGCTGGGCGGCAATCGAGAGTTCCACATGGTCGGTCTGACTGTGATCGATCACTCCCCGCCTCCCGTCTGCTGCGGGCATCGTGCCATCGCCTGCGGCCCAGCGGAAACCCGAGACCGGGCGGGAGTGCGATCGGCCCTGGTCAGGGAGCCCTCCGCCCGTCCGCACCGGCCTATTTCGCTCAGGGGGTCCCGGAGTAACGTGGGGTGCGAACGTCGCACTTGCGGATCCGGACGGGGCCTGGGTCCACGGCCCAGCGCTCGGGAGGACACGGCGATGAGTCAGGTGGAGATGCCAGACCAGGTCTGGCCCTCCGGTAAGCGGAGAGCGGGACTCTCCTGGCCGACTCCCAACGTCGCCGCGGCCATCAACGCATTCGTCGACAGGGGTCCGTTCGGCGTGGCCGTGTTCGACCCTGATCTCCGCTTCCTTCTGGTCAGCCAAGGTCTCGCCACCCTCCACGGCCAGGAGCCGTCGCAGACGGTAGGGAAGCGTGTCGATGAGATCGTGCCTCCGCCCTTTGGCGAGCTCGTGGCGCAACAACTGCGCAAGGCCATGGAGTCTGACACCCCACTACTCGACGTTGAGACATGGGGCACATTCGCCGATCCCACTGCGCCACGCTCGTTCACCTCCTCTTTTTACCGTCTCGAGGGCTCGTCAGGAGTGCCTCTCGGAGTCGTCGTACTCATCACCGAGACCACCGAGCTCCGCCACGCCGAGGCCGCATCTCGCTCGGCGGCGGCCCAGCTCGAGCTTCTCCAACAGGTCACCGACGCCCTGTCGGGGAGTCACACCGTGGCCGAGGTAATCCAGGTGGCGCTGACCGAAGCAGCCCAGGCCGTCGGCGCGTCGGCCGCCACGCTTATGGCTCTGGATCAGACCGACGACGTTCTGGTGCATCTCGCCTCAACTGGTCTGGCCGACGCCACTTCGCGTCGCCTGCAAGATCGCTCGTCACGCGAGGCGCCCCTTCCGCATTGCGACAGCCTGCGCTCCCAGACGATCACTCTGTGGGGATCACGGGCTGAGCGTGACATCGAGTACCCCAACCTGGCGCAGTATTCCGCCGAGCACCAGGCATGGGCATTCGTCCCTCTCTTGACGAGGGACAGAGGCATCGGAGTGCTCATCTTCGCCTGGCGACTTGATCGCTCTTTTCACCGGGCGGACATCGGCCTTCTGGCCGGCGTCGGACGGCAGTGTGCACTGGCGCTCGAACAGGCGCGGGTCGTGGACGCCGAACGAGGGGCCCGTCGAGTAACAGAGTTCCTGGTCGAGGTGACCAGGTTCGTCGTTGAGGGATCAGACGCCGGTGTTCTGGCTATTTCCAATGGCCATCGCATCCTGACCTTCAATCGCCGCTTCTGTGAGTTGATGGGGCTGTCCGAAGCTGACATACAACTTGGTGGGGACTCGACCGAGCTGCTCGCACCATGTATGGCAATCGTGGCGGATCCCGAACACGTCAGGCAACACCTGGCCGTAAGTCGGGAGCAGCCGTCGCAGTCCTTGGCCGTCGAGTTCGAGCTGAACGACGGTAGGGTGATGACTTGCACTTCCTCGCCCATCGTCGATCGTCGCCTCAATGTTCTCGGACGGGTCTGGTACATCCGGGATGAAACACAGCGGCGCGTGCAGGAGACCGAGCAGCAGCTGGCCCTCGATCGGCTTCTGGCCAGCCACGAACATCAGGCTTTCCTGCTCCAGGCGGCGGAGATCATCTCCCACGCCGACGGCTATGTAGAGACGCTCGAACGACTGGCGGCCGTGGCCGTCCCCGAACTGGCGGACATCTGCCTGGTGGATGCGTTGACGCTGGACGGACGGGTTGTCCGGATGGCGGCGAGGCACGCCGACCCAGCCTTGCAGCCGCTCGTCGACGAGCTCGGATCAAAATACGCGCCTGATCCAACGGGCGGACATCCGAGCGTGGCCGTGATACGCACCGGACGTGCTCGCTGGTCTGAAACGATGACAGACGATTTCCTCCGACGGACCACCCGCAACGACGATCACTTTGCGCTGCTCAAGCGCCTCGGGTTCACCAGTTACATGACCCTGCCGCTCGTGGCCGACAACCAGATTCTGGGTTCGATCACGCTCGTTTCGGCCGGATCGGGCCGCCGCTTCGGCCCGAGCGATCTCGCGCTCGCCGACGACTTCACCTCATCGGTGGCACAAGTTGTCGCCGCCGCTCACCGCAACGATGTCGACCGTCAGGCCGCCCACACCCTGCAGGCCAGTCTCCTTCCCGACCAACTCCCCGACGTGCCCGGGCTTGCCCTGGCGGTGCGGTATCTCCCGGCCACAGCGGGCCATCAGGTCGGCGGGGACTTCTACGACGTCATTACGAGTCGGTCATCCGTGGCCACCGTCGTCATCGGGGACGTAGCCGGTCACGACATGTTGGCGGCTGCGATCATGGGTCAGGTCCGCACGGCCGCCTGTGTCCTCGCCGGTCAGGCCGACGGACCTCGGCACTTCATCGAGATGTTGCGCCGTGGTTGGGACAGTCTTGAACTGGAACGGATGGCGACATTGCTTGTCGCCCGTGTCGACCCTCGCGACGGCGCGCTCACGATCGCCTCGGCCGGACACCCTCCGCCCCTGCTGATCACCGACGGGAAGGCCCGCCTCTTGGACGTGAAGCCGACGACGCCTCTGGGGGCTCCAGCGTCCTTCATTCAGGAGTGGCGTGGAACCCTGTCAGAGGGCGCTTCCCTGCTCTTCTTCACCGACGGCCTGGTCGAGGACCGCCACCGGAGCTTTGAGGACGGCACCAAGATTCTGATCAAAGCGGCCTCGGGACATTTCAGTCCGGCGGATCTCTGTGACCGGGTGCTCGGCGGCCTCATCGCCGACAAGGCACACCACGACGATGACATCGCCGTGTTGGCGCTGGCCAGGGACGCAGCCGCCACCACGTAACCTCGGACATGGCTGGGGGCGGCTGCGTCGCCTTTGTCAGATCGCCACCGTCGCTGCCAGCTCTTCGTGGTTCATTGATGAACGGCCAGGAATCTGCTGCTCTTTGGCCATCTGCGCCAGCTGACCGGAGGGCAGCGACATTTTCTCGGCCAGTCTCGGGGCGTGAAGCTTGCCTTTTCTCTCTTCGAGTCGTTCCGCCATATCGGTGAGCCACTGCGCCCCGGTGCGGTGGGGCAGGTCCGAGGCCTGCTCGAGCGATCCTCCAGGCCCACGACCCCCGACTCTTGAAATCGGGCCCCACCACTTGTGGGCCGTCCGGCGGGAGATGTTCATCGATTCGGCGGCAGCAGCGATGGTCCAGCCGGCCTCGATGCGCTGGCACAGACGGAACCGACCTTCGGGCGGTGAGTGGGGCATTACGGTGCAGGGTGAGCCTCCTGGGCGAGTGTGAGTTCTAGACAGCTCCACACTTAGCCGGGAGGCTCAGCTCATGCCGGAATTTGTGTCAACAAGGTCTATGGGTAGAACACTGAGCATGGGGGCACCTGGCCCTCGTGCCGAAGGATCCACAACGAGTGCAATCATGAGGTGAGCATGCCCCGTCACCGTGAAGAGAAGCGACCGGTGGCCCGTCGCACAGAGCAGCTGCCGGCCACCAGCCGGATGCTCTACCGGATTGACCATCACAGTTCGCGACCTAGTGCATCCGTCGTTGTGATCGGACTGCTTGCCTGCCTGTTGATCGTCGGCGCCGTGCTCGGCTTTCCGTCCGGATGGGTAATCGGAAGTGAAGTCGGAATGTCGGCCGTCACGCTCGTGATGGTCTTCACCATCCAGCACACCCAGGGTCGCGAGCAGGCGGCGAGCCAGCGAAAGCTCGACGAGCTGCTCCGGGCTCTTCCCGGTGCACAAGAGCGCCTCATGATGCTCGAAGAAGCGCCAAACTCCGTTCTGCGTGAGGTCGTGGAGGACCAACGGGGCCACCACGATGAAGCCGTGGCCCAGGGGTCGCTGGACGAGCCGCCGGCGACACTCGAATCCCCAGCCGGGGAAGCGGCACACCGAAAGGCCACATTCCGGGACCCGGAAGGTCGTCCGGGACCGTAATCAGGAAGGAGAGCGGGGGACGCCGTCACCCCCATCGTGGTCCGTCGGAGAAAATTCGACGTGGACGCGCTGTTCGGGCCGGCGCTCTCCCTGTTCAGCGACGGACCGCAGGACGGATTCATCGGCCGCCGTGAGAGGGGGCGGAGCGATGCTGCGCGGATAGAGGTGCCGCGCGCTTACCACGTTCACCTCCGCCGCATAGACCGTTACCTCCGCCGTGAGATACAGAAACGAGATCAATCCCAGGACGCTGCCGTAGTAGCCGTAGGTCTGACTGGCGTGCCTCAGCGTGTGGCCTACGAGCAGGGTGCCGGCATACTGCAGGATCGTCCAACCGATCCCGGCTAGAACGCCTCCGGGAATCAAGAACCGAGTCTCGATGGATTTGGGGGTCAGAATTCGGAACCCGATCACATAGAGCACCATGTTGGTGATCAGGCCCAGCAACCCAGCCAGGACTTGCACCCACGGAGCGCCGTGGCCAATGGTGACGAACCCGGCCAGAAACGTCGTGACGATGACGTCAAGGCCCAAGAGAGCGAGAAATCCCACACTGCGCCCGAGCCGGGACAAGAAGCCGGGGAGGATCACTCCCGGGATGTTCCACACCTCGGCCATCATTCGCTGGGCGGCTTGGCTCACACCGAACGAACCCCACACCAGGCCCAGAAGCCCGATGACCAAGCCAATCACGCTACCGGCATGTAGCGATCGTACGCCGGTCGTTTTGCTGGCCAGCTGTTGGCCGACGATAGGGAACTGTCCGACCGTCGAGTGAATGATTCGATCGTGCAGCGCGGCATCGTTGGCGAAGAGCAAGCCGAGAAGAGTGGTCAGAACGAGCAATAAGGGAAAGATTGACAGAAAGCCGTAGTAGGCGATGAGCGCCGCCAGGCTGCCGGCGGAATCGTCGCCGAACTTCTTCACGACGCCGAACACGAACGAAGGCAGCCCGTGGCGTTGTTGGAACTCGTCGACACGACGAAGGGTCTTTTCGATCGGGTTCACCGTCTGGTTCTACCCAATGCATGGTCCAGGAACAACACATTCTGACGATACGTCGCGAGGTTCTCATCCCGCACCACGCTGATGGTGGCTCCGGCCGCCGGAGGGGTAGTTATGAACCCGTGCCAACTCTATGAGGAGGCACGCCGCAAGGGCATCAGGGGCCGTTCGAAGATGTCCAAGGTCCAACTCGAACGGGCGGTCGATCATACGGAGTGACCCGTGCACGACTGGACGGCATCCGCGGATAAACCGTGTCGGATGTCGAGAATCCGTGGGATGTCGACTTCGCATCATCGTTGCGGCCATAGATCGGGCTCTCGTCGATCTCGATGAACTCGACGGCGTATCGGTGAAATGCGGCGGCGATGTGCCCGGGAGATCCTGTGATCCGTGGTTGACCACCCCGGCCAGCGACGGGGTGAGGTAGCCCGAGCAGGACGTTCGCACCCACCGGATCGTGTGCTGTTGGCCCTCGAACGTCGACGACGGTTTCATCACAGGGAACCCGATCGGACCCGATCAGGCCGAACTTCATCGAGTTCTACAAGAAGGAGCTTGAACCCCGCATCTCCTCTGACGAACGCCGGGTGGGGCGCCGTCATGCGTCCCCGCCGTGGGGACCCGTAGAGTCGGTTTCAGTGCGAACCAGGGTGTCCCACAGCGGATTGGGTCGATGACAGGTCTCTCGAGGATCCGAAGACTTGTCGTCGGGCGCGACCTCTCATCGCGCGAGGCGTCGGACGAGGAAATCACCCCGATCGAGGGACTCTCAGCGCTGTCCCTCGACGCTCTCACCTCGGTGGCCTATGGCCCCGAGGCGATCCTGATCGTCCTGGGCGCCGCTGGGGCGACGTCGCTACACCTGATCCTGCCCATCACCATCGCCATTGTTGTCCTCCTGGCCATCTTGGTGACGTCGTACCGCCAGGTCATCGACGCCTATCCGCACGGTGGTGGCGCCTATGCCGTGTCGCGCGACAATTTCGGCCCGCGGGTGAGCAAGCTGGCGGGCGCCGCCCTCATCGTCGACTACACGCTGACCGTGGCCGTCTCGATCGCCGCCGGTGTGGGCGAGATCACCTCGGCCTTTCCGTCGACCTCGCACTTCACCGTTCCCATGTCTCTGGGAATCCTGCTCCTCATCACGACTTTGAATCTTCGTGGTCTGGGCGAAAGCGCCCGGGCCTTTCTCATCCCCACCTTCGTCTTCATCGTTGGGCTCCTGGTGATCATCGGCATCGGCCTCATCCATCCCTTGGCGTCGAAGACGCCTCCTCCCGGGACGTCCTTGCTGCCTCACCACGCCGTGGAGACGGTGTCGCTGTTCCTGGTGTTGAAGGCGTTTTCCGCAGGATGCAGCGCCCTCACCGGCGTGGAAGCCATCGCCAACGGCGTGCCACTTTTCAAGGAGCCCCGGGTCGTCCGGGCCAAGCGGACCGAGATGTTGTTGGGCGTGATCCTGGCCGCCATGCTGTTGGGTCTGGCCGAGCTGGCCAAGAAGTTCCAGATTCAACCGAGGACGAACCAGACGGCGTTGAGCCAGATCATGGGGGAGGCTGTCGGACGTCACTGGGCCTATTACACCGTGTCGCTCACAATCACGCTGGTCCTGGCCCTGGCCGCCAACACGTCGTTCGGTGGGCTACCCGTGCTGACCAGCTTGCTGGCCAGGGACAATTACCTCCCGCATCTGTTCGGGGTGCGCGACAGCCGGCTGGTGTTCGGCAATGGCGTGGTGACCCTGGCGCTCTTCTCCGGGCTGTTGCTCGTGGCCGTGGGCGGCAATACCAACACCCTGATCCCCCTTTTCGCCATCGGTGTGTTCATCGGCTTCACGCTGTCGCAGGCGGGCCTCGTGATCCATTGGCGCCGGACGAGGGAGCCGGGGTGGACTCGTCGGGCGACGATCAACGGTGTCGGTGCGGCGGTGACCGCTTCGGCCACGGTGATCTTCCTCCTGACCAAGTTCATCGAAGGTGCCTGGGTGGTCGTCCTGGCCATTCCTCTCTTCATCGTCCTCTTCAATCGGGTCGAGGCCTACTACCGCCGTGCCGGCGAGGCCCTGGGCGTCGGCGTCATACCGCCGCCCCCGGAACGAAAGCGCACCATCGTGGTCGTGCCGGTGACCAACGTGTCGCGGTTGACGGCCCACGCTCTGTCCGAGGCCATTTCCATGGGTGAAGAGGTCATTGCTGTGACTGTCGAGTTCGAAGGCGATCCGGCGGGGTTTTCCAAGGCCGAAGTCGAACGTCAGTGGCAGGAGTGGAATCCCGGAGTCCCACTGAAGGTCCTACACACCGACTACGCGTCGATCGTCCAGCCCATTGTCCGGATGGTTGACGAACTCCGTGCGGAGAAGGACCGCCAGGTGGTCGTTCTGATTCCCGTGGTGATCCCCGATCGCCTGCGCTACCGGTTGCTCCACAACCAGGTCGACCTGGCCCTCGCTTCCGAGCTCCGCCGCCGACCTGACGTCGTGGTGGCCCGGGTCCCGTTGCCCATTAGCGCCCCGGCTCCGACTGCCGCCGACGAAGCCGGGGTCGAGAGTGACAACCATGCCGCCGACCATGCCGATCCGGCGTCAACCGGGCCGCCGGAAGAGAGTTGAGGTGGCGCGCTCTACCGGGTGTCTATGACGACGGCCTCCCACGGATGCAGACGCACGACACCTCTGAGGACCTCGTCGTCGCGCTGCCGATCGGTGCCGATACGGATCCGACCCTCGACATCCGCCAGGGTGGCATCGCCTTCGCTGAGGTTGAGAGCCACCAGCATGTGGTCGCCCCGACGCCAGGCCCACACGCCGTCGGGTGCCTTCACCGACTCATAGGCGCCCGTCTGCAGCTCCGGTGTCTCTCGGCGAAGGGCGATCAGGTCGTGGGTCAGGTGGAGGATGGACCGAGGGTCACTGCGCTGGTCCTCGACGTTGCATGGCCCGGTGTCGCCGATCGGCAGCCAGGACGCGACGCCGGGGTCGGTAAAACCACCTCCCGGCGCGTCACGCCAGGGCATGGGAGTGCGCATGGCGTCGCGCCCGGCGTAGGCGGGGAAGTACAGGACGCCGAGCGGGTCACGCATATCCTCGTGGCCGACAGCTCGATCGCCCAGTCCGATCTCGTCGCCCTGGTACAGCACCGGTGTTCCTCGTAGACACAGCAACATCACAATGGCGGCGCCGATCTTGGAGGGATTCCCCTCACCCCAACGCGAGGCGAAGCGGCTCATGTCGTGATTCGACCCCGTCCAAGCCGGCCACGCCCCGAGAGGCAACAGTTCTTCGGTCTCCTCCACGATGCCGCGCAGCGTCTCCGCCTCAAACGGTGAGGTGATGAAGGGGAAGTTGAAAGCCATGTGCAGTTCGTCGCTGCCGTCTCCGTAGTAGCGGGCCAGGACATCGACTTTGACCGGCGTCTCGCCTATGAGGGCTCGGGATCCGTCGTAGGAATCGGTCAGTCGACGCCATCGCCGAAGGACGTCATGGACCTCCGGACGATTGCCGTTGTAGACGGGACGCTGTCCGAAGAGCTGAGCCTCGAAGTCGTCGTCTTCGGTAGCGGGCGGATTGTCGCGCAGCTGCTTGTCTTTGATGATGATGTTGCACACGTCGATCCGGAAGCCGGCCACGCCCCGGTCGAGCCAGAATCGAAAAATATCGTCGAAGGCCGAACGGACGTCTTCGTGCCACCAGTTGAGATCCGGTTGCTCGGCGAGATGGTTGTGCAGATAGAACTGGCCGGTGGTGGCATCGAGGGTCCAGGCCGGGCCCCCGAAGCTGCTCACCCAGTTGTTGGGGGGCGCACCCTCGGCTGTGGCGTCGGCCCAGACGTACCAGTCGCGCTTGGACGCCGTCTTCGAGGACCGGGAGTCCACGAACCAGAGATGCTCTTCGCTGGTGTGATTGGGGACCAGATCCATGAGGACCCGTATTCCTCTGCGGCCCGCCCCGGCCACCAGGGCATCGAAAAGCTCGATCGTTCCCAGATCGGGTTCGACGGCACAGTAGTCGGCGACGTCGTATCCCCAATCGGCGTTGGGCGACAGCGTGATGGGACTCAGCCAGATACCGTCGATTCCCAGCCACTCGAGGTGGTCGAGACGGTCGATGATCCCTTGCAGATCACCATTTCCATCGGCGTCCGAGTCGGAGAAGGACCGGGGATAGACCTGGTAGAGAACGCCGGACTGCCACCATGGCGTGTGGATCTCGGTCATGTCTTCGGTAGCGGCTTCCAGTTCTTGACCACCACCCAACACACCCCCTGCGGTATGTGATTCATGGGGAACTTGCACTG
The DNA here is from genome assembly GCA_003151475.1 of Acidimicrobiaceae bacterium. Lineage (GTDB taxonomy): Bacteria > Actinomycetota > Acidimicrobiia > Acidimicrobiales > UBA8190 > Palsa-661. The sequence goes on along the minus strand of PLXQ01000060.1, from coordinate 152,069 downwards.
GCTCGAAGGGGGCATGTTGGTGTGCAGTCGGACGATCCGGTACTGCGTGGGTCCCGAGAAGGTGTCCGTCCCGTAGGTCAGGGTGGGGGAGTACCCGCCGGGAAAGTTGGAGATCCTGGCCATGGCCTCCACGAACGTCCGTCGATTGAGGTCGGGACCCGCCGCTGTGGCGGCGGCGGCAAAGAGACGGATCTCCTGGCACCAGGCCTGGACCGGACCTTGTTCCTCGAGGAAGTCGGACTGGTTGCCCTTCGGGATCTGGGGATAGGCCTTGTGCCATACGGTGAAGCAGCCGCGCACTCCGGGGTCGTACCCGCCCTGGGCCTCGGGGCGGGTGTCGTCGATGCCGCCCAGAGTCTGGGTGGTCAGACCCTCCTGACCGTCGAGCGCCTTCTCGTAGGGAATGGGTAGGAGACCGAGCGCCGATTCGATCGACTCCTCATAGTCCGACAGCAGGAGCTTGGGAAAGTACTGCTGCTGGGTCTCGGCCTGAAGGACGGGATAAAAGACATTGAACGGTATGAGAGGGATGACCGAGGTAACCCCGTCCGTGCGCAGCTGCTGAATGACGAGCGGCGCCTCGCTGGTGGTGGCCGACGTATTGGAGGGATCGGCAGCGATGGTCTTGACGATCGGGGTGATGCCGGCCTGCTTGAGATCGGGTAGCAAATACTGATTGAGTGCGACCTGATCGCTGGCCCGGTCGCCGGCGATCACGCCCACCTTGATGTTGTGTCCGATGAGCCCGCCGCTCACTGCCCAGTTGACGGTGGCCTGCAGGATGGCGGCGTCGTCGGGACCGGTCCACCACAGATACGGAGATCCTTTCTGCGTCCAGTTGGTCACCGTCGTCCATTGACTCAGAAGTGGCGTGTGGCCTTCCTGGGTGATGCAGAGTTGGTTGTCTCCGGTCCATGTACCGACACCGTCGAGCACGGCGAACACCGATGCGCCGCCTTCGGTCCAGTCCTTGCACAGGGCCCGCATGTCTGTCTCGCTGGTCGGGTCGAAGGTGACGATGATGGGATTGATCTTTCGGCCGTGGATACCGCCGTTGTCGTTGATCTGTTTGACGAAGAGCTTGATCGCCTGAGATTGCTCGGTGTACTCGATGTCGGTGGCAAAGCCGAGATTCAGCGACAACGCCTGCAGGTTGGATATGGGGAAAACGACGTTGATGGTGTGGGCGGTGACACCGGCGCTGCTGAGACTGGCCTTGTCAGGAGGTGTCACGCTGGCGGTGACGGCACCGGCCTTGGCGTTTTTTCGTGGTCCGCTCGACGATCCCGAGCCGGCCACGGCGAAGACGATGCCGACGAGGAGAACGAGGACGACGGCCAAGGCGGCGCCCTGGGCGAGAACCGGTCGACGTCGGAAGCGACGCCACGACCGTCCCAGTTGTCCGCCACCCGGGCTGGCCATCGTCCCCCTCCTTCGCACCGTCGCCCCTGGAGCACCGTCACGCCACAGGTGGCCGTCCCGGGCGCAGGATGGGCTCGGGCGCCCCAACATAGGCGGCCGTCGGGGATCGCTAACGGAGGCCTTCGAGCAGGCGCATGACGAGCGCAGCCCCCCGTTGGCGCTCCTCCTCGCGGTCAGCGGCGGCAGCCACCGCCAATCCGACCTCGTTCGTCGCCGCCAGGAGCATCCTCGCTGTCAGGTCACCCGGAGGGATCTCGATTTCGCCCGCCTCGGCCAGGCCGGCGAGAGTGCCCGTGACGAGGCCGAGGAAGTACCTCTCTTCTGTTTCTTTCCATCGGATCCAGCCCAGCGCGGCGGGAGCCTCCTCCAGCACGATGCGTCGGAAGTCGGCCTCAGCGCATTGCTCCAGATAAAGATCGATGCCCTTGGCGACAAGAGCCCAGGGGTCGGTCATGCCGGCGACCCCTGCCGTGACTTGCGCCAACAGTCGTTCTTCCATCACGACGAACACCGCTTCGAAAAGTTCGGCCTTGTCGCGGAAGTGGTGGTAGACGGCACCCTTCGTTACGCGTGCCGCTTCGGCGATGGTGTCCATGCTCGTCTTCGTGAACCCGTCGGCCGTGAAGCGCTCGACAGCCGCCTGCACGAGGGCAGCGCGCGTCGTCTCGGCCAGTGGCTTCGTGAGTCCCGATGTCCTGTCGGATGAGACAATCGCCGGTTTCTTCGCCGCCGTCGCGGCGTCGCCGGGCCGAGCCCGGGCCGTCCAGGGCTATGTCGCTGGGATGGACAACAGCGTGACGGTGGTCATACGCGACGACCTGGCCCGGTTCGAGGCTCCCACGTTGATCGTGTGGGGTACTGCTGATGACTTTTTCGATGTCACCTGGGCCCGGTGGCTGGCCGACACCATTCCCGGCACGGTCCGCTGCGTCGAGCTCGAGGGGGCAGAGCTTTTCTTCCCCGCCGAACGCCCCGAGGCTTTGAGCACCGAGCTCCGCAGCCTCTGGACGGGCGCCGCATCGTAGATGGCGCCCGACGTGGCTACGGCGCCGGTACCGCCTCGAGAACTCCCGAATCTTCGCCGGGCACTCTGACATCGGCGTACCAGGCCAGGCCCAGGGCCACGACGGCGCCGAAGAGCAGGACGTCAGTGATACCGACGGCCGACACCACCGGACCGACGAGCAGGTTGCCCAGCGCCACCGTTCCACCGAATCCCATGATCCATAAGGCCATGACGCGCCCACGCACGGCATCGCCGAGGCGGGTCTGGAGGCTTGTGTTCAACGCCGTGATGAAGGCGAAATAGAAGGCCCCCACGAGGGCGATGATGAAATAGGCCGGCAGTGCCGCTCGCAGAAGGGCGAACACGGTCAGCGCCACGGAGTAGCAGAGCAGGCAGACCCGCACCATCAGGGCCTTGGAGGTGTGGGAGAACACCGTGCCGATCGAGATGGCGCCCAGGAGAGCTCCGGTGCCGAAACAGGCGTACAGGAGGCCGTAGTTGGCGGACTTGGGGTCGATCCCCAGGTTGTGGGCCGCTACCACGGGCATCTGCCCGATGAGGGCCAGCGCCAGCAGCGAGAAAACGAACACGGTGACGAGGCAGCGACCGACCACCCGGTCGGCCCGTGCCGTCGTGATGCCTGCTGTCAGTTCGCGCCAGCGGCTGGCGTGCTGGGAGCCACGGGGCGCCAGGGGCAGCGAGACCATCATGAGGGCGCCCACCACGAAGAGGTAGGTGGCCGCGTTCCCGGCGAAGACCCATGCCGGTCCGATGAAGTGGAACGCCACTCCTCCGATCACGGGGCCGATGACGCGCGAGGCGTTCATCTGGGCCGAGTTGAGCGAGATAGCACCGGGCAGGTCGACGCGGCGCACCAGGCCCGGGAGGATGGCCGAGTAGGCGGGGCCGAACATGGCGCTTCCCACACCCACCATGACGACCATGACGACGAGGACGACATGCGATGGTGACGGGGTCCTCACCACCCAGGCGAGAGCCAGGGAGAACACCAGCTGCTCGATGGAGAGGACGATGAGAAACTTCTTGCGGTCCACCTTGTCGGCGATGAGGCCGCCCACCATGGCGAGAAGAAGAGCGGGGCCGAGCTGGGCGAAGATGATCACCCCGACGAAAGTGCTCGAGTGGGTGATGTCATAGGCGTAGGCCCCGAGAACCACGTTCTGCATCCATGTGCCGATGTTCGAGGCGAAGGCACCGATGAAGACGATCCGAAAGGTCCGGTGCCGCAGGGCCGAGATGGCCGTTCCCGCCCCGAGCGGCCGGTCACCGTCGACGACAGCGTCCTCGATCTCTTCAATCGAAGGGTCCGGGCGCTCCGTCTGCTCCTCGGGTCCTGATGGCACCTCTGCATGGTAGGGGAGGCCCGCTCACGGCCGATCGTGGTGACGAGCGGAGATCCTCGGCCGGGAACGGCGGCGACGTCTCGGTCGGTGGCGAGTCGATCTGTGTCAGAGAGACGCTCAGACGGCGGCGTCGAGGATGGCCAGAGCCTCCTCATCGAGGACCAGATCACCGGCAGCCAGGTTCTCCTCCAAATGCGACAGCGACGACGTCCCCGGGATGAGCAGCACCGTCGGAGCCCGGGCCAGCAGCCACGCCAGCGCCACCTGGGCCGCCGTGACCTGCAGCCGGCGAGACATCTCTTGCAACGCCGGAGCGCTCAGGACGGGATTGTCGGGGAAGAACGCCGACCCGAGAGGGAAGAAGGGCACGTAGGGCACGGCGTCAGCGGCACAGGCGTCGAACAGCGGTTGGTCGCTTCGGTCGGTCAGGTTGTAGGCGTTTTGGACACAGGCCACGTCGATCCGGGAGCGGGCGGTCAGGTACTCGTCCAGGGTCACATTGCTGAGCCCGATACCGCCGATGAGGCCTTCGTCGTGCATGGCCGCCATGGCCGAGACCTGTTCGGTGAACGGCACGTCGGATTCGGGCATACGCCGAAGATTGACCACGGGCACCCGGTCCACGTCCAGACTCCTGAGGTTCGCCTCTACTCCGGAGCGCAACTCCTCGGGGGTCTGGGCCGGCAACCACTGGCCCTGCTCATCGCGGCGGCCGCCCACTTTCGAGACCAGAACCAGCTCGTCGGGATAGGGAGAGAGCGCCTCGCGGATGAGTTCGTTGGCCACATCGGGGCCGTAGAACTGCGCGGTGTCGATATGGTCGACGCCGGCATCAACGGCCCTGCGGAGCACGGCCAGTGCCGCCGGGCGGTCGGCCGGGGGTCCGAACACCCCGGGGCCGGGAAGTTGCATGGCGCCGAAGCCCATCCGGTGAACAGAGTGGCCGGCCAGGGTGACGGTATCGCTGCGCATGGCCCATGCTTAGTGCCGGGCCACCCCCGTGGCCAACAATTCTGTCCGTCAGGGAGCCGAGCACGGCCCGTCGGTCCTGTGGCCTTCGGTCGTGGGGGCGAAGAATCCCAGTATCTCGGTCGCCACCTTGTCGGCGTGGGTGAACACCCCCAGGTGGCTCGCTCCGGCCACCTCGACGAAACGGGCGCCGGGGATCGCCGCCGCCGCCTCGCGAGCGCGCGCCGGAGGGGAGTCGACATCGTGCTCGAAGGAGAGAACGAGACACGGAGCGGTGATCTCCGGCCAGCGTCGGATGCGATCGACGTCGAGGGACCAAGCCAACGCCGCCTCGTACTGGCCCAGTCGTCCCGGGTTGGGCCACGGCTCGAGCCCTCCGATGAGCGCCATCCACTCGTCGACGATGCTGTCCTGTTGCAGGTCGTGGTTGGGCAGATAGCGCAAGGTCTCCACGGCGTTGAACCACGCGGGCAGCTCCGGGTCGAGCCGGGCCAGGTCGCGCTCGACGGTGGTGAGCGCCTTCTCCCACGATGTCCCGACGTTGCAGCTGCCGATGAAGACGCCGGCCCGCACGCGCTCGGGATGGCGCCACGCCATCGTCTCGGCGATCCATCCCCCCATCGAATACCCGGCCACCCGGACGGCGCCCAGACCGAGATGGTCGAGCAAGCCGATGGTGTCCTCGACCATCTCGTCGATCGTGTAGGGCGCCGCCGGAGACGACGACGGTGCCACCCCCCGATTGTCGAAGGTCACCGCCCGGTAGCCCGCCTCGGTGAGCGCCGGCACCAGGGTGAGCTGCCAGGCGACGGCCGGCTGGCTGAGCCCGCACACGAACACGACCGGCTCACCGGTGCTCGGTCCGAAGACGTCGTAGGCGATGGTCACGCCGGGAAGGGTTACGTCGGGCATCGGCGCGTCATCGCTCACCGGATAGAAGCTCGCCCAGGAGTCGGGCGGAGATGTTGCGCCCCGTCACCACCAAAGCCGTGGCCCCGTCCCCGGGCTGGAGACGACCGCTCAGAACGGCGGCGACGGCGACCGCACCCGAAGGCTCGGCCACCAGTCCATGCTCGAAAGCCAGGAACCTCACCGCCTGGGCGATGGCGCGCTCGTTGACTGCGGCCAGCTCCTCGACGCCCGCCGCGATCAACGGGACCGTCACCGCCCCCGGTTCGAGGTTGCCGGCCAGGCCGTCGGCCAGCGTTTCACCGACGGTTACCGGAACAACCCGTCCCGCCGTCACCGACGCACTTACGGCGGGTGAGGCCTCGGTCTCCACCCCCCGCACGCCGACGCCGGGGCGGAGCCCGGCGGCCAGAGCCACGCCGGCCAGAAGGCCTCCACCGCCGACGGGGACGACGATCGTGGTCAGATCGGGAACCTGGTCGAAGAGTTCGAGGGCGATCGTCCCCTGGCCGGAGATGACGTCGGGGTCGTTGTAGGCCGATACGAACCGGGCGCCCGCTTCGGCCACGTGCAGGGCATGGGATTCGGCCTCGTCATAGCTGAGTCCATGGCGGATGATATCCACGTCGAAGCCTTCGAGGGCTTTTTGTTTGGCGGGCGACGCGTTTTCGGGAACGACGATGATGGCCCGCATCTCGAAGGTCTGGGCGGCGAAGGCCACGCCGAGGCCGTGATTGCCGGCGGAGGCGGTCACCACCGGGCGCTGCGGATCGGCGTGGCGTGCCGCCGCCAACGCCGCCAACGCACCGCGCACCTTGAACGAACCCGTGGGCTGGAGGGTCTCCAGCTTGAGCATCACGTTCGGTCCGAGTAGAGGGCTCGCCAGCACCGGCGTCGTGGGCAGATGGCGAGCGATGATCTCGCCGGCGCGCCGCACATCGTCCACCACGGGCGGTGCCACACGGCGCGCCGTCATGCTTCGATCCTCACTGATGTCTCGGTCAAGGGGGTCTGTCCGTCGTGCGGGCTAGGCCGTCTTGGACGGGGCACGAACCGGTAACGCGTAATGCTCGAAGAACCGCCACATGGTCTCGTTGGCATTCACCAGGACGATCCCTCTCCCCACGCCGGCCAGGATCCAGGTCTTCTCGGGACCGGTGTTGAGGGGGCTGCCCGGCCAGACGTGGCCCGATCCGGTGAACCGCCACAGAGCGACCTCGGAGCCCGACCGACAGTGCGTGTAGGTGACGGCCGTAGCTGTCTCGCCGGCGGAGACGGACCCGGCGGCGCCCACGATGGTGGGTGCGTGGTGCGCCTTGGCGGCGCAGCCGTCGGACTTCACCCATTGGTCGATGCCCTCCATGACCGAGAGCCGGGGGCGGGGGTTGCGGTTTTTCACACCGGCCCACTTGGCGATGGGGTCGTTGACGCTATGGAACTCCATGGTGGGCACGGCCCGCGTGGGATGGATGGTGGGCAACTCGACCTGGCCCGAGATCGAGGAGATGGCGGAGACGTGGTCCGAAGCCTCGGCCGCCATGGCGTAGGCCATCATCCCTCCGTTCGATATGCCGGTGACGTAGACGCGGCGCAGATCAACGGGGGTATGGGTGGCTACGTCGGAGATGACCTTGAGCAAGAATCCGACGTCGTTGATGTGCTTGGTGACGGGCAGGCCGCAGCACTGGCCGGCATTCCATCCGTACTGGGCTTGCTTGGCGACGGGGTCGGGGGTGAGGACGGTCGAGATCCTGGTGCCGTTGGGGTAGGCCACCAGGTAACCGTCGGCGTCCGCCGAGGTGTCCATCTGCGAGGTGATCTCCTCCAGCAGGGCGTTCTGGGTGGCACCGTGCAGATTGAGGATCAGCGGCAGGGGCTTGGCCCCGGTGGCGGCAGGGGGAACGTGCAACCGGTAGCTACGAGCGCGGCCGCCGAAGGCGAGGTGAAAGACGTAGGCGCCCGTCATCGGCGCCAGCTGCGCCGCCGCCGCCGGCGTCGTCTGGGTGACAACGAGAGATCCGAACAGGGCGGACACGGCCAGGACGAGAAGAACCCGGCGTGGCGGCGCCCCCGTCGTCATACCGGTTTCCCGTCCAACAGCAGCTCGACGTCGATGTTGCCCCGGGTGGCATTGGAGTAGGGACAGACCTGATGCGCTCCACGCACGAGGTCGGCGGCCAAGGTGGCGTCGTCGACGGCGGGCAGAGACACGTCGAGCGTGACCGTGAGCTGGAAACCGCCGCCACCGGTGGGGAGGAGACCCACAGCCGAATCAATGGTGACTTCGCCCGCCTCCACCTTGCGCCGGCGCGCCACCGCGCCCAGGGCGCTTTCGAAACAGGCGGCATAGCCGATGGCGAAAAGCTGCTCGGGATTCGTCCCCCCTCCCGGACCGCCCATCTCCGTCGGGAGCTGAAGGTCGACTTCGAGCTCACCGTCCGTGGTACGACCGTGGCCGCTGCGACCCCCGGTGACGTGGGCGCGTGCGGTGTAGAGGACCTTGGCCATTGATGCTCCTATCTCCGATGAATCCGATGAAATAGATACCCGTGTGAGCCTAACGACCCTCAGCCGGCGCGCTCGTGGAAGATCCGTCGATACGCCTGGGGGCTCGTGTGCAGGGCACGTTGGAAGTGCTTGCGGAGGTTGGCTGCCGTGCAGAAACCACTCTTCTCCGCCACCACGTCGACGGGCAGCTCGGTCGTCTCCAAGAGGCGTTGGGCCAGTTGGACCCGCTGGCGCACCAGCCATTGGTAGGGAGTCGTTCCCGTGCCGGCCCGAAACTGCCGGGCGAAGGTCCGGGGGCTCATGGCCGACCGGGCCGCCAGGGCCTCGACGGTTACGGGTTCGTCCAGGTGCTCCTGTAACCAGGCGAGGGTATCGGCGAACAGGTTGGTGCTGTCGAGCACGGGCATGGGGGCGTCGATGTACTGGGCCTGGCCCCCGTCGCGATGCGGGGGCACCACCAGGTGCCGGGCGAGCTGGGTGGCGACGGCCGCACCATGGTCGCGGCGGACGATGTGGAGGCAGAGGTCGATGCTGGCGGCACTGCCGGCCGAGGTCAAGATGTCGCCCTCGTCGATGTAGAGCACACGGGAATCGACCGAGACAAGCGGGTACCGACGGGCCAGCGTGTCGCACTCTGTCCAGTGCGTCGTGGCCCGGCGACCGTCGAGCAATCCCGCTTCGGCCAGGACGAAGGCGCCCGTGCACAAGGAGAGGATCCGCTGACCCCGGTCGTGGGCCCGACGCAGGGCGGCGTAGATCTGAGGAGGTACCTGCTCGAGCGCATCGGTGGGCGGCACGATCACCGTGTCGACGTCGTCGAGCTTCTCCAGCCCGTAGGGGACCTGCAGGGCGAAGCCGCGGTCGACTGTCACCGCGGCGGCGTCGGCACACAGCGACAGCCGGTACCAAGGGACGTCGGAGGCCACCCAGCGGTCGTCGCCGAAGATGTCGCAGGCGATGCCGAGCTCGAACAGGTTGACCCTGTCGTACACGACGAGGCCGACACCGTGACGTCTCGGGCCGGATCGACCACGCTGGGCCTCCGAGGTCTTCCCGACTCGACGACGTGCCGGCGGGTTGGCAGGTTCGTCGCGCACCATGTCAATCATGCCACTTTCGGCCCGCTCAGTGCCGGCGCAGGATGGGAGGTGCGAAAGGAGCCACCACCATGATGCTTCTCATCCATGATCCGAAAGACCCCGAACGCTTTGTCACCTGGTCCTGCCGAGGCTGGGACCGGTTTCTCGCCCGTGTCTTCGCCGCTGCCCTCGATCGGCGGCTAGCTGCCGGGGAGCCGGCCGAGTCGACGCTCCTCATGGCCCTGCGCGCTCAGACCCTCGCTCGTGTGGAGACGCGCCGGGCACTGGCTCGGAACTGGGAACACTTGTTACGCCGGGCGCGGGGAGGGGCACCGTACCGGGTACCGCTGCGCCGTCGTCGTATCGCCGCCGCCGAAACCGACATTGCCGCATTGCTCAGCGCCCTGGTGGCCGAGCTTCCGACACCGGCGCGCGGCGTGGCCATGGCGGGCGTCCTTCTGCGCGATGGTGCCGGACCCTTGTACAACCGCCATTGCCCCGATGACCTGTGCACCGCCGTCCAAAAGGTGACGGCCCAACTCGACCCGTCGGTCTCTCTGGCCGTTTCGGCCTGAACGCAAGTGCCGGCGCTGAACGGCAAGTGCCGGCGCTGAACGGCAAGTGCCGGCGCTGAACGGCAAGTGTCGGCGCTGAACAGCAAGTGTCGGCGCTGAACAGCCAAGCGGTCAGCCGGGAAGAGTGCGGGGACCGGGGCCGTCGCGGCCGAGGACATCGTCGGGATTGGCCAGGCCGCAGTGGTCGAGGGAGAGGCAGCCGCACCCTATGCAGCTGGTGAGGCGGTCGCGCAGGCTCTGGAGCTGGCCGATGCGATCGTCGAGGTCGTCACGCCAGGCGGCCGACAGTCGGGCCCAGTCTCCGCGAGTAGGGGTGCGGTTGCAATCGAGCTGATCGAGGGCTTCCCTGATCGTGCGCAACGGGATGCCGACGCGCTGGGAAGCCCGGATGAAGGCCACCCGGCGCAGGATGTCTCGAGGGTAACGACGCTGATTGCCCCCGGTGCGACGGCTGACGATGAGCCTTTCGGCCTCGTAGAAGTGCAGAGCCGAAACCGACACCCCGCTGCGGGACGAGAGCTGGCCGACGGTCAGTTCGCGGACCTCTGCAGGAATCTGTGTCATGGCCTTGACCTCAATGTTACTTGAGGTTCTACGGTGAGAGACATGAAAGACAACCAATCGAACGCAAGCACCATCGACCGGGCCACCGTGGGCGACGCCTCACCGGCACTCGATGACGCCTACGACCGGATGGGGGCGACCGACTTCGAACTGCCCAACGGATTCGTCAACCACGGGCCCATGGCCTGTGAAGCCCTGGCCGCCCTGGGCTGCGACGACCGGGTCACGGACTGGGCCCGGTGGTTCGTGCAGATGGTGGGCGAGGGACCGAAGCCCGCCGAGCCGGCCCGGGTGAGCGACTTCGAAGGTCTCGAAGCTCTCGGTGATTACGACCGGCTATCGGAATGGATGGGGTACTTCGAGGGGGCCATTGCCCTCGACGGCTGGGAGCGGACGGTCGCAGTGTGGGTGCCCCGGCTGGTGCCGGGCATGGCCAGCGCGTTGTTCCACGGCGTGATCCGTACGGCCCACGCCGTGCGGGCCATCGAGACCATCGAGACCGCCGCCCGACGCGCCGAGTTGGCCCGGGCACTCGGGTACTGGGCGGGACGATTCCAGCCCGGTCGAGCAGTGTCGGAGACTCGACCGGTAGGCGATGCCCGTCGCGGCGTGATCGAAGCCGCCGCCGGCGGGGCGCGCCATTACACGGCGCAACCCACGATCTTCAATCTGCACGGAGTCACCGGAGCCATGGCCGTCGCCTTGCTGATCGATCACATCGGCCCCGAGGAGGGCGGTGCCGCCCTGGGCCGGGTTCGCGCCGAGCATGACGCTCTCTATGGTGCCAGGGACCCGAGGACGTCGGCGACGGCGCCGATCGAGAGGCCAAGGGAAGCGGTGGCGCCGACGATCGACGAGTGGGATCCGGCGCTCGCCCCCCTGGCCGCTGACAGCCGGGACGCCCATCAGGTGAAGCTGGTCGAAGCCTGCCGGCGGGGGTGGGAGGCGACCGGCGATGGCGCCTTCATCGCCGCCGCCCGGCGGGTGTCGTTCTAGGGACGGTGCTCAGACGTCGGCTGCTGAGCCGATGGGGAAGCGGACGCTCACGATTCCTTCTTCGACACTGGTGGTGACCGCGAATCCCGAGTGGGCGAAGATGTCGAGCATCTCCCGGTTCTCGGCCAGGGTGGAGGCGACGAAGGTCGTGATCCCTCGCTGTCGTGCCGCCTGGGCAAGATGCTCCAGCAACACCGTGGCGATGCCATGGTGTTGCTGCTGATCGGTCACCACGAAAGCCACTTCCGCGTCGGTGGAGCCGGGGATTCCCTCGTAGCGTCCCACGGCGATCAGGAGGTCGTCGTGTTCCACCACCAGAGCCAGGCGGTGGACGTAGTCGACGCCGGTGAAGCGGTCGACCTCGGTCGGAGAAAGGGTGGGGTGAACGAAGAAGAAACGACGGTAGACCGAGCGCGGCGAGAGAGAGCGGTGGAACTCGACCAGGGGCCCGGCGTCGTCGGGCCGGATCGGGCGCAGATGGAGTTCGATGCCTTCCCTGGTGAAAATGTCGCAGGCCAACTCTGCCGGGTAGCGCGGAGCCGGCGTCTTGGTCACGGGGTGCGGGTGAGCACGACCTTCAGTGCCCCGGTGTGAGAGGCGTTGGAGAAGACGTCGTAGGCCTCGATCATCTGGTCGAGGCCGAAGTGGTGGGTGGCGTAGCGGGAGACGTTCAACTGGTGGGCGGCGATGAGCCGACTCAGGGTCGGTGTGGAGAAGGTGTCGACTAGGCCGGTGGTGATCGTGACGTCACGCGTCCACAGCGTTTCCAGGTGAAGGGTGGCCGGGGCCCCGTGGACGCCGATGTTGGCCACCCGGCCTCCGGGACGGACGAGGGCGGCGGCGAGCTCGAAGGTGGCCGGAGTGCCGACGGCTTCGATGGCCACGTCGGCCCCGAGGCCGTCGGTCAGGCTCTGGACGATGGCCAGGGGATCTTCACGGCCGTTGTTCACCGTCACGTCCGCCCCGAAGTGCTTGGCCGCTTCGAGCCTGGTGTCGGCTAGGTCGATGGCCACGATGTGACTGGGGCTGAAGAGTGCGGATCCGGTGATAGCCGAGAGACCAATGGGTCCGGCACCCACGACGGCGACGACATCACCGGGGGAGACGCGACCGTTGAGCACTCCCACCTCGTAGCCGGTGGGCAGGATGTCGGCCAGCATGAGGAATTCCTCGTCGGTCACGCCGGGCGGGATGGGATAGGTCGAGGTGTCGGCGAAAGGCACCCGGACCTTCTCGGCCTGGGTCCCGTCGATGTTGTGACCGAGGATCCAGCCCCCGCCGCCGAGGCACTGACCAAAGCGGGCCTCACGACAGAAGCGGCAGTGTCCGCAAGCCGAGATGCACGACACCAGGACCCGGTCACCGGCTTTCGAGTTCCTCACGGCCGAGCCGACTTGGAGGACGGTGCCGACAGCCTCGTGACCGAGGATCCGTCCGGCTGTCACCTCGGGGAGGTGTCCTTTCAGGATGTGGAGGTCGCTGCCGCAGATGGTGGTGGCGTCGACGCGGACGAGACAGTCGGTGTCGTCGATCAACGTGGGATCGGGTACCTCATTCCAGCTCTTGTCGTCGGGCCCGTTGTAGACGAGTGCCTTCATGGCTGGTCGCCTTCTGTTGCGAGGTTTCCGGTCCCTCCCCGCACGTGGTGACCTGCGGCGGGGGGCGACGCGATCAACAGCTGTGCGGGAAGGGAACCGGAGAGATGTCGGCTACCACTCAGAAGAGGTGAAGGCGACGGAAACGGCCACGGTGAAGACAACGCAGTTGCTCCCTTCGACCTCGACGCCATCTGAGCAGATGGTCGGGGATTTGCGTCACCGGGGTCTGGAGCAACGTTTCCACCGGCGGGACCACATGGCCCGAGCCGTGCGCGAATCGTACCACCAGAGCGAAAGATCTGGAGGGGCGTTCTGCTGGGGCACCGGCCATCTGGAGGCGCCTGACTGGAGGCCGGTGCCCCCAGGTCGTAGTTTTGGGGGCCGTGGGCTCGGCTGCCGTCATCCCCGACACTTCGAGGGCCGGTCGGTCGCGGGCGGACGTGGCCATGAGGCGGCTGCTTTTCGTGCCCAGCCGGCCGTCGCCGGTCGGGGACGAGGCCGTGCACCGGATGTTCAGCGTGTCGATCCTCATCTCGGCCGGGCGCTGCCTGCTGAGCTACGTGGTCTTCCCCATCTTGACGCCCGTTCTCGGTGTGGCCACCGGCGTCGGCCCCGCCATCGGGCTGCCCATCGCCGTGCTCGCTCTCGTCTTCGACGTCATCGGGATCAGGCGCTTCTGGCTGGCCGACCATCGCTGGCGCTGGGCCATGACCCTGGTCTACGCGGCGGTCATGGCTCTGGTGACGGCGCTGCTGGTGGGCGACATCGTGCATCTGGCGTCTTAGTCGGGCACCTTCGGTTTCGGTTTTCTTTGCCTCGGCTTCCCGCTGAGCGCCGAATAATTGGCTGCACAGGGCAATTGATGCAGGTCAGCCCCTGTGGCCGCCAGTCAAGGTGAGCGACCTTTTGGTCGATCTCAACGGGGTGGGCGACTCCGAGAGCACACAGCATCTGGCCAACTCGATGCTCGGCGCGCTCCTGGCCGTGGTGCACCGCCAGACCGGTGACGACGGGGTGAGCCGGGTTCTGGCGATGGCGGGGGAGCGGCGCTCGGCGGCCGACATCGAGCGACCCGACGGCTGGAGTACCTATCCCGAGGGACTGGCTCTTTTCCAGGCCGCGGCCGAGGTGCTCGGCGATCCCGAAGTGGGCCGCAAAGCCGGCGCCGAAGTATTCCGCCGCTATGCCGGGACCGAGGTCCTGGCCCTGCTGCGCTCCATCGGATCGCCGGCCGAGATGATCCGGGTGTACCCGTCCATCTCGGCCAAACAGTCGACCATCACCAGGGCCGAGGTGGCCGAGGTGGGTGACTCCTATGGGTTGATCAGCGTGACGTCGCCCGAGTTCGAGAGAAACCCGCACTTCTGCGGGTACACCGTGGGGGCGCTGTCGCAGTTCCCGGTTCTGTTCGGGATGGAGCCGGCCGAGGTCGAGGAAATCGAATGCCAGACGCGCGGCGACGGTCGCTGTCTCGTCCGGGTGGGTTGGGATCCGACGTCGTCCATCGAGGTGAGCCTCGAACGCGAGGTGGTGATGCTCCGAGAGCAGATGCTGGTGCTGACCAAACGCTTCGAGTCTCTCGAGTCGGTGGCTCAGGAGCTCTCGTCGACACGCGACGTAAACTCGATGCTGGAGACGATCACCCGGCGCGCCGGTGTCGCCGTGCGCGCCCCGCGGTATCTCCTGGTGGCGCAGCTGCCGGGCGATCCCGCCCCCCGGATCCACTCCGTCGGTTTCAGCGAAGGAGAGGCCGAGGCCGCCGCCCAGGAGATCCTGCACGGCGGGGGTGACGCCACCGACGAATCCCGGTTGGTGGTGGACATCGAATCGAGTCGGGGCCACTTTGGGCGGCTCGCCGCCTTCTATCCCGAGCAGTACCACTTCCTACCCCAGGAGCGGTCGCTGCTGATGGCGTACGCCGGGCACGCGGCGGCTGCTCTCGAGACGGCGGAGGCACTGGACGAGGCGCGTGACAGGAACACCACCCTGAGCGCTCTGTTGGCTCTGGGCAAGAGCCTGGCCGAGGAGTCGACGAAGGCAGAGGTGGCGCAACGGTTGGCCGACGCCATGCCCGAGATCGTGAACTGCAGCCAGGCCGATGTGCTGTTGTGGGATCCCGGTGACGCGCTGCTCACGCGCGCGGCGTCGACCTCGGTGGCCGATCTGGCGGCGGCGACGGCACCGACGGGCCTGCGCGATGGCGGTTTGGCCAACCGCCTGATGGAGATAGCCACCCCGACGCAGGTGACACGGGCATCGGACCCCGTGCTCTGTTCCATCTTGACCCTGACGGGGTTGTCATCGGGAGTCCTCGTCCCCATCGCGGCACGCAACACCTTGTTCGGCGTCATCGTCGTCGGTTCTGATGATCAGGTGCCCCTCGTCGATGTCACCTTGGCCGAGCGATTGAGCGGTGTGGCCAGCCTGGCCGCCACCGCCCTCGAAGGCCTGGCCCTTCTCGCTGAGGTGCGGTTCCAGGCCCTGCACGACCCGGTGACCGACCTGGCCAATTCTCGGCTGTTCGAGGACCGCGTCACCCAGGCGCTGTCCATCGCCCGTCGGGGCGGCAACCGGCTGGCGCTCATGTTCGTGGATCTCGACCGGTTCAAGGCGGTGAACGACACCCATGGCCACAAGGTGGGCGACGAGCTTCTGCGGGCCGTGGCCGAGCGGCTGCTCGTAACGGTGCGCGACGAGGACACCGTGGCCCGGATCGGGGGCGACGAGTTCGGCATCTTGGTCCAGGACGTCACCGACCAACGAGACGCCGAGGTGGTGGCGGCGAAGATCGTCTCGGCCCTCGGTTGGCCCTTCGTGGTGCGCGGTCTGCGGCTCTTCGTCGGCGCCAGCGTGGGTGTGACGCTGTTCCCCGAGGTGGCCGACACCTACGACTCGGTCGTCTCCCGGGCCGACTCGGCCATGTACCAGGCCAAGGCCGAAGGACGGGGCCGCTTCCAGATGTGCCAGGCGCAGAAATCGGGCCCTACGGGCGCAGGATGACCTTGATGGCCTGGGAACTGCCCCTGTCGATGGCGGTAGTCACGGCCTCGCGGTAATTCTCGAGGGGGAACTCGTGGGTGACCACGGCGTCGTAGGGCAAGAGCCCGGCGCCGAGGACGTCGAGGGCCCGGTCAACAGAGTGACGACCTGCGCCGCCGGCCAGTCCGGGAGCGGACCGGGCATCGACGGTGTGGTCGATCGAACCGACGAGCGCCGCCTCTTTGTACCAGACCGGGGTCAAGTCGACCTCGCTCACCCCGGCCGTCCCGAGAAGAAGAACCGTCCCGCGGTGGGCGACGGCCCGCAGGGCTTCGGTCACCGATGCGGGCGCTCCCACCGCCTCCACGACGAAGGGGAAGCCGCCCATGAGCATGACATCTCTCTTGTAACCGACCACCCGGGACCCGCTCAGTCGGGCCAACTCCTCGAAATGGCCGCCACCGGGGTCGTTCGTCACCACGTGATCGGCGCCGCAGGCGAGAGCGGCCTGCGCTTGGTGGGGGTGACGGGCGAGCACCGTCACCGCACAGCGGGGGAAGAGTCCATTGAGCGCCGCCACGGTGGCCAGGCCGATGACGCCGGCGCCCACGACGAGGACGTCGTCTGCGTCTCTCGGTCCGGCGCGCAACAGGCCGTGGCAGGCGATGGAGACAGGCTCGTAGAGGCTGGCGCCGCGGTCGGGCACGGTGTCGGGCAGGGGGTGAAGCATCGACGCGTGAGCCAGTACCTGCTCGGCCCATCCTCCGCCTAGATCCGAGGTGAAGCCCAGGGTGCGGCCCTTACTCACTACGCGACTGTCGAGGTTCAGACACGACGACGTCCATCCCCGGCCACAGTTGGCGCAGGGCGGGCTGATGCCTCGGGCGACACAGGCGATGCAGGGATCGAGAACGACCCGGGTACCCACCGCCACGGGGCATTCCGGCCCCGCTTCGGTGACGACCCCGGCGATCTCGTGGCCCAAGATGAAGGGGAACGAACCCATCGTCATCAATGTGGGCGAGGGACCGGTGTTGTGGGCGAACAGGTGGAGGTCGCTGCCACAGATCCCGCCCGTTGTCACCGCCACCCGGGCCCACGCCGCCGTGGGCAGGTCGGGTTCGGCGACGTCGACCAGAGAGGCGGGAAAGGCCGGATCGACCATGTCGAACTGGACGGCGCGCACGGCGGCAGCGTACGCGTTCTGGGGCCGGGACCCCCTTCGTCACCGCCGCTGTGGCGCCGCGGTGGCGCCCCCGCTGGCCTACAGTCGGCTTTGTGCGGGTGCCCGACGCCAGCCTCGACGAGGTCCGCCAGCGCGGCTTCACCCTCGTCCCTGGGTTTCTCTCCGCCGAGGAGTTGCGAGCGGCTCAGCAGGCTCTGTGGCGCCATTTTCCGACCCCCGACGATTACTTCGCCGATCCTGATCGTCACGCCGCATACGCCGGCGGCCCGTTCGCCGGGGTGGAGGAGTTCCCCTACCGGTCGTGGGACCTGAACCACCTGGCCGTCCATCCCCACCTGATCGACTTCGCCGAGCGCTACCTGTCCACCACCGAGCTCCAGCTGTACAAGGTCGAGCTCTGGGCCAAGTACGCCGGCGCCGCCAACTACGACCAACCTCTGCACCGTGACTACGGCAGCCACAGCCTGGTCACGCCCCGGCTCGACGCCCGCTATCAGCAGCTGACGTCGTTCATCTTTCTCTCCGATGTGACCGAAGAGGACGGCCCCACGCGGATCGTCCCCTACGAGAGTGGCAAGGACGTTCCCTTCACACCGCTCTACATCGAATTCGGCGCTCTGGTCGAAGAGGAGGTGTCGTGCACGGGACCGGCGGGAAGCCTGCTCGTCTACCGGACCGACATCTTGCACCGGGGGTCGGATCTCACCGGTGCCGGGCGTTCGCGCTTCTCGCTTCTGGCCGATTACCAGGTGCGGGGAACGACCTGGGGCGGGAAGATGGCATGGCCCAAACAGGCACCGGATCGCTGGGCCAAGTTCATGCCGCAATGCACCGTGCGCCAGCGCGACGTCTTCGGCTTCCCGAGACCGGGTGACCCCTACTGGAATGAGCAGACCCTGGCCGACGTGGGTCGGCGCTACCCGGGGATGGACATGGCCGCCTACCGGCCCGATGGTGCGCGGCACCGGTAACGTCGGGGCAGAGGGGGGTTCCGATGCGGCTGCGTTCGGGGGTTTCGACGGTCCTGCTGGTCCTCGTGGCCTCTCTCGGACTTCAGGGCGCCGCCCGGGCCGGTGCGTCGGCGTGGTGGACGCCAGCGCTCGGCAGTCAGCCCTGGCAATGGGAGCTCAGCCATCCTCTCGATCCGTCCAGTGCCCGCGACATGGGAACCAACGACACTCTGCCGAATGGCCACGCCGCTGCTGCTCCGGTCATCTATGACATCGACGGCATCATCAATCCCGCCGCCACCGTGGCCGCGCTGCACTCCCAGGGCAAGCATGTGGTCTGCTATGTCGAGGTGGGAGCGGCGGGCAATTACTATTCCGCCGCCGACGAAGGGGTGTCCACCACCTACTACGACCAACTGCGCGCCGCCGGAGTCTTCGGCAAGAAGGTGGCCGGCTATCCCGAGTACTACCTCGATATCCGCTCGTCGGCCACTGTCTCCATCATCGAATCGATGATCTCGCAGCAGTGTGCGGCCAAGGGCTTCGATGCCGTCGAAACAGACATCGACGAGGAGTACATGAGCAGAAGTGGCTTTCCCCTCACGAAAGCCGATGAAGAGACCTACATGACCACTCTGGCGAACGACATGCACGGTCTCGGGCTCGGCTGGTGGATCAAGAACCCCGACGACACCGGCGACAGCTACGCCACCGACATGTTCGCCCTGGCCGACGCCGTCCTCACCGAGCAGTGCAACCAATTCTCGTCGTGCGGGGCCCTGTCCGCCTACGTCGGGCACAAGGCGGTGTTCAACGCCGAATACCATCTGAAGCCGGCATCGTTCTGTTCTTACGACGATGTCCACGGGTTCAACGGCGCCCGCTTCAACCTGGCTCTGACGGGAGTCAGGAAGCCCTGTCAGTGAGGTTGCCGCTGTCGGGAATGGTCCACCGGGAGATCTGCAGGAATATGGTCTCAAAGACACTTGGGAGGAAATGATGGACGAAGAGCACGCCCGGAAGCTGCTTAGCGCCGAGCGGACCCGGGTCGAGGGGCTCCTGGCCGAGACCACCGCGGCGGGTCGTGACGACCGGGCGGAAGCCAATGCACCGGGTGATCTCACCGACCCAGCCGAACGTCTCACCGCCGAGCAGGGCGACGATGCCGTGACCGAAGCTCTGCGCGAACGCCTGGTCGCCATCGAACGGGCCGAACGTCGGCTCGCAGAGGGGTCCTACGGCCGCTCGATCGGCAACGGCCTGCGCATCCCCGACGATCGCCTGGAAGCCGATCCGGCGGCCGAGCTCACGGTGGAAGAAGCCGGCCAGATCTGAGCTCCGCATCGCCAGTAAAGACAGAGCGTTCAGGGGACAGTGTCGTCATTGGCCCCCGCATACCGTGTCGCTTTTGAGCAATGACAGAGATGACCGAAACACCGTCTCGGCCAACTCGGTGCCCCTTGCCAGCGGAGAGCTCGAGGAGCGGGAAGATCAGGTCGTCTGGACGATGAGGACGGAGCAGGGGGCCCGGTGGGCCACCGCGTTGGGGACGCTGCCGAGAACGCGGCGTACGCCTTTCATGCCCTTGTTGCCGACGACGATCAGGTCCGCCTGCTCTTGTTGGGCGACTTCGAGGATGGCGGCTTCGGGTTCTTCTTTGTGCGAGTGGGTGACGGCCTTGATTCCAAAGGCTTTGGCTCTCGAGGCCAGGTCATCAAGGATGGTGGCGGCCCGGCTGGCCGAGTCGATGCCATCGATGAACTCGTCGGGAAGACCTTCGGTGCTGGTGGCCGCACGCCTATAGGCCAGCACGATATGAAGTGTCCCGCCGGACATCTTGACGAGATCCATGGCATAACGGAAGGCCTCACCGGCAGTCGGCGAACCGTCAGCCCCGACGACCACGGTCTCGAACATGGGCACCACCTTCCCCGTCGCGTTCGCACTCGAGATTAGGTCCTCCCGACGCCCGGCCGCTCGTGGACAGAGCTGCCCGGGGACTACGGGGCCACGAAGACCGTCCTTCAGGGATCACATGCCTGACGGGGGCGTTGGGGTTGTCCGGCCCACACGTGGACCGACTCAGAGCCCGAGCCTGATTTTCGGGTCGACCGCAGGAGTCCGGGCCGGTTCGCCCTTGGCTCCGTGAGACGGGTTATGTCAGGTTGAAGGTCGTCGATGTCGGGGTGCCGCCCGACGCGGCGCCTGTGACCGTCTTCTGCCCGAGCGCATCGGCCCGAGCCCTTTTGGGAATCGCCCCGTTGCACGTGAAGGTCCCGTCAGCGGCGACGGTGGCGGCGCACACAACGGTGCTGGCCCGCTTCGGGCGTTTTCTACCCGACATGTAGATGATGGTGACCGTCTGTCCCGCGGCGAAGCTTGTCCCGTGGACGGTCACAGGGGTGCGCTTGGCTCCCGATGACGGAGTCATGGCGATCGTCGGTGCCGGTAAGCCTTGCGTCACCGTCAGCAGCGCCGTACCGGGAATGAGGGTCGACGGATCGGTGGCCGTGATCGTTACGACACCGTTGGCCACTCCCGTGGCCAGTCCCAGCGGCGCGATGGTGGCCGTGGCCGATTTGCACGAGGACCATGTGACCGTGCTGGTCAGGTCTTTCGTGCTCAGATTGGAGTAGGTGCCGGTGGCCGTGAATTGCTCGGTCTGACCGGCGGCGATCGACCTAGTGGCAGGAGACACAGTGATGGACACCAGAATCGCTGGCAAGCCGAGGGCCTGGGCCGGCTCGGCGACGGCAGAACTGAGAACTCCGGATACAAGAAAAGCCGAGAGGAGACACGCCGACCGCTCTGCCACGACGTGCGCCCGCCTCGGCCCAATTCCTGTTCCCCTTCCCCCGTTTTCGATCGATCGTGGGCACCACCCTCCCGGTTGAGATCGGGAATGGCCCCTCCCGACCGGGCTCGATGGATCCACGAAGGGATCGTCCGGCCAGTGAGAGTTTCTGGCCTCGTCGCGGAGATGACAATGGGATAATTACCTGGCCGGGAAGGAAGTGATTTCACCTGCGAGCGGCCAGCCTTTACGCCGGTTATACGGCGCTTTCGTGGAGCCCAGAGGTGCGTGGAGTGACGACGATAAAGGCGTGGGCCCCAAGGACGACAGAAACGTCAGCCTCGG
This sequence comes from Acidimicrobiaceae bacterium, assembly GCA_003151475.1. Taxonomy (GTDB): domain Bacteria; phylum Actinomycetota; class Acidimicrobiia; order Acidimicrobiales; family UBA8190; genus Palsa-661. The sequence continues at coordinate 130,825 of PLXQ01000060.1, read as the reverse complement.
GCGGGCACCTCGGTGGCGCACCGATATCCGCTGCGCAAGGCGCCTTCGATGTAGCCCTGGAAGTTGACCGAGGTGTGTTCACCCGCAAAATGCAGGTTTCCCTCACGTTGGCTCTGGATGCCGTTGAAGGCCGTGAACTGACCAACCTTGAGGTAGGAGTACGCGCCCAAGATATGCGGGTCGCCGGGAGACCACACGAAGTAGGAGTTCCCGTTGTAGGCCGCTTTCACTCCGGGGAAGAGTTGGTCCCAGTTGTCGAGAAAGTCCACCACCATGGCGTCGGGAGGCCTCCCGGCGTAGGAGGTCAGGCCGTATCGGCGACCCCAACCGTCGCCCTCGGTTCCGCCCGGAAGAGCGGCCAGGATCCCGGAGGGTCCGGCCTGGTAGATCGTCGGGTCCCATCCACCTTGGACGGGACCGCCGCAAAAAACGTTGCCCGACCAGTGTTCGGCGTTCCACACCCGATCCGTGAACTGCACGAAGAATTTGGAGTTGGTGCCGAGCGGCTCCTCGTTGATGGCGCGTCGGTGCAACGGGGATATAGAGACTCCGCTCAGATCGACCCGGCTCAGCGTCGTGAAGGGCAGGGCCAACACCACATGATCCGCCGAAACGTCGTGTGTGGCCGCATCGCTCAGGAACGAGCACGTGTAGCTCCCACTGCTGTTCATGCTCACTGCCACCAACTGTTGGTCAAGGTGGATCGCCCCGCCCGGCAGCCCGCCGACCAGCCCGGAGATCAGCTGGTCGTTCCCCCCGTGGATGTGCCACTTCTCGTCGGCTCCCCCCAGCCGTGGGCGTGCCTGGGGCTGTGTTCCACTGCCTCGGCTGGCGTCCTGGCCAAGCAGGTAAACGAGATTCAGTGCCGATTGCTCATCGGGTGGACCACCGAATTCGTCAAGCACCGCGGCCACACATACGGATCCGAAGTCGGATCCTGCTCCTCCCGGGACATAGGTGTCGATCCATTCGGTGACCGACATGTGGTCGAATTTCCGCGCCCATTCGGTGCTGCGGTCGTAGAGGGTGGGCCAAGGCGCTTTGTTGAAAGCGGCGTCGTGGAAGAGCTGCCAGCCCCAGTCGTGCCAGTCCCGGTCCAGTGCCGCCTGGGAGAAAGAGCGACCACCGAAGCGCATCGTCTCCTGCTGGGATCGGGTTCCCGGCGGGTATCTGTCGGCGTTGTCCAAGGCGAGTCCGAAACTCGAAGCCAGCGACAGAGTGGCGGTGTGTTCGGGGTTGATGAATTCGGCGTGCTGCTCGACCAACTGCCCGTCGTCGAAGAATCCCCGAAGGGTCCTGATCCGGCCTCCCGGAACGGTGTCGTACTCGAAGACGTCGGCCCGGATCCCGTGGTGCTGCCAAAGGCGGTAGGCGCATCCGAGTCCGGCGATTCCCCCGCCGACGATGACGACCCTTCCGGCGCGCTTTGCTCGTTGACGACCGAAGGCGTTGGTGGCGCCCGCCGTGCCCAGGGGGAAGGCGGCAACAGCGGCGGCAGCGCCGGCTCCCTTTAGGAAGCGACGTCGCGAAAGGGATGGCCCCGAGGTCTCGGTGGCTTCGTCAACAGAACAGCCCCATTGTCGGGCGTAGCTCGAGGCGCCCTGCGCGCGTCGAATGGCCGCTCCTGCCCCGCTCGGACCCCATGTCCGCACGCTTGACTACCGTCCCTCGGTCGACCGGCACATGGTCACCACCTGTCTCACCGGGCTGGAAGGTGGACCTGCCCATCTTCGTTCCTGACCGTCCCGCCCGTGCGGAAAGAGGTTATCGGAGAGGCCCAGGCGATCCAACACTCGCTGGTCGCCTCACGTTCGGTGCGGCGCCCAGCGCCATCGACGGACCGACACGATCACGGCGGCAGCACCCCAAACGGCCATAACGATGATGTCGTGCCAGGCCCAGCCCGAGACACCCCGTCGAGTATCGAACGGCGCAAAGGTGGCGGTGATCAGGCGTCGGAAGGGCAAGTACCCCGAGATCCGGGCGAGAGCCGATCCCGGTTGCAGCGGGTACCAGAGTCCAGAGAGAAACAGAAGAACGAAGAAGACGATGCTGACGACCGGTCCGGCAGCCTCCTGGTTCGGGATCAGGGTGCTGGTTGCCACGCCGAGGGCCGTGAAGCAGATGACCCCTACGAAGATCGCGATGACGAGCGCGGTCACGTTATAAGGACCGGTTACGCCGTATCCCAGCTTGCCGATCAGAAGAAGCAGGAGAACCTGAGCCACAGAGATGACGAGGGCGCTTCCCGTGACTCCGGCCAGCATCACCCATGGGGGCAGTGGTGAGAGCCGGATCCGCTTGAGCAGTCCCATTTCGCGGCGAACAACGAGAGAAACACCCACGTTGTTGAAACAGGTGGCCATGACGCCGTACGCCATGAAGCCGGCAACGTAGTACTGGATCACCGGAATCCCGCCGAGGAATCCGACGTGTGATTTGCCGCCGGTGGCCCCGAGCAGGACAAGGAAGACGACAGAAAAGCCGACGGTGAACACGGCGGCGATCGGATTGAGCCAGAACGAGAGCTGTTCGTAGTAGATCTGACGGCCGACCAGGCGGAGGTCGTCGAAGACTCTGGCCGTGGACTTGCTTCGCGTTGTCATGTCTCGCCTCCGGCGGCAATGCCCGCTTCGTAACCGACGAGGCGGAGATAGACGTCCTCCAGGGTCAGGCGTTCGACCGTGAGGCCGATCACGTTGACCTGGTGCTCGAGCGCCCAGGCTGTGAGCCGGGCGAGAACTTCGATCTCGTGATCCGTCGTTATCTCGACTGCATCGCCGGCACCTTCGGACACCGGGACCGGGAGGTCGGTCGCCGTCGTGCCCGGGGGAAGCCAGAACCGGATACGGCACGCGCCCCTGTCGCGACCTCCGATCGATTCTGGTGTCCCCTGGGCGACGATTCTCCCTCCGCTAATGATGGCGACCTGCGAGGCCAGAGCCTCCGCCTCGTCCATGTAATGCGTAGTCAGGAGAACCGTTGTGCCATTCTCGGTCAGCTTTCGGATCAGATCCCAGGCATCGCGACGGGCGGAAGGATCAAACCCGGTTGTCGGCTCATCGAGAATGAGAAGTTCTGGATTCCCGATGATCCCCAAAGCGAGGTCGAGTCGCCTTTGTTGACCACCTGACAGTCTCTTGACCCTGGTGGCCGCTTTGTCCATGAGCCCGACCTGTTCGAGCACATTGTTCACAGGTAGAGGTCGGGAGAAATAGCCGGCATGGCGGGTGAGCACCTGCTGGACGGAAAGAAACGGCTCGACGGCCAGCTCCTGCAGCACGACACCCAGTCGTTCACGCAGCTCGCGGCTCGTCCTTCTGTCCGCGGGGTCGTAGCCGAGGACCGAGATACGACCCGAGTCGCGCTCGCGAAACCCTTCCAGGATCTCGATGGTGGTTGTCTTGCCCGCTCCGTTCGGGCCGAGGAGAGCGAAGATCTCGCCCGCGTTGACCTCGAAGGTGACGTCGTGAACAGCCTCGATGTGGCCATAACGCTTGGAGAGGCCTTCGACCACTATGGCCTGGGTCGCACTCACGGCACGTCCCCATTCGATTCCCAGCCCTGCGCATTATGACGACCCGGTCCCGACACGCTCCCAGCCTTTCTCTTAATCCTGCTTCCGTTTGACCGACGTACCAGTGCCGAGGGCGGGAGGCCGTTCCCGGCGATTTTGCGCCATATGGGTCCGAGGTGGGGGCGATAGGCCGGGACGCCGTTTTCTCTTTCGACACAGAGCGCTTTAGGCTGGACGCTGTCCGTGGCGATCGATTCTCGGCCCCAAGAGGCGTGCCGTAACATCCCCTAAGCAGTCCCCCAATCTGGCCGCATCTGAGACCTGGGCCTGGGCGTCCTGGCGGATCCGTTCTGTTCGGGAACTCACTCACTTGCCCTGCACGAAAGGACAGCAATCCGACTGTTTGACCACTCAACGTAATGCCGATAACGTTTTGAGCGCGGGACCCATGTCCCGGTGTGTGGGGACACGATCACATGGGCAGAGTTACGCATTACGGAGTCCCAGGAGCACCTTCCTGGGGGTCGGGGGTTGAGCAGGGGGTTGCCAATGTCCAATTCCGCCAAGCAGGCGAAGGGACAGAGAGAAGCTGCGCAGGACACGACGCAGTGGCAGAGCCATCGGGTGACGGCCAATGCGTTGCGGATCGTCGTCTTCGCGGGACCCGTCAGCGCTGCTGTCCTCGTCGGTCTCTTCGTGAGCAGGTCGATACCGGGCGACTCCGCCCGGGCCTGGACTGTTCGCCTCGGCCTCGCTGCCATCGCATCGGTGATGGCCTTCGTGGTCATTGAGCGACTCGGACGTCGGTTCTTACCACTCGCGTTTCTTCTCCGGCTCAACCTGGTGTTTCCCGACAGGGCTCCGTCTCGGTTCTCTGTAGCGCTACGCAGTACCAGTGTCCGGAAGCTTGAGCAGTGGGTGCAAGAGGCACGGGAATCGAACGATGTCGCCGTGTTGGCGGAAAAAGTCGTTACGTTGGCGTCTGCTCTCAATACGCACGACCGGAGAACGAGGGGTCATTGTGAGCGGACGCGCGCCTTAGCCGACCTGATCGCCGAGGAGCTTCGCCTGTCGCCGAGTGAAGCCAACGAGGTGCGTTGGGGTGCATTCCTACATGACATAGGAAAGCTGGTGGTCCCCGCCGATATTCTCAACAAGCCGGGCAAGCCCACGACGCGCGAGTGGGAGATTCTGAAGGGTCATCCTGAGGCCGGTGCGCGACTGGTCGAACCCCTCCGCACGTTTCTCTGCTCAGGTGTGGACGCTGTGGGGAGCCATCACGAGAATTATGACGGAACCGGTTACCCAGCCGGTCTTTCCGGTGAGCAACTGGCTCTGGCTGCCCGCATCGTCTCGGTGGCCGATTCGTTCGAGGTTATGACAGCGGTCCGCGCCTACAAGCGTCCGATGACCATGCAGGCAGCCCGAGAAGAGCTGGCCCGGGGCAGCGGGTCCCAGTTCGATCCTCATGTTGTCCGGGCCTTTCTCAATGTCTCGCTGGGAAAACTTCACTGGGTCCTCGGAATGGCCGCCTGGATGGCCGAACTGCCCTTCTTGTCGATTCTTCCGAGAGTGGTCGCCCAAGTGAGCACGTCGGCCGGTGGCGGCGTGGCTATCTCGCCTATAGGCCTGCCCGGCGTGGCCGCCGCGTCCCTGGGTGCCATGGCGGTCATGGGTCACGTTGAGTCGGCGAAGATCCCATCGGTTCCTGCGCCCCGCATCTCGGCGGCCTCGTTCCATCCTCTGACCCCCCCGTCGGTGACCAACACGCCCTCGCCCTCGGGATCGCCCACAACCGACCCGTCATCGGGACCACCGGCTACTCCGGGGGTGGGGGCGTCACTGCCGCTTCCCACAGGAGTCCAGGTCCACGTGGCCGGAATCCCTCTCGTGGACGAGAATGTGCGACTCAAGGATACGCCCGACGTCAATCTTGGCCGTGTCGTCGCCACCGTGAGCACCGTCGGCTCCTCACAGGATGATGTCCGGGGCCCATTGAGCGTCGTCTCGAATGCCCTCGGCGACACCGGAGCCACGGTCACGACCGCCGGCGACGCGCTCGGAAGTAGTGGTGTCCAAGGTGTGGTGGATGGCGCCATTCAGGGCCCTGCAAAGGGCGCTACGGCCGGCGACGACGTGAAGGACGTGCTCGGCGCCATTCCGTGATCCTTGAGCGCAGAGGGATCAGTGTGAATGATCGGCAGGGCGGAGTCGCCTCAGGGTACGGAAGCCCATCCGACCGGTTTCTGGTCGGCTTTGGTTGGACGTGGCCAGAGGTCCTACGGCAGGTGGCGTCGGAGGCGATGTCGCTCGCGCCGACGGTGTCGGTTCCTCTGATCTTATGTGCTCGACGAGGGGCGACTTCGATAGCACGGCCGCTCCTGCGAACAAGCCCACGAGAGCGGCGATCTCCAGGGGTCCGCGAGCACCTGCCGTATGGATCGTGTCGCCGAATAGCGCCACGCCGATACCGATCGATGCCAAGGGATCGACGATGACGAGAGCCGCCTGTGACGCCGTGACAGGGCCGGCGTGAAATGCATTTTGAGCCAGAAAAACGGCGAGCAACCCCGTCACGGCCATGGCGTAGACGTGCCACTGGGTCAGAAACGCGGTCGGGCCCGAGCTGAACTCGGCCGTCACCTGTTTGATGAGGGCAGCGGTGAAAGCGAACATGATGGCGGCCGAGGCCCCGAACATGGCGGCGCGCCATGCGGGGCGGCCGAACTGGGCGAGACCAACCGTCAGCGCTGTGGCCAAGATGATGACCAGCGAAGCGGCGCCCCATTCGCGAAGTCCAGGGACAAGATCTCCGCCCGAGGGGACGGCCACGGCGAGAAACAGACCGAGGCCAGCGGTGGCGACCAGTGCGCCGGTCCACTCCTGCCACCTGAGGGGCTTACGAAACCAGAAAGCCAAGATGGCGACGAGAAAGGGCAATTCCAATGTCAAGATGGGCTGCACGATCGTCAGGCGGCCCACATGCAGCGCGAATGCCTGCAACAGGAATCCGACGACCAGCCCGACACACCCGAGCAGCCAAACCTTCCGGCGTACGGCGTATCTGATCAGACCCATGTGAAGCGAGAGATTGGCTGGCGCGTCTTCCACGCCCATGCGTTGGAGGATGGTCGTAAGCGCATTCGTGAGGGCGCCACACAGAGCCAGCACATAGACCACGCCGCCACCTCCCGTCCGCGCCGACCGACTTTCACGTGCAACCCGACTGGGGTCGCCGGTGTTCCCAGATCGTCTCAGAAATGGTCACGGCTAACTCTCTGGCCATTTCAGGACAGTCGCGATCTATCTGATTCCGCATTCGAGTTAACGCTCAGAGTGTTGGATGATGCGCGGCTGACGCCTGCGGTTAGGGGTGCATAGGTACAGAGCTCACGCGTGCCGGAAAGGCATGAACGAACACCCCAGACGAGAAATGGGGCCAGAGATCCCTGGCTCTCTTAGACGTGGAAGACGAGTCGGCGCTTTCGGGCCGATCTGGGGGGCGGAGCTCGTCCGGAGGGCCTCGCTCATCGAGGAGAACCCGATCCCCGACCACAAAAGCGGGCGGACGTGCATGCCCAAATGCTCCTCGGACCGGATTGGAGAGTAAGCCCGCCAATTTGGGAGAGTTTCACAATGGCCACGTTGATCTACTTGACGATCTTGTCGCTGGACGGTTACGTAGAGGACAACGACGGCAACTTTGACTGGGCGCGGCCGGACGAAGAGGTGCACGTTTTCGTCAACGACCTCGAGCGGCCCGTCGGCACATACCTATACGGGCGCAAGATGTACGAGGTGATGAGGTACTGGGAGACGGCGCATAGCGCCGTAGATCAATCACCTGCCACGCGGGATTTCGCCGGTATTTGGCGGTCGGCCGAAAAGATCGTGTATTCCCGGACGCTCGAGAAGGCGTCCACGGCTAGGACGAGGATCGAGAGGAGCTTCAACCCTGCCGCGATCCGCCAGGTGAAAGAGTCAGCGGAGCGTGACATCACGGTGGGCGGGCCCGAGCTCGCCGCTGCAGCCATCAAGGCCGGCCTGGTCGACGAGTACCACCTGTTCATCACACCCATCGTGATGGGGGGCGGCAAACCGTCGCTCCCCGACAATGTCCGCGTGAAACTGGAGCTGCTGGACCAGCGCCGTTTCGGGAATGGCGTGGTTCATCTGCACTACAGGGCCGTGCCGTAGCGAGATCGAGGCAGCTAAGCAACAGGGCCCGATACGGTCCAACAGGAGCCCGGCGGAGCTGGCCCCGTCAGCGGTGGATATGGTGACGACGTGACCACAACCAGAGCCGCAGAGATCCGCGCCGGACTAGACCACCCGGTGATCGATGCTGACGGACATTTTGTCGAGTTGGCTCCGGTGCTCGACGACGCCCTGTTGGCATCGTTGGAGGCGCAGGGTGGGTCGGCCTTGCGGGACCGGTACCTGGCCAGCCGGTCCACCCCCTTCGATACGTCAACTGTGCTCGCCGGGCGCGGAGAAGCGGCGCTGGCGGAATGGAAGGCGATGCCGTCGTGGTGGGGTTGGCAGACCCGCAACACACGTGATCGCGCCACGTCCCACCTGCCGCGTCTGCTCTACGAGCGACTCGATGAGATGGGCATTGACTATTCCATCTTGTACCCGTCGACCACCCTGGGTCTCATCGACATCGACGATCCGGAACTGGCTGCTCCGGTGGCTCGAGCCGTGAACTCGTGGCTCGCTGACCTCTTCCGGCCGTACTCCGACAGATTGACGGTCGGTGCCATCATCCCCATGGTCACCCCGGATGTCGCCGTGGCCGAGCTCCGGTACGCGGTCGGTGACCTCGGCTTCAAGACCGCGGTGATCAGCGGCTACGCCACCCGGCACCTCGGTGACTCGTCGGCTATGCCCCGGCCATATCGCCTCGACCACTACGGGATCGACAGTGCCTATGACTACGACCCGGTGTGGGCCGCCTGCGTCGAACTCGGGGTGGCGCCCGTCTCACACAGCGCGCATCAGCACCACCGAGTGTCCCGTTCACCGTCGAGTTATGTCTACAACCACATCGGTGGTCTCGCCACCTCGCACGAGTCGCTGGCAAAGTCGCTGTTCCTGGGCGGGGTCACTCGTCGCTTCCCGACGCTGCGAATCGGCTTTCTCGAAGGGGGTGTGGCCTGGGCTGCCAGTCTGTTCGCCGATCTGATCGGACATTGGGAAAAACGCAACGGCGAGGCGATTCAGGACCTTGATCCTGATCGCCTCGATGTCGATGCCCTCATGGAGTTCATGGCCGAATACGGCGACGAAGCGGTCCTCGGTCGGTTGGACCGGATTCGCGACCACTTCGCCCGGCCCGCCGGTCGGCCCGAAGAGATCAACGAGTTCGCCCGGACGGGGGTTACCCAAGCCCAGGAATTCCTCGACCTCTTCGTTCCTCGCTTCTATTTCGGCTGTGAGGCCGATGATCCGTTGGTGGCATGGGCTTTCGCTGAGAAGATAAATCCGCTCGGTGCCCGGTTCCGTCCCATCTTCGGATCCGACATCTCGCACTGGGACGTTCCCGACATGACCGAACCGGTGGAGGAGGCTTACGAGCTCGTCGAGCACGGCGTGATCGGGGCGGCCGAGTTCCGGGAGTTGATGTTCCTCAATCCCGTCCGTCTTCATACCGGCACCAACCCTCATTTCTTTGACGGAACCGTGGTTGCCGGTGCCGCCGCCGTTGCCATTGCCGGGGACGCATAGTGGGGAAGCTCGATGCCCGACCACTACGGACCGTCCTCTTCTGTGCGGGGGATCAGCCGGACGACATTCAACGGGGCCTGGCATCGGGTGCGGACTCCATCGTCATCGACCTGGAGGAGCCCCGCACTCCATTTCCGGAAGCGGCCCGGGTAGATGCCCGGCGAGCGGTGCGGGACCTTCTCGATAAGCCGGCGAACGCGGGTGATCCACTCATCTTCGCCCGAGTCCAACCACCGGACACCGGCCAGACGCTCAAGGACCTACGAGCCGTGATCGGCGCAAGGTTGGCTGGAGTGCTCGTCCCTAAGGTCCAGGGCCCGCGTGACATCCATGCTATTGACGCTCTGCTCGGCTGCACGGAGGTGGACCTGGACCGACCAGGGGGTTCGACGATGGTGTATCCAATCCTGGAGACGGCGCAGGCTCTCCGCCTCGCCTACGAGATTGCCACGGCGTCGGAGCGGGTCAGCTATATGGGCGGCGCCATTTCCCGATTCGGCGACATCCATCAAGCCATCGGCTACCGGTGGACAGTCGAAGGGCGCGAGACTCTATTCCTCCGCTCGAAGGTCTTGATCGACGCCCGCGCCGCGGGAATCCGCTATCCCATCAGTGGCATGTGGGGCGGGGATCGTGACGACGAGTTAGGGCTCCGCGGTTGGTGTACCGAGCTCCGCAATCTCGGGTACTACGGAATGATGATCGGGGACCCCGTTCACGTCTCCATCGTGCACGAAGCCTTCTCGCCCACACCTGAGGAGATTGCCTACTGGAAGGAACTCGATTTCTTGGCCGGAGAAGCCGAGAGGACCGGCGAACGCGCCGTCCATGGGGATGTGAACCAAGGCGAAGGTCACATCGTGCACATCGCCCATGTCGGTTCAGCCCGCCAGAACCTCGAATGGGCACGGGGGTTGGGCCTCGTCCCATGAACTTCACCGCCGTGCCATGACCATCGGCGCCGTCGTCCGCACCCACGCCGCGCTGCACGGTGCACGGGCGGCCTTCTTGACCTCCGCCGGAACGATGACGTGGTCGGCCTATGACGATGCCGCTGACCGGGTGGGCGCCCACCTAATTGCCGCCGGGGTCGAATCCGGCGATCGGGTGGCCGTGGTCATGCCCGATGGGCCCGGTGTCCACTCCGTCTTCGTTGCATCCGAGCGCATCGGCGCCGTCGTCGTGGGAATTGGTTTTCGGGCCGGCACAAAAGAGGTGGAGCACCTGTTGACGACAACCGGCGCGTCGGCCCTCGTCACCGAGAAGGGACGTAGGGCCGATCTTTCGGGCCCCGTAGCGCGGATCCGGGAAGTGGCACTGCCCGTCGACCTCGGAGAGTTGCCGCCCTCGGTTCATGCGCCCGACCGTGGCCTGGGCCTCGACGACCTGTTTCTCCTCAACTCCACATCGGGAACGACGGGTCTTCCGAAATGCGTGATGCACACGCAGAGTCGGTGGTTTGCCTACCACTCCTGGGCAGTCGACGCCGGAGCGCTGACCAAGGACGACGTCTTCTTCTCGGCCATTCCCACACCATTCGGATTCGGCCTCTGGACTGCGCATTTCACGCCGACAATCCTCGGCTGCCCCACGGTGCTGAATGACCGTTTCGACGCCGGAGCTTCTCTGGACCTGATCGAAAAATGCAGGGTCACTGTGCTGGCCTGTGTGAGTACACAGTTCATCATGATGCTCAACGAACAGCAGATGAGACCACGCGACATGTCGTCACTGCGGTGCATGTTCACGGGTGGGGAGGCGGTTCCTTACGAGAGGGCAGCGGAGTTCGAGGACCAGTTTGGCGCCACCGTTCTTCAGTTCTACGGATCCAATGAAACCGGCGCCTTGTCACGGACGACGATGGCGGACACGCGTGAACGCCGGTTGCGGACAGCCGGTCGGATCATCGAAGAGATGCAAGTTCGTCTTTTCGATGACGACGGGTCCGACATCACCGGTCAGGGCCGGCCCGGCATCCCTGGGTGTCGTGGACCGGCCACCTGTCTCGGGTACTACGCCGACGAGGAGGCCAACGCAAGGCTGCTGACCCCCGACGGTTGGATGTTGATGGGTGACATTGTCGAGATTGATGCCGAGGGCTACCTCACGGTTGTGGGTCGGACGTCAGATTTCATCATCCGCGGGGGGAAGAACATAAGCGCACTCATGGTGGAATCTGAGGTGGTGACCCACCCTGGCGTGGCCGTCGCCGCCGCCATCGCCATGCCAGATCAAGTCTTCGGTGAGAGAGTCTGCATCTACGTCGAGGTTCGGCCCGGATGGGAGGCTCTGACACTCTCCGGCCTTACCGAGCACCTGGCCTCGAGAGGGGTGACGAAAGAGTGGTTCCCTGAGCGACTCATCGTCGTCGAATCTCTACCACGGTCATCGGGGGGCAAAGTTGCCAAAGGGGAGCTGCGCGATGAGATCAGGCGTAGGAAAGATCGATGACCGCCATCGTGCTTACGCTCTCGATCGACGATCGACAATCGTGAGGTAGCCCACGAAACCGACGATCAGAATGCCCAGTACCAGGCTGACCAGTCCATCACCGATCCCGAGGCCACCCACGTGGTGGGGTTTGCCCGTCCAGTCGGCGAACGAAGCGCCAAGTGGCCGGGTAACGATGTAGGCGAACCAGAAAGCGAAGATCTCGTTCAGACCGAATAGCCGGTAGGCCAGCGCGGGGACAGCAATCAAAGCGGCGAACATCAGCCCGGAGACGAGATACCCGAGGTGCATGGTCGTGGCTGTCATATCACCGGCGGCCGTCCCCAGAGCAAATGTCGCCACCACCGTCAGCCAGTAGAACGTTTCGCGGCGCGGTGTCGTGATGCTGTGGATCGACAAGGTCTTCTCCGTCTGCGACCAGGACACGAAGACGATAGCGAGAACAATGGCGAAGAAAATGGTCGATTCGGCATAGGACACGCCGAACTTGATGTGAAGTACATCGGCGGCCATCGTTCCGAAGACCGCCACCATGGCAACAGCGAACCAGTAAACCCAAGGTACATAGCGGCGGACCGAGAACTGGATGGTCAAGGCGATGACGAGTCCAAGAGCTCCGAAAGCAACGGCGGTGACCGGGTCGAATCGGTGGACGAGATAGTCCGACGTTGACTCACCCACGGCTGTGGTTAATACCTTGATGATCCAGAAGTACACCGTTACTTCTGGGACTTTTCTCAGCGTCCGCCAGGCGCCACCCCTGGGTCGGGCGGCGGTGGCACGACCCGTCACGGGGTGCGGATGTGGTGTGCCCGGATCGAGAGCCATCGGAGGAATGCGTCCGGGAACTAACGGACGGGCCGGGTGTGATCGTCGGTCGATGGCAACGGCGGGGCCAGATGGACGAGGGCGTTGTAGGTCACCACGGCGATGGCCACATGCATGACCATGAGCACCAACACGGCACGGACGGACTGACCCTGTGACAGGATCCACACGTCAGGGAGCCAAAGGATCAGGGTGGCTACCACAGCCAGGCGTAGGAACAACCATCGCGGGGCCGAAGAGATACTGAGGACAATTGGCCATCCGACGCACGCGCCCAAGACACCGACGACGGTGAGCGTCGCGTAGTCGGAGAAACGGAAGTGCACGTACCCGCTGATGGAGGGGAAAGCGGCCGTTCCTATCTTTATGAGGATCGCGTCAGCGACGAGGGACCCGACGATCGCACAAATGGTGGCAACGGCCAACATCACTGGTCTGGGCTGGCGGCGTCCCCGGTGGAAGTCGACCTTGACGAAGGCGAGGGCCCGTTCTGCTTGAGTCAGCGGACCACTCGCCAAATCGTGTCCAGGTTTGGACGTGCAGCAACCTCCACGAACCTTATGCTACGACCAAACGGTCCCAATTCCGACCACCCCAAGGTTGATTGTGAAGCCGGCGTCGTCCGCCCAGAGCGCAAGTCCTAAGGACATCGGACGATTCTCATGGTCCCGTGAGATGCGGCGGAACATTTTTCCCGGGCCAAGGACATAGCCTCAATTGGCGGCGACCCCTGATGCTCGGGGCGATCGTTTCGCCCTCGGCGCCGCGAGCCGAGTGGCACGGTCATGGTGGGGAGTGGCGGGTCGCGTGATATCTGCTTCGCCTCGACGGCGGCTCCGCGATCGTCGAGATCAGCGCTGTCATGGGCGCCGGCGATAAACGAAAAACATTCGACCGACACGGCCACCGAGCCGGGCATACGGCACCATAGGGCCGACCCAGAGGACCTCGACGCTCTTGTTTCCCGTAGCCCGCTGACGGTGCAACGCACTCACCAAGAGCGGCGCTCCCACGCCTTTCCCGATCAGTTCGGGCCGCGACGCGATGGGCCCCAAGGTTCCGGACCGATTGACGTCGTAGGCGCAGAACCCGGCGATTCCCTCGGCGTCGCGCCCGAGCAGGAGGGTTCCCTGGTCGAAGGCCCGCATCACCTCGGCGCTCCAGTTCGGCCAGTGCATATCCATCCATTGTTCAAGCTCCGGACGCTCCGTCGCTGTTGGCACGAGGGCCAGCCCAGGGTCGGGGGGCAGGTCGGTCACATCGATGTCGATGTTGTAATTGGTTTCCTCGCGTCCGTAATGGTGACGCTCGAGCAGACAGCACAGGGCCGTCTCCTCGACAGGGACGCCGGGGAGCAAAAAATACGGGGCGTCCGCGCCCACGGTAATGACTGCGGCGCCGTCGAGGTCATCTTCTGCGGCGCGGAGCAGGTCGTGACCCAGCCCGTGGCCTCTGAGGGTCTGATCAAGCAGGAGGAGCCGGATGAAGCCCGCGGTGTCACCGGGCACCGTGGCCACCACCCCCATCCCCGGCGCCAACCGCACCACGGCGGGCTGGTCAGAGGCGAACAAGGTGCGTCGAAGCTCTGGTGTCGAAGGCGGATTGGTCATCGACCGGGCGCACAGCGAAGCGATCTGGTCGAGCGCCTCAGGACCAACAATGGGCAAAGTGCGGCTCACGACGAGCCTTCACCGTCCAACTCGTCTACCGCACCCGGGGGTTGGCGATCGGCCGTCCGGTGCATCTTGGCAATGCGGGATCGTTCCATGTCCACGAATTCTCCCACCGCTTCCACCGTGACCACTCCACCTTGGGTGAGGCGACCCTCACTGTGGATCCTTCTTCCTTCGACTCGGGTGACCCACGTCTCGAAAACCGCTGGTTGTGAGATCAACGTCGGTTTCCGATAGCGAATTGTGAGCTCGACCGTGGGTCCGGCGGCATTGGCCATGAAGTTGGCCGCCGTCAGCATGATGTCGAACGCTCCGGCCAGAGCCGCGCCGTGGACGCAGCCTGGCGCACCTTCGTACGAAGGATTGAAGACGACCCGGCCGATGGCCTTCGGCGGTTCGAATTCGACGGTGATGGGCGGAGCGACGGGATTGCAGGTGCCGACGATCATGTCGAACGGCATGGCCGCTGACATGGTGGCGGCCACACCGGGTTGAGCCACATCATCAGCAAACCGGGCTCGGGGAACGGCGTCGGGAAGCGGCACGTACCGGTCGAGCTTGTCGGCCAGAGAGGCAGCCCGTTGGGCGACGTCGACGAGGACATCGGGAGGAGCCGTCGATGTGACTGTCGTCGTCATCAGCCGGCGGACAGCGGAGGCCAACTCCTCGCGGCCCCCGCCGCTCCAGGGCCTTACCTCCGAACGGGCGATACCGGCGTCGTTCTCAACCATCGCTGCTCTTGTGCTTGTTGGGAGTCATTGGATCACCATACGGGCCATGCCCGCTCCTCTCGAAGGCGGTCCTCCGCTTGCATCGTGACGACGAACATCTCGTGGGCAAACGAGAAGGCCGACTCGGTGATGCCAAAGAGTCCAGAAGGCATCCTCTTCGTGAAGTGTGGCCGCGACCGACCCCTGGCCGCTCGGCGCTACCCACGATTCATGTGGCGCGTCGCATTGGCTGAAACCAGATTGAGAGAACTCAGTAGTCGAGTGCTTCGGCCCAGGCCTCGGGACCCGCCAACCGACGTCCCACGGCGATGAGAAGGCCACCGACGGGTTCGCCCAGCCGCCGGAAAGGCCCACGAGCGGCGTGGTTGATGCCGGGCTCGTCACCAGCCGCGAGCCGACGCCCGAGGGGACGGGCCAATATTTCGAGCTCTTCCCTCCTGCCGGCGACCAGCTGCTTGAGGAGCCACGGATTCATTGCCATGGAGACAATGTACCTCCTTTTCCTGGTGTTTTCAAGGATATAGTGATATAGTCATTGAACTATGCCATTCATGCACAACCCTTCCGCTTCTCAATCCCACGGACCGCGGATCGCGGTGGCCTTGTCCGTAGCCATCGAGATCGAATGGGCGTTGGCTTCTGGCGAGCGGGAGGACTACCAACGTGATCACACGACGATCGGCGCTATCTACGAGCGTCACCCCGACCTGCAGGCCCGGGTCCAGGCCATGTGGAAAGAGCCCGGGGAGGCGGTGAGCTGTGGCGGGTACTTGGAGCTGATGGTCCTTGCCCACCATGGTGGGCTGCTGTTCTCTGACGACGCCGATCCTCTGCTCAGCCGGCTGGACGAGCTCTGCGTCACGGTTCCGGCGAGTTCAGACGATCTCCCGTTGGTCTCGGAGAATCCCGAGGACCGTTCCGCCATTCTGCTCAGATTGGCCCGCCTGAAAGAATCAGCCGATCTTCGTCGCCGGTACGCCGCTCTCGTGGGCGACGTCTGGGACGCCATCCGCCCCGACTGGGAGCTTTCCGGGCGCGGCGCCGTCGACGCGGCTGTGGCCTCCCGGCGGGAGATGGCGGCGAAGGGTGCACACTGGCAGGAGCTCGGACGCGACGGTTACGACTTCGGCGATCTGTTCGACCGCTTGGTGGCCGCTCTCGGACCCGACGGTGAGGTCGTGGTGGTTCCCGCCTTCTTCACGCACTGCGGACTTCTTGTCGACCTGCCCGGAGTTGTCATTCTCGGCGTTCGCACCGACACAACGGGAGCGGAGGCGCGAGCGCGCACGGCTGCATTGTCCCGCCGCCTAAAGGCCATTTCGGACCCGACCCGACTGGCCATGCTGGACGCACTGCGCCGGGGACCGCGAACGGCCACGGACCTCGCAACCGCCTTTTCTCTGGCGCAACCCACCGTCAGCAATCACGTCAAAGTCTTGCGAGACGCTGGTCTCGTGACCGACGTCCGTGACGGGGCTCGGCGCAATCTCATCATTCAGCAGGATGTCGTCGACGAGCTGCTCCTGAGTCTGCACGGCGTCCTGTCGGATCGCCCTTCGCAGACGCCTGAAGGCTCGGAGGTCCTGGTCGCGACGTAGCCTGGAGCTCATCGGCGGACTCTGTCCCGGCTAGGACTTCGCCTGTCCGCTGCCCTGATCCAAGGAGAGAGGAATGAGTGAGAACGAGCGGGTTGATGCGCAACCGTCCGAAGCTGGGGGAGTCATCACAAGGTCCAGCCCGCGATCCGTCGCCACCACCGCGTCCCGCTTGTCCGAGATGGCCTCGGCCAAGGGGATGAAGGTGTTTGTCGTCGTCGATCACAGTCAAGAGGCGCGCGACCACGGGCTCGAACTACGCGACACCATGGTCGTCGTATTCGGAAGTCCCCTGGCCGGAACTCCGGTCATGCAGTTCTCGCCCCTTGCTGCGCTCGATCTTCCCCTCAAGGTCTTGGTGTGGGATGACGGCGGGCAGACGAAGGTCAGCTATACGGCCACCGTACCCTCGCCGCCCGGTATGGGTTGAGTGAAGATCTCGCCGGCCGGCTAGTCGGCATCGACGGCATCACGGACGCTCTCATCGGCCCGTAGTCGAAGGGCCCCGGTCGCGCTGTCGCTCCCGCGACCGAGGCAACCAGTCGAGCATGGTGAGGGGCGGACGATCATTTGTTATGTCGGCAAGTGCGGTGGCCTTCTACTATTCCCGGGCGGAGCGGGATCCGACGGCGGAGATCCCGGGAAGAGGAAGCCATGACCGCAACCAAGGCGAGCGGTGGCCGATCCAGGAATCTCATCCTGGCCTCCATGATCTTCGCCGTCTCGATGACATTCATCGACCAGACAATCGTCTCCATCGCCGCACCGGCCATCCAGAGGGAGCTCGGCCTGACGAGCACCGGCATGCAGTGGGCCATCAACGCCTATCTCCTGTCCCTGGCGGCGCTTTTCGCATTCGGTGGTCGATTAGCGGACACCGTCGGCCACCGCAAGATGGTCACGCTGGGCGTCATAGTGTTCGCCGGTGCGTCGGCCATGTGCGGTCTGACCCCGAAGGGGGGATTGGCCGAAGCGTGGATCGTGGCCTTCCGGGTGATCCAAGGTGCCGGAGGCGCCATCATGTTTCCCGCTTCTCTGGCCATCGTGGTGCAGACGTTCGCTCTGCGGGAACGGGGAAAGGCTCTGGCGCTTTTCTTCGGGATCGCCGGTGGTCTCACAGCCGTCGGACCCATTCTCGGCGGTTATCTCACCCAGTGGACGTGGCGAGCCATTTTCTGGGTGAACATCCCCGTGGCCCTCATCGCCCTGGTGCTGATCGCCATATCCAAGCCCACGACCGACCATCAGACCGCTCGCATGGACTACAGGGGACTAATTCTCATCGCCTCGGGTGTCGCTCTCAGTGTGTTCGGCTTCCAACAAGCGCTGATCTGGGGCTGGTCCAACCCGGGGACTGGACTGTGTATCGCAATCGGCTTGGCCATCCTCGTCGTCTTCTACTTCGTCGAGGTCCGCACCGAGTCCCCCCTGATCCAGGTCCACATATTTCGCATCCGCGCCTTTCTGGTCGAGAACCTCGTTCTTGGCGTGGCCATGCTCGTGTTCGTCCCCGTCTTCTTCTTCGCCAGTGAGTACGCCCAGATCGCATTGGGGAAGTCCGCCTCCCAGGCCGGTCTCTACCTGATGTACTTCTTTATCGGCTTCGTCGTAACGGCCCAGATCGGGGGGCGCATTCTCGATCGACGCGGGGCCAAGCTGCCTGTTGTCGTCGGTTGTGCACTGGCGGCCGTGGGATTCGCGCTCTGGGCCGGGAAGGTGACCGATCTGAGCTTCGGCAACCAGATATGGGACGTCATTATCGCCGGCGCCGGGATGGGACTGATGCTCGGCCCCGCCAGCACGGACGCCGTCAATCGGGCGTCCAGGCTTTCGTACGGCGAGGCCACAGGCATCACCCAGACGGTCCGGAATTATGCGGCCAGCTTGGGGCTGGCCATCCTGGGCACCATCTTGGTATCCCAGTTGCGATCCCGTGTGACGACATCTCTGGTCGCGCAAGGCCTGCCACGGGGACGGGCGTCGCTCGAGGCATCGCGGATCTCTCAATCTCAGGACGCAAGCGCAAGTGTGACCCGAATCCCTCATTTCATCCGGCTCGATTTCGCTTACGCCTCGCGCGAAGTGTTCTACCTGATGGCCGGGATCATGGCCGTCGCTGCCGTCGTGGCCTTGGTCGGTCTGCAGGCTGGAGTTCAGGACGATCCCGATGAGGGCGCCGGTAGCCCCGAGAAGGCGACGGTCAGTCCGGAGCCGACGTAACTGTCGGTGCCTGCCCGCTCAGAGATTCGGGTCGTTCGGACCCAAGAGGAGAGTGGATAAAGCGCCAGCCAGCTGGGCGTTGGCCTTGATCTTGGGATTCGTTGAAACCTCGGCCGCTGCCAGTGCACGTTCGGCGTTTTGTCGCGCCAGCGTTTCACTGATCGGTGGCAACGGGTGGGCGGCGAGTTGGCTGACTTCGTCGGCCACCGACGCGCGCTGTCGCTTCCGACGACGACTTCGTAACGCCCGACCGTACGAGGCTTCTCACAGGACTCGAGGCACGGTGCTTGGCCCGTCGGGTGAACGACTACTCCCGTCGGGGATCGTTACCACGGCGTCGATCTTGCCGTCGCCCGCTAACGGACACGGCACCTCTCACCACCGAAGGTACATAGACGACCGTATCGTGGCTGTGTCCGACAGGAACGGGTCCGCTCACGGCCACCATGGCGAAGGATCGCGTCGACGGGTCATAGTGGTACGCCAGGAGATTGACGGCAACCGAGCGCGGCCACACCCGGTCTGTTTGTTTTCGACGACCGGGGATCAGCGAGTCGTCCGATGAGACAGGTGCACGGGGTTGCCCGAACCAGGGGTGCCGTCAGCGGTGGTTGCATAGGAGGAGTGTTGCCACCGCACGCACCAACAGCTCCCGATCTGAGAGGCCAGACCCTTCCACGCCCAGAACGTCGAACCGGACACGAGGGTGTCTTCTTGGGCACCCTCTTCTCCGGCCAGTAGGTAGCTGTTGGTCGACGACGAAGCGCCGTACTCGGTGACGACGATCGCCGCGTGCATGGACTGGGCTTCCGCCTCGGCGGTCTGGTAGCCGAAGTCGTAGCTGGGCGGGTACGGGCTGCTCTGTGCCCGATAGCCGATGAACTGGTCGACGGTAAAGGCGTGCGTGTAGACGTGAGGCGCGTAAACGAGGTTCTGATACGACGAGAACGCCGCGCTCACCTGAGGAGAGAAGTCGACCAGATTACGGTCGGTAGCGGTTATCGGGCCGTGGCGTAGACGGCCCGGGCCCGGAACCGCAGTGGTCGCTCACCGAGCTCTTCGAGGTAGTGGGCGGTCCAGCCGGCCACCCGGGCGATGGTGAAGATGGTGCGGCCGGCGTCGGTCGGCATCCCGGTCGCCCAGGTCACAGCAGCGAGGGCGAGGTCGACGTTGGGAGCAGGCACGTCATGGTCGCGCGCCAACTCGATCAGCGCCGCCACGAGGTCGCGCTGATCAGGACGGGCCAGCCGATTGAAGCACTCGAGCAGCGGCTCGACACGGGGGTCGCCGTGCTTGTACACAGTGTGGCCGAAGCCCGGCAACACCCGTTGCCAACGAAGGCACTCGTTCAGGGCCCGCTCCACACCGTGGTGGGAGGCGTCGACGAGCAGCGAGTAGGCGAGTTGGCTGGCGCCGCCGTGCAGGGGGCCGGCCAGTGTGCCCAAGCCGGCCAGTACGGCATCGTAGAGATCGGCACGTGTCGACGCCGCCACGCGGACCGCCACCGTGGAGGTGGCGAGTTCATGATCGGCCATCAGCACGAGCGCCACATCAACGGTCCGGTCCAGCTGGCGACGTCTCGCCTGCGGTACCGGAGTGGAAACGAGGTGCCGGGACAGTCGCTCGGCGGTGGACCCGGTGTCCGTCGCCCTGGAAACGCCGGCCGGGGTCGGGAGCGCGGCCACCATGGTCGTGATGAGGCGCCGAGCGGAACGGACGACCAGCTCGGCGCGGAGATCGGCCCGGAGTCGGTCCTTGGCACCGCACAGGACCGTCACCCACCGCAGGAGGTCACCCGTGTCGAGCCGCGGCGGACGGGGGAGTCGGACCGGTTCCCAGTCCGCTGGCGCGGCGTCGGCGCTCCACAACAGATCGGCGACCTCTTCGAATGTGGAGCGTGCGGCGAGCTCGGCCACTGGATGTCCCCGGAACGACGCACCGTCCTCACGGATCTGGGTGATCCCCGTCGTTACCGACGCCAACCTCGACTCGACCTGCCGCGAACCCCGGGAGCGGCGAGCCAACTGTTCGACGTCATCGACGTCGAACAGCCGACGGCGTCGGCTGTCATCGCTCGGGTACGAGACGAGAAGACCGCGACTGACATACGCGTACAGCGTGGGTAGCTTGACCCCGAGCCGCCGAGCCGCCTCCTCGCTCTGGAGCATTCTCGCCATCACCCCAGGTTACGGATTTATGTTGACTTGATCAACATTTACAGTCGGGCGCCCGCCAGCGATGATGGGTGCAGAGCCCCGTAAGCGGCGCGGCATCGAGGATCAAGGAGGTCCGATGACAACTGTGCGCGATCTGATGTCGACTCCGCCCCTGGTCTGTGGGACCGACGTGTCGCTGGCCGACGCCGCTCTCAAGATGCGCGACGCCGAGTCGGGCTCGATCATCGTCGTGGAGGACAACAAGGCGATCGGCATCCTGACCGAGCGCGACCTTCTGCACTCGGCGGCGGCGCGCCACAATCCGTCCGACGAACGGGTCGGACTGTGGATGACGGCCCACCCCGACACCCTCGGACCCGAAGAGGAGGTGGGTGCCGCATGGGCCAGCCTCTCCTCCCACCACTATCGACACCTTCCGGTGGTAGATGACGGCATCTTGGTCGGCGTCGTCTCGATCCGTGATCTCATGGCCATCGCCAGCCTGCGCCCTGCCGACGAAGCGGCGCACGACGTACCGCGCGGACTCGAAGGAGTGGTCGTCTCGGAGACGACTGTGGGCGATGTCCGAGGGCTGGAGGGTTTCTTCCATTACCGCCAGTACTCGGCCGTCGAGTTGGCCGAGAGACGTTCACTCGAAGACGTCTGGTTCCTGCTGTTCAACGGCGCCCTACCTGATTCTGAGCAGTCCACCCGATTCAACGGGGAAATCGCCCCCCAGAGGGTTCTCCCACCGGGTCTCCTGTCGTTGTTGCCGGCCCTGGCCAGCCAGGGGTCGCCGCTCGACGTCCTGCGCACCGGCGTTTCACTGCTCGGTGCCGAACTCGGGTTCGGTGCCACCACCGATATCGACGCCCCCACGCTCAAACGTCAAGCCACTCGCCTGTGTGCTGTCGTCCCGACGATCCTCACCTCTGCCTACCGCATCCGGTCCGGCCTCGAGCCTCTACCCCCTCGCGACGATCTCTCCTCGGCCGCCAACTACCTGTGGATGCTCACCGGGGAGGAACCGTCAGTCGCCCACGCCCGGGCTCTCGAGCGCTACCTCATGCTCACCATCGACCATGGCTTCAACTCGTCGACGTTCACGGCCCGGGTCATCACCTCCACCGGTGCCGATCTGGCGGCGGCCGTCTGTGGCGCCATCGGGGCTCTATCCGGGCCGTTGCACGGAGGGGCCCCGAGTCGGGCCCTCGACATGTTGGACGCCATCGGGACCCCGGACCGGGCCGACGCCTGGATCCGCGACGCCATCGGCCGGGGGGAACGGATCATGGGTTTCGGTCACCGCGTCTACAAGACCGATGACCCGCGATCGGTGTTTCTCCGCGGTGTGGCGCGAAGCCTAGGGGGCCCGCTCGTCGACTTCTCCTGCGACGTCGAACGCACCGTGGTGGAGGCTCTGGCTGAGCTGAAGCCGGGCCACCAGCTCTACGCCAACGTCGAATTCTTCGCCGGCGTGGTCATGGACGCCTGCGGGATCCCCCGGCAGATGTTCACCCCCACCTTCGCTTCGAGTCGGGTCATCGGCTGGGCCACCCACGTCATG
Organism: Acidimicrobiaceae bacterium; assembly: GCA_003151475.1. GTDB lineage: Bacteria > Actinomycetota > Acidimicrobiia > Acidimicrobiales > UBA8190 > Palsa-661. The sequence continues at coordinate 108,357 of PLXQ01000060.1, read as the reverse complement.
GAGCAGGCGGCCGACAATCGTTTGATCCGCCCGACCGCCCGGTACGTGGGGCCACCGCCACCGCAACCGGTTCCCGTGGCCAGCTGAGCTTCTTTGGCATCACCGAAAGCCGTTCTCCGCACCACCGCTTCTGGAGCTGGCCTCGTTTACCGGGCCCGGCCGTCGTGACGACTGGCGGTCAACTCGTGGCGCGCGTTACCAGAGAAGCGTAGAGCGCTGCTCCTGCCGTCGTGGCGTGGATCTGGTCGGGACCGAGAGTTCCCGGAGCGGCCGACGCGTCGTACCAGTCCACGAGGACGACCCCCGGCACATGGCCGGCGCACGCCGCCAGGGTGCCATTGGTGACGGACTCCCACGCCCGGGGCATGCGGACGTTGATGAAGAGCACCCGCGGCACCCCAGAAGCCAGGGTCAAGATCTGGTCACATTGAGAAACGGTCATGGGTCCGTTGGTCCCGAGGCCGATGACCAGGGCGGTGAGGCCGGTGAGACGTCCCGCCGCCCGGTAGGCGCTCAGACGCACGATGCCGTCCGATACCTGGCGACCGACGACGGCGTCGACCACGGTGGTGGGCCCGAGATCCTGTTTCAGATCGGCGGCGGCGTCGAGCATCACCGAATCTCCGATGGCCAGGACATTGTTCGGCTGAGTGGTTGTCGGGGCATTCGTCGAGCCAACGCTGCCGGGGCTCAGTAAAGGTGGCCCAAATACAGGATGGCGCGTGTGGGCGGTGGCAATGACACCGTGGCTCATCGGGACGATGGGCGTTCGTCCAGCGGGAGTTGAACTGACGGCCAGGGCGGGGGAGGGGACGACGACGGGCGCCGTGGCCAGGGCCAGCACGAGAAGGGCCACAACAGCGGCGAGTCCGCTCCCCACCGCCAGAGGTACCCGCCGTCGTTGTCCCCACAGCCACACAAACGCCGATTGGGCGAGCCCGGTCCGAAACGGTTGCTCGATGAGCCGATAGGAGAGCTCGCCGGCCACGGCCACCAGGGCGAGGCGCAGGCTGGTGAGCTCCCAACCCGACAGAGAGACGTCGATTCCCGGTCGGGTCAACTCGAAGATCGGCCAGTGCCACAGGTAGATGGCGTACGAACGCTGCCCGATCCACTGCAGCACCGGCGTGGCCAGGAACCGGGCACCGCGGACAGCGGGATGCGTGGCCACGAGGATGACGACAGCGGTGAGCACCGTGGCCAGCTGCAGGCCGCCCCGGTAGGTGAACGTGCCGTATTGGTTGAGGATCACCATGAGAGCCACGAGCCCGGCGAAGGCGCCCAGCCCCACGACACCCATCAGGCGACGGGCCGAGGTCGTGACCGAGGACGACCGGCTCCAGGGCGGAAAGGCGATCCCGAGCGCAGCACCGAGGAGTAGCCCACCGGCATGGGTGTCTGTCCCGAAGTAGACCCGGGACGGGTCCTGAGAGGTCTGGAACAAGATGGCCATCCATGCGCTCGAGGCGACCGCCCCGAGGAGCGCCAGCCAGCCCACTCGCCTGATCCGACCGTGCCGGCCGACGGCGACGAGAACGATCAGTGGCCAGGCCAAATAGAACTGTTCCTCGACGGCCAGTGACCAGAGATGCAGAACCAGGGGGGGCCGGCCCACGGACTGGAAGTAGCTCACGTGGTGGAACAGCAGCCACCAATTGGTGAAATAGCCGAGAACGGCCGGCACGTCGGACGCCAGCAGTGACAGGGCGTCGCGGGCGAAGATCGTCGACGCCGCCACCACCACCGCCAGCATGAACAGCAGCGCCGGCAGCAGCCGCCGAGCGCGGCGCAGCCAGAAGGCGCCGAGGCCGATGCGACCGGTCCGCAGCACTTCCGAGGTCAGGAGGCTGGTGATCAGGAAACCGGAGATGACAAAGAAGACATCAACACCGAGGAAACCTCCCGGAAGCCATGGCACGGGGAGGTGGTAGAGCAGGACGGCGACGACGGCCACGGCTCGGAGGCCTTCGATGGCCGGAAGGCGGGGCATGACCGGTCCGGGCCGCTCTCGGTTGATGTCGACAACCTGATCCGACGTCGTCACGCTGTTCTCACGTTCAGAAAAGCGAGTCCGTTGACGTGTCTCTTCCCGATCACCAGACTCTCGCCGCGTCCGTGGGCCGGATCAAGCTCAGGAATGAGAATCCGGCCACCGGCGGGGGGGAGGAACAAGAGGGGACGCCGACCCGCCCGGACGGGTGTCCAAAGCCTCAATGTCCTGCTCAGAGCGCTGTCCGGGGGATTTCGGCCGCCCGGGGTCAGCCTCAGCGGCCAGGCGGCTTTCAAGACCTGACGGTGTCGGCGATACTCTCATTGCAGTGCTCGTCCTCGTCATCATGGACACGGTCGTCGTGGTGCTGCTGGCAGGACTTGTCGCCGGTCTCCTGCGCAGCCACGCCGATATCCTCCGGGCTCTGCACTCCCTTGGCGCCGGGGTGGGCGACCCCTCGGCACCCGCCGATCCCGAAGTCCTGACGAGCGACGTCACCACCGCGGCGTCCCCGGCGACGCCGCTGCACATCGGGCCGCCGTTGCCCGGCGAGAGGGACTCCTGGTCGGCCCACGACATCGAGGGCACCGATCCCGGCGGCGACGCCGTGGCCGTGTCGGTGACGCACACCGCTCACCTCACCCTGCTCGCCTTCCTCTCGAGCGGCTGTTCGACCTGCGCCGGGTTTTGGGCCGCCCTCGGAGATGCCGACCACGGGGGACTCCCGACCGACGTCCGAGCCGTCGTCGTCACCAAGGGTCCCGAGCTCGAGATCCCGGCCGAGGTACGGCGCCGGGCGCCGCCGGCGACGACCGTCGTCATGTCGAGTGGCGCCTGGGACGACTACGAAGTGCCGGGATCGCCCTTCTTCGTTCTCGTCGACGGGCGCACGCATCGTCGGATGGGCGAGGGTGTGGCCCGCCAATTCTCACAAGTGGTCGACCTCGTCCGCCGGGCCCGTGCCGATGCAGAAGGGCCCGACAGGATGCCCCGCCCGGGTGCGGTGCCCCGCCCCGACGGCAAGGCCCGCGAAGCGCTCAATGACCAGGAGCTGATCGCCGCCGGCATCCACCCGGGCCATGCCAGCTTGTACCCCGAGAGTCTCGACGACGTCTTCTCCGGCACGCCGGACCGGCCGGAGGGCTCTCGTCCTGCGCCCTGACCGTCGCCAAACCCCCGCATGGTGACCCTCGAGGCGCACGGCATCCGGGCGAGACTCCCCCTGGGTTTCGAGGGGCGGATCTTCCGGCGCCAGACCGTTCATGACGAAGTACCGCGACCCGTCGCCCACTTCGCCACCGTCGCCATCCCGCCCGACGCCTCCGACTTCGGTGGCGGGCTCGTCACCTCCCTCAAGAGCACAGACGTCTTCGTGGTCTTGTTCGAGTACGGGCCCGAGAGCGTCGGCCGTGCGCTGTTCGCCACCGAGGGACTCCCGCGTCGGCTCGCCGCCGATCACTTCCGTCCCTACACCCTGCGCCGGGGCCTCGGTGGCCAGTCGGGCACCCAGTGGTTCTTCACCGAGAACGGGCGGCCCTTCACCCTCTACGCCGTCCTCGGCAGCCATGCCCGTCGTCACTCCCTCGTCGCTCCTGTGAACAGCCTCCTGCACCACCTGGAGGTCGCACCGGCGGCGCCGGGTCGTTCCGCCATCCACCGGTGACTTTTCTCGGCCCCTATCTGGTCGCCTGCTCCCTCCTGCTCGTGGCGGGACTGGCGAAGGCACTGCGTCCTCTCGATACGGCCCGGGCACTGGCTACTCTCGTGCCCCGGGTGGCACCGGCTCTTTTGAGAAATGCTGTCCGCGTCCTCGCTCTGGCCGAGGCCGCCCTCGGTGCTGCGGCCGCCGTGGCTCCTCATCGATCTCTGGCCGCCGCTGTGGCCGCGTCGTATCTGGCGTTTGCCGTCTTCGTGGTGTTCGTCCGGCTCCGCCACGGCGCACTGGCCAGCTGTGGCTGCTTCTCCACCCCCGACACCCCTGCCACCTGGCTCCATGCGGTCGTCAACCTGGCCCTGGCCGCCGCCGCCGGTTCTGTGAGCGCGTCGGGATCACCCGACACCGTCCTCTCCGTCCTGGCGCGCCAGCCGCTCGACGGCGTGCCGTTGATCGCCACCAGTGCCCTCGGGGCCTGGCTGGCCTACCTCATGCTCGTGGGCCTGGCCCGGCTCTCGGCCGTCCGGCGCACGATGACGGGGATCCCGGACCCACTCGGGGCACGGCGATGAAGAGCACCCTGGTCGACCGGGCCGCCGGCTTCCTCGATGCCCGGATGTCCCGCCGCAGCGTTTTCGTCCGATCGGCTTTCGTCGGGAGCGCGGTGGCCGCCGGCGGCGTCGATTTCCTCGTGAAGCCGGGTACGGCCTATGGAGTCATCTGCGCCTGCGGAAGCCACGACTGCGGCTGCGGGTCGGCCTGTTGTGACGGCTTCACCGAGTTCTGCTGCACCATCAACGGCGGCTACAACTACTGCCCCAGCAACTCGGTCATGGGTGGCTGGTGGAAGGCCGACGGTTCCGCTTTCTGCGCCGGCCCGCGCTACTACATGGACTGCAATGCCACCTGTGGCTGTGACACGGGTTGCGGCGGCGGATGGCCATTCTGCGAACCCGAATGCGACGGTGTCGATTGCGGCTGCGCCGAGGACAACTGCGCACAGCGAGTGACGGGTTGCTTCCAATTCCGCTACGGCCAGTGCAATCAGGATGTTCCCTGCATGGGCCGCATCGTCTGTCGTGTCGTGTCCTGCGTGGCGCCCTGGGAGATCGACCCCACCTGTACGACCACCAACGCCCAGGACAATTTCACCGCTACGCAGAATGCTCCGTGCAACACCGCCGTTCCTATCCCCCGACCGGTGGGTGTGGCCATAACCGCCACCCCCTCCGGTGCCGGCTACTGGCTGGCGGCCTCCGACGGCGGCATCTTCACCTTCGGTGACGCCCGTTTCTTCGGCTCCACCGGTGCGACGGCCATCGCCCGGCCCGTTGTGGGCATGGCGGCCACCCCCACAGGTGCCGGCTACTGGCTGGTGGCCTCCGACGGCGGCATCTTCACCTTCGGTGACGCGGCCTTTTTCGGCTCCACCGGCAGCGTCGTTCTCGACCGACCCATCGTCGGCATGGCGGCCACGAAGACGGGAGCGGGCTACTGGCTGGTGGCGGCCGACGGCGGCATCTTCGCCTTCGGTGACGCCGCCTTCCTCGGCTCCACCGGCGCCGTCGTTCTCGACCGACCCATCGTCGGCATGGCGGCCACGAAGACAGGTTCCGGCTACTGGCTGGTGGCCTCCGACGGCGGCATCTTCACCTTCGGGGACGCCGCCTTCTTGGGCTCCACCGGCGGCCTCGTCCTCGATCAGCCCGTCGTCGCCATGGCGGCCACGAAGACGGGAGCGGGCTACTGGCTCACCGCCGCCGACGACGGCATCTTCACCTTCGGCGACGCCGTCTTCCTCGGCTCCGAAGCATGACCGCGCTCTCTTCGCCCCTTGGCCGGAAAGGAACCCCATGAGTGTCGCCCTCGCCATTCTCACCTTCGTCGTGTCCGCCACCGCTGCCGCCCGCTCCACCTGGTCGCCGTGCGGACGCTCCATGCTTTCCACCATCACACCCATGGGAGAGAGGGGTCGTCGCGGTCACTACACCTCGACGGCCGCCTTCTTCGTCCTCGGCTCCCTCGTCGGTGGCGCGGCGCTCGGCGCCGCCGCCGTCGTCGTGGCCCTCGGGTTCGCCGCCCTCGGTCTGCCTGCGCTGGCCACGGGCCTGACGGCGGCGCTGGCGTCGTTTCTCGTGGCCGCCTCCGACGCCCATATCGCCGGTTTCGAGCTACCCATCCATCGGCGCCAGGTCAACGAGCGTTGGCTCGACACCTTTCGCCCCTGGTTCTACGGCTTCGGTTTCGGCGGCCAGATCGGCAGTGGTTTCGCCACCTACATCACCACCGCGGCGCTCTACCTCCTCTTTGTCATGGCCGCTCTCTCGGCCAGCCCGGCGGTGGCATTGGGCGCCGGGCTCCTCTTCGGCCTCGTCCGTGGTGCGAGCGTTCTCCTGGCCCGACACGTCACCAGTCCCGAGGCACTGCGGGCTCTGCACCGCCGGCTCCAGCGTCTCGACCCCACGGCGTCCCGGCTGACCGTTCTCGTCGAAGTCGCCGTCGGTCTGGCCCTGCTGGCCGTGGCGTGGTTGCCGGCGCTGGTCATGGTGGTGCTCACCCTGCTCGTGGTCCGGCTGGTTCAGGCCCTCATCCGGCGCGCTCCGGCCGCCTCTGCGAACTGATCACCATGACGTCCCCCTGCGCCGTGAACGCCATGTGTGTCACACCGTTTGACGCCCATGACCACATCGACGAAGACGCCCTGGCCGTCATCGTCGACCGCTTGTCCATGGCCGGCGTCGGCATCTACCTGGGCAGTTACGGCACGGGAGAAGGCCATCTTCTCCGCCCCACCGAGATCACCCGGCTCTACCGGGTGGGGGTGGAGACGGCCGCCGGCCGCGTCCCCGTCTACGCCGCCGCCCTGGGCTTCACCAGCACCGACGAGGTCATTGAGGCGGCCCTGTCGGCCGTCGACACCGGGGTCGACGCCGTCCAGATCCACCCGCCGCGGCCGGGACCCATCGCCATCGTTCCCCGGCCACAAGAACTCGACCGCTTCTATGCCGACGTCCTGGGGGCGCTCACCACACCGGTCCATCTCACCAACCAGGTCGTCATGGTCGGCTACCCGCTTCCCGTCGCTCTCATATCCGAACTCGTCGCCTCCTACCGCCAGGTCACGGCCGTCAACACCTCGGACCCCGATCTCGCCCGCGTGGCCGAGCTCTTGCGCGCCGTGGCCACCCGTACCGACGTCTACGTCGGCATCGTGGCCCAGCTGGCAACGGCACTGGCCCTCGGCGCCGCCGGCGCGCTCTGCTTCGAGGCCGACGTCGCCCCGGAGCTCTGTACTGCGGTGGTCGAGGCCTCTCGCGCCGGAGACACTGATCGCCTCGCCCTCGTCTTCGGTCAACTCCTGCAGCTGAACGAGATCCTCTCGCGGTTCGGCAATCCCCGGTCGGTGAAGGCGGCCATGGCCCTGGTCGGGCTGCCCGCCGGGGCCCTGCGCCGGCCCTATCTGGAGCTCGGCGCCGACGAGGTGGACGGCATCGCCGCTGTCCTCGGAGAGCTGGGGTTGTCGAAGCCGTAGAGAGCAGCGGCGTTGCCGGCCAAGATGGCGTGCCGTTCTGCGCTGCTCACGCCGGCGAAGCTGGCCTGGATGGTCTTCCACGAGTTGGGCCAGTCGGCGCTCACATGCGGATAATCGCTCGACCACAGGATCCGGTCCACTCCGATCAGCTCCCGGTTGTCGATCCCGATGCCGTCGGTCACATAGGTGAACGACACGTGCCGTTCGACGTACTCGCTGGGTAAGCCCACGACCGAGCTCGTCCCCGGCGAGTAGAGCCGGTGGAAGTTGTTGTCCACCTGTTCTTTGAAATAGGGCACCCACCCGCAGTCGACTTCGGCACAGACGACCTGAAGACCCGGAAACCGGTCGAACATGCCCGAGAAGATCATCTGCACTATCCGATTGGGGACATCGAAGAACCGGCCGTACCCGGGGAGACTCGACCGGTGGGCTTCGGGCATCGTCCGGCCCAGACTGACGTGGATGCTCACCGGGAACCGGAGCTCCACGAGGGTGTCCCACACATTGTCGTCCTCGTCCGTCACCTCGAGTGTCCCGTTCGGATAGCAGCCCATCACGGCACCGCGGATTCCTGCTCGCCCCGCCACCCGCCGCAGTTCGTCGGCGGCGGCGGCGGAACCGCAGTTGGGCAACAGCACGAGGCCGCCGAAACGCTCGGGCGCATGGGCCACGTAGTCCGACAACCAGTCGTTGTAGGCCCGCACCATGGCCAGGTGCAGATCGGGGTCAGGGTTGGCGACGATCCCCTGGGCGAGCCGCGGTGTCGGGTACAGGATCTCGGCGTCCACCGCGTCGGCCTCCATCTCGACCAGACGCGCGGCGGGGTCGTAGCCGCCCCGGCGGATGTCCTCGAAGCGGACCCACCCGCGCAGCTCGTCGGGACCCTGACCGGCGCAGGCGTTCATCCCGAAGTTGATGGGATCCTTCGCCCCCTCGATGACCCAGCCGTCGCCCTCCGGGAAATGTTCAATCCGGGGAACCCGTTCTTTGAGCGTCGCCGGGACGCGGGAAGTGAAGAGCTCAGGCGGCTCGTTCACGTGGCTGTCGCCGGAGATGAGTCGGTAGGACCGCACCTCGGTATCGTGCCATCTGAGACTTCGCCAAGTAAAAGGGGAGGCCATGGCCAGAGAACCCTCTGATCAGCAGAACCTCGACGGATACGACGCTCCGGTCATCGCCTGGCCCAACGTGCGCCGTCTTCTCGATGAAGGTACTCCCCAGATCACCCAGGCCCCCGGTTCCGGTGGACCCGACCGTCACACCTGGTGGCTGGCCACGGTCCGGCCCGATGGGCGGCCCCACGTCATGCCCGTGGGCGTCTTGTGGGTCGACGATGCCTTCTATTTCAACGCCGGTCCGGGCACCCGCAAGGCCAGGAACCTGGTCCACGATCGGCACTGCGTCCTGACGGTGGCGACCCACCCCTTCGACCTGGTGGTCGAAGGCCTCGCCGTCCACGTATCGGACGAGTCCAAGCTGGCGCGCATCGCCGAGAAATATGCCGAGGCCGGATGGACCCCCACCGTCCGCAACGGCGCTCTCTACGCCGAGTTCAGCGCCCCGGCGGCGGGCCCGCCACCGTGGGACGTCTACGAGATGACCCCAGCCACCATCTTCGCCCTGGGAACGGCCGAACCCTTCGGCGCCACCCGGTGGCACTTCTGATCCAAGTCACGACTGATTCAGATCACGACTGATTCAGATCACGACTGATTCAGATCACGACCTGACTCGTATGCGCCGTTACGAGGTCCACGATCTGATCCCAGTACTGCGGCGGGTAGTCGTGGCCCATCCCCTCGATGAGCACGAAGCGGGCCCCGGCGATGACTTCGGCGGTCCGGCGTCCACCGCTCGGGTCGACGAGGCCATCGGCATCGCCATGGAGAACGAGGGCAGGAACTTCGACCCGGCGCAGCGCTTCGCTCCGGCTGCCGGAGGCGATGATGGCCATCATCTGCCGCGCCGTCCCCCGGGGCTCGAAACACCGGTCGAAGGCTTCGGAGGCGTTGGCGACCAACCTCTCCTCGTCGAAACAGGCGGGACTGCCCCAGATCCGTAGACCGGCCAGTTGACCGGCGATATAGCCGTCACGGTCGTTTGCCGGCGCCGCCATGATCCTCTTCTGTGCCTCCCTGGTGGGCTGCCCGACGTCGGGATCGCCCGTGGTGGACATCATCGAGGTCAGGCTCAACAGGCGCCCCGGATTTCCGATGGCCATGCTCTGGACGATCATCCCGCCCATCGATGAACCGAATACGTGCGCCCGTTCGATGCCGAGATCATCCAGCACAGCCCACCCGTCGGCCGCCATGTCGGACAACAGATACGGAACATCGGCGGCCCGACCTTCGCCCAGGGCGCGGAGGAGACCCGGGATGTCGGGCGCCACCTGGTCGAATTTGGTCGACAGCCCGACGTCGCGGTTGTCGTAGCGGATCACGAAGTGACCGGCGGAAACGAAGCGCTCGCACCACTCGGCGCGGTAGTTGATGCACTGACTTCCCAGTCCGTTCACCAGCAGTAGCGGCCGATCGCCGGAACGGCCGACGGTCTCGTAGTAGATCCGCACATCCCCGTTGTCAGCGAAAGCCATTGCTCAGGCTGTCACATCGAGTGTCAGAAGATCGGCAGCCAGCACCACCTCGCCGTCGAAATGGGCCCTGGCCTGGTCGATCCACTGCTGTTCGGTGCCGGGTGCGGGCGCCGGCACGAGATGAGTGAGGACGACCGAGCGCACACCATTGCGGGCCGCCGTCAGCGCCACGTCGGTCACCGACGAGTGGTAGTCGAGGATATCAGTGAGCCGGGGGAGGCCGATCGCCTCGATGAGATCACGGCGCACGGCGGTGTGCACGAGCATGTCGGCCCCGGCGCACAGCTCGTCGAGTCCGGCACAGGGGACGGTGTCACCGGCGATGACCACCGATCTCTCCCCCTCGTCGATGCGGTACCCGACGGTGGGCCGCACCGGTGCGTGATCAGTGGGCGCGGCGGTGACCCGCACGCTGTCCTGCTCAAAGATCACACCACGGGCGACTTCGGTCATCGTGGCCGACGGCCGCCACCCGAGGTCGCCATGATGGGCCAGCCGGTATCCAATGTCGGGCTCGAGCATCTTCTCGGTGGCCTCCAACAGAGCGGCCGTGCCACCGGGGCCGAAAACGGGCAGGGGTGCGGGCGCGAACGACGTCACCCACCGCATGGTGAAGACGTCGTTCAGGTCGGTGATGTGGTCACTGTGCAGATGGGTCAGGAAGAGAGCCCGCAAGGCCCCAGCCCCCGACGCCACGGCGGCGGCACGCATCAGCACGCCCCGCCCGCAGTCGAACATCAGGTCACCAGCGGCTGTGCGGATCAGCGTCGACGGGCCGGCGCGTCCGGGGTCGGGAAGCGGACTGCCGCTGCCCAGAATGATCACTTGCATGGGGCTCCTATCGGGCCGCGACTTCCAGCCGCTCTCTGAAGAAGTCGAGGACCTGGTCGAGGGCGGCTCTGGTCGGTGTTCCTTCGCGGTCGTCGAGATGCTCGGTCAAAACCGAGTGGGCGTTCTTCGGGTGTCCGTAGGGGTTGCCTTCGGAGGAATCGAGCTCCACGCCGATGAAGCCGTCGCCCAACTCCCGACGAAGCGTCTCGAAGCGCTCGGGGAAACAGAAGGGGTCGTTCGTGAACCGCACACCCATCAGGCACGCCCCCTCGGCCACCCGGGCCTTCACCTTGGCCAGGTCGGCGTCGGAGATTCCGATATCGGCCTTGTGCTTCTTCGACAACGGGAAGGGTAAAGAGGGTTGGCTCAGTACCGGCGCCACCACCGTGTCGTCCACCATCATGGCCAGGGCGAAGCCACCGGTGAAGCACATGCCGACCACGCCCACCCCCGGGCCTCCGCACCGTTCGTGCTCCCGGGCCGCCAATGCCCGCAGCCACACGGTGACCGGGCTGGTCCTCTTGAGCGCCAGGGCAGAGAACTCACGCGAGATGCAGGCGGGGCCGATCGACTTGAACATGGCGGAGCCCGATGCCTCACCGCCGGGTTCGCCGAAGAGGTGGGGGAGCACGGCCGTGCAACCGATGGCCGCCACCTTGCGGCCGAACTCGGCCACCTTCGGGGTGATTCCGGGGATCTCGGCAATGACGAGCACGGCCGGTCCCGAACCCAAACGGTAGATGTCCCGGGCCTTTCCCTGAAAGGTGAATTCCTCCCGGGTGAAGTCATCCAATGTGCTGTTCATGGCCTCATTCTGTCCGATGAGCGGGCCCGCCGCCGGGGACGGACGTGTCATGATTGGCCGGAGCCCGCCCACCACCAGCGGTGCGCGGAGCGGAGGGGGCGTCATGGCTAGGACTTCACCGGTGACCGACTGGTCCGTTGATTTCGACGTACTTGATCATGACTACGTCGCCGATCCTTTCGACATCTGGGACGACCTGCGTCATCGCTGCCCGATCGCTCACAGCGACCGACGAGGCAGCACATGGCTTCCCACCCGCTACGAAGACGTGACTGCCATCGCCCACGACGTCGAGCACTTCAGCTCGCTCGAGGTGGCCGTCATCCCCTTCGACGGCGAGGAGCCCGAGGAACCGATCCTTCCTTACGGACTGCCGCCGATCTCGGCCGATCCCCCGCTCCACACATGGACACGTCGACTCCTTCTCCCGTGGTTCTCCCACACCCGGGTGGCCGGCTACGAAGCGATGACCCGTGAGCTGTGCTCCTCCCTGATCGACGGCTTCGCCGCTCGGGGCCGAGCCGACGCCGCCGCTGACTACGCCCAGCAGATACCGGTCAGGGTCATCGCCGCCATCCTCGGGGTGTCCGATTCCCATGCCGACATGTTCACCGGATGGGTGCGTGACGTCCTGGAGTTCGCCGATGACCCCGAACGCCGCGCCGGCGGGGTGCAAGGTCTCATCAATTACTTCTTAGAAGAAATCGAGCACCGCCGGGATCGTCCCGGGGACGATCTCCTGAGCATGCTGCTTCACTCGGAGGTGGACGGAGCCCCGGTGGAACAGAGCCTGGTTCTGGGCACGGCCGCCCTCGTCCTCATCGCCGGTGTCGACACCACCTGGAGCGCCATCGGTTCGTCGCTGTGGCATCTGGCCACCCATCCCGACGATCGCAAACGGCTGGTGGCGGAACCCGATCTGATGCCGTTCGCCGTCGAGGAACTGCTCCGGGCCTACTCGCCGGTGACCATGGCCCGCGTCGTCACCCACGATGTCGAGTTCGCCCATTGCCCGATGAAGGCGGGCGACAAGATTCTCATGAACTTCCCGGCGGCGAACCGCGACCCCGAGGTCTTCGAGGACGCCGACAAGGTCGTGCTCGACCGCGCCGTCAACCGGCACGTGGCCTTCGGATCCGGTATCCACCGGTGTGCCGGCTCCAATCTGGCTCGCATGGAGCTACGCGTCGCTCTGGAGCAGTGGCTTCGTCGGGTCCCCGAGTTCCACCTCGACGAGGGACAGGAGGTGACCTGGGCCGGCGGCCAGGTCAGGGGTCCCCGCCTTCTCCCGGTGGTCTTTCCGTGAGGATCACGGTCGACCCCCTCAAATGCCAGGGCCACGCGCGCTGCTTCGCCCTCGTGCCCGAGTTGTTCGTGGTTGACGACTACGGCATGTCGTCGGTCAAGGGTGACGGGACGGTGGCCCCTGCCCTCGAGGACCGAGCGTTGCTGGCCATCGCCAACTGCCCCGAGTTCGCCATCGAGGAAATCGCCGGCGAAGATCCACCAGGGTGATCATTGGCACGGTCTCTTACGCCGGTGCCGGCAATCCGAGGACCCGTGCCGCCCAGGGAAGCGCCGTTTCGAGTTGACGCCGCTGGACCTGGCGCACGAGCGGAGCGTGAGGGATCGGAGCTCCGCCCGCCCGGGAGGCGAAGAAGCCTGACACATAGGCGGCGAGCTCGACCGGACAGTCACCCATGACATCGTCGGGAGCCGGGCCGTTCTCGGCGGCCAGGCTGGGCAGCCAGAATGCGACGTCGAGCTCGGGGTTGCCCACGCAGGCGAGATTCCAGTCGACGAGCACGGGCGATCCCCGTCGGAAGCAGAGATTGTCGCTCCGTACATCGCTGTGAAGCAGGCTCGATCCCGACAGCGGTGCCGCCTGCGCCGCCGCGCACAGGACGGGACCGGCCGTCTCCAACCAGCCGGCACCGCACAGGCCAAGGCTCAAGAACTCGGTGGGGTCGCCGACGACGCGGTGCCATCCTTCGTCGGGCTGCTCGCCGTCGGTCAACCGGGCCAGATGGCCCGGCGCGTCGCTGTGGGCCACCGCGGCGAGGGTGCCGAGCACGGCGTCGATCTGGGCCCGCTCCCACGGCGGTGGCCAGGTGCCGGCGGAAAGATCCTCGAGGACGAGGATCGGTCGCTCGCCGTCGGACCACCCGAGGATCCGAGGCATGAAAGGGCGCCCCCGGAGCCCCTCGTACATCTGATGTTCCTGACGGAGCCACTGCGCCGTCTCTTCGTCGACAGCCTGCTTGGCGAAGACCGATCCGCCGCCCACGAGGGTCGCCACCACCCGTTTGTTGTGCGTATAGCCCCGGGTCACCGGCTCCAACCTCCGGACCGGTCCCACCATCGACTCCAGGGCTTTCAGCACCTCCTCAGCATGGACACATCCTGGCGCCGTGGTCGACATGACCATTTCCGGTCCCTCCTGCCCCCGCGCTCAACAAGGGGCCCGGAACCGCCGATACCTCTGAGATGGGCAAGGACGAGGGGGCGGCAACGGTCGATACCGTCCTCGCCGGCCTGCTCGACCGCCACCTCGACGCCGCCCTGTGCGCCGTGGGGCCCGACGGGATCTCCGTGGCCATGCCCGACTCGGTCCGCACCGGCGGCCACCACGTCATCTCGGCCCGTTCTCCCGTCGACCTGGTGGCGCCTGAAGACCGCGTCGTCGTGGTGAGCGCCTGGGAGGGTGCCCACAAGACCGGGGCGGCGGAAGCGCATGTGGTGGTGCGCCTGACCGACGAACCCGATCGTACGGTGGCGCTGTACTTCCTCGACGCCCAACGAGACCACGGGGTGTTCCTGGGCGTCTTCGTCCCTTCCGGCGAGGCGGCCGCCAGGGGCCCTCTGGCGTTTGTCGGACAAGACGTCTCGCCCGTGCCGCCGCGCTTTGCCCGGGTCAGCCAGAACGAGGTCGGCCTGTTCCTCGAGGTCGACGAGGCCATAACCCGCATCCTGGGCTGGAGCCACGACGAGTTCGTCGGCAAGCTCTCGCTCGACTTCATCCATCCCGACGACCACGAATTGGCCATCGACAACTGGATCGACATGCTGGCCTCCCAGGCGCCCGTCAGTCGGGTCCGGCTCCGTCATCGGCACCGCGACGGCTCGTGGATCTGGATGGAGATCACCAACCACAACCGGCTCGAAGACCCCGCACACCGTTGCGTGGTGGCCGAAATGGTCAACGTCTCGGACGAGATGGCGGCCCACGAGGCACTGCGGGCGCGCGAGCAGCTTCTCGAAAGGTTGGCCGAGGCCCTCCCCGTGGGGGTGGTCCAGGTCGATGCCCAGAGTCGCGTCGTCTATACCAACCACCGCCTCCACGCCATCTTGGGCACACCCCGGGCCACCACCGTCGACGAGCAATTGGCGACGGTGGCGGACGACGACCGGGCCCTCTTGGCGGACGCCTTCGAGGCCGTCTTGCTCCGCCGACTCGACGGCGATCTCGAGGTCCGCCTGCGGACGTCACCGCAGGACGGGGACAAGGAACTACGTCGCTGCCTCTTCAGCCTGCGTGCTCTGACGACCGAGACCGGCGAGGTCACAGGAGCCATCGTCTGCGTGGCTGACGTGACCGAGAGTGCCCGGCTGCGAGACGAGCTGCACCTCCGGGCCACCTTCGACGACATCACCCGGTGCCACAACCGGGCTTCGACCATGGCGGCGCTCGAGACGCTTCTGTCCGACACCGGTACGGCGAGCCGTCCGGCGGTGATCTTCGTCGATCTGGACCGCTTCAAGGACGTGAACGACAGGCTCGGCCATGCGGCGGGCGACGAGCTACTCGGCGTCGTGGCCAGCCGACTGCTCCGGGCGGTCCGGGCCGATGACATCGTGGGCCGCATCGGCGGTGATGAGTTCCTCGTGATTCGGCCCGGCGTCACCTCCTCCGCCCAGGCCATGAATTCGGCCAAACGCCTGGCCGATACCTTCCGCCATCAGGTCCGTCTCAAAGCCGGACGCCTGCCGTGTCACGCCAGCATCGGTGTGGCCTGGTCGTCGGACCCGCTCCTCGATGCCGAGGGACTGGTGGCGATGGCCGACGCCGCCATGTACAAGGCCAAACGCAGCGACGGCGGTCAACCCGTCCTGGGCGGCTGAGGGGCGGGCCGGCGCCCACGGAGACCGTCGGCCTTCGGGGCCGGGGCCGTGACGGACAGCGTTCTCAGATCATCTCGGTGACGAAGTCGGGCAGTTCTCCCACGATGCGGTAGTGACCAGCCAGGCTGTCATCTTCGATGATCTCCATCACGGCGCCGGCCACGTCAGCGGGGTCGAGGACGGGGAGGATCTGGCGAGCCTGACGGGCCCATGGCGCCTCCGTGGACCCGTCGCCTGACTTGCCCAGCAAAGGGGTGTCGACGAGCCAAGGTAAGACGGCGTTGACCCGGATGTTGTGGGTCCTCTGCAGAGCGCCGCACGCCCGGGTGAACATCACCACGCCGGCCTTGGTGGCCGAGTAGCCGGGCTCGTCCTCCAGGGGCAGCAGCGCGGCCAGAGACGCCGTGTTCACCACCACGCCTCCGCCACGCGCCCGCAATGGCTCGATGGCGAGCCGGGTGCCCAGGATCACACCGCCCAGGTTCACCATGACCTGGGTCATGAGGAGCTCAGGGTCGGTCGCGGGCCACAGCGGCTCACCACACACGATGCCGGCGTTGTTGCACAGGATGTCGAAGCCACCGAAACGCTCCTCGGCGGCAGCGAACATCGTCGCCAGGTCTTCCAGGCAGCTCACGTCGGTCCGGACGAATTGGGCCGTCCCCCCCTTGGAAACGATGGAATCCACGGTCTCGCTCCCGCCGTCCTCGTCCAGGTCCGCCACCAGGATCGAGGCGCCCGCCGCCGCCAGGGACCGGGCGCACGTCCGACCGATACCCGATGACGCTCCCGTGATGACAGCTACCTTGCCGGCGATCTCCATGGGCCGACTTTATGCGACAGCGGCGTGCACCGACCGGGTGTCCTTCGCCGTCGGCGCCGAGCCCGTTGTGGCAGATCCGGGAGTCGCCGGCGCATCGAGGGTGAGATCCCACCGTGTGTCGATGGCGTCGATCACCGTGCGGGCGAGCAAAGCGGCCCCGGCCGGGGTGAGGTGGACGCCGTCGGGAGTCCGCAGCACCACAGCACGACCCGACGCGTCGACAGCGGAGGACTCGAACAGACCCGACCCGCGGCCGAGGACCGAGTCGGACGAGACATAGAGCGTTCCGGGGAACGTAGCGGTCTCTGCGCGGTAGATGGCGTTCTCCGTCTGCACGGCCGTGTCGAGGTCGGTGTTCGCCATCGGGGGCATGCCGACCCATACCAACCGGACCCCGGCATCGGTCGTCACCCTCAGCACGTCGGCCACCCGCTGGCTGTAGCCGGCCAGCCACGCCGCGCTCCCGGGTGCGGCCGCCGCACCGTCGACCATGAAGCCCTGGTCGTCGTTGGCCCCCATGAAGACCACCACCACCTGCGGGTGACCCGTAGTCACCAAGGTGGCGAGGTGTGCCGGCCAGTCGTAGTAGGCGACGTTCGACAGACCCGTGTCCCCGAGCGATGCCACCGTGGTGCTGGCCATGGCGGAGCTGTCCAGTTGGGACCGCAGTTGGTCTCCCAGGTCGATCCCGAGCGAATCACCGATCTCGAGGACCCGCAGCGGGGTGGCGGCGGTCGGCAGCAGCGGGGGAAAGCCCCGATCTAGCTCCGTGGTGGAGGTGGTCGACGCCTGCTCGTGCGTCGCCGCGGTGACGCGACGAGAGGCGGCACCGCCGTTGGACGGCGGGCCCGGGGCGGCCACCGTCTCTTCGGCGACGTGCCCGGCGAGCGCCAGGATGACCACGGCCAACACGAGCACCGCCGGCCACGGGACCTGCTGTCGGTGACGCCTGGGAGGGACCGAGGGACGAAGGGCACGGGACCACGCCATGCTCCTGTTACGCATCAGCTGCCGGCGACGTTGGCCGTCGTGAGGGGAAAGCGCCGGCCTCTCTCCCCGCCGGGAGAGGTCGATCCGTAGAGTAGGTGAAGCGTCCGTCGATCGGGACCACGAGGGGAGCGCCGGATGGCCGACACAGCGTTACCGCAGGTGGACAGTGCGCTGCTCGAGGAAGCCGATGCCGGCCTGGCCGAGGCGGTGGCCCTGCGCCGGCGCCTGCACGCCCATCCCGAACTCGGGTTGGCGCTCCCTCGGACTCAGCAGGCGGTCTTGGAGGCCCTCGACGGTCTCGGCCTCGATCTCTCGGTCGGTGAAGCCACGACATCGGTGACGGCCGTTCTCGACGGGGGCCGGCCGGGCCCGACCACTCTGCTCCGGGGGGACATGGACGCATTACCCCTGCTCGAGGACACGGGTCTGCCCTTCGCATCGGAGGTGGACGGCGTCATGCACGCCTGCGGGCACGACGCCCACGTGGCCATGCTCGCCGGCGCGGCGCGCATCCTGGCGGCGCGCCGCGCCCAGGTGGCGGGCCGGGTCGTCTTCATGTTCCAGCCCGGGGAAGAAGGCTTCGCCGGCGCCCGCCTGATGCTCGATGAGGGCCTTCTCGAGAGCGCCGGACCGGTGGACCGGGCCTTCGCCATCCACGTCACCCCGATCTTCCCGAGCGGCACGGTGGCCACCAGGACGGGAACGCTCATGGCGTCGGCCGACGCCTTCAGAGCGACCGTCACCGGTCGAGGAGGACACGCCTCCATGCCGCACGACGCCATCGATCCCGTGCCGGTCGCCTGCGAGATCGTCACCGCCCTGCAGTCGATGACGACTCGCCGGCTGCCTGCGTTCGATCCGGCGGTGGTGACGGTGGCCAGCATCCGTGCCGGTACCACCAACAATGTCATCCCCGAGCATGCGGTTCTGGAGGGCACGGTCCGTGCCATATCCGAGTCGTCTCGGGCTCTCGCTCTCGACGGGGTGCGCCGGGTCGTCGAACACGTGGCCGCCGCCCATCTGTGCTCCGCCGAGATCACCCCCATCCTCGTCGGCTACCCCGTCACCGTGAACAACGCCGCCGCCGCCGAGCGCGCCCTCATGGTGGCGGCGGCGCTGCTCGGTCCCGAGCGGACGCTGCGGATGCCGACGCCGGTGATGGGCGCCGAGGACTGGTCCTTCGTGCTCCAGCGGGTGCCGGGATCGATGGCGTTCCTCGGTGCCGCACCGATCGGTGTCGAACGGCCGGCTCCCAACCACTCCAACCGCATGGTCATCGACGAGCCGGCCATGGCAACCGGTATGGCGCTCTACGCCGCCATGGCCCTCGCCTGAGCCCCATCAGGGACGGAAGCGCCCGCCGTCTGCCGCCAGCCCCGCTGACCGGCACGTCCGCTTGATATATTCCGATATGGACATATAATGGCCCATGGCGCGCGCCGCAACCACAGCCGATGCGTTCAACGCCGTGGCCGAGCCCCGCCGGCGACAGATCCTCGACGTGCTCGTCGGTGGGGAACGTCCGGTCAACGACCTCGTCGCCCAACTGGGTCTGGCGCAGCCGCTCGTGTCCAAGCACCTGCGGGTGCTGCGGGAAGTGGGGCTGGTGGATGTGCGCGATGAGGGACGCCAGCGCGTGTACCGGCTCAACGCACATCCGCTCAAGCCCATCCACGATTGGCTGCAGAACTACGAGCGTTCGTGGGCGCAGCGTTTCGACCGGCTCGATGTGGTCTTGCAGGAACTGGAAGACCAAGAGAAGGGAGACGATGGTGGTGACGAATAGCCGGACTGCAGTGGTGACACTGCCCACAGACACACAGATCCTGATCACCAGGACGTTCGCCGCACCCAGACACCTGGTCTACAGAGCGTGGACCACGCGGAGTTCATCAGGCGCTGGTGGAGCGGAGACCGGGGAGAAGTCACCATCGCCGAGGTGGACCTGCGCGTCGGAGGGAGGTGGCGCTACGTCATGACGGCCAACGGGGGCTTCGAGGTCGCTTTTCACGGCGAATACAGCGAGATCGTGCCCAATGAGCGCATCGTCTCTACCGAGATCTTCGAAGCCATGCCCGACGCCGAAGCGCTGAACACAC
This sequence comes from Acidimicrobiaceae bacterium, assembly GCA_003151475.1. GTDB lineage: Bacteria > Actinomycetota > Acidimicrobiia > Acidimicrobiales > UBA8190 > Palsa-661. The sequence continues at coordinate 88,912 of PLXQ01000060.1, read as the reverse complement.
TGACACTGGTCGAGACAGACGGACGCACGACTATGACGCTCTTGGTGGAACACACCGACCGGGAGATCCGTGACGCCCACATTAATTCCGGCATGGAAGGCGGCATGCAAGAGTCGATGGACCATCTCGAGCAGGTGGCCGTCTCGCTGGCGTGAGCACCTTCGCCATTTCCGTGGTCGTGCCTTCGGGCGCCGGTTCTATGGGACGGATTTCCTCGCGACTCTTGATTCCCACCTCATGCGAAAGAGCGATGCGGGTATCTTCCACTGTCCAGGGCAGGCAGCGAGCAAATCAAGGAGCGTTCAATGAGCACAGTGATAAAGAGCCGACGCGCCGCCTTCGTGAGCGCTGTCGCCGTGGCCACACTGTGCTTCGCGGCTCGCTCACACATCGAGTTGATCCGGGTGCCCTAGTTCGCTGCCAGCGGTCGCCGCTCTTCCAGGCAGATACCCGCCTCGCTTTCAGGTTCGGTCGCCCCCTATCCCCGGTGATCCGGAAATCGACCGGGAGCCGCAACCGCAGTCACCGTCCGCGCTCAGGACTAGTCCTCGGCCGACGACGTGCCGCTCTGAATGTCGTGCCCGGGTGTGCGGTCCTGAAGGTGGGCCCTGTGCCAACCCGCTCGACCCCTGAGCAGGCGGCCGCCGCCCCAGGCGAGGTCCGGTCGACGAGGGGGGCCAGCTTCGAGCCGGCTGCTCGTGACGGACCACCGGCCTACGGGCTCGGGGCCGGGATAGGCACGACCAGGTGAGCCACCAGGGACAATCCCCTGATTCACGATGGGATCGGCGCTCAATCCCAGGTCACAAGGGGCCGATATGCCCAAAGCGAGTGCCACTCGTTGACTTTGGATCGGGCGGTGCCGGCAGGGGGGGATGGTCCGAAAGTGACGATCCGCAAGACGACAACGGGGGACACCACCGACGACCGGTGGCAAGGTCGCCCTGTCCTGTCGGCTCTGGTCACCGGGGCGGTCTTCGTCGCACCCATCGTGCTGTCCATCGTGGCGGCGACCGTCACCGCTCATATCCTCCCCCGGCCACACACGGCATTCTGGTTGGCGGGATGGTGGGCAGCGGTTCTGGCCGTGCCCATCCTCATCCTCCGGGTGGCAGACAGGCTGGCCCGCCGGGCCCTTCCCCTGGCGGTGTTGCTGAAGATGACCATGGTCTTCCCTGACCGGGCGCCCACCCGCTTGGCCGTCGCCCGCCGGTCCGGGAGTACCCGGGATCTCGCTCGGCGCGTGGAGGAGGCCAAGACACACGGGATCGAAGATGAGCCCGTCGTGGCCGCCGAAAGGATCCTCGCTCTGGCCGGAGCGCTCAACGCCCACGATCGGCTCACCCGGGGACACGGCGAACGGGTCCGTGTCCTGACCGACCTCATCGCCGAGGAACTCGACCTGCCCACGGCCGACCGCGACCGCCTGCGGTGGTCCGCCCTCCTGCATGACATCGGCAAGCTCGCCGTTCACCCCCATATCCTGAACAAGCCCGGCAAGCTGGATGACGCCGAGTGGGAGATCATCAAAAGGCATCCCCTCGAAGGAGCCAAGCTGACGGCACCCCTGGCCGGCTGGCTCGGAGAGTGGGCGAACACCGTCGCCGAACACCACGAGAAGTATGACGGTACGGGTTATCCCTACGGGTTGAAAGGCGACGAGATCTCGCTCGGAGGTCGGATCGTGGCCGTCGCCGACTGCTACGACACCATGACCGCGGTCCGCGGGTACAAGGCGACAATGAGCCCCAAGGCGGCCCGAGCCGAGCTGGCCGCCTGCGCCGGTTCGCACTTCGACCCCAAGGTGGTGCGGGCGTTTCTCGACGTCTCGCTCGGACGCCTCCGACCGGTGGCCGGCCCGTTGGCGTGGCTCGGTTCGCTTCCGTTTGTCAGCAGCATCCCCCAGGCCGCAGCGGTGCTCGGGCGGGTGGGGGCAACGTCGGTCGTCGTCTCGGGGGCCGTCACGGCGGGTTCGTTGGATTTCACACCGCACCGGGCGGTCGCGTCTCATGGCGTTCAGGTGGCGCTTCCCTCCACCGCCGTAGCGCCCGGGTCCGGGTCCACTGAAAAGGGGACAGGTGCGGGCGCCGGACGGCCCGCGGGTTCGGCCACCGGGATCCCCGGTCCATCGGGTCCGACGACGACCACGGTCGGCGGCTTGGGGGGCGGAGGTTCTGACGGTGGGGGGCCGGGTGCCACCACGACGTCAACCGCCGTCGAGGCGACCGCCCCGTCGGCACCGGCCGGGCTCACCGTGGCTCCGGGGAATGGGCAGGTCAGCGTGTCATGGTCGACTCCGAGTGATGGTGGGAGTCGCATCACGTCGTACATTGTGATCCCCTACATCGCAGGTGTAGCCCAGGCCCCGCACACCTACGCTTCGTCATCGAACTCTGAGGAAGTTGTCGGTCTCACCAACGACACCACATACACGTTCACTGTGGCCGCCATCAATGCCGTGGGTGCCGGTCCGCCGTCGGCTCGCTCGTCCCCGGTGACGCCGTTCGCTTCATCCCTCCGTATCGTCAACGGTGCCGGGAAGGCCGGTCGACCCGCGAGGGGCGACCAGATCATCGTGACGTTCGTCGCCGCTCCGTCCCCGAGCGCTTTCTGCAGCGTCTGGAGCTCGACGTCATCTCCCGATCTCCGTGACTCCAATGTGGTGGTGGAGGGAAACCAAGGAGCGTCAGGAGACGACACGGTGACGGTGACCGATGGGGCCGATTGCAGCGGAGGCCTCCATTTCGGGACCATTGACCTGGGCCAGAATGGGTACTTCAACGGCAATGATTCCTTCGGGGGAGCCGTGCAGGGGTGCAAGAACGGCAACACCGGCGGATGTTCGACGGTCCAATGGGACGGCCGAAACACATTGACGATCACCTTGGGCAAAGAGAGTGGCGTCCAACTGACTCAGATCTCACCCAGCGTCGCCGTCTACGTTCCTGACCCTGCTCTCGGCCTGTCGGGTCCCATAATCAGTGGCAAGGAAGAGAACTTCTGAGCCTCGCCGGCCAACATCGGCCAAGCGGATTACCGGTTGGCCGATGTTGTGGTTACGGGTGGTTGGTGCCGCCGGCTTTGTTGCTCTGGAGCCGGCGGTAATGGTCGCGCCAAATCAGTCGGTATACCGGAACAAGCCTGGGAATGTCCCTCACTCCGGGAATGAACGGCACCAGAAGGAGCAGGAGGGTGAGGAGCGCCATGACGCCCCACACGAGGGCGTCGGCGTTGACCGACGTGTTGAATGGGGACACCTGGTACCACATGGTGTACAACCACAACCAGGCTTGGCCCGGGTAGCTGCCGGTCTCATTCATCATTCCCCACTGATCACCCGAGAGATGCTGGGTCTGAGCTCGGTCGGCAAGAAACGACCCATCGGCTAAGAAGAGCAGCGGCTTGGTGTAGTCGGTCCCGTAGAAGCTGGTGGAGGACGTCAAAGAGGCGTCGAGAGCGCCACTGTCGGCCATGGCCAACAGTGAAGCGAACATGGTCGGCACCGGTCCGTCGTTGGCATGTGGGACTGCGAACGCGCCCTGACCGGTCTTCGCACCTTTGCCCAGCACCTTGCTGTAGTTCGTCTCCCATGTGCCCTGCTCGCCGCTGGGAGCGGCGCCGAATCGAGCCAGGGCGGTCTGAAGTCTCGGGGTGGTCTGGGCCTGTTGAGCCAGCGGGGTAAGGACGAAGTCCTGCGCCGTGTTGATGGGGACCCGGACACCGGCGATCTGTTGAAGGGAGACGGGCCCGATCTTCTGGGCTGCGCCCGCCGTCGAATTGTACGGCGGACCGTAGGTTGCAACGTCACTGGTCCCGTCGAGCTCGGCGACGGCCGTGGTCAGGAAGTCGCCCGGATCCGCGGTTGACCACTGGCGGATGGTCGTGGGCGAATCGTCGGGAGACGAGAACAACACGGCGAGGCCCACGGCGAGAAGGGCAACGACCACGACGGCGATAACCACTTCCTTCAGAAGGTCGTAGCGGATCGTGGGGCCGCTCCACTCGGCGTCGTCAGGAAGGGCGGCCGCCACCTCCAAGGAGGATTTTCCCGGAACAAGCTCGGAATCGTTCATCGCACCGGCTCCGGATCCTTGTGCAGCACCGTCTCGATCTCGGAACTGGGCAGTGCCTCATCCGGGACGGTCGCTGCGCCAGTAATGCGGTGTCGTGCCGGTCGGGCGCGGGCAGGGAAGGGATGCACGACACCACGTCGACGGACGAGCAGTATGTGGAGGCCGACGAACGCAATGACGACGGCAGGAAGCAGCAGAACATGCCAGAGAAGCATCTGGCCGAAGTTCAAGACGTTGAAGAATGCACCGATCCCCACGGAGTTGAGTCCGTCCTTGGCCTGTGTAGCGATCCATTGGGAGTCGAAGTTCTGCTGGGAGATATAACCGGTGAAGGCGGCGCCGATGGAGACAACAAAGCAGACAACCCCGGTGACCCACGTGGCACGGCGCCGGCCTCGCCAGGCGGCCATGAAGAACTTGCCCCACAGGTGAATGACCATGAAAAAGAAGAAGAGCTCGACACTCCAAAGGTGGATGCTGTTAAAGAACAACCCAACCTTCGACACATGCCACCAGGACGGCCCCTTCCAGGTGAGCACGACCCCAGAGGCGATGATCACGACAAGAGCGGCAATGGTGAGAACACCGAAGACGTAGATCCAACTCGCCACATAGCTGGGCTGGCGATCGGGAAGGAGCTTGTCAGGCGGTAGGGTCCGCATGGCAGCACGACGGACCCTCGCCGTCCACATCTTCTCGTCACCCGTGACGTTCTCGTCACCCGTGCCGGGCAGCGCCCCGTTTGGCGGAGCGGAGTCGGAATGGACCGTGTCGGTCATCGACGGCTGCGTCTTCCCGACCGGAAGGGCAGGACCAGGGCGAGAACGAACACTGCCAGCATGGCGAGAATCACGATGCTGTTGGCCAGCGACAGTTGGATGAACCCCCAGTGGAGGTAGTGCCCGGGGTGAGTGAGGTTTACGATGCTCGCAGACACGACGTCGATCACCCGATCCGCCGAAAGGCGAGGGCGCCCGTCGGGACGGGGCAGGACCCGAGTGCTTGTGGTGGTTCGAGTCGGGGATTGGTCGAACTCTGACCTCGATTGCTGCCAGGTCCCATTTCTAGTCCTCCGTCACATCACGCTGGATAGGCCCGCGTGAAGGAAGCGGTGTCCGGGATTCCTTCACGCGGGCCTACGGTAGCTCACGCGGTGATCGGGGGCACGGGATATCTCCTCTCGAGTCCAGCCCAGTGGCGTGAGATCGCGTCGGCCAACCCTCAACTTCTCACGTAAATGTGAACATGAGCGCTCACCGATGGCGTCGGGCTTCACCCTTTTCTCAGATCTTCTCTCTAAGCTCGCCCGGATGTCAACGCACCGATCGGCCCCGGATGAGGTCGGCACACCCGGCTCGACAAGGCGACGCTCTGCGCCAACCGATGGACCGGACGGCGTAGCCCCCGATCTGAATGTGAAAGCGGGAGGCGACTGAATGGCAGAGCAACGTGCGCCTGCCTGGCATGCCATTGACGACGCCTTCACTTCGTACCTCAATGCAAATGCCAGCATTCACGAGCGGTGGCTGCTGGTGCAGACCATGGCGACCGCAGTTTTGCGTCGGTCGGTGCTGGGCACTGTGAAAGTTCAGCCAGGATGGCGGATCTTGGACATCGGCACCGGATTTGGAGCCATACCGATTGAGTTGGCGGCCATGCAGCCGATCGACGCCGTTGGCATCGACATCGATCGAGAGGTGTTGTGGGCGGCTGAGACGATCCGGACCGATGTGGTGAAAGGGGGCGGACTCATCGCCGACAGTCGCGTCACATTCGTAGCCGGCTCCGCCCACGCCTTGGAGCAGCCCGACGCCAGTATCGACCTGGCGACGGCTCGATTTCTCTTCCAACACCTTCCCGACCATGCCACGGCGGCGTCCGAGCTGGCGCGGGTGGTGCGGACAGGAGGACTGGTTTGCATCATCGATGTCGACGACGGACTCTCGGTGAGCCATCCCGAACCATCCGCGGCCTATGAGCGACTGGCGAGGGCGGTGGCTGCTCGACAGCAACGCCACGGCGGTGGCCGCCAGGTGGCTCGGACGCTTCCATCGTGCCTCGATCGAGCCGGGTTCGATATCCAAGCCCTTCTGGTCATTCCTCAAGCAGCGTACGGGTCGTCGTTGCCGGACGACCTGAACCGGAAAATGCTGTTGGAACGTTTCGTCGGTATGCGCCATGAGCTGGTGGAGGAGGGTCTGATCTCGGCCGACGAATTCGACGACTGTCTCGCCCGTTATTCCGCCGAGGTGATCCACGGTGTGTGCACGATCGAGGCGCACATGGCCGTCGTCGGTCGCCGCCGCTGATCTCGACCACCGATGGATGGCGGGAGTGATCCCGTGACCTTCTGTTCTGGACCTCTGCGCCTTCCCTCGGCTAGCTCCGAGAACACTTATGACCCGGCGACGACGGCCGGGGGAAGCGCATCGTGGTGGTGGGACTCTCGCCCGTCCAGATTTTCGACTGTCACAATCTTCGTGATCCGTATCGGATAGGGATCGGGGTAGTCAACGATCCGGATGGAGCCGCTCGGCCAGTAGCGGCCGCTCTCGATGACCTCGCGGGGAACGTAGGGGTCGTGTCCCATGTTCCGGAAGAGCCGCGTGGTGGGCTCCCAGATCGTGACCCGCTCGTGCCAGCGCAGAAGGTCCAGCTTGCGCAGCAGCACCATGAGGGTGACCAAGGTGCCGGCCAACATGCCAGCGACCAGAGCTCCCAAGACGGTGCCGCCGGGCAGGACAGCGATCAAACCGAGGAGAAGAAGAAGTAGCAGAAGCAGTCCGCTCCACTCGATGGGGGACATGGCCTGGCCCGTCGCCGCCTCGATGAGAGCCCGGGACGAGCTCATGTCGATGCCGAGTCGGACCAGCTCCTTATAGACAGCCTCCTCCTGACCGGTGCTGGGCTCGAGGGCGTAGATGGCCTCGACCAGTTGGAGGTATGAAGGCGAGGCAAGGTGGTAGTCGACCAGCCGGTAGTCGATCTGATCGGTGAGATGGTGGTCGATCAGGGACCGGACGCGACGGCAGTCGCCATTGCCGAAGACGGCCATCGTCTGGTGGATCGAGAAGAGCGAGGAGTTGCCCTTCGCCACCAGGTTCTGCACCAAAGCGAGGCGTTCACGGGTCCGGACGATGGTAAAGGCCAGGAGGACGCCGAATAAGAAGGCGGCCATGCTGGCCAAGGCAACATCGACTCGGAGGTCACCTCGCTTGGGACCGACGAGGAACGACGCCAGGGCCACCAGCACCCCGACCACCGGCGCCGGCCAGATGACGATTTCGCCGTGAACGACCGACGCCCACGTTGCTCGGAGTGCCCGCACCACCGCCGTACACTACGTCCATCCCCGTTCGGTCGCCATGGCCAAGGGTGGGGTTCCGAGGCTGCTCTTGTTCACCTACGAGATGCCGGCCACCCCGGAGATCTTTTCTCCATCAGGAACGACGAGCAGCACTGTTTTTCATGCACGGCACATCAGATGAGCCAGCTCTCACGAGCAACGCTGCGTCATCCGGTGAGCCGCCAGGCGAGCAGTCTCGAATGGTGTGGGCCGGACAATCTGGTGCCGATGGTCCGGGAGGCGCGGGGCTAAAGGAGGTTCGATCGCAGCGTCCACGTCCACGTCCACGTCCACGTCCACGTCCGCGTCCACGACCGACACCGGGCTCCGGAGCATGACCCGTAAGGCGCCGAGAGGCGGTGAAGAGGCCCCACTTGTCACGGTACGTGAGCATAAGTTCACTACAGGTCTCCTTCCTCGTTACTCGGGCGGAATCGGTGAACAGCGCTCCTTCTGGTGCGTAGTCGTCAGCGAGGACGTCCTGTTGGCCGGACATTGGTAGGAGGAAGACAGTGGAGAACTCCCCGCGACGGCACGTGAACATCGCAACCAAAGGGCACGAGGTGAGGTGCGGATCTGGTGGCGTCAGCTGGCTTCGGGTCGTCGCTGCCCTTGGCATCAGTGCCATCGCCACAATCACATCCGTCTCAGTTGCGGCAGCCGGCCCCGCTCCAATTGCGGGTGCTCAAGGAATGAAGAGTGGCAGCTTCCTCGCCCGGCTAAAGGCAGTGAGCAATGTGGCGTCGACAGTTCCGAGCAACGGTGACATCAATCCTTACGGGATCGTGAATGTTCCCCAGACGGTGGGTGCCCTCGTGCAGGGTGACACGCTGATAAGCAACTTCAATGCTGCATCGAATCTCCAGGGCACCGGGACCACCATCGTGCAGATCTCGCCTGAAGGCCAACAGAGCCTCTTCGCGCAGCTCGGCGGACCTCTGCCCGGGAAGTGCCCTGGGGGAGTGGGTCTTACGACGGCTCTCACCATTCTCCGAGGTGGCTTCGTGGTCGTGGGGAGCCTGCCAGTGACCGATGCGGGATCGGGTACGCCGAAAGCGGGATGCTTGATTGTGCTCAACAGCGTCGGCGCACCGGTCGAAACCTGGTCAGGAGCGAAGATAAATGGTCCGTGGGATATGACGGCCGTCCAGTTTCAGGGTTTCGCTGAGCTCTTCGTCACAAACGTACTGAATGGAACAGTAAAGGCGGGAGGTGGCGAGACAAATGGCGGCACGGTCGTCCGCATCAACGTGGTCGACGTGCCGGGACACATTCCTCAGATGATCAGCTCGTCGGTGATCGGCTCCGGATTCGCCGAACAGCTGAATTCCTCTGCGCTGGTCCTTGGCCCCACCGGAGTGTCTCTCAGCAGCGACGGGACTCTCTACGTTGCAGACACCATCAAAAATCGGGTGGCTTCCATCCCCAACGCTTGGCGACGGACGACGCCGGTAACCCACGGCGGGACGACCCTGACATCAGGCGGCGCACTCAATAGTCCCCTGGGTATGACGTTGGCCCCGAATGGGGACATCATCTCCGTGAACGGCGGGGATGGCAACGCCATCGAAACAAGTCCGTTGGGCCAGCAGGTGACTACTGTCCAGCTGGATCCGGCGGGAGCTGGTGGTGACCTGTTCGGATTGACGATCGCACCCGACGGACGTGGCGTCTTGTTCGTCGACGATGGAGACAACACGCTCAAGCTCTTTCATTGAACGAACCTTGACGGATCGACTGCCGTCGCCGGCCGGTGGATGAATTCAGAAGCCGATCTTGCGGTGCCGGTGCCACAGGGACGTACGGGGATATCGGCACCATCGAGCGCGGCCACGCAACCGGTACTTCTCCGAGCCTTCGAAACGAGGCCCGCTTTTGTCGCGACCGTCTGCTTCGTCGATTGCTTCACCATCAGTCGATTACCCCATCGTCGACCAGGAGATCGATCTCCGGCTGGTCCAGCCCCCAACGCAAGAGCACGTTGGTGGCATGCACTCCCGGGCCAGGGGAAGGAGATGGAGTCGGAGGAGGCGTGCGGCTGAAGCGTGGCGCCGGGGCAGGTTCAACGATGCCCCCCACCTCGAGAAATGTTGCACGTGCGCGATTGTGGGGGTGGTTAGGCGCATCACCGAGTGACAGCACCGGAGTCACGCAGGCGTCGGTTCCGTCAAATATGTCCAACCATTCGACGCGGGTCCTGCTCCGGAAGATCTTCGCCACACGCGCCGTGAGAACCTCCCATTGGGATTGGTCGTCCTGAGGCGGGATGTTCTCATCGGAGAAGCCCAGGCCCTTCATAAAGGACTCGTAGAAGCGAGGCTCCATCGCCCCCACTGATATGAACTCACCATCGGAGGTCTCATAGACGTTGTAGTAATGGGAGCCGGTGTCGAGGGAATTCGTCCCACGCTCATCGTTCCAATGCGACAAGCTCCGGATCTCATGAAACATGGTTGTCAGCAAGGCGGCTCCGTCCACCATCGCAGCATCAACGACCTGGCCGAGGTCCGATCGAGTCCGTTCGTAGATCGCGGCGAGGATCCCCATCGCCAGGAGCATCCCACCACCACCGAAATCAGCGACCAAATTCAGCGGGGGCAGGGGAGCCTCGCCTCGCCGGCCGATCGGGTCAAGGGCTCCGGCAATGGAGATGTAGTTGATGTCGTGCCCGGCCTCATTAGCAAGAGGCCCCTCTCGTCCGTAGCCGGTAATCCGCCCGTAGATCAACCGCGGATTGCGTTTTAGGCAATTCGTGGGGCTGAGGCCGATCCGCTCGAGGACACCGGGACGGAAGCCCTCCAACAGAACGTCGGCATGCTCGACCATGCGGAGCACCAGCTCGATGCCCTGCGCTCGTTTGAGGTCGACGCCGAGTGCCTGGCGTCCCCGGGTGAGCACCATCCGACGGTCCAGGGAACCGGCGGCGGCTGCCGGCATACCGCTTCGCTCCAGTCGGATCACTTCGGCCCCCAAGTCAGCGAAGACCATCGCGCAGAACGGCCCCGGACCGAGGCCGGCGAGTTCGATAACACGGAGTCCGGCCAGGGGTCCCTCTGTTTGTCGATCGTCCCCCGAGTCCACAGGGATTACGGCCCCGTCAGGTAGCGGTCGATCATTCGGTGCATGTGCAAGATATTGCTCTCCTGACGCCGGTTGAGGCGCAGGCCGGGCCCCCGCGATTTCATGCCGATCTGAACATGCTCCATATTGGAGTAGTCCTGATTCGTGATGAGACCCCAGTCTCGTTCGGTCCAATCGGGGTAGAAGCGTCGTCTTGCTCGCTTGGGGACCGTGTCTTGGCGCGGCCATTCCAAAAACCACGTGTCCTTGATGGAACTGTCGGGATCCAGGCCGTTCGGCCGAACTCGGAAAACGATGCCGGTGCCAGGATAAATCGGTCCGACCATATTCGGAAAGAAGAAGACGTCGTCCGCACTGGTCAGCTGATCGTCGGCGAACCCATCGACAGCGACGCCCCGAGTGGCCAACAGCTGGCGTCGACCCTTCTGGTACCGACTCAGCAACGTCTCGTCGCTTGACGGCGTCGAGCGGATCTCGTCAATGAGGGCGCGCTCGTCGTCATAGAACAGGCCGCCCAGCCCCTCGACGAACTTAGCCAGGATCTCGCCTTCGTCATATTCGCCGTCAGCAAGCCCGAGGCGAGGGCTCGGTCGTAATGTCCGTCGTGCATTGGTCAAGCGGCCGTAATGCGAGTGAATTCCCAAAGGCTCGTAGTCGAGGCTGACATCATCGGTCCACGGCAGGATCTGAGGATGGGTGCCTTGGACGTGGTAACCCTCGTTGAACGCGTCGACCACGACCTTCCAGTTGGCGGGAAGGATCGTCGAAAGATAGGCGCGAATCCGCATCCGATCGAGGTGGTACGGGGCCAAGAGGGCAGGAAGCGGTTCAAGGTACTCGAGGAGCGGCAGTGCCGCCGGGTCCAGGCATACCCAAACGAAGCCACCCCATCGGTCGACGCGCACCTGACCAAGGCACACCTCCTCAGGCATCGGCGCGAACTCCTCGGGGTCGACGACATCGATGAGCTTGCCCCCGAGGTCGTAGCGCCAAGCGTGATAACGACACCGGATGCACTCGTCGTCGAAGTGTCCGTCGCCCTCGGCCAGGCGCGTGCCGCGGTGCAGACAGGTGTTGTGATACGCACGCACGACGTCCGGAGCCGAACGCACGACGAGAATCGATTGGTCGCCGATCAGGTATTCGCAGAAGTCACCGACCTCGGAGATCTCCTCCTCGCGGCAGGCAACTTGCCACACCCGCGCCCACAGGCGCTCGAATTCAAGCGCCGCGAACTCTGCGCTTGTGTAGCGGGCGCGCGCGACGACATCGTCGTCGCGCATGAGAAGGCTGTCGAGATCGAAGTCCCTCATCGACATTAGGGAAAGAGGCGACCGTGCCGGCCTCTCACCATGTCCCCCTCTCGGTTCACGACCGGTTCGCGTCCACGTGACGACCGGTGTTCGTAACTCCATGTTATGCCGCCCCCGGCTATCGAATGAAACGATTATCCGACGGAGAGGCCCAAGTCCGGGTAACTGGCGGAGGACGAAGGCCGGCGGCGACGCGTCGCTGGCCGTGTTCGCGTTCCGAGTTCAGGGCGTGACCCGACTTGAGACTCTATGCTCAAGGGCAATATCGAGGCTCGGTAAGGGCAAACCCGAAGGGAACGAAAAATGACTCAACCCGTGATCGTCGAGGCCGTACGGAGCGCTCTCGGCAAGCGCAACGGGGCGCTGGCGGGAGTACACGCAGCCGAGCTGCTCGGTGCCGCGCAGGTCGAGTTGATCAAGCGGACCGGCCTCGATCCCTCCGAGGTTGAGCAGATTTTCGGGGGATGCGTCACCCAGGCAGGCGAGCAATCTTTCAACATCACGCGCACGGCGTGGCTCAACCAGGGACTTCCCTACGAGGTCGCCGCCACCACTATCGACTGTCAGTGTGGTTCGTCCCAGCAGGCCAACCACCTGGCGGCGAATCTCATATCCAGCGGTGCCGCCGATGTCGCCATCGCCTGCGGTGTGGAAGCCATGAGCAGAGTAGGCCTCGGCCAAAATGTCACGAACGGCCCGGGGCGGCCGTTTCCTCCTGAGTTCCCGTTGGAGGTGCCGAACCAATTCGCTTCGGCCGAGCGTATCGCCGAGAAGCATTCAGTCAGCCGCGCCGACGCCGACGCTTTTGGCCTCGCTTCGCAGCGCAAGGCGGCACAAGCCTGGGCCGAAGGGCGGTTCGAACGTGAAGTGTTCGCCCTGGAGGCGCCTGTCATTGGCCCCGATGGCGTCACCGGCGAATTCCAGGTTGTGGCCAGGGATCAGGGTCTCCGGGATACGACAGAATCGGGTCTCGCCGCTCTCAAGCCTGTGCTTCCCGACGGTATCCACACCGCCGGCACGTCCTCACAGATCTCCGATGGTGCCGCCGCCGTCCTTTGGATGTCTGCGGAAAGGGCGGCGGCGGCGGGTCTTCGACCGCGGGCCAGAATGCTGGCGCAGGTCCTGGTGGGGTCCGACCCCTACTACCAGCTAGATGGACCCATTGCTGCCACTGCCAACGTGCTCGCCAAGGCAGGAATGACCGTTCGAGACATCGATATCTTCGAGGTGAACGAGGCGTTCGCTTCGGTCGTGTGTTCGTGGCAAAAGGTCCACGACGTTGATTGGGACAAAGTGAACGTCAACGGTGGGGCCATCGCCCTTGGCCATCCTGTCGGCGCCACCGGTAGCCGACTCGTCACCACCGCCCTGCATGAGCTCGAACGCCGCGACGGCAACCTGGCGCTCATCTCGATGTGCTGCGGCGGGGGCCTTGCCACGGGAACGATCCTGGAGCGGATCTGAGCGGACGCCCGGCAGGAGCGACGGTGATGCCGAGCGCGGTTGCGCCCACGGACAGTGGAAAGAGAGCCCGCTTCGGCGGCTTCGTCACAGGAGTTGGTTGAAGTGGCCGAACGCGTCGCTCTCGCCCCACCCCTCGAGGAGGTGCCTCTCCCTGCTCGCAACGTCGCCGCCCTCCTGAGACGCAATGGAACCGACGAGACCTATGCAAACCGGCCCGCCATTCGTTTCGGCGACCAGGTGTGGACGCACGGAGAGCTTCTTTTCGAAGCGGAGCGATTCGCGGCGCTGTACCGCGCTCGCCTCGACCCCGATCGACCTCCCCACGTCGCGGTACTCCTCGACAACACCCCGGACTATGTCTTCGCGCTCTGCGGGGCCGGGCTCCTCGGAGCGACCATCGTTGGGCTCAACCACACTCGGCGTGACAACCATCTGGCGGGCGACATCACCCATACCGATGTCCAACTCCTGATCACCGAACCTCGTCACCAGGCCTTGCTCCCAACCGCCGGCGGTGGGCTGGACCTACCGGGTGGCATCTTGGTCTCCTCGCGCTTTGTCGACGACGATGACCCGTCCATAACCATGGGTGAGTCGATGGACGACGCACTGCTCATCGCCTGGGAGAGGAACCAAAAGGGCCACGGAGTCAAAGATTCCCGTTGGACCGAATGTAAGCCCGACGTCCTGTGGGCGCTGTTATTCACGTCAGGCACCTCCGCTGCGCCGAAAGCCGTGCGCTGCACACAGCGCAGGTTGCTCACGACGGGCCAGAGGATGGCGACGATGCTCGACATCGGCCCTGATGACGTCGGGTACGCGGCCATGCCCTTGTTCCACGCCAATTCGCTGATGTCGGGCCTCGCGCCGGCGCTGGTGGCTGGAGCATCGCTCTCCCTGGGCCGCCGTTTCAGCGCATCTCGCTTTCTTCCTGATGTGCGGCGGTTCGGAGCCACCTGGTTCAATTACACGGGCAAGCTGTTGGCTTATCTGCTGGCAACGCCCGAGAGAGACGATGACGCCGACAACACTCTGAGAATTGCCTTCGGCAATGAAGGGTCACCGCATGTCGTGGAAGCAGCGGGGAAGCGGTTCGGTATCAAGATCGTCGACGTATTCGGTTCCACCGAAGGCGCTATCGCGCTGGACCGTACAGGCGGTCCTCCTCCCGGTTCCATAGGACGTCTTCGCCAGGGAATTCTCGTCGTCGGCTCCGACGGTGACGAGGTCGCCAGGGCCCGCTTCGACATCGACGGCCGTCTTGTGAACGCCGAGGACTGTGTGGGTGAGATAGTCAACACACTGGGTGTCGGACCATTCGAGGGGTACTACCGCAATGAGGACGCTATGCGCCGCACCACGCGCAACGGCTGGTATTGGAGCGGAGATCTCGGCTACGTGGACCAGGACAACTGGGTCTACTTCGCCGGGCGGACCTCCGACTGGCTGCGAGTGGACGGAGAGAACTTCCCCGCCGGGCCGATCGAGACCATTGTCGCTCGCCACCCCGACGTCATGATGGCGTCGGTCTATGGGGTACCCGATGCCGATGCAGGCGATCAGGTGATGGTCGCCCTGATGCTTCGCCCGGGAGCTACGTTCGACGGCACCTCCTTCGCCGCCTGGCTTGACACTCAACCTGACCTCAGCCCCAAGTGGCGGCCGCGCTTCGTCCGTCACTGCGATGCACTGCCGACCACCCCGACCAACAAGGTTGTGACCCGCACCCTCGTTCACGAGAGGTTCCGTTCGGACCTTGTTGGTGCGGATCCAATCTACGTACGCGAGCGTGGGGCCGACTTTTATCGTCGCTTTACCTCGGACGATGAAGGGGCGCTGCGCCGGTCCTTCGAGTCCAATGGCCGCATCCGGGCCTGGGATCTATGAGGCGCTAGCCAAGGCGGTAGCTTGGCCGTCACGTCACTAGTGAAAGGGGACCATTATGGACACGAAGGTCGACGAGATTGCCGATGGTGTCTATCGGATCTCGACCTGGGTCGCCGAGATCGCTCCGCCCGCCGGCTTCACATTCAACCAGTTCCTCATTCAGGCGGACCAGCCACTGCTCTTTCACACCGGCCCGAGGGCGATGTTCCCGTTGGTCTCCGAAGCGGTTGCTCGAGTGCTCCCCATTGACCAGCTCCGCTGGATCACCTTTGGCCACGTCGAGGCCGATGAGTGTGGTTCGATGAACGACTGGCTGGCGGCCGCCCCGAACGCTGAAGTCGCCCACGGGATCGTCGGATGCATGGTGTCGTTGAACGACCTGGCCGACAGACCACCTCGTGCTCTAGCCGACGGGGAAGTGCTCGATCTAGGCGGAAAGCTGGTGCGCCATATCGACACACCTCATGTCCCGCACGGTTGGGAGGCACGCGTACTCTTCGAAGAGACCACGGCAACGCTCTTGTGTGGTGATCTGTTCACAGCTTTGGGCAACGGGCCAGCCGTCACCTCCGATGACATCGTCGCGCCTGCGATGGAGGCTGAAGCCGTGTTTCGTGCTTCGTCTCTTGCCCCCGACACGGCGGCCGTTATGCGCCAGTTGGGCGAACTCGCTCCCCAGAATCTCGCTCTGATGCACGGCTCGTCCTACCATGGGGACGGGCATCAAGCCCTCCGAGATCTTGCCGCCGCGTACGAAGAGCACTACCTAAAACAAGCGTGACGGTCTGCCAGGGCAGACGGCAGCGCCAGCAACGGCGACGGGCGCTTGGAAACCTGAGCGCAGGGGCCGGGCCGGGCTATTGGAGGAGCGGACTGAGTCACTGATACGGGCCACAATCGCTACATCGGGTTTGGTACCCGCCCCTTTTGTGGCGAGTCATCGATCATGGCGCGGCTTGATTGTACGATGAGACCATGGCCTACGACGAGGACGTGGCTGAGCGGATTCGTGACTTACTGGCAGGCGAGCCCCGGCTGACGGAGAAGGAGATGTTCGGGGCCAACGGCCGGGACGTTCGTGTAGACCCCTTTTACTAGGCCAAGAGCGGCAAAAATGGTGAGTAACCACACCTTTAGAAGAGGAGTCCCGGTGATGACCGCGTCACGCCAAGGGCAAGACCCTCGTCCAACGTGAACCATCGGCAGTCCTTTTTGTCAAGCGTCCCTGGTCATCATTCGCCACGCGCCGAGGATTGACCAGCCCACCAGCCACGCGACGATGACGCAGACGGCCACCGTGGTGGATTCCGGTAGCAGTCCGGGATTCCCCCCGCCGCCCCCGGGCCCCCCGCCGCCCCCGCCAAGCACGGGGAGACCGCCCGGCGTCAGGTGGGCCGTGGCCAGGCCGACCACCGCACGCTGCAGGTTCGACAGGTGGGGGATCCGCGCCCGGGAGAGGATCGGCGTCAGGACGACCTCGAGGACGATCAGAAGGATTACCGCCACCGTCCGCTGTCCGAGCAGCGACGCGAGCCCCAACCCGACTGTTCCAAAAGCGCGGGGACACGCTCCGTATGAGTGCCGCCTCAGTTCAGCTTTGGAAGACCGAATTTGCCAACGGGCGCCCGGGCGGTTTGCTCGAAGGTGGCGCCGACTACCAGGTCTTCGCCGCGACGGCGGTTCAGTCTCGTGATGGTGCGATGACCATCTCACCGTACTGCTGGAGGGCTTCGACAGCGTGAGCCAACGAGTCGCCCGGCACGCTGGTGTGCGCCCAGGTCACGCCTACCCTCTCTAATCCCTGCAGACCCAAAAGGTGCTCCTCAGGCCGGAATGTCCTGCTGCCAGCTGTGCCTCCTTCCGGAGTTCCGAATACGACATCGATCTCGGCACGGTCCCGGCCCGCCTCGTCGACGAAACGCCACAACTCATCGAGCATCTCTGCCAGTTCCTCGACCGTCTCCAGGGGTGCAGTTTTGGTCGTCTGAGACATGACTCGGGGTGCTGGAAACGGAGTCCACCCATCCCCGTATTGGGCCACCCGACGGCGGGATTGCCGGCTGTTTCCCCCTATCCACAGCGGTGGAAGGGGGTGAGGTTTGGGATTGGCGGCGAGGCTATTGGCTGAGATCCCGGCACCCTCGTAGGTGAAGTCGTCCTCTGACCAGACCCCGCGGATCACTTCGACCGCCTGGTCGAAGAGAACGTTCCGCTGTTCAAAGTCCACTCCGAGTGCCTTGTACTCGCCTCGTAGATAGCCGGTTGCCACCGCGAGGGTGAATCGTCCCTCCGAAAGCGTGTCGAGCGTCGCCACCATCTTGGCCACGATCAACGGATGTCGGTACGGAAGCACGACGATGTTCGGGATGAGGCGAATCCGCTCGGTCACTCCTGCACAGAACGACAGGGCCACGAACGGATCCAGGGCATCATGACCTCCTGCTCGTAACCATTTTGCGGTGGGCGCCGGATGGTCGGTGAAGCCGATGCCGTCGAATCCACTGCGCTCGGCGGTTTGGCAGAATTGTTTGAGGGCGTCCCTTGTCAGGAAGTCGGGGCTGGAGGGATGCGCAATCAGGGGGTAGGTAACGGAAAATCGCACGGTGGGATGGTAGCTTGACCCATTCAAAATCACCCGAGTGCCACACAATGGAGGCCCGGGTACCGAAGCAAGGGTCGACACCGACTTACCAGACCGTGGCCTCTTCGACGCGGGTAAGAGGGTCGCCAGGTCGGACCGGACCAACCTCGATTCTCTGTTCCAACAGCAGTAGAGGTGGCAGGAATCGAACCGGCCACTGCCGGAAAATATCAAAGATGTATCTCGGCCTTGCCGAAGAGCGGACCCCCCCGAGACGACTCCTCGCCGAGGTGTTTCCAGCTCACGGCACGACACTCCCCGAAAGGGGAAAGCACACTTCGGACCGTGACCGGCTTGGACCTTCGGTCAGAGTCCCCCGGGACGGCCTTTCAGCTCGACGATGATCTCGAGATACTCCTTCTCACCGATGTTGTGCGCACGCTCGACGCCCCCCTTGCGGCTGCCAATGCAGAGGCCGCCCCGCTCCTACACCTTCAGCACGCCGCTGGCGTGGTCGAGCACAGCGAGCCCTTCCCCGTCACGTGGACGTCGCTCCAGAAGGGGCACACCACCGGAGGCGCTGAGGTCGAAGGGCGGAACTCTGCGTTCTCTTCAGTCGATCAGCCGAAGCTGACGCAAGGCACCTGGGTCCGGCCCGGCGGCGTGGTCGTCGAGGCAGCGTTCGCGAACGCGCTCGGTTTTCACGTGGGCGATCGGCTGAACCTGGGTGGAACCGCCTTTCGGGTGGTCGGGACGGCGGTCACCGCCGCGATCCCCGCCTATCCGGGCGTCTGCGGACGCCCCCTCGGCTGCTTCCTGGTCGGGAGCGTCAGCTCCTCCAACCCCGGGCTGGTCTGGGCGACCGAAGCCGATGCCGAGCACATCGCGGGGACCTCCGGACCCGTCGCCTACGTCTTGAACCTGAAGCTCAACGACCCAGTCGGGGCCAGCGTGTTCGCCGACCGCTACGACGCCAACGCCTCACCGACAGCTCCGACCCTGTTTTCCTGGCAGAGCATCCGCGACGGGGACGCGCAGGTGATCGCCAAGGTGCAGAAGGTCCTCCTTACGGGAAGCTGGCTGCTCGCCCTCCTGGCGGTCGCGAGTGTCACCGTGCTCGTCGGCGGTCGCATGGCCGAGCAAACGCGCCGGGTGGGCCTACCGAAGGCGGTCGGAGGCACGCCGCGGTTCGTTGCTGTCGTGCTTCTGTTCGAGCACGTGCTCGTCGGCCTGTGTGCCGCCGGAATCGGACTGCTAGTCGGACAGCTGGTGGCACCGTTGATCGACAGTCCGGGGGCGGGTCTTCTCGGTGCCCCGAGCGCCCCGTCGCTCAGCGGCACCACGGTCGGCTTGGTGGTCGCAGTAGCGCTCGCCGTGGCGATCGTCGCGACGTTCGTGCCCGCCATTCGTGCCGCGCGGCAAAGCACGGTCGCCGCGCTCGAGGACTCAGCCCGGCCTCCACGGCGCAGTACAGCGGTGATTAGCCTGCCGGCACCGCTCCTCCTCGGCGGCCCGGCTAGCCGCGCGCCGACCACGGCGACTGCTCCTCAGCGTGTTCAGCGTCGCCGTCACCACGAGCGGTCTCGTCGCCGTGCTGATCGTCCATGCAAGGTCAGCGGCTTGGTCTCTCGGTGCCCAGGTGGCCCAGGCGACCACCATCATCTCAGTCATGCTCATCGTCCTTGCCGCCGTCAACGCCGTCTTCATCGCCTGGACGACAGCGCTCGAAGCACGGCACCCCGCCGCGCTCGCCCGTGCGCTCGGAGCCACGCCAGAGCAAATCACCACCGGCCTGTCCGTGGCCTTTCTGCCGCCGGCTCTCCTCGGAGCGTTGCTCGGCATCCCGGGCGGGATCGGCATTTACGACGGCGCCAGGAGTGGCGGCGGGGCCACGACGCTTCCCCTCTGCGCTGTGGCTTGTGGTGATGGTCGTCCTGACGCTGCTCGTCATCGCTGTGCTCACCGCCATCCCAACCCGCGCGGCGCACGCCGGCCGGTGGCGGAGATTCTTCAGTCCGAAGCTGCGTGATCTTTTGGGAGGTGTACGGCAAGAAAGTTCTCTACCGCCGCCCGATTGACGGATCTGATCCTCGTTCGGCGCTCATAAGCGCCGATCGCGAAAGCCATCTGTATTCGACTGGCCCGAACTAGAGCCGCCTATCCCATGGCACCCTTGGCGGCGATTTCGACGCGTCTGTCAACGAGAACTCGAAAGCTCACTGGTGAGAGCTTGCCAAGGTATGGTGCTACTCCGACCATGACGGCGATCCCTCTGCTCCCGCAGGTTGAGAAGACGACCGGGGCGGAAACCGAACCAGCTCCCCGGCGGCCGCCGGATGCTCTCCACCTGCTGCTCGACGTTGTGGCCGCGCTGCCCCTTGTTATATTCGGTATCGCCGACATGGCACGAGGATGGCGACCACTTTTCGACAACGCCGCCATCGCCCTTCGCTCATACCAGGTCTTCTCACGCCATAGTCCATTGGTGGGGCACCAAGTGGACCTGCACCTGACATCCCAACCCGTCTACAGCCTCGGACCTCTCGAGAACTGGCTGCTCGCCGTGCCCGTGCACCTCGACCCGAAACAGGGCGCCTTGTGGGGAGCCGTCATCTTCGCTGTCATCGGCGTGACGTTGGCGATCGAGGCGGCCTGGTCTGCGGCGCGGTGGTGGGGGGCGGTGATCGTTGCCACTTCGGTGCTCGTCCTGTTCTCTGTTCGCGGCGACGTGATTGTCGATTTGGTGTGGAACCCCTGGTTCGGCGTCATCTGGCTGTACACGACGATGGCGTCCAGCTGGGCCGTGGCCACCGGCCGACTTCGTTGGTGGCCGGTGGCTCTCGTCTCGGCCAGCATCGTGGCGCAGTGCCACGAAGTCTTTGCTCCACCAGCCATTGCGGTCTGCCTGACAGCCCCTGTGCTCGGGGTGATTGTTCGTCGGAGCCGTGGCGAGCGGGTGGGCCTCGGCTGGCTCGGCGCGGGAGCGGCGGCCGGCGTCGTCTCCTGGATCGCCCCGCTGGTCCAGCAGCTCACTCACCATCCGGGAAACTTCACTGTGTTGTGGCGGGTGGCGCACCAACGCGGCGCCAAGATCGGTGTGACCCAAGCCCTCGGCGCTCTCGGTGGGGCGAGCAGGCTCGTCCCCAAGTGGCTGCACGCCCCACCGCTTCACGGGGCCTTTGCAAGCGTTGTTTACGTCGCCAATACCTTCGTCGGAGCTCAGTGGTGGGCCGTTACCACTCTGGTCCTGCTTGCAGTGATCACCGTTTGCGCACTGGTCACGCGACGCCACCTCTTGGCCGGATCGGCGGCACTCTCCTTGGTCGCCGCACTCGGGACAGTGGGCGCGATCGCCAGCGTCCCGTCGGCGCAGGTGCTCACCTTCGGGTACGTAGACGTGATGCTGATCCCGGTCGGAACGGCGGTGTGGCTCACTCTGGCCTGGGCGCTCGTCGAGGTGGTGCGTCCAGTCCTCCAACGAGCTCTCTCCCAGGGACTGCCATCGGTCAGAAAGCGGGCCCAGGCGGTCGCCGACCACCTGGCGATGCTTGCCGGCGTCACCATGGTGACAGTGCTCTTTGGCTGGTCGATCTCGTCGGGCCTCACCCTCGTGGGGACAAATGCTCCCACCATCGGTGGGTGGGCCGCCGTGCGGGCCACGGACATCGGCGTGTCCGCTGTGGCGCGTGTGGCGCCCCGGACACCCTTTCGCCTGGAACTCGCCGAACCGAGCAACAATTATCGCTTCGCCGTTGTGACCGGGATGGCCTATCTGCTGAAGACCGAGGGTTTCCAGCCCTTGTTTATCGGGTTAGCGGCGACAACCTTCGGACAGGGACGCCCGAACATGCCCGTTGTGGTTGTTCATGTCCCCGCCACCGGAGACAGGGTTTCGGCCTCTGTCCGTCCGTCCCGCCGCTCCGGCTCCCCTGGTGTTCACTAATGCTCGCTTCGCGGAGCCGGCGGCATGCTTTTCAGGGCTGCGGTCACTCTGTCGTATCTTCGTCTTGCGTAGCTACGTACTACGTAGTATTATTGGAAAATGGCAAAACGAGAACCGACGGGACTCCGACGACCAAACGACCCGCCGGTGCTGATCCTGACCAGCCTGGCCGCAGGGCCAAAACACGGGCACGCGTTGGCTAAGGACATCGAGGAATTCGCAGGGGTTTGTCTTGGTCCCGGCGCACTCTATGGGGCAATCACCCGGCTCGAAGAGCGAGGTCTGATAGAGCCGTTGAAGACCGACGACAGGCGCCGGCCCTACCGCATCACGGCGACGGGCTCCGCCGCGCTGGCGGGCGTCGTTGCCGACATGCGCCAGATCGCCGATGTGGGTGCATCGCGTCTCGGACTGACGTTGGGGACGCTGGCATGAACGGGAGCAAAGACGAAAGGGCTGCGTTGCTCCGATGGTATCCACCCGCCTGGCGCGAGCGCTACGGAGAGGAGCTCGTGGTCCTGATGGAGGACTACTCAGACGAGCAGCGGCCGACGCTCAAGGTGAAGCTGTCATTGGTCTGGGCCGGGTTGCGTGAGCGCGTCCATGAATCGGGCCTCGTCGGCGTCCAGCCTTCACCTGTCGAGCGGGCACGAGCCGGGTCACTGCTGGTCCTTTGCGCCTGGACTGCCTTCGTGCTGGCCGGAGCCAGTTTCTCCAAGGCATCGGAGCACTTTGCTCAAGCCCTGCCGGTCGCGTCGCGGGCGATACCAGAGGGCGCCTTTGACGTCGTGGTCGCCCTCGGAATCATGGGGGTGACGCTCGTGGTGCTGGGAGCAGTCGCCACGTTTCCTGCGTTTGTGCAGTTTGTACGCGTTGGCGGGTGGTCCTCCATCCGGCGATACGTGCTCCGGGCCAGCGTGTTCACTGTGGTGACGGTTGGTGCGGTCATCCCTCTCAGCGTTTGGGCCCATCACCTCAACGAGTTTCAGCGCAACGGAGGCGACGGTCTCTATTCATGGGTCCTCGCTGCATGGGCGCTACTGGCGGCCGCGACCCTGGCTCAATGGACGGCGGCCGGCGTGGTTGCCGCTCGCACGATCGACTTGACACGCCGTGTCCTCCACTTTGAGGCGATTCTGGCCGTTGCGGTGGCCGGAACCATGGTCGTTATCACGGCGGCCACAGCGCTCTGGTGGGGAGCCGTGGCCAAGGATGCGCCGTGGTTCCTCGAGGGAACGGCATCGGGGACGAGTCCTTCGCCGTTCAATGTTCAGCTCGCGCTGACGATGGCGCTGATGTTGGTCGCTTTACTCGTCGCCGCGTATGGCGTGGTCCGGGTCGCGCATTCGTGGACCGGGCTGCGACCCGCCTGATTCGTCCGTCGCCAAAGCGTGGTGGCGGTGTGGGCGTGGCTGGGGCGCGAGAGTCTCCACAGCGTACGCAAGGGAGCCTCCACGTCACCCGGTCAGGGTGCTGGATCAGATTGCCGGCCCGCCGAGGTCACGGCCCTCGGACGGGATGCAATGAAGGGAGTCGAAAGACCGTTATCGCCAGCTCTGAACAATACCGGGCGAGTAAGCGCCACTCGAGGCCACCCGGAGGGGACGATGTATCCAGCGGTTGCGCCGGCCTGCGACCCTCCATTGGCGGAGGTCGAGCGAGTGCTATGCGCCCCACTGCGGGCCCGGGAGAGCTCCTGCGCGGTGCTTAACGGCTGACCTGTCGGGCAA
This sequence comes from Acidimicrobiaceae bacterium, assembly GCA_003151475.1. GTDB lineage: Bacteria > Actinomycetota > Acidimicrobiia > Acidimicrobiales > UBA8190 > Palsa-661. Next base: position 65,494 of record PLXQ01000060.1, on the reverse strand, counting down.
TCGCGACGCTCGTTCGGCTGGCGGCGAGATCCTCGAGCAGAGCCTCATAGTCGGGGACGGCGAATTGGGCACCGATTGTGTCGCGCCACGTCGAGTCGAGGTCGTCCAACAGCGCGTCGGAGAACTCGACGCGGTACCCGCCAACCCCGCCGGCCCTGACCTTGCTTGACTCGCTGCCCGGTGGCAGGCCACACGCCCGCTCGCTGTGCGCGCGCATCATCGCGTCGTCGTACTTGTCGTTGTTCGCCCGCATCGATTCAAGCGAGGACTGCTCACACGCCATGGCGATGCATTCCTCGCTGGCATCGAGACCGATGAACCGCGCCACGCGGCGCACGGTCCCCTTAGGGTCGTCGCACATCTGCTCGTAGGCGAGCAACAGCACGTCGGGGTCGTGCCGGCGGGGCCACCACGACGTCAGGTGAGTGTAGTAGTCGCGGCCCTGGACGAAACGCTGCCGCCCGAGCGTGTCGATGTCGATGTCGCCGGGCTCAAAGAACCAACCCTCGAAGAACCGATACGCCGACACGAGTGCATCGCGCGGATCGCGCACCGCGACGATGTAGCGCCCTCCCTTGGGGACGTCGTGCCACGCCAGGTGGCTCTTGAAGGCACGCGGTTCGCCGCGTTGCTCAGCGTCGAGATCGATGCCGAGATCGCCGGCCGTCTCGATCCACGGCACGACGCGCGAGATGTCGTGGAAGTCGAGATCTCCACCCGTACGCAGGCCGTGCACCATCTGCTGCAGCCAGGTCGTGCCGCACTTGGCATACGGTGCGATGATCACGTCGGTCGAGCGAGGCACGAACTCCAATCCTGCACGGTAGCCCTCCGCCGAGACCAGGCACGCCATCTTCGATTGAAGCTCGCCGAGCGTCGTCGCCCGACGGCGCTCGCTCCCCACCGTCACCCGTCCTGCTCCCATCGTCGTGTCATCGGTCCTTCACGGTACGCCTCGGTGGCGAAGATCGCAGGGGTGATCGACGTGGCCGCGTGTATCTGTCTGGACCGGGCTGGAGGTGCCGATCCAGTGAGACCCGCCCTCCGGACATCCGCACGGAACGACGTCGCCGCGCGATTTCGGATGGCTGGCCCGGTCCGGGTTATCCCTGAGACATCCGGTAGCCGGTCGTTGCGATCGGTTGAACCGGGTGCCAGCCTCCACTGCGGGGCGGCGTTACCAATCGGCATGTCAGACTATGAATCTGGCGCCGTTCCACCGTGGGCGGCGGCATTCTTCCGTCACCCGTAGCCGGCGTTCGGTACTTTTCCAAACGTCCCCGCCCCGACGCCCGGGACCCAGACGTCAGAGGCCGGCGAGCACGTGGAAGGCGACGGCGGCGGCCGTTGCTACGTTCAGCGAGTCGACCCTGTCCACGATCGGGATGGGGACCACCACGTCGGAGGCTGCCAAGGCCGTATCGGTCAGGCCCGGCCCCTCTGCACCGACGAGCAGGGCGACACCAACGGGGTGATCTGAGCTGGACATCCAGGCCTTCAACTCGGCGAGACTGACGGCAGGGACCCCGCTGTCGGCGGCCGGACGCGGTGCCAACGCGGCGATGACGAAGCCGGCGGCCCGAACCTGGTGGAGCCCGGTCGGCCACGGCACCAACCGGGCGAACGGCATGTGGAGGACGTGCCCAACGGATACCCGGATCGACCGGCGGTAGAGCGGGTCGGCGCACGTCGGGTCCAGGAGGACGCCTGCCACTCCGAAGGCGGCGGCGTTGCGGAACAGGGCCCCGATATTCTCATGGTCGTTGAGGCCCTCGAGGACGGCGACGAGCAGGGGAGCTCCCTCTGGAGCGGATGTTCCCGCGGCGTCGGCCAGTAGCCGTCCTGTGTCGGTGGGCGACGGGCGGTTCGCGACCGCTACCACACCCCTGTGCAGGGCGAAGCCGACCGTGCCGGCCACAAGGGCACGAGACCCTACGAACACCGGCGCGCCCCGGGCCCGTGTGGCCGCTACCAGGTCACTTGCCGCCGTCACCTGGTGATCATCGACGAGCAGCGAACGTATTGTGTACTCGGACGTGAGGAGCCGGTCGACCGCGAGCCTCCCCTCGACGACGAAGACCGACTCGTCGGCGGCCAGCCGGATCCGGCCAGCCGGGTCGTTGAGGTCCCGGTAGGGGGCGAGTTGCGGGTCGTCGGGGTCGTCCACCCCTACGAGCGGGCCCGGGGTGACGACAGGAGGGTCCTTGGGTGGGTCCGACACCCCGCAAGCCTCGCGTAACTCACGTGGGACGACGCTGAACCTTGGCAGTGCCATTGCCGAACCGGTTTGCGCGTGTGGCAGAAGGGTCGTTACGGGGCAGTTGGTCGCCGTCGCTGACCCGGCGGTCGGGGATACCCTCGCATGAGAGAGCCCGAATGCCATTGACGCCTGCAGTGCCTGTTCGACGGCCGATGCAGAAGGAGACCCCAGATGCCTGAGATCGAGCCAGTAGCACAATTGAGTCCGTTTAGCAGCAAAGACGCCGTCGCCACCGCGTGGGCCCAAGCTCGGGGGGCTTTGCAGGACGCCGACGTCTATTGGTTGTCCACCGTGCGTCCGGATGGAAGACCGCACGTGACTCCACTCCTCGGCGTATGGGTGAACGGCGCGTTGCACTTCTGCACCGGATCGACGGAGCGCAAGGCCAAAAATCTTGCTGAGAACCGTCACTGCGTCCTCACGACGGGTTGTAACGATCTTGAATGACTCGATCTTGTGGTCGAGGGTCAGGCGATCACAGTGACGGACCGGAGCGAGTTGCGAGCCATTGCTGACTGCTTCGAGTCGAAGTACGGTCCGCATTTCAAATCACCGAATGGCACCTGGTCCGGGCCCACTCGTCGTGCCGCTCGGCCAGGAGGGCGCCGACCAGACGGATGACCGCGGCGCGGTTGGGGAAGATGCCGACGACGTCGGTGCGGCGGCGGATCTCCTTGTTGAGCACCGCCACCAAGGCCCGCTCGGCTCGGCGCCGGGGCTCGACCAGCCAGTCGGGGAAGTAGCTGCCGGTCCGCAGCTTCGGGATGGCCAGTTCGATCGTGCCCACCCGGGCGTCGAAGTCCCTGCGCTATCGCGACGCGGCCCCTGGACGACGGCGTCGTGTTCGATGTAGACGGCGCTACGGCCGGGGTCATCCGAGGCGAGGACGCCTACAACGGGGTGCGGGTGACGATGGATGCCCAGGTAGCGACTGCCAGCCCGATCGGCCCGAGAACCTCAAGCTGGGGACCAGGTCGCAGTCTTCTGGCATTCGGGTTGTCGGGGGGATGGGCGCACACGATTCTTCGTCAGCCAGGCAGACGGGATAGATGGGGAGGTAGGACCCCGATGCCACTCCTTGGAACCAGATGAGCGGGACCACCAAAGCAAAATGCCGGCCCGGAGGCCGGCATTTTGTGTACCTCTTGGGGTGGCCCGACGAGTGTGTGACTCATCGTGGCCTTCAACATCGGATTTCATGAACACTGCGGGTGCAGTTTCATGAGCACCTCTCAGTGGAGGTGGCGGGAATCGAACCCGCGTCCATTCTTGCGCATATGCCCTGCTCAAGCTGGGTAATGAGCCTCCAAAAGGGGGTTACAGGACACGAATAGGACACACGAGGTATGCCGGAGGGCCGAGGACCCCTCGCACCTTGTGGCGCCTGGCCTTCTACGCCGCTGTAGTGGTGGCGTTCGATTGCCCTCGCCGCTGACCCAGCGTTCCTCTCGGTGGGGGAGCGCAGCTGCTCTTCCGATGAATGGCACTTGGTCGTGCGTCGAGGTCAACCTGAGGACTGTCGGCGCTCCTGGTCGGTGTACTCGACCTTGGTCGCTTCGCCTCGCCGGACCCGTCCGATGGACGAGGACAGCGAACTCATAGCAGCACGGGCCCCCGCCGCAGATGCGTCGTAGGTCAGCGACGCCCCAGCGGCCACCCCGACGCCCGCGCCCTCCTGGATGGCGTCCTGGTTGGCACCCAGGAAGGTGAAGCTCCACCCCTCGTCAATACGAGCCTTCACGGAGTCCATGACCTGGAGCCGGCTCCACTCCTTGCTGGCGTTCTCCTGGCCATCGGTGATGACCGCGAACACGATGTGTCCTGGACGCCGGTTGCGCTCGACTAGCTGCTCTCGACGCCGGGGGTGCCGTTGCGAGACGTCCAGATCGCAGCGCGTCACTCAGATCCCAGGACGACCTCCCGCTACGACAGGGCCCGCAACAACCTCGACCGTCACGCCAGCTACATCGTCACCGCCTTCGTGGCCGGCGGCAGCTGAGGAGCGTTACCAATCAGATGGTGGTGCCCGGTCCCGGTGCTCTTAGCGGCACTGGGGCCGGACACCCAATCACCAAATCCTTGCCGGTGACCCACGTGAATTGCGTTCCGACCCAGCTGGCCATCCGCGAATATAGGATGTCTTGTAGCTTCTTCGCCGGCCGGTGGACCCCACGCGCAAGCGGCACGTACAGCCCGGGTTAACCGAATACACGATGTGACCGGTAGCGCCAATTATGGGCACCCGGCAACCTGCCCTGCATAGCCTTTACCCCTGGCCGATCCCACGGACCAGTACGTCCCGGACGCTGTTCAGCATTCCTGCGTCAAGCTTCTAAATCGAAAACGCTCCGGCACCAACGGGCTAGTCACCGCGATCAAACCTGAAGGTGAAGCTTGGTGTGTGTCTCGTCCAAGGACCTTGGCCTCTGGTACTCGATGCCTTCAGCGATCCTCCGTGAATCGTGATGGTCGGAGCCGGCAAAGGGTGGCGTCCAAGGAGCAACTGCTATGGCCTGTGCAAGAGCCATCCGGCATCCTACATTGAATGAGGTGACAGGAGAAGGAAGCGCCCACAATCTGGCAGCGACCGAGAGTGCAGATTCGCTTCCCGACCCCCGAGAACCCTTAGCGCTTCTCTTCAGGAGCCTACGCACATCTGCGTCGGGACTCTCGACGCGCGAGGCCGCACGGCGGCTGGTGGCCGAAGGGCCCAATGAGCTGATCCGGCGCGGCGGCCGGCAATGGCCACGCGAGCTCACGCGTCAATTCACGCATCCACTGGCGCTGCTCTTGGGTATTGCCGCGTTGCTGGCACTGGTCAGCGGGTCACCTGTCCTGGCTGTTGCCATCGCCGCAGTGATCGTCCTCAACGCGCTCGTGGCATTCCTGCAGGAGCTGCAGGCGGAGAACGCCGTCGAAGCACTGGCCGCGTACCTCCCGGCTCACGCTCATGTCCTGCGGGACGGGCAGCTTCAAGAAGTCGAGGCGAAAACGCTCGTCCCCGGGGACGTTGTGGCCATTGAGGAAGGGGACCGCATCTGCGCTGATGCGCGGGTGATCGAAGGAGCCATCGAAGTCGACCTCTCCACGTTGACCGGGGAGTCGCTGCCGGCCTCTCGATCGGCGCAAGCCGTTGATATGGTCGATTCGCTGCTCGAGAGCCCCAACCTCGTGTTCAGCGGCACAGGCTGCACCGGTGGAGAGGCGCGAGCGGTCGTCACTCGCACCGGGATGCGCTCCGAGATCGGTCGCATCGCTGCGCTCTCCCAACTGGGGACTCGTGAGGCGAGTCCCCTTGAACAGCAAGTGAAGCGCGTCGCTTGGCTCATCGGATTCGTGGCCATCGGAGCCGGGGTTGCCTTTCTCCCCCTGGGCTTGCTCGCTGGCCTCTCCATCGCCGCTGCGACAAGTTTCTCGATCGGGCTGCTGGTTGCCAATGTCCCTGAAGGCTTGCTCCCGACGATCACCCTGGCCCTCGCCGTCGGGGTACGTGAGCTGGCACGTCGCGGCGCAGTGGTCAAGCGGCTCTCGGCGGTCGAGACCCTCGGATCGACGACCGTTATCTGCACTGACAAGACCGGGACGCTGACCCAGAACCGCATGCGCGTCACGAAGATTTGGACCATGGGCGGGACCTTTGAGCGGGAAGCCCCGAACAATGACCTACAAGGACCGGCGACGATCGCCAAGGTGGTCGGGTCGGCGGCGACCTGCACGACCGCCCAACCTGGGGAGAACGATCGCGCCGGCGTAGGAGACCCCACGGAGCTCGCATTGCTCGAAATCGCACAAGACCTGGAGGTCGGTGTGAGCCGACACGAGCGGGATGCCACCCGTCTCACGATCTTCCACTTCGACCCCCACGTAAAGCGCATGTCCACCGTCAATAGGGAAAGCAACGACTCGTTGACGGCAAACACCAAGGGCGCACCCGAGACTGTGCTGCCCATCTGCACTGAGATCATCGGGAGCCATGACGAGGCAAGGCCGCTGACCGAAGCGGATCGATCCGTGATCGCCACGGTTGTGGATGAGTATGCGGAAACGGGGCTTCGACTCTTGGCGGTGGCCAGCCGGAGCCTCCAGCCAGATGGCGATCTCGATGTTCGCGCCAACGTCGAACGAGGGTTGTGCCTCCTCGGGATCGTGGCCATGTTCGATCCTCCGAGACCGGAAGTTGCGGACGCCATCGCCAAGGCACACGGTGCCGGCATCCGTGTGCACGTTGTGACGGGAGACCATCCTGTGACCGCCGCTGTGATCGCCCGGAGCTTGGGCATCGGGGCGCCTGGATCGCCGATCATCACGGGAACTGAGCTTGACGGACTGAGCGAAGCCGACCTCGACACCATGCTCACGAGCGGGGACGAGATTATCTTCGCTCGGAGCTCACCAGAAGCAAAGCTACGCATCGTGGATGCTCTTCGCGACCTCGGCGAGATCGTCGCCGTGACCGGTGACGGCGTCAACGACGCACCCGCATTGCGCCGTGCCGACATTGGTGTCGCCATGGGACGCTCCGGCACCGACGTTGCCCGAGAGGCGGCCACGATGGTGCTCACCGACGACAATTTCGCCACGATCGTCGCCGCCATTGAGGGAGGTCGACGCGTCTACGTCAATGTTCGCAGGTTCATCCTGTACATCTTCACCCACGCGGTCCCCGAGGTGGCTCCGTTCCTCGTGTTTGCGCTGGCGGGAGGAGCCGTCCCCCTCCCACTCACCGTCATGCAGATCCTGGCTATTGACCTCGGAACCGACACGCTTCCCGCTCTCGCCCTCAGCCGGGAACCCGCTGAACCAGGCTTGATGGACCGGCCGCCGCGCCCCAAGACGGAGGGTGTCATCCGTGCGTCGATGCTCGCCCGGTCCTGGGGTTTCATGGGCGTCATCTCAGCGGTGCTCGTCCTGGCGGGGTTCTTTGTGGTGCTTCACCAAGGCGGATGGCATCTTCATGCCAAGACAGGTGCAGGATCGCCGTTGCACCATCTCTACCAGCAGGCCACGACTGTAGCCTGGCTCGGAATTGTGTCATGCCAGGTCGGAACGGCATTCGCGGTGAGAACCGAGCGCGCCTCGCTGTGGGCAGTCGGTGTGTTCACAAACCGGCCGCTTCTCGGTGGCATCGCCTTCGAGCTTGCATTTGCGTTCACCCTGATCTACGCGCCACCGCTCCACCACCTGTTCGGTACAGCTTCGCTGTCGCTTAACCAACTGCTGCTTGTGGCGCCGTACCCAATCATAGTCTGGGGCGCCGACGAGTTGCGTCGCGCCGCTCAGCGTTATCGAATCGCGCGGCGCTCCACAGTAGCGAGAGACAGCCAGCGAGTTGCCAGCGAGCATTTGTGACTGTTCGGTATCAACTAGATCCGGACCCGATGCGGGCACGGACACAGGCGCGGCAGCCGACGACAATCAAAGAACGCACCCGGCCCGACATTCACATCAATTCGCGTTGACTCACAACCGCTGTGGTAAATCGCTAGCGAGCCCTCAACACGACCTTGGCGGCAACGTGGTTCGGCTCCTTCGGGCGAATGGCGATGGGAGGTTGCTCAGTACACCCAGACGGCCGTCCCGATCGGTAAGAGGTTGCTCGCCCAGATCCAGTCGATCGCCTCGTCGCTCACCCTCACACAGCCATGAGAAACGGGGTATGGCGGTACGTACGAGTCGCCGTGGATGGCGAAGCCGCTGTCGAAGAACTTCGGTCGCCAGAGCTCGCCGAGCGAGTCGATCACCATGCCATCCACCTGCCGGTAGATCTGAAAATGGCCGACCGGAGTCTGGGCGCCGGCGGTAACCCCATCGTCGGTGTACGTGTAGCCCCCACCGGTGGAGGTGTTGAGCACGTCGTCGAGCTTCCCGTTCGTCACGAACATCACGAGGTCGTCTTGGAGGTCGACCTCGACGACGTAGCCGGACGTGCTTCTCGGGTGCGGGAGCACCCCCTGGGCGAGCGCACCTTCGGTGATGAGGCCGGCGATCCCGTCGCGGCTGATGCCCGCTGCCTTCTGGATGGCATAGACGGCCTGCTGGGTGCTGTCCCCAAAGGTGCCGTCCGGGGTGCCCAGCCAGTAGCCGAGAGAGCTCAGACGCTCCTGGAGGGCGAGCACCGCGGGCCCGCTGTCGCCGAGCTCGAGCTTCGGCGCCGGAGCAGTGGTCGTCGTGGCGGGCGGCGCGCTCGTTGTTGTCGTGGTCGTGGCGAGAGTGCTCGTGGTCGACGAAGGCGCCACCGCGTGAAAGGGCGAGGTGGCACAGCCGGTCACGAGGAGGGCGACAGCGACGCCGATGGAAGCAAGCCCAGCCGACCTCCGCCCTGTGGAGCGCCGTTCTCGGGGCGCCGACGACGGATCGTCTCTAAGCAGGGGACGGGACCTTCGCCTACCGTCGCCGCCGGGAGGCAACTCTGCCAGCTCCATGTGTCGCATCCCTCTACGCTGCGACTTTCGATCGTCGGCGGTCGGGGAATGAGCTCGAACGATGGCCATGGCTCAAGCGTGCCGTCGACGGATGGGAGACCACTAGGGCTGAACGTCACGTCTCGGTGCCTAAAAGGCTCATATCGCAGATGCCGTGGCCAACCTCTAGTGAATGTATCGACTCCTCACATCGTCGACCGACAGGTGCAGTGCATCGGCGACTTCCGCCCAGGACACCGGAATCGGTCGCCTCAAGACGGCTTCTATGACGGCGTAGCGACGCAGGCGGGTGGCCAGAGCAATTCTCTCGTCACGTGAGGCGTCGTCGTAGATACGAGGTGCAGTCTCGAGCTGCCTCACTGTTGCATCGGCATCCTTAATGGCCGCGATGAGAACGGAGCGGGATCTCATTGGGGCGAACCTACGACCACTGCCTTGGCGGAGTGATTGACGGTGGCGGCCGGTGTGGGCGCCGAAAGAATAATTACAGGGACAGACGAGCGGGCGAGGACTTCGCGAATCACGGCGCCATGTCCGACTTTGATGTCTCCGGCAAAGGAGAGGATGATGAGATCGCGTTCGGCTGTAGCGGCATCGATCACCGCACCAGCCGGATTGCCCGTACTCCACTGGAGCGCCCGCCAAGGCGACCGGATTCCGGCGGGGATGACCGCACCCGCCATGGAACCCTCTACTGAGCGCCTGGGGGGATATGGCGCTTCAGTAGTCCTCTCTACTGTGCACCGGCATAGGCAACGTCTGATAGGGCCGGAGGTCCCTATGACCGTGCGAAACCACCTTGCGACACCTCCTGCCAGGAAGCCTCATCACGAGATCCTGAAGCGAGACTCGATGCCCGACAATCCTTCGTCCTTGTGACCTTCGGCTCTTCCCCAGCGACCGCGGAGATCACAACCTGACGGGAGGAAGGAGGGAGGGGAGCCATGTGGACTTATGGAAGGCGGGCCGAGGAGCGTGTTCTGGTCGCCGAGTGTGAGGCGTTCTTCTCCGGTCAATATGCCCGCAGTACTTGGACGGCAAGAATCTCCGCGTCCCGGACTGGGCGTGGTTGAACGTCCTCGCTCATGGGAGCCAGGACGACATCCGCGCCCTGGCCAACGGTGAACCACCGTGGCGCATCTCCTCGGACACGTCCGTCTGGCACGAAGCCCTGTCCTTTCTGGCCGAGGAACTCATAAGCCAGGCGACCAGGCAGGGGCGCGCATTGGCAGTCCTCCAGCGATCGACCCTCGTCCCCCTCGAGCTCGAGCTCGCCTGCCCGAAGGGGACCCTCGACGGGTCCCACCCCTTTCGTCGGCCACGTGAGCAGTGCCATAGCCCAGCACCCGAGCAGCCGACGGCGGTGACGTGATCGTGGTCGTGGGCAAGCTTGATGGGCTATCCGCGGCATCAGGTGCCCTAAGTGCACGAGACGGTACGCTCTGTGCGCCGGAGACCAGCGGTCACCGTGCGGCCGATGTTGCTACGGAGTCGCTCGTCGATCATCGCCTTCCCGAAGAGTGCCGCGGGTCCTGGGGCGCCCCTGTTCCGACGCTCGTCGTGCCGAAGGTGGTCGTGCGCCCGTCGGCGACCGAGGCCCGTCAGGGTTCCGCCTCCCCAGCCCGTGTCCCGCAACCGGCGAAGGTTCGTGTCCAAGTCGCTGGCCCTCCGACGACTCTCCGCCGATCGCTTTGGCTCACGGCCACTTGTTTGGTTGGTGCCTCGGCAGCCCTCGCTGCTGTTCATACGGGCATCGTCGGGCACCCTGGTAGGCTGCTGTCGTCGGCGTCGATGTCGTCCTCCGCGACGACCGTGCCCCAGAATCGACGGAGCTCTCCGTCACCGCCAGTCAGGCCAATTACTCGGTCAACGCTCGGACGTACAGGGTCACGATCAGCGCCGGCCGCCCATCATGGGTCGAGCTCGGAGTCACGGGAAAGTTCCCCGGTCTTCGCAGCGATCGTCGAACCGGGACGTCTTCACCGAGGCGGGACCTGCAACCGTGCAGGTGGGCGCTGGTGGCACAGACATCGTGGTGTCCGCCAGAGACCAATCCCAGTTCCTGATGGCACCAGTCGCTCCCTACACCTACATGCTCAGTCCTCGTTGAGGACCCTCGAGAGAACAAGTCCTAACGACGAAAACGTGGGGTCGCCAGGTCGACCGGTATCGCCACCTTTTCGGTCGTGATGTCGCCTCGAGACCCGCGCGAAACTGCCGGTGATGCTCGGGGGTGGAAATGGCCCTATGAGACCGCACGGCCCGGGAATCTTCCGCACCGTCGTTATGGCTCGGGTCGCCCTTGGAACGAGGCGCTGAAGAACGGCACATACCCGATGCGTCGGCCCTAAGACGTACCGGAGCAGAACAGTCAGGGTGTTTGTCGCAGCGCAGCCTGGCGCCGGCAAATCTCCTGGTGGAGCGGGCCCCGTGGCCCGGACGCGCGAAGAGGCCCCGACGACGGGGGCCTCTTCAGCGACGCGGCCCTGGGGTGGGGCCGGTGGATCTTCTGAGGCTCAGACCGGCGCGCAGGCGGGCTGTCGCAGGTTGGCGGCCAAGGAGGCCAGGTCCCCAGCGGCAATCTGTGAGCGCTGCGATGTCGCCGTCAGCATGTCCTGAATCGGGACCAAGAGGGCAGCGTCGATCTCTGCCGCTACGCCCCACATCTCGAGCAGCGGGTTCTGGATGGTCTTGGCGTCGACGAGCGCCTGGTTGGCGTACTTCTCGGCGAGGCTGTCGGCGAGAGCGACTAGCTCCTGCACGGGGGTCTCCTTCGGTGAGCTTCTAGGCACCGAGGTAGCGCGGAACCCTGCCGTCGTTGCCAGGGCATCGGTCGCAATCGCCGCGCATCTCGTGAGCAGGTGAATAACCTCCAACGGTCGCGCCCTATTCCCGGTGCCGGAGTTCCGCTGCCTGGTGCGGTGATGGCGCGCCTGGACACGCATCGGCCCTTTCGGCGCCGACCCCTTCATATGACGGGTTGACAGACGAACGCTAGTCAGGTCAGGTCCCCATGATGCCCGCGACACGGGCATAATGGAGACAATCGCGGTGTCATAAAAAAGGGAGTTCCTCGGAAGAGGGTTTCCGATGAGAGGGAGAAGGTCAGGTCCTTGGTGATGCGTTTGGACATATCCCCAGCGCGACCGGGCGAGTCGCTCGCCCGCAGGCGTCCGGTGGTAGCAGACACTGGGATGTTCCTCAGCGCCTAAGGTGCGATTGTCCGGGGAGTTTCCCCCGGTCCGCACAAGGTCGAAGCGCCTACGTCTTGGCTGAGTGTCTGCCCGTCGGCTTCGGCCGCTTCCGGAAGCGTTGGGACAATCGAATGATGGCTCGCCCGTCTTGCCCTGAAGGGTTGAGGCGGGCGGACTCGCGTCCGAGCCGCGCGAAGAGTCCGTGAAGGCCTCGAGGGATCAGTTCTGATCCAGCCTGTCGCTTCCGCAGACGGGCGCCTCGGCGGGTGTAGTTGCACCCGGGTTGTGGTTGTGACCGGATTCACCACCGGTTTTGGCTCCTCCCGCCGGGGGCGTGGCGCTCGTTCCTCCCGCCGATAATCGCGGAGGCTGGCGGAGCTCCTGTGTCCCTGCCGGGATGAGTGGGGTCGTAAGCGCGCCCTGGGGGGTGCCATCCGTCCGTCGCGACCCTGCTGGCCGCTGACGATGTGACCTTCGACCCTGCCCGTTTCATTCGCGCCGTGGTTAAATAATGTTTGGTCCATGCGATGGAAGAGGGAGCCAAAAATGCAGCCGCGAGGCTGAGGCTGAGAGGCTGAGAGAAGGAACTCAGCGACCCCTAGTACCTGATCCGGACAATGCCGGCGAAGGGAGACCATCTCGTGGGCTGATTGCCAACGCCCGATTTGGCATCGAGTCCGGGAGCCGGCGACGGGGAAGGGCGGAGGACTTGTTCCCGTGCGGCCCCGGCGCTTGAAGGTCGCTGAGCGCAACATTCTCGGCATGTCCGGCGGTCATAAGGGCTGACCGGTGTGTAGTTGACGACGAACCGGGGGCACAGGGACCGCCTGCGGGTAGCTACCGTGCCCTGGTGGATCGATCCCGAGTTAGCTTGGTCGCGATCATGGGACCTTCGGCTCTACTGGAGTTGTCCTCAGAAGCCCTTAATGGTGATGGGTCTGCGAGATGGGAGAGGGAGCCAAGAGGCTGAGAGGCTGAGTCGGTTCAGCGACCCCAAGCACCTGATCCGGACAATGCCGGCGAAGGGAGACCATCCCGTGGACCTGTCCGACGGAATCATGGTGCGCGCTGTACCACTGTCCTCGTCTTGCTAGGGAGGCCATTGACTGTTAGCGCGAGCGGACACTGAACGGTCGGGAGTAAGCGCTTCTGCTCGTGGGCGGCGAGGCGAAGAGGCGAATGCCCGGGGGCGTTCATCACAGCTTTGGTCATCCCTCGGCCCGTTGCCCAGGTGGATCCTCAACTTGGACTGAACAGGTACGTATACGGCGCGGCTGGCGCCATGAGGGACTGGGATCGACTTCCTGCCGACACCGCGATGCTCGTACCGCCAGCGCCCACCTCGACGGTCACGGACCCCGACTCGGTGAAGCGTCTGATGACGCCCGGTTCGACGATCCCGGCGAAGACAGGGGAACCTCCGCTGGGGCTGAGTTCGACCCACGACGGACGATTGGCGCTGATTGTCACCCTGTATGTCGATGCGGTGACCGAGTAGTTCGCCCGAACGGCGGTGGCGGACAGTTCCACGAGCAGAGGCGCTCGGCTCGGGGGCAGGGCCGACGTGGGCAACGATCTCGATGTGGACAAGCGATGCCCACCGGAGCGCCCGAGAAGTCCCCCCTCGACAGCGCCGAGCGCTCCGGAAACGGCAACCAAAACGGCGGCGGTAAGCGAGATCGCACCCCGAAGCACCCTCGCAGGGCCGGCGGCTTGAACCGGCCCGCTCGCTGACTCCCAATAACGAGCGTGGGGAGCCGAGGACGGGGGGTTCCCGGTCGCGGCCGGGAGTCCGGCCTGGTTCAGCACCATGAGCGTCGGAGCGGTTGCGCCCGGCGGCCCCGGGCACTCTTCGGGGACCGGGGTAGCTACGAGTGACTGTGTGGTGAGGGCGGCCGCCCGTTGAGGATCGCGGTGCTCGTCACGGTCAACGTGTTCCTCGTCATAGGCCGATGACCATGCTCGAAGCGTTGCCAAGGGGGCGACGTCTGCTGGCAGTCCAACACTCCTCGCCACCTGCTCGAGCGTGGTGAGCAAGGATCGAGCATCGTCGAAGCTACGGCTGTCGCCCGCTTCGAGCTCTGCGACCACGGCGGGGGCCACGCCGCAGGTCGTCGCCACCTGCTCGAGGCTCAACCCCGCGGCGCGTCTTGCGCTCCTCAAAGCCCTCGCCACGGCGGGGGGCAGGAGAATCTGATGGGGATCGGGGACGGAGCACCCGCATGGCTCGGCGTCGTTGCGATGTTCCAGACGAGATCGGTCCGCGGCCACGACAGGGTCAGCTCCGACCCGAGCAAGCATCATCGCTCTCTCCGGCGGAGTCGTGATTGAGCGTTCTGGCCCTCCGATGCCACAGATGGCCCATCAACCCTGCTCATGGCGATGTCACGGGTGTCGGCCGGTGGGGTGCTGAGCCAAGGCGCTCAGCACGCTCGAGACAAACATGGCGGGCTCCACGGACGAAGGCGCTCGTCGCCCGGCGAGCTCGAGCTCGAGGGGCACGAGCGTCGAGCACTGGAGGTCTGCCACTGGGCGCCCCCGCCTGGCTGCCTGGCTCATCAGCTCCTGGGCCAGGAAGGCCAGGGCCTGGTGCCACACGGCGGTCTCCGGGAAGGTACGCCGAGGTGGTTCGCCGGCGGCAAGGGCGGTGATGTCGTCCTCGCTGCCATGGGCGAGGACGTTCAGCCAGGCCCAGACCGGGATGGGGCGATTCTCGTTATCCAGGTACTGCGCATACTGACCGGAGAAGAACGCTTCGCACTCGGCGACAAGTTCACGTTCCCAGGCTCGGCTTCCAGTCGTCCACATCTCATCCGCTTTTGCTCGCCTTCTCTCCATTCATGCTGCGACCCCTGGGGGGCGGCGGGAAGAGCCGAACGTCACAAACGAGGCGACATCCCGGGGCGACCCAAGGGATGGCGGTTTCTCCCGCCTGAGGGCTCACGATGCCATGGAGGAGAGCCAACGGCGTTCGAGACGATGGGGATTTGTCGGAGGGGTTGCTGATGCCTGGTCTGGCTGGCGAATTGGTTCGTCGGGAAGTTGTGGGTGCTGAATACTTCATCCGTGCCTGCCCACGTGGACTTTCGTCGGCATGAGACTGGTGACGAAACTGGGCCATGTTCCTGTCCTTCCTCTACATGGCATTCGTCCGACTCCTCCAGTTGCTTCCACTTCTCCGGCTGACAACGGTGAGCTTGCCATTGAAGTAGTCATGCTCCGTCAGGAGGTGGCGGTGCTCCGGCGTCACATGGGCCGCCCGGCTTTCCGGCCCTCTGACCGGGCACTTCTCTCCGGGCTCAGCCGGCGCCTCCCTCGTAGGCGTCTCGGACAACTGTTCGTCCAGCCCCAGACCTTGCTCCGCTGGCATCGGGACCTGGTGCGTCGTCGTTGGACATATCGGCATCGTCGGCCCGGGCGTCCTGGTATCCCTCTCGGCACCGTGCAGATCGTCCTTCAGTTGGCGAGGGAGAACCCAACCTGGAGATATCGGAGGATCCACGGTGAGCTGGCCACGATGCGTATTCGGCTCGCGCCCTCGAGTGTCTGGGCGATCGTTCGTCGCCATGGCGTCGACCCGTCACCGAGACGCGCAGGCTCGACCTGGGCTGAGTTCCCGGCACCAGTCATCATCGATGTTGCCTGCGACTTCCTCACCGTGGACACCGTGTTGCTCCGGCGCCTCTACGTGCTCTTCTTCATCGAGATCGACACCCGCCGTGCTGCATCAAGCACGAGGATGCCGGAAGCTCATCCGACCATGTCGTCGTCCTCCTCCGGGAGGGTGCCCAGCCGAGCGACTCGGAAGAGCAGAACCAGTTGCTCTCGGGATCCGTGCCAGTTGCGGATCACTGCGTCCCTACCGGCCTTGCGGACAGCACTGCGGAGAGCCCACACCGTGACCACGATGTTGTCGGCAAAGCCGATGATCGGGATGAAGTCGGGGATGATCGTGAACGGCTGAAGGTTGTAGACCAAAGCCACCCACAGCCGCCAGCGGACCGAGCGGGGAACCGCGGAATCCCGGTGGAGGTCCCGAAGCAGTCGGGCGACGTCCGGGAGGAACCGGGCAACGTGGCGAACACTCTCTCCGCGGGGCCGGGCGATCAGCAACGCGAGCATGAGCAGGAGCCAGCTCGCCACCAGCGCGGTGACTAGCCCGACGATGATGCGAATGAGCACGCAGACCCTCCGACGGGGCCTCAGGCGAGGACGACCTCCCCACTCTGGGTCACGGCTCGGGGGGCTCGCAAACGAGAAAGGCGACCTTCGGCCCTAGCCACTGTCGGGATCGTCTGCGATCGTTCGTAGATGTGGGGGTGTTCTGGAAGGAGGTCATGGTGATGGAGTCGAAATCCCAGTCCCAGTCCGAAAGCACGAAGGTTGCACCCATGCCTGGGGACGGTAGCTATGTTGTGCCCCTCCTACACTCGCGCCTGCCCGCCCGAGCGGTTGAGCTCGGGTTTTGGGGCGGCCTTGCCGGTGCGGCCCTCGTGGGCGCCATCGACCTTCCCTTGGCGCTCGCCGTGGGTGTCGGGGTGGTTATCGCTCGCCACCATCTCCGCTGACGTGCACCGACCGGCGAACATGGACGCGAGGAACGACCGCCAACAG
The DNA here is from genome assembly GCA_003151475.1 of Acidimicrobiaceae bacterium. Taxonomy (GTDB): domain Bacteria; phylum Actinomycetota; class Acidimicrobiia; order Acidimicrobiales; family UBA8190; genus Palsa-661. The sequence continues at coordinate 49,004 of PLXQ01000060.1, read as the reverse complement.
GCCGAGCAGGTGCGTCCAGGCGGATCTGCAGGTCGGAGCGTTCGGTGAGAGTCGTTCCTGCGGGGCTAGCTGCTTGGCCGGGAGCGGTGCTTCGGGGCCTCGACCGAGCTCCATTCACAGGCGGTGAACCAGGGCGGACGCGACGCGTCGTGCAGACCCGACCGGGCCGCGCATACCTGTCGGTGCGGGGCGTGCACCTTGCCGACGGTGAGCACGTCGCCAGAGCAGCCGAGCGGACACTGGCCGCCCTGGAGGGGGTCCACTGGGCGGAGGTCAACCCGATCCTGGCCGAGGTGGCGGTGGCATTCGAAGACGGCACCGTCGGTCTCGACGACCTGGCGGGGGCTCTCGACGGGGTCGAGGAAGCCCACGGTCTTTTCGGAGAGGAGTTCCCGGCTGACCTGCCCGATCACCCGGCCGACGAAGGACCCATCCGACGGGGGTTGGTCGCCCTGGTCGCCGACGGGGCCGGCGTGGGGATTGGCGTGGCCGCGCGCATCCTGCGTCTACCCCGCCTGCCCATCGAGGTGGCGAGCGCCATACCGGCGCTGGATTCGCTGGCTCCTGTTCGGCGCATCATCGAGGCGCGACCTGGCACCGCAACGGCCGCGGCCATGCTCAACGCCATACTGCAAGGTCTCGGGCAGGGACCGTTGGGACTGGTGGTCGACGCCACTCACCGGCTTACGACGGTTGCCGAGCTGACGGCGCGTCGCCGAGTGTGGCTGGGGGTGGAAGATCACCTCCACCGCGGGCCACGGGCGGAGCCTCTGGCCGCGGCGGAGCCCGAACCTCGTCCCGTTCCCCTCCCAGCGGGACTGGTTGACACGTACGGCCAGGCGGCATCACTGGCTTCGCTGGCCGGCGGCGGGATCACACTCGCGGTCACGCGGGATCTTCGCCGAACCGCCGACGTCTTGCTTGCCGGTCTTCCCCGCGCGGCGCGCCTCGGCCGTGACGGGTTCGCCGCTCAGGTCGGCCGCGGGCTAGCCGCACGCCAGGTGGTGCCCATGGACCCGCGTGTGTTGCGCCGTCTCGACCAGGTGGACACCGTGGTGGTCGACGCCCGAACGCTCACGACCGGTCGCGTCGTCATCGGCGAGATCCGCGCCGTTGGCCAGGAGGACCTGGCCCCCGTCGAGAAGATGGCCCGTGCGCTGTTCGACCCCGTGCAGCCCGACGTGGCTCGGACGGAGGACGATTGGGCCCTGGCACCGGTCGGGAAGGTGGTGGGTACCTGGCCGCGCGGGTCTCGAACAAGGGCCCGCGAGCTGACGGCGGCCGGGTTCAGCACCCTTGGTCTCAGCAAGAGCGGGACCGTCGTGGGCCTGGTTGCCATCCAGCCCGAGCTCCACGAAGAAGCAGCGGACCTTGCCGCCGCGACGCAGCGGGCCGGCCACTTGCTCGCCGTCGCGGGCGATCGCCGCGTAGCCGCGGTCCTGGGCAGCGACAGGGTCGTGGCGGACGGTGAGCACCTGGCCAGCTCGATCCGTGCCCTACAGGCCGAGGGGCGGGTGGTGGCACTCGTGTCGACGCGACCCGGCATCGCACTGCGGGCCGCCGACTGCGGCATCGGGGTCATCGCGGCAGAGGAAGCGCAGCCCCCGTGGGGCGCCGACCTGCTGTGCCTCCATCTCGCCGAGGCGGCCACGATCGTCGATGTCACTCGGCTCGCGCGGACGGCCAGCCGCCAAGCCGTCGCCGTGGCTGCGGCCGGCTCGGCGGCCGCCAGTCTGTTCGCGATCAGCCCCGTGCCCGGCGCTGGCCGGCGGGCGATGGTCGTCGTGCAGCTTTCGACCCTGGCCGCGCTCGGCGTCGGGACTTGGACCGGTGCCCAGCTGCCCCGCCGCCCTCCCCGCCGCGAGAGCACGCCGGTCGCCTGGCACGCGCTAGACGGCGCCGAAGTCGTCCGACGCCTGGCTGGCGGGTCGGGCGGGGCAACGGCGGAACATCCGGCCACCGACGACAATCCGGAGGACACCCACCGGGCCAGCTTTCCCAGCCTGCTCGCCAACGAGCTCACCAACCCCCTGACGGTCATCCTGGGAGCGGGAGCGGCGCTCTCCGCCGCGGTCGGGTCGATCGTCGACGCCGCCCTAATCGCTGGCGTGCTCGGCGTCGATGCGGCCGTCGGCGCCACGCAACGTCTCCGCACCGAGGCAGCCATCGGGCGCTTGGCGTCGGCCATCTCAGAAGGCACTGTCCGGGTGCTGCGTGATGGGACCGAGGTGAGCACGAGTAGTCGCTCCTTGGTCGTCGGCGAAGTCATCAGCCTCGCCGCCGGTGATGCCGTCCCCGCAGACTGCCGCGTGCTCGACGCGGTTGGCTTGGAAACCGACGAGTCGTCGCTGACGGGCGAGTCCCTTCCTGTGGCGAAGGACCCCAAGCCCGTGGAAGAGCGCATCCCGGTCGCCGATCGCAGCTCCATGGTGTACGCGGGGACGGCGGTGGCCGCTGGGCGCGGCACCGCGGTGGTGGTGGCGACCGGAACGTCCACGGAGGCCCGGAGAGGCTTCACCTCGGCCACACCGCCACCGACCGGTGTGGAGACTCGGCTGCGGGCCCTCACCGACACGACCGTTCCGATCGTCCTCGGTGCCGGCGCCGGCCTCGCGCTCAACAGCTTGGTTCGCGGCCGGCCACCGCGCGAGGCGGTGGCATCCGGGGTAAGCCTGGCGGCTGCCGCCGTCCCTGAGGGACTTCCCTTTGTGGCTACCATCGCCCAGGCCAGCGCCGCCCACCGCCTCGCTGGGCGTGGAGTCCTCGTCCGCAACCCGGACGTCCTCGAAGCACTGGGCCGGGTGGACGTGCTGTGCTTCGACAAGACCGGCACGCTCACCGAGGGACGTCTTCAGTTGCGTCAGGTCTCCGACGGTGACGCCGACGAGCCCGTCGCCCAGCTGGGACCAGCCTGCCGTGGGGTACTGGCCGCCGCCTTGCGGGCTACGCCCCGACCCCGGGCCGGGGGTCTGCCCCACCCCACCGATCAGGTCATCGTCGACGGCGCGCACCTGGCCGGCGTGCGCCCGGGCGACGGCGCCCAGGGCTGGCAGAAGGCGGCGTCGCTTCCGTTCGAACCCGGCCGCGCCTACCACGCGGTACTCGGACAAGCGCAAGCCGGCCCGCTGCTCAGCGTCAAGGGCGCGCCCGAGGTCGTCATCCCTCGATGCGCCACGCGGCGTCGAGCCCCGGGTGAGCACATTGTCCTCGACGTCAGCGCCCGGACGTCGGTCGAGGCCGAAGTCGAGCGCCTCGCTCGCCAGGGATTGCGTGTATTGGCCGTGGCCGAGCGTTCCGCCTCGGATCGCGACGACCTCGACGACGAACGAATCGACCGGCTGGAGCTCCTCGGCTTCGTCGGCGTCGCCGACGCCGCCAGGCCGACCGCCTCCGCACCGATCGCCCAGCTCTGGCAGGCAGGGATCAACGTGGTCATGATCACCGGCGACCACCCCAGCACAGCCGAAGCCGTCGCCACCGACCTCGGGCTCCTCAACGGGCGCCGAGTGCTCACGGGTGCAGAGCTCGATGAACTCGACGACGCCCAGCTCGATCAGGTCGTCCAGGACGTGGCCGTGTTCGCCCGGGTGACCCCGGCCGACAAGGTCCGCATCGTCTCCGCCTTCCAAAGGGCCGGCCGGGTCGTCGCCATGACCGGAGACGGGGCCAATGACGCCCAGGCCATCCGCCTCGCCGATATCGGCGTGGCCTTCGGGCCTCGGGCCACCTCAGCGGCGCGAGACGCCGCGGACCTCATCGTCACCCCGGACGACGTCGGCGTGCTCATCGACACCATCGGCGAGGGTCGCGCCATGTGGGCGTCGGTGCGCGACGCCCTTGCCATTCTGCTCGGCGGCAATCTCGGCGAGGTTGCCTTCACCGCCGGCGCGGCGCTGCTTACCGGTCAACCGCCGCTCACCCCCCGCCAGCTTCTCGCCGTGAACCTCTTCACTGACCTCGCCCCTGCCATGGCCATCGCTGTGCAGCCGCCCCGGACCCGCCGAGTCGACCTGGCACGAGAAGGGCCGGAGACCTCACTGGCCGGTCAGCTCGCACGAGACGTCATCGTCCGGGCCTCAGCCACCGCAGCGGGGGCCTACGGTGCCTGGTTCGCGGCCCGGGTCACGGGCACCGCCGGGCGGGCCCGCACGGTGGCCCTCGCCGCGCTCGTGGGGACTCAGCTCGGTCAAACCCTCGTCATCGGCCGGCGCAGCCCCCTCGTGGCAGGAACCGCCGTGGTCTCGGCAGCCGGCCTTTTCGCCATGGTGCAGACCCCGGGCATCAGCCAGTTCTTCGACTGCCGTCCTATTGGCCCCCTCGGCTGGGCGATCGTCACCGCCGCCGCCGGGTTGGCGACCGCTTCCTCTGTGGCTGCTGGGGCGCTGCTCCCATAGGTCGCCCGGCCGTTTCGACAGCGAGCCAAGACCCGTCGCCATCATGTGTCAAGAAGATTTCACCGGACGTTCGACTGCAGTTCACCGAAAGTTCGCAATGGCGCGACCCAGCCCTCTTACCATTGATCTCGATGGCAACTCCGCACAGCGCCAGGCCCCTCCGATGATCACAGGGATCTTCGTGCTGCTGGGTGCCTTGGCCCAGTGGCACGCCGAGTATCGCCGCCACCGAATGCCGTCGCATCGGCTGCCTCCTCATTCAGGCGTGGGATAGACCCGGGACCAGAGGCCATGAAGGCCTATTGGCCACACGTGCCTCCGGGGTGATGCTCCGCAGGAGTGACTGGATCAATGCGTCGTCGGGTCACAGCGATGCAGAACGGCCCTTCGGCCCTTACAGGTCCCTCCCGCCCCGGCCACACTGGACTGGTGGGTGAAAACGGATCTCGTGGTGGTGACCGACGGCGCTGCTGGCCGTCGAAACGGCACTATCCCGGTTGTAACGCGGTCGTGCTGAATCAGGCCGACGAGTCCAAGCGATGACGAAGGAAGCCCACTCCCTATCGAGCCAGGACGACGAGGCACGCCTCCTGGCTGAAGTGCGCGACCTCATAAGGGAGCTCCATCCGACCGCGCCGCTCACTCCCGTGGGATCGGACAGCGTGCTCGACGCCGACCTGGGACTGGACAGCCTGGCTGTGGTGGAACTCCGTTCTCGGCTCGAGGAGATCTTCGGCGTCACCCTCCCAGATCGGGTGCTCGACATTCCCACCCCCGGGGGATGGCTGCACGCGGTGCGCTCGGCGCCCGGGCACGATCGAGCGGCCGCGCCCCGAGCGGTGGCTTCCCCGACGATGGCGGCGCCAACCGAGGCCGGTACCGGCTGGCCGGTAAATGCGGACACCCTGCTCGATGCTCTCGCTTGGCACGCCGAAAGCCATCCCCGGCGCGTGCACGTCCGCCTGCTGCACACCTCCGAGGACGAATCGGCGATCGAGTCGCTCACCTACGGCTCGTTGTCCACAGACGCGATGAACCTGGCCGGCGGGCTCCAGGAGCACGGGCTCCGACTTGGCGAAACGGTGGCGATCATGCTGCCGACCAGTGCCGACTACTTCGTTGCCTTCCTGGGCGTCGTGATGGCGGGCGGGATCCCGGTACCGATCTACCCGCCGGCCCGGCCGGCCGGGCTCGAAGACCATCTAGGTCGCCAAGTGCACATTCTCGACAACGCCCTCGCCACCATGCTCGTGACGGTCCCTGAAGCCCGGTTCGTCGCCCGGTTGGTGCGTCCGAAGGTCCCGTCGTTGCGCGCCGTGCTCTCGGTGGGAGACCTGCGCACAACAACCGCGTCCCCACTCCTTCACCCTGCCGTCCGGGCCGACCACACCGCTCTCATCCAGTACACCTCCGGAAGCACCGGCAGCCCTAAGGGTGTGGTCTTGGCCCACCGCCATGTGCTGGCCAACATCCGTGCCATGGGCGAGGCTATGCGGGCGACCCCTGCCGACGTGGTAGTGAGCTGGTTGCCGCTCTATCACGACATGGGGCTGATCGGCTCGTGGTTGGCGAGCCTCTACTTCGGATTCGAGCTGATGGTGATGCCCCCGACGGCGTTCCTGGCTCGGCCCGTTCGATGGTTGGAGGCGGTGGGCGCCCATGGCGGCACGCTGAGCCCGTCGCCCAACTTCGGCTACGAGCTGTGTTTGCGTCACGTCTCTGACGACGAGCTCGCGACCCTCGACCTGTCCACCTGGCGGATGGCGTTCAACGGGGCCGAGCCGGTCAGCTCCGAGACGATCCGGCGGTTCACCGAACGCTTCGCCCCCTGTGGATTTCGTCCTGAGGCCATGACCCCTGTCTACGGGCTGGCAGAAGCGGGCGTCGGGCTGACCTTCCCACCGCTTGGCCGGGGACCGGTGGTCGATGCCGTCAACCGCCAGGGCCTTGTCCGATCTGGTCGGGCCGAACCCACCGCCCTCGACGACCCCGCTCCGTTGCGCTTCGTCGCGTGCGGGCGGCCCCTTCCCGGCTACCAGGTGCGCGTGGTCGACACATCGGGCAAGGAGTTGGCCGAGCGACACGAAGGGCACGTCGAGTTCACCGGCCCTTCGGCCACTCCGGGCTACTTCCGCAACGAGGAGGCCACGCGGGCCATGCGCCGGGCGGAGTGGCTCGACACCGGCGACCTCGGCTACACCGCAGACGGCGATCTCTACCTCACAGGGCGGTCCAAGGACATCATCATCCGCGCCGGGCGAAACCTGCACCCCGACGAGCTCGAGATCGCCGTTGGTAACTTGCCGGGGGCGCGCAAGGGCTGCGTGGCGGTCTTCGCCTCCACCGACGCTCCCCTCGGCACCGAACGCCTCGTCGTGCTCGCCGAGTCCCGACTCGACGATTCGGACGCCTCGGCCGAGCTCCGCCGTCGCATCACGGCCTTGACCGTGGATCTGTTGGGGACCCCGCCCGACGATGTCGTCCTGGCTCCGCCGGGCACGGTCCTCAAGACCTCGAGTGGCAAGATCCGCCGCGCTGCCTGCCGCCAGCTGTACGAGGCAGGGGACATCGGCCGCCGGACCAGCCCGGCCCGGTGGCAGATCGCCCGCTTCGCGTTGCGCAGCGCGGGCCCACAAGCCCACCGGGCGGCGAGAACCATGGATGGCTTGCTCTATGCCGCCTACGCCTGGACGATCACCCTCCTCGGAGGCGTACCGGTGTGGCTACTTGTCACCGTCATGCCCACGCTGCGCCTGCGTTGGATCGTGCTCCGCGCCGCGGGGCGAGTCGTGCGTCGCCTCTGGGGCCTCCCGCTGGCCGTGACCGGCACCGTGCCCGAGTCGGGTCCGTACGTGGTCGTGGCCAACCACGCCAGCTTCATCGACGGGCTCGCCCTCGTGCTGTGCTTGCCCACGCCGGTCGCTTTCGTGGCCGGTGGTGAGCTGGCCACCCAACGGATCGCGGGGCCGTTCCTGCGGAAGCTCGGCTGCGAATTCGTCGACCGGGCACACCCGCAGCAGCGGAGCAGCGACGCCGCCCGGATCACCGAGGCACTCAAGGCCGGGCGCAGCTTCGTCTTCTTCCCCGAGGGGTCGCTCCACCGGGCCGCCGGGCTGCGGTCGTTCCGGCTGGGTGCGTTCGCCGCCGCCACCGACAGCGGGGCCCCGATCGTGCCCGTGGGGATCCGGGGCAGTCGTGACGTCGTCCGGCCCGGCGGGCGCTTTCCCCGAAGGGGGGCCGTCTACGTCGCCATCGGTGACCCGATCCCACCGTCTGGGAGGGGGTGGTCGGCCACGCTGGACCTGCGCGACCGGGCCCGGGCCGCCATCTTGGCGTTGTCGGGAGAACCTGAACTGGAGTAGCCGCTCCTCGGGAACGAGGACTGGATTTCCGGTTCTGGACACGGAAATGCGTCTCGCCTCTTTCAAACGCTCGCGGTGTGGGGACCTTCGGCCCTTTCGTCGTTGGCTCATGCAGGGGATAATGTCAACCAGACCCGTACTGCCTTCGCCGACCTGTCGCGAGGGTTCTTCCGGGTGTTCGGCCAATCCAAGATCTCGGTCCTTCTCGGCTTCACCATCGCCGCCTACAACCTCGACCGCGTTCGCAGTTTCAAGGCCAAGCAGGCGGAAGACGAGACAACGCCCGTCCTGCGGGCCAAGCGCCGTCAGGGGACGTGGAGCGACTCGATCACGAGGGACAGCGACGGCGTTCCCGCCAAGGCCACCGGTCCGCCTGACTATCAACTGAGCAGCCCGCTTTCGCAATCGAACTTCGTCCTTCGGGGCGACTTCGTCGCGTCTGGGACCCGAAAGCGGTTCGCTTCTTCAAGCAAAATGCCGGCCCGGAGGCCGGCATTTTGGGTACTTCCCGGGGTGGCGGACGAGTCAGTGACTCATCGCCGCCTCCAACGGTGGGTTTCATGAACATGACAGGTGCCATTTCATGAACACCTCTCAGTGGAGGTGGCGGGAATCGAACCCGCGTCCTCCAGCTTCTCAACGGGCCTTCTCCGAGCGCAGCCGGCAGCTAAGTCTCGGGACCTTCGCCGCCGCCGGCGAATTCGAGGGTCCCCAGTTGTCCTTTAGTGTCCCCGGTGACCGGACAACAACATCACCAGGTAAGCCCCGCTAAATGACGCCCGCTACCGGCCCGTAGGGCTGAGACCGGACGGACGGGCTACGTATTAAGCAGCCAGCGCGAGTTGAGACTCGGCATTTGTTTTTTTTCCCGGCTCTTTAACGTGGCTCCGGGAACCACGGCTCGCTTCTCCCGCATCGACGACCAGAGTCGAAACCAATCACCCCCTTGTGGGTTGGCTCCCACTCTACCGGCCTCCCCGGGCTCCGCCGGCCCCGATCTGACGCCGGAGGGCCCGTTTCAGGGCTACTGGGAAGCGATGGCGGCCAGGACGTCGAGTTTGGCCGCCCGGCGGGCCGGCCACGAGGCGGCGGCCAGTCCGAGGAGGGCGGCGATGACCAGGAAGACGATCAGGCTCGAGAAGGGGACCACGATGTCGGTGATGCCCTGCTGCTTGAGCGACGCGGCGAAGGCGATGCCGAGGCCTGTCCCCACGACCACGCCGATGATGGCTCCGAAGACCGAGAGGATGACGGCCTCGGAGCGGATCATGGCCCGGACCTGACGGCGTCTCATTCCCACGGCCCGGAGCAGGCCGATCTCGTGGGTGCGTTCGAAGACCGAAAGCATGAGGGTGTTGACGATGCCGATGAGGGCGATGAGCACGGCCAGGGCGAGTAGGACATAGACGAGGCCGAGGAGTTGGTTGACCATCTTCTGCTGGCTCGCCTTGAACTCGGCCTGGGTCTGGATCTTGAGGTTCGGGTACGCCCGGAGGCCGGCGTTGAGCGCGGCCTTCCCCGCCGCCGTCGCCCCGGCGGCGGAGCGGACGAGGACGGCCACGGGCAGAGGGTTGTCGAAATGAGAGAGGAAGTACTTGTCGCTGACGAGGAAGCTGCCGAGCAGGGAGTTGGGTTTGAAGATCCCGCCCACCTGCATGTGGGTGTTCCCGGTCAGGGCGAACTTGGCCGGGACCGTCGATCCCACGACGAGATGGTCCGAAGTGGCCGTGGTGGTGTCCACGAGAAGGCGTCCGGCGGTGAGCGCCGGCGCCCCCGAGCCGTTCTGCATCCTGAGGATGATGGTCTGGGCCAGCCGGTTCGGTGAGACGGCGGTCAGCTGCGATAGGTCCTTACGGAACTTGAACTCGCCCGTGTAGACGGTCGAGATGGCCGTGACACCGGGGACCCGCGCGGCGGCACCGGCGGTGGAGGCGCTGAATTGGCCCTGACCGCCCCCGCCGGCGGCGGTGATGATGTAGCTGGCCGATATGGCCTGGTCGATACTGCCGGTGGCCGAGCGCGACACCGACGCCCCGAACACCGAGATGGTGGAGACGAGCGCCAGGCCCACGAGGAGAGCGGCGGCGGTCTGGGCCGTGCGCCGGGGGCTGCGCATGGAATTCTCCCGGCCCAACTTGCCCGGGATGCCGAGCAGGCCGGCCAGGGGGAGGCCGATGACGCTGGCCATGGGTCGGGCCACGAGGGGGGCGAGCATGCCTATGCCGATGAAGATGGCGACGGCCCCCACGCCGACAAGGGCGATGGCGGGCTTCGTGAGCCCGAGGGCGAGGGCGATGACGCCCAGTACGGCGATGGCGCTGCCCACGATGATCCGGCGCCGCGACGACTCGGTGGCCACCACGTCGTGTTCCGACAGCGCCGCCACCGGGGGGATGCGCACGGCGCGCCGGGCCGGGCTGATGGCGGAGACGACGGTGACGCCCACGCCCACGAGGAGAGCGACGATGACGGTGCGGAGCTCGAAGACGAGGCTGCCGGAGGGAAGGGAGATGCCCAGGGCGCTCAGCAGCGCCCGGAGGCCCACCGCGGCCAGGACGCCGAGGCCGAGACCGACGACGGACGCCACCAGGCCCACGATGGTCGCCTCGGCTAGGACCGACCGGAAGACCTGTCGTCGGCTGGCGCCGAGGACCCGCAGCAGCGCCAGCTCACGGGTGCGTTGGCCCACGATGATCGAGAAGGTGTTGAAGATGGTGAAGCCGCCGACGAAGAGGGAGATGAAGGCGAAGACCAGGAGCGCGGTGGAGAAGAAGCCCAGCGCCTGGTTGATCGAGTTGGTGGCCTCGTTGGCCACCGTCTGGCCGGTCACCACCTCGACCTTCGGCGGCAGCACCCGGGCGATGGCGCGCTGAAGCTGGGCGGTGTTCACCCCGGGTTTGGCCAGGATGTCGATGGCGTCGTAGCGGCCCACCCGGTCGAACAGTGTCTGTGCCGTGGGCAGGTCGAAGGCGGCGATGGTGGCACCGGCCAGGTTGTTGGCCGTGCCGAAGGTCACGATGCCGGTCAGGGTGAAGGTCCGCGGTGGCCCCAATAGAAGGACGTGGACCTTGTGGCCGACGTGGAAGTGGTACTTCGTCGCCGTCCCGGCGTCGATGACCACGTCGTTCGGGCTCGTGGGAGGCGAGCCGCTCTTGATATGGAGCGACGACATCTGCGAGACGGGGTTGAAGGACAATCCGATGGTGGGAGCACCGGAGGTGGTGACGGCTTTGCCGTTCGTAGCGACCAGCTGGGCGTAGCCGGTGACGGTGCCCACGGCATCGGCCACGCCGGGGATCTTGCGCACGGCCTGGGCGATCGACTGGTCGATGGGACTGCGCACGGCGCTGCCCGCCGGTCCGCTGAAGGCGGCTTTGCCCCTGACCTCGAAGTCGACGTGCTGGTAGATGCCGTTGAAGAGGGTGGTGAAGGTGCTGTGCAGGGTGTCGGTGAGGACGAAGGTGCCGGAGACGAACATGACGCCGAGGACGATGGCCACGGCGGTGAGGGCCAGGCGCAATTTGTGGGCCAGAAGGCCCTTCAAGGTGGCCTTCCACATGTCAGTTGCCCAACTGCTTCATCTGCTCCAGGATCGAGTCCGCCGTGGGCGAGGTGAGCCCGCCCACGATCTTGCCGTCGGCCAGGAAGATGACCCGGTCGGCGTAGGCGGCGCCGCGGGGGTCGTGGGTGACCATGACGATCGACTGGCCGAACTCGTTCACCGAGCGGCGCAGGAACGCCATCAGCTCGCCCGACGACTTGGAGTCGAGGTTCCCGGTCGGTTCGTCGGCGAAGATGAGGTCGGGTCTGCCGATGAGCGCCCGGGCGCAGGCCACCCGTTGCTGTTGACCGCCGGAGAGCTCGGTCGGTCGGTGGGTGAGCCGGTCGCGGATGCCGAGCTGGTCCACCAGGAAATCGAACCAGGCCGGGTCGATCTTGTGGCCGGCCAGGTCGGCGGGCAGGGCGATGTTCTCCGCCGCCGTCAGGGTCGGCACCAGGTTGAAGGACTGGAAGACGAAGCCCAGGCGGTCACGACGCAACTTGGTGAGGCCGGCGTCGTTCAACTGATCGATGGCCTCTTGGCCCACGAAGACCTGACCCGAGGTGGGGACGTCGAGGCCGGCCATGCAGTGGACGAAGGTCGACTTGCCCGAGCCCGACGGACCCATGATGGCGGTGAACGAGGCGCGGTCGAACTGCGCCGTGACGCCGTCGAGGGCGCGGACGACGGTGGCTCCCTTGCCGTAGGTCTTCACCAGGTCGACGGCGCGCGCCGCCGGTCCCGGATCCGCAGCAGCGGCGGGCGGTACGTGGTCCGTGACAGTCATGCGGCGTAGTTTCCCATGTGTGGTGGGCCGCCCGAACGTTGCTGTGACAAACAATATCCCGGCGGGAACGGCGCCGAGACGCCCGCAGAACGCCGCCGGGAAGCGGGCGCATTCACGGCGAACGATGACAGAGCGGAACGATGACAGAGCGGAACGATGACAGAGCGGAAGAAAGAGGTGCGCCGTGTCGATGACGATGAGTGGCGACGAGCGTGAGGCCTTCCTGGCCGATGTGCATGTGGGGGTGCTGAGCGTGAGCCGGGCGTCGAAGGGGCCACTGGCGGTGCCTATCTGGTACACGTACAGACCGGGCGGGGTGGTGAGCCTGACCACGCAGAAGACGAGCGCAAAGGCGCGGCTGATCGCCCGAGCGGGTCGTTTCAGCCTGTGCGTGCAGACGGAGGCGGCGCCCTATAAATACGTGAGCGTGGAAGGACCGGTGACGAGCACCGAAGACCCGGTGGATCCCGAGGAACGCCGGGCGCTGGCGTACCGGTACCTCGGACCGGAGTTCGGAGATCTGTACCTGGAGGCCACTGTGGCCGACGCCGAGAGCAGCTGCGTGATCCGGATGAGACCGGAGTCCTGGCTCGGCACCGACTTCGGCAAGCAGTTCAGCTGAGACACGGCCCGCCGCGCCCGCACGGAGGGCCGCCGGGGAGCGGTCCGAGGTTCAGTCGTCGCGTTCGCGACTGGCACCGCGACCGACGCTCTTGCCCGCGGCGCGCGATGCCTCGCGCTGCGCGTCGCGATCGGCGTCGCGCTCGGCGATGGCCTGGCGTTTGTCGTAGAGGCGACGGCCCCGGGCGAGCGCCAGCTCCACCTTGGCCCGGCCGTCTTTGAAGTAGATGGAGAGCGGGACGAGGGTGAGGGCCTGCTGCTGGGTCTTGACCATGAGCTCGTCGATCTCGCGGCGGTGGAGAAGGAGCTTGCGCCGGCGCTCGGGGTCATGGGCGCCGAAGCCCGCGGCGTGGACGTACGGGGGGATGTGGACGCCGAGCAACCAGGCCTCGCCCTCTTCGACCCGGGCGTAGGCGTCGGCCAGGGTGACGCGGCCGGCGCGCAGCGATTTGACCTCGCTTCCCTGGAGAGCCACGCCGCATTCGAAGGTCTCGAGGATGTCGTAGTCGTGGCGGGCGCGGCGGTTGCGGGCGACGGTGCGGATACGGTCCGCTTCGGCGCTCGGGGTGGCCGTCTTGTGGCCTCGACGACCTGGTCCTTTGGCTGCAGCCACGGTGCGGAGAGTACCGGCTGGCCCGGGCCGGGCCGGTAACGTCGCGCTGATGCTGCAGCTACCGGCTCAGGTGTACACGCAGATCATCGGCCACTGCCTGAGCGGACTGCCCGACGAGGCGTGTGGTCTGCTCGGGGGCGATCCCGAGAGCGGGGTAGCGGTGAAGTGCTACCCGACGCACAACGAAGCCGCTTCGGCCAAGCTGTACACGGTGCCGGGCAAGGAATTCCTGCACGCGGATCGCGACGCCGAGGCCCACGGGATGGCCATCATGGGGGTCTTTCACTCCCATACCCATACCGACGCCTATCCGTCGCCCACCGACGTGGCCCAGGCGCCCGACCCGGGGTGGCACTACGTGCTCGTATCGCTGCGCGACGTCCTGCCCATGCTGCGGTCCTACCGGATCGTCGGCGGCCGGATCGACGAGGAGCCGGTGGTGGTGGACGGGGAGCCGGAGCCAGAAGGGTCGGTCCCGGGCGGCGGCCAGTAGGATCGGCGTCGTTACGCCCATATCCATCCGGACGGCTCGGCTCCCTCGGGGTCGGCCGACCTCCGGCCCCGAGGAGGACAGCGGTGCCCGTCGAAGTGCGCCTACCCACGGTTCTGCGTCCGCATGCGGGCGGGCAGTCCACGGTGTCCGCCAACGGCGGGACCATCGGTGAGGTACTGAACGACCTGGTGGCCAGCTATCCGGCCATGGCGGGTCAGGTGCTGACCGAGGAGGGGACGCTGCACCGGTTCGTGAACGTCTATGTCGACGACGACGATGTCCGGTACCTGGAGCAGCTCGACACCAAGGTGCCCGACGGCGCCACCGTGTCCATCCTGCCTGCCGTCGCCGGTGGCTGAAGGTCGAACGCCGCCGTGGCCCGCTTCGCCAGCCCGCTCGACCTGATCGGCAACACGCCGCTGGTCGAGGTGAGCGCCCTCAGTCCGAACCCTGCGGTGCGGATCTTCGTGAAGCTCGAGGGCCAGAACCCCGGTGGGTCCGTGAAGGACCGGATCGCTCTGTCCATGGTGGAGGAGGCGGAGAAGGACGGGCGGCTCACGCCGGGAGCCATCCTGCTCGAGCCGTCGTCGGGGAACACCGGTATCGGCCTGGCTCTCGTCGCCCGGTTGAAGGGGTACCACCTGAAGGTGGTGCTGCCCTCGAATGTGTCGATCGAACGGCGGCAGCTGCTGGCCGTGTGGGGCGCCGAGATCATCGAGTCGCCCGGTTCCGAAGGGTCGAACGGGGCCGTGCGGATGGCCGAGCGGATCCACGCCGAGCATCCCGAGTGGGTCTTTCTCTATCAGTACGCCAACCCGGGCAACCCCCGGGCCCATTACGAAGGGACCGGGCCCGAGATCTGGCGCGACTGCCCCGAGATCACGCACTTCGTGGCCGGGCTCGGGACCTCGGGCACGCTGCTCGGGGTGGGCCGGTTCCTGAAGGAGAAGAACCCCGAGATCGCCGTGTGGGCCGTCGAGCCCCCCGCCGGGGAGATGGTGGACGGGCTGCGGAACTTGGACGACGGCTATATCCCCCCCATCTTCACCGAGCTCGGCGGGGCCGAGCTTCTGGACCGTAAGACCATCGTCGACCCCCGGCAGTCGATCATCTGGACGCGCCGGCTGGCCGAGGTGGGGATCTTCGCCGGGATCTCGACGGGGGCGGCCATGGCCGGCGCGGCGAAGTGCGCCGGGGCCATCGAGCGAGGGACGATCGTCTTCGTGTCGGCCGACGGCGGGTGGAAGTACCTGTCCACCGGCGCCTGGACCGACGACATCGAGGTCGTGACCGAGCGGGCCCGCAACACCATCTACTTCTGATGGCCCGACTACGTCGGAAGGCCGAGATTGCGATGGCGGAGATCTGATGGTGACCCGGCGGCGGAAGCGGACCGTGCAGGCGCTGCCCGATCATCTGCACCGGGCCGAGGCCTGGAACGGGCTGCGGCCGGGGGACGCGGTCGAGATCGAGGGGCCGGCGCTGCGCGGCGCCACGTGGAGCTTCCGGGCCTACGTGCGCAACGAGCAGAATGGAGCCGAATCCGTCGAGGTGCTCGGGGGGCGGCCCGGGGACCACCGGGTCCGTTCATTTCTGCCCGGGCAGGTCTTCCCGGCCGGGGCCCGGCGCTCGGGGAAGCCCTCGCTGGCCGAGGCGCCCCAGCTGCCTCTCGGGTGAGGGTCGGCTCCGTGGGCGCGTGGAGCGGGGCTCGAAGCCGTAACCTCTTGGCCGTGGACGACAGGGATCTGTCGGTGGACGAGCGTCCCATCGGGATGTTCGACAGCGGGTTCGGGGGCCTCAGTGTGGCCCGGGCCCTGATCGACCTCGCCCCCCGGGAGCACCTGGTGTACGTGGGCGACACCGGCCGCTACCCCTACGGGCCGCGTCCGCTGGCCGAGGTACGGGCCTATGCCGCGCAGATCGGGCGCTGGCTGGTGGAGTGCCACGACGTGAAGCTGGTGGTGGTGGCCTGCAACACCGCCGCCGCCGCCGGTCTGGAAGCGCTGCAGCGGCTGTTGCCCGTGCCCGTGATCGGGGTGATCGAACCAGGGGTGCGGTCGGTGGCCAAGGCCACCCGGAACAGAAAAGTCGGGGTGATCGGGACGGTGGGGACGATCTCGTCCGGCGCCTACCAGGAGGCCATCGGGCAGCTGGCCGTGCCCCTCGAGCTGAGTTGCGCTGCGTGTCCGGGGTTCGTCGAGTTCGTGGAGCGCGGCGAGACGCTGTCGGACCAGGTGGTGGTGCTGGCCGAACGGTTGTTGGCGCCGCTGCGTGATGCCGGGATCGACACCTTGCTCTTGGGCTGTACGCACTACCCCTTCCTGGCCCGGACGATCGCCGACGCCGTCGGGCGGTCGGTGGTGCTCGTGTCGTCGGCCGACGAGACGGCGTTCGACGTGGTGGCCACCCTGGCGCAGAGTCAGCTGGGCCGCGGCGGTGACGGTCCGGGGGTGGCGCGCTTTTACTCCTCGGGGGACGTGGACTGGTTCCGGTCGGTGGGGGGGCGGTTGTTCGGCGCCGAGCTCGGCGACGTGGGGCAGCTGTCGTGGTCGGCGGCCGAGGCTGTGGCCGACGAGCCGGGAGTGAGCGGCACGACCATGGCCGTGTCCCGGCAGCACCAGTAACCCGGCCGGCAATGCCAGTAACCCGGTCGGGCGATGCGACTGACCCGGCGGGCACTGTGAGCCGGTGCTGACACTGACGGTGCTCGGCTGCGACGGCAGCCACGCCGGGGCCGGGGGAGCGGCCAGCGGTTATCTGGTGCGGTCGTGGACATCGGGGACGACGGTGTGGCTCGATGCCGGACCGGGGACGTTCGCCAACCTGCAGCGCTACTGCGATCCGCTGTCGCTCGACGCCATCGTGCTGTCCCACGAGCATGGCGACCACTGGAGCGACATCTCCGGACTCGTGACCGCCGCCCATCACACGCTCGACTGGAAGCGTTCCCCGGTGCCCGTTCTCGCCGCCCCCGGCGTGCAGGCGCGGCTCGGGAAGGAGGCCGAGGGGATCCTCGACTGGCGGACGGTGGGCGACGGTGAGGGGGCCGACGTCGGTGGTGTGCGGATGAGGTTCAGCCGGACCGATCACGGACCGGTGACGCTGGCCGTGCGGCTCGAAGGTGACAACAGGACCCTGGGCTACTCTGCCGATTCGGGGCCCGGTTGGTCACTCGGGGCCCTCGGAAGCGGGCTCGATCTGGCTCTGTGCGAGGCCACGTACACGAAGGACCACGAAGGGACGGCGCAGCATATGAGCGGACGGCAGGCCGGGAGAACGGCGAAGGCGGCGGGAGCACGCCGGTTGGTGGTGACCCACCGGTGGCCCACCATCGCCGCCGGCGACGTTCAGAGCGAAGCGGCCGACGCTTTCGGGGGTCCCGTGGCCCAGGCCGCCGTGGGGCGGGGGTACTCGCTGTGAGCGCGGCCGGTGACCCCCGGGCCCGGCGCAAGGACGGCCGGGGGGTGGAAGACCTGCGACCGGTGAGCTTCGAGCGCGACTTCACCGAATTCGCCCCCGGGTCGGTCCTGATCTCCATGGGCAAGACCAAGGTCCTGTGCACGGCATCGGTCGAGGAGAGGGTGCCGCCGTGGATGCGGGGGACGGGCAAGGGCTGGGTGACGGCCGAGTACTCGCTGTTGCCGGGTTCTTCGGCGGAACGGATCGGGCGCGAGGCGGCCAAGGGGAAGCAGTCGGGGCGGACCCAGGAGATCCAACGGCTGATCGGGCGGTCGTTGCGGGCGGTGACCGACGTGATCGCCATGGGCGAGCTGCAGGTGACGGTGGACTGCGACGTGCTGCAGGCCGACGGGGGGACCCGGACGGCATCCATCTGCGGGGCCTATGTGGCGCTGCACGACTGCTTCACCCGGCTGATGCAAAAAGGACAGCTGTCGGCCAATCCGCTCGGTGATTCCTGCGCCGCGGTGTCGGTGGGGATCGTGGACGCCGCCTGCCTGCTCGACCTCGACTACTCCGAGGACTCACGGGCCGAGGTCGACATGAACGTGGTGATGACGGGATCGGGACGGTTCATCGAAGTCCAGGGGACGGCCGAAGGGATGCCCTTCTCCCGGGGCGAGCTCGACGAGCTGCTGGGGTTGGCCGAGCACGGGATCGCCACTTTGCTCGACGAGCAGAAGGCGGTGCTGGCCGAGGCCCCGTCGCCTCGATGAGCGGCCCGCGGTGACGGGCGCGGGGAACGGCGGCCGGCCCCCGTCCACCGGCGCCGGACCACTGACCATGGTGTTGGCCACGGCCAACGCCGACAAGGCCAGGGAGATCGTGGCCATCGTGGCCGACACGGCCGGTGACGCCATCGAGCTGCGACCCCGGCCGACCGACATCGCCGATGTCGAGGAGACGGGCGACACCCTGGAGGAGAACGCACGCTTGAAGGGGTATGCGCTCGTCCATGCCACCGGCTTGGCTGCCATCGCCGACGATACGGGGCTGGAGGTCGACGCCCTTCTCGGTGCTCCCGGTGTGTTTTCGGCGCGCTTCGCCGGCGAGAACGCCAGCTACGCCGACAACGTGGACAAGCTTCTGTCGGAGTTGGCATCGGTCGGTGCCACCGGGCCCGACGGGCGGCGGGCGCGCTTTCGGACCGTCGCCGTCGCCTGCTTTCCCGACCGGGGCGACGTGGTGGCCCACGGGGTGGTTGAGGGGCTCATCGCCGAGGAGCGGCGCGGCAGCGGGGGATTCGGTTACGACCCCGTCTTCGTTCCCGACGGCGGCGACGGTCGGACCTACGCGGAGATGACTGTGGCCGAAAAGAGCGCGCTCTCCCACCGGGGCAAGGCCTTCCGGGCTCTCACCTCCGGCCTCTTGTCCCGATGACCGGTGGTCTCCATATGATCGTCTCGTGAGCGAGGACCCGCTCGTCGGCCGGAATCAGGACTACCTGCGCAACGTCCAATACAGAGATCCCGGCAAGCTTGCGGCGCGCGCCGATCTGCACAGCAAGTACGCGTACGTGGACCAACTCCGTTGCACGTCTCCTGACGATGTCGTCGCCTTCCTGACCTCGGCGCCGCCGGGCGAGGACGCATCGCCTGGTCAGCTGAGGGAGCTCCGCGACGCGGTGGAGAGACGATTCGCTGCTGGTGGGGGGGTGTTCACGATCTCCAAGGAGACCGGGACATTCCTGGCCCAGGGCCCGCGCCGGGCGGACCCGCCGGCTTAGCGCAGGCGCCAGTCGACCCGTTCACCCGAGGCGAATCGGGCCTGGCCCTGGGCCAGGGCCTCGGGGTCGTTGCCCAGTCCCACGAAGGCCCAGCCGAGGCCGAGGGCCTGGCCGCGCGAAAGCTCGCGGCCGGCCCATAGGGCGCGGAGGGTTCCCTGGACGGCGACGGGGTGGGCGCGGGCGATGACGGCCGCCGCCCAGCCGGCGCGGTCGCGGAGCTCGGCGGCGGGGACGATCTCGGTGACGAGGCCGATTTGGAGCGCCCGCTGGGCGCTCATGCGCTCCTCCGATCCGAGGAGGGTGAGCCGGACGAGGTCGCCGAAGGGCATGCGGCCCGTCATCTGCAGCGGCTCGAAGGAGGCGGCCATGTTGAAGGTGAGGTGGGGGTCGAAGAAGGTGGCGTGATCGGCGGCGATCATGAAGTCGACCTCGCCCAGCATGTAGAAGGCGCCGCCGCAGGCGATGCCGTTGACCGCGGCGATGACCGGCTTCCAGAGGTCGTTCGACTTGGGGCCCAGGTTGTCACCGGGGTCGTCGAACATGAAGGGGGTGGTGCCCGAGCCGATATGGACCGAATCGTCGCCGATCTCGGGTCCCGAGCCGCCGGCGCGTCCCGAGCGGGGGCCGTCGGCCAGGGCTTCGGAGCGGTCGATGCCGGTGCAGAAGGCCTTGTCCCCGGCCCCGGTGAGGACGATCACCCGGACGTCGTCATGGCGCCGGAGCCAGCGCCAGAGATCCCGGAGCTCGCGCTGCATGGTGGTGTTGAAGGAGTTGAGGACGTCGGGGCGGTTGAGCGTGACCCAGGCCACGCCGTCGGACTCCTCGTAGGCGAGCGTCTCAAAGTCGGGCATGTTCGGCGACGGTAGCAGGGGAGTCCCGCCCTCATTCGCCCCCGTCCGAGGCCCCCGCTACGGTGGCCCGCTGTTGAGGACCGCACGCACCGTCGGCCACGTCGACGGTGGCCCAGCCGTGGAGGGATGACGATGGCCGAGGACGACCTGAAGAAGCTGATCGGGAAGCCGATGAGCAAGTCGACGGTGGTCGTGGAACGCGGGCCCGTGTCCAATTTCGCCGTCGCCGTGTGCGACCGGAACCCCGTCTACCGGGACCCCCGGGCGGCCAAGGAGGCGGGTTTCGACGCCATCCCCGCCCCCCCGACGTGGCCCTTCGTAATGCAGGCGTGGGGCGAGTTCGCCGAGGAGCAGCCCGGGGACAAGCCCAAGGCCAACGCCATGGCCGACGTGATCGGCCCGCTGATGGCCGGTGGCGGCCTGATCCTGCACGGCGAGCAGGAGTTCACCTACCACCGTCCTGTTTTCGTCGGGGACGTGCTCGAGGGCGAGGGCACGGTGGTGGACGCCTACGCCAAGGAGTCCAAGGGCCGGACGATGACGTTCATCGTGACCGAGACGGTATGGAAAGACGCCAAGACGGGAGAGCCCGTGGTGAGCTCCAAATTCAATCTGATCCACCGGGGCTGAACCGATAGGTCAGCATGAGGGGGTGGAGTCAGAGCGGCGCGACTCGATCCTCGGTCCCGGACGGCGGCGGCTGACGGCCGGGATGGTGCTGGTGGTCTCGTTCATCGCCTTCGAGGCCATCGCCGTGTCCACGGTGCTGCCCGTGGTGGTGCGGCATCTCGGCGGGATCCGGCTCTACGGGTGGGCCTTCAGCGCCTTCATGCTGGCCCAGCTGGTCGGGATCGTGGTGGCCGGGCCCCTGGTCGACCGGATCGGGATGCTGCGGCCCACCCTGGTGGCGGTGGGTCTGTTCTGCGTCGGGCTGGTGATCGACGGGGCGGCGCCCTCCATGGTGGTGTTGGTGGTCGGCCGGGTGGTGCAGGGCGCCGGCGCCGGGGTGCTGGTGGTGGCGCTGAACGTGCTCGTGGGGCGGGGCTTTCCGCCCGCCCTGCGGCCGCGGGCCTACGCCGCGATGTCCACCGCCTGGGTGATCCCCGGCGTGGTCGGTCCGGCCGTGGCCGGGCTGGTGGCCGAGGAGATCAGCTGGCGGGTGGTGTTCCTGGCCATCATCCCCGCCACGATCGCCGCCGCCGCCATCGCCCTGCCCGCCATCGCCCGGGCCGACGCCGCGCCGTCCGAAGTCGCGCCGGCCGAAGTCGGGCCGGCCGAAACAGCGCCGTCCGAAGTCGGGCCCGGCGGGCCAGTGACAGCCGGCGAGCAGCGGGAGGGAGGTCGACCGGCGGGCGTGGGCGTGGCCGTGGCCCTGGCCGGGGGCACGGCGCTCGTGATCGAAGCGCTCGGAGCGAGGCGGGCCGTGCTGTCGCCGATCTTGGCCGTGGTCGGTCTCGGTCTCGTCGTTCCCGCCCTAGGGGTGGTGATCCCCCGGCGGGCCACGGCCCGGGCGGGCCGCCTGGCCCGGTCCGGCCGGCAGCCCGATGGACGTCAGCCCGACGGCCGGCAGCTGGGCACCATGTGGGTGGCGGCGCTCGTGAACCTGGCCTTCTTCAGCGCCGAGGCGTTCTTGCCGTTGTCGCTGACGTCGCTGCACCACCGGAGCGTGACCGAGGCGGGGGTGGTGCTGACGGTGGCCGCGCTGACGTGGACGGCCGGATCCTGGGTGCAGGCGCGCTATGTGGGGCGGGTGGGGCCCCGTCGGCTGTGCGCCGTGGGGCTCGGGTTGGTGGCGGTCGGGATCGGCGGGGTGGTGACGCTCGATTGGGCCTCGACACCGTGGTGGGTCGGTTTCGTGGCCTGGGGGGTGGCCGGGGCCGGGATGGGGCTCTCCTACGCCACCACCACGCTGGTGGTGCTGTCGAGCGCCGGGGCCGGTCGGCAGGGGGGTCCCATCGCCGCCATGCAGGTGCTCGTGACATTGGGGGTGGCGTTCGGGGCCGGGGTGGGCGGCGCCGCGCTGGCGCTGTCCCTGGCTCTCGGTGACGGACGGGCCCCGGGGCTACGGGCCCTCGACGCCGGGGCCGTTGTGGCTGCCCTGGTGGGGCTCGGTCTCACCGTGACGATCCCCCGGGTGGTGCCCTCCGGGGCGGCGACGGACGGTCAGGAGTCCGCCGGTGGGCACATGCTAGAAACAGCGCCGTGAAGACCACCTGGCTCACCGGCGCCGAGTGGGCCGCGGTGCTGCGGATCGGGCTCGGGTTGTGGTGGCTGGAGAGCTTCCGGCACAAGAACCTCGAAGCCTGGATCAAGCGTCAGGCCGGGATCAACTGGGCCGCCGACATCGCCGCCAAGCACAAATTCGCCATCGTGGGCAAGGGCTTCAACGCAGTGGTGAAGCCGCACCCGAAGGCCATGACGTGGGTGGTGCTGATGAGCGAGCTGGCGCTCGGGCTGGGGCTGGCGCTCGGCTTCCTGACGCCGGTGGCCGCCTTCGCCAGCATCGCGCTCAACCTCTTGTACTTCGTGCTCATGATCCACGACTGGGCCGAGCAGGGGCAGAACGCCATGATGATCCTGGCCGCCGTGGTGATCCTGGGGCTGCACGGTTGGCAGGTCTGGTCGATCGACCACCTGATCCATATCTTCTGAGGCCCCATATCTTCTGAGGCCCGTCTCTTTCTGAGGCCCGTCTCTTCTGAGGGGCCGGCCCGAGGCCATGGCGGCGTCCTCTGCTGGCCTATCGCCGCCGCCGCGACGTAACTTGTTCTAGTTTCGCCGGCAGACACTCCGGTCCGGTCGGGGCGGTCAGACGCCGCCGGCCCCCCGGGGGCAGCGGTGTCCGGCGCTCGAGAGACAGAGGTGGCCGGGGATGCCGATCGGGATCGGGGAGGACCACGAGGAGCTGCGCCGGACGGTGCGGCGGTGGGTGGAGGCGAAGTGCCCGCCCGAGGTGCCGAGGGCGCTGCTCGACGCCGAGACGGAGAGCTTGCCGCCCTTCTGGGACGAGCTGGCGGGCCAGGGGTGGCTCGGGATCCACGTGGCCGAGGAGTACGGCGGGCAGGGCTTCGGGCTGATGGAGCTGGCCGTGGTGGTAGAGGAGCTGGCCCGGGCGGCTGCCCCCGGGCCCGTGGTGTCCACCATGTTGGCCGCCGCGGTGCTGTCGGGATCGGCGGACCCGGCCGACGGAAAGGAGCTGCTTCCGTCTCTCGTGGACGGGAGCCTGCCGGCGGCCGTGGCGCTGCCCGGGAGCGGATCTCTGATCGCCTCCATCGGTGGTGACGGGACGCTGACGCTCTCGGGAACCGTGCGTCCGGTGCTCGCCGCCGGGGCCGGGGCGCGGCTGCTGCTGGTGACGGCGCATGGCGCCGACGGCTCCGGGGAGCAGATGTGGTGCGCGCTCGAGCTCGACGGGCCCGGGGTGACGATCGAACCGCTGGCCAGCCTGGACCCGACCCGGAGGGTGGTGGCGGTTCAGGTGAGCGGGGCCACGGTGGCCCCCGAGCGACGGCTGGCCGGGGTGACGACGCGGCTCGTGCGGGAGCGGGCGCTCAGCATCGGCGCCGCCGAGTGCGCCGGAGGGGGGCGGTGGTGTCTCGAGACGGCCACCGCCTACGCCAAGGAGCGGCGGCAGTTCGGCCGGCCCATCGGGCAGTTCCAGGCCATCAAGCACCGGCTGGCCGACATGTTGGTATCGGTGGAGCAGACGACGGCGGTGGCCTGGGACGCGGCGCGTGCGGCCGACGGGGTCGACGACGACCAGGCCGGGCTGTCGGCGGTGCTCGCCGGGGCGGTGGCCCTCGACTCCTACGTGGAGGCGGCCAAGGGGTGTGTGCAGGTGCTCGGGGGGATGGGCTTCACCTGGGAGCACGACGCCCATATCCACCTGCGTCGGGCCCTCGCCCTGCGGCAGATGCTGGGTGGCTCGTCGGCGCTTCGGACAGAGGCCTCGCGGGCCGCTCTGGCCGGGAGCAGGCGGGTGCTCGCCACCGAGCTGCCGGCCGACGCCGAGTCCCTGCGAGGTGAGATTCACGCCCTGGTGGGAGCTATCGCCGGCAGCGACGACCACGACGAACGGCGGCGGCTGATGGTGGAGAACCGGCTGCTGGCGCCGCACTGGCCCGTCCCCTACGGACGCGGGGCCGGGGCCGTCGAGCAACTGGTGATCGACGAGGAGCTGGCCGCGGCGGGGGTGCGGCGTCCCTCCATTGCCGTGGGGGCGTGGGCGCTGCCCACGATCATCGCCCACGGGACGAGCGAGCAGCAGGAGCGGTTCGTGAAGCCGACGCTCGAGGGGACCATCGGATGGTGCCAGCTGTTCAGCGAGCCGGGGGCGGGCAGCGACCTGGCCGCTCTCTCCACCCGGGCCATGGCCGTCGAAGGCGGCTTCGTGGTGAACGGGCAGAAGGTGTGGACCTCCATGGCCAGAAAGGCCGACTGGGGGATCCTGCTCGCCCGGAGCGATCCCGACGCCACCAAGCACGAGGGGATCACGTATTTCCTGCTCGACATGAGGAGCGAGGGGATCGAGGTCAGGCCGCTGCGCGAGATCACCGGGGCGGCCATGTTCAACGAGGTCTTCTTCACCGACGTCTTCATCCCCGACGACTGCGTGGTGGGGCCGGTGAACGGGGGATGGCGACTGGCGCGGACGACGCTGGCCAACGAGCGGGTGTCGATGTCGTCGGGGGCCACCTTCGGCTTCGGGATCGAATCCATGCTCGGCTCGCTCGAGAGCGGGCCGTGGGCCGGCGACGCCGTCGTGCTCGACGAGATCGGGGCCCTGCTGGCCGAGGCGCAGTCCCTGGCCCTGCTCGGGGCGAGGACGACCCTGCGGTCGGTGTCGGGGGTGGAACCGGGACCCGAGGCGAGCGTGCGGAAGCTGCTCGGGGCCGAGCACGAACAGCGGGTGCAGGAGCTCGGGCTGGTGCTATTGGGAGCCGAAGGGGCGTCGACCGAGGGGGACGGCGCCCAGTGGAGCCGGGGCTTTCTGTCCACCCGGTGCCTGACCATCGCCGGGGGGACGAGCGAGGTGCAGCGCAACGTGATCGGTGAGCGGATGCTCGGGTTGCCGCGCGATCCCGAACCGGGGAACTGAGAACAGGGTTCGCCGAAGCACACGGTTTGACAGGGCGGAGCCGCGGCCCGCAAGCTGCGGCCGGTCCGGTCGCGAGACTCAGGGGAGGGAACAGTCATGGCAGGTGCACTGCACTTCGAGGACATCAAAGAAGGCGACGAGGCCCCGGTGACGAGTCATACGCTGACCCGGACCGACCTGGTGCGCTACGCCGGGGCGTCGGGGGACTACAACCCCATGCACCACGACGAGATCGCCGCCACCGCCGCCGGGCAGCCCAGCGTGTTCGGGCACGGGATGTTCTCGATGGGACTGCTCGGCACGGCGCTGACCGACTACGTGGGTGCCGGCAACGTCCGGCACTACCAGGTGCGGTTCAGCCGCCAGACGTGGCCGGGCGAGGAGCTGTCCACCAAGATCGTGGTGACATCGAAGCGGGTCGAAGACGCCGGGCACCTGGTCGATCTGGCGTGCACGCTGGCCAATGCCGACGGCGAGGTGAAGGTGGTGGGCGAGGCCACCGCCGTTCTCCCCAGCCGGGGCTGAATCTCTCCGGCCGGCTGAGCTCCGGCGGCCGCTCTTCTCAGAAGAAGCCGAAGGGGGGCACGCCCGAAGAGTGGTTCTTGAAGAGGGTCGACTTGTTGTCGGCCAGCTCCTTCGGGGTCCACCGGCTGTCGCGCTTCAGCTCTCCGGCCGGCTTCCATCCCTCGACCACCCAGACCGATCCACCGAAGACGACGAAGTTCTGGCCGCTCACGTCCGACGCCTCATCGCTGGCCAAGAAGGCCACCAGGGGAGCCACGTTCTCCGGGCCGAAGGCGTCGAACTTCCCTTCCTGGGCTTTCGCCATCTCCCCGAAGAGGTCCTCGGTCATACGGGTACGGGCCCGGGGTGAGATGGCGTTGACGGTCACGCCGTAGCGCTCGAGCTCGCGGCCCAAGATGATCGTCATGGCGGCGATACCGGCCTTGGCGGCGCCGTAGTTGGCCTGACCGGCGTTGCCGAAGAGGCCCGCCTCCGAGGCGGTGTTGATGATGCGGCCGGAGACCGACTCGCCCCCCTTGGAACGGTTGCGCCAGTGGATGGCGGCGAAGTGCGACGGGGCGAAGTGGCCCTTCAGGTGCACCCGGATGACGTCGTCCCAGTCGGACTCGTCCATGTTGAACGACATCTTGTCCCGCAGGATCCCGGCGTTGTTGACGAGGATGTCGAGCTGTCCCCAGGTGTCGACCGCCTGCTTGACCAGGTTCTCGGCCCCCGTCCACGAGCTGACGTCGTCGGGGTTCAGGTCGGCTTCGCCGCCGGCGGCCTTGATGTCCTCGACCGTCTGCTGGGCGGGGTGGACGTCGGCGCCCGTTCCCTCGCGGTTGGCGCCCACGTCGTTCACGATCACCTTGGCGCCCTCGGAGGCCAGGAGCAGCGCCTCCTCGCGTCCGATGCCACGGCCTGCGCCCGTGACGAGCGCCACTTTGCCTTCCAAGATCATGTTCATTCCAGTCTCCACAATCGAACAATTCAGAGGATTTGCGCGTCCTCACCGGCGATTCGAAAATTTGGGATCCAGACGATCGCGCAGCACGTCGCCCAGCAGATTGACCGCGAGCACCGTCAGCATGATTGCCAGGCCGGGGAACGTGACCGTCCACCAGCCCAGTTCGACGTAGGGACGGCCTTCGGCGATCATGCTGCCCCAGGTCGGCGTCGGCGGCGGAACACCAACGCCGAGAAAGGACAGCGTCGATTCGAGCAGAATCGCCGCCGCAATCTCAAGGGTCGCAAGGACGATGATCGTGTTCGCAAGGTTTGGCAGAATATACACCCGGAGAATCCGCCAGGGACTACATCCGATCGCATACGCGGACTGCACGTAGTCGCGTTCCCGGATGGACAAGGCCTCGCCGCGCGCCATGCGGGCAAATTGCGCCCAGTAGAGCAGCGCAATTATGAGAATGACGTTGGTCAGACTTGGCCCCACGGTCGCGGCTACCGCGAGCGCGATCAGAATGCCGGGCAATGTCAGGGAAAGATCGGTCAACCGCATGATGGCCTCCCCGGTCGTGCCACCGATCATTGCCGACGCGATACCCAGGACGACGCCAATCACCATCGCTACCGCTACCGAGCTCGTCCCGACGATGAGTGAAATGCGGCTGCCAAATACCATCCGGCTGAAGACGTCGCGGCCGAGCGAATCCGTACCCATGATATGCTGCCATGTCGGCCCCACCAGCGAATTGCCGAGATCCTGCTGGCTGGGATCGAAGGGCACGATCAAGTCGGCGAAGACCGCCATCAGCACGACCAGCAACAGGAACAGCGCCGGCGCCGAGCGCAGCAGGAACGAAAGCGTCCCGATTTTCCGCAGCATGACGGATAGGAAACCGGAGCGGGTGCTGGTTGCCACAGTCATTTCCTCAAATACGTAATGCGCGGATCGAGCAGAACATAGGCCATGTCGACGAGCAGGTTGATGGTGAGAAACACCACGCCCATGAACATCACCGACGCCTGAACCAACGGAAAATCCCGGCCGTAGACTGCGTCGATTGCGATCTTGCCTATCCCGGGCCATGAGAACACGGTTTCCGTCACAACGGCGCCTCGTAAAATGGTTGCTGCCTGCAGGGCCGTGATGGTGAGGATCGGGATAGCGGCGTTCTTCAAGGCGTGAACCAAGATGACGCGCCATTCGGGGACGCCCTTGCTACGAGCGGTACGAACGTAGTCCGCCTCCAGCGCATCCAGCATCGCGGATCGCGTAACGCGCATGATCGAGGCGGCGACGAACGCGCCCAGGGTTACTGTCGGAAGAACGAGATGGATGTCGATGCCGTATCCCGAGGTCGGAAACAGGGGAATATAGAGCGAGAAAAAAAGAATCAGGAGAATGCCGAACCAGAACGTCGGCATGCTTTGTCCGGCAAGCGCGACGATCTTGCCGACATTGTCGAACCAGGTGTCGCGTTTGACCGCGGACCAGATGCCGACGGGCAGGGCGAGCAGGAGACCGAACAGCATTGAGGTGATCGACAGGATGATGGTTGCCGGAAAGCGTTCGATCAGCATTCCGGCGGCCGACCGATCCCACTTGATCGAGCGGCCGAAATCGCCCTCGGCGGCGTTCCGAATGAAGTACCAGTATTGAACCGGCAACGGCTTATCGAGGCCGAAGGAGGCGCGAATGGTAGCAATGTCCTCCGGCGAAGCTTCCATCGGGGCCATCAGATTGATCGGGTCACCCGACAGCCGGGCCAGTCCAAATACAATCACGCTCAGCAATAGGATCGTGAGCAGCGCCTGCAACAGCCTTCCGACAACGAACCTCAACGACACGCGGCACTTCCCTGCTGTTCCGAGTCCGGCTATTTCGCCAGCTCAACCTGCTTCATGTTCATGTGATAGCCGCTGCCCAGGCTGGGCTGCCAAGCTTTGATTCTTTTCGTGCTCGCGGCAAAAGGCGTGTCGCACCAGAGAAGCGGAATATCTTCCAGGTTCTCGGATTCGAGCTTGGCAAAATGCTGGAGGATCATCTTGCGTTTCTCGAGATCGGGTTCCTTGATCTGCTCCTTGAAGGCCTCGTCATATTCGGAAACATTGATGCTCTTTGCCGTCCACCCGGACCAGGAGACGAAATAGGAATTCAGCACCTCGCCGCCGTCGTCCGGAATCGAGATCGGTGAATAGAAGATTCCGGTTGGCTTGCCTCCACGCATCATGGAAAGCCATGCGGCATTGTCCACGCTTTTCCGTTCAACCACGAAGCCGACGGCTTCGAGATTGCCGGCCACCGCTTCGAGAACCTGCGGCACGTTCGGCACGGCTGCAAACGATTCCGTCTGAATCGTAAAGGTCACCTTATGACCCGGTTTAATTCCCGCTTCCGCGAGCAGCGCCTTGGCCTTGGCAGGGTCGTAGGGAATCTGGGGTAATCCTGCCAGATAGCCGAAGGTGCCGGGCGTGAACATGCTCGTTGCGGGTTGGCAAACACCACCCTGAATCTTTTCTGCAATCTCCTTGCGGTCTATCGCATAGGCGATTGCCAGCCGCACGCGTCGATCGGCGGCTTCGGGGAAGAGTTCCTTGTTGAAGAGTATCCCGGAAGTTCCGCTGTAGCGGGAGGAAACCACACGAATACCGGGATTGCCTCTGATCCGCTCGAGCAGCGGGCCCGTCAGGCCAGACACGATATCCGCTTCACCGCGTTCCAGCATCGCGTACCGCGTGAACGGTTCGCTGACCCCGCGCTGCGTAACCGTCTTGATATGCGGCGCACCTCCCCAATAATTCTCGTTTGCCTGGAATTTCGTCCATTCACCCGACTTCACGCCGACCAGCGTGAAGGGGCCGGTTCCGATCGGCTTGTCCTGGAAGCCTTTTGCGCCGACCTGCTCAAAGTATTTCTTAGGAACGATCGGGGTGAGCGCATAGCGCGCCGTCGTGAAAAATGCCGGCCACGGTTCCTTGAGCACAAAACGCACCGTGAATGGATCGACCACCTCAACGCGTTCCATCGAATCAAGAAACCCGCGGCGGTAGGCATGGGTGCTGTCGGGCGCCATCACCCGATCGAACGTGAACTTGACGTCTTCCGCGGAAAATGGATCGCCGTTTTGGAACTTGACGCCTTGACGGAGTTTGAAGTCGATCTGCTTGCCGTCCGGGCTGATCGTCCAGCTTTCCGCGAGAGCCGGATATTTACCCTCCGGCCCAAGATTGATCAGGCCATCGAAGATGTAGTCGTAGACCATGTGCGGGGTCGCGCCGATCATCGCGGTTGGATCAAACAACTGGCTGAGTTGAGGCATCGCAATGACGACATCGCCCTTCGGTTCTGCCGCGGCCGGCGTCGTTACCATCGACATGAACTGAGCTACGGCAAGCGA
This sequence comes from Acidimicrobiaceae bacterium, assembly GCA_003151475.1. Taxonomy (GTDB): domain Bacteria; phylum Actinomycetota; class Acidimicrobiia; order Acidimicrobiales; family UBA8190; genus Palsa-661. The sequence continues at coordinate 19,197 of PLXQ01000060.1, read as the reverse complement.
CAAGACCAGCGGACGGGCCAGGCCGAACCACGATTTGCGAATTTCCACGGCTGTCATTTCAAACACCCTCGGCTATCAGGGTTTCGCGCTGCTCTAGTGGCGCCAGCAACCTGGAGCCCAGATTGATCATCGTCGCGCTCAGCGTCGGCGGCGAAACCGAATAGGCCCGCACATCCCGGTGGTAGCGCTCGAGCGGCGCCGAGCGCAGCATGCCGCGGCCGCCGCAAAGCTCGATGGCCTCATTCGTGATCTTCAGCGCCGCTTCGCTAACCAATGTATGAGTCATGGCGGCGAAAGACGCGCAGTCGCTCGGCGAAGCGCCGTCGGCAATAGCCTCATGCCACTGCCAGGCGGCGCGATAGAGCGTTGAGGCCGCTGCCTGCCGATGCGATTCAAGCTGCCCGACGCGATACTGCATAATCGGATCGTCTCCGGCCTTGATCCTGTCGCGCACGTATCGCACCAGATACTCAAACGCCGCGTCGGCGATGCCCATGTAGACCGCGGCTCGCCCGACGAGGAAGCTGCCGGCCAGCACCGAGGTGAAATATGCATTCGGCCTGTGCAGGCCGATGACGTTCTCGTTTGCGACGAACACATCGTCGAGCACCAGATCGTCGCTGGCGGTTCCGCGCATCCCCATCGCATCCCAGCTCGGCTCGACGCGCAATCCCGCCGCGCCGCGCTCGACAACCGGATGCACCAGACCCAGCGATTTGCCTTCGGGCGAAACCAGGTCGGCGAAGATGAAGAAGCGATCGGCAACGCTGGAATTCGAAATGAACAGCTTACGACCGGAGACGCGGACGCCGCCCTCGACCTGCCGCGCCAGCGTCGTCCGCGCCTTGGCGGTGTTTTCCGTGGTCGCGCCGACTTTGGCTGTGGTCTTCGGCGTCTGCCGCTTCTGCGTATAGTTCGACGGTTCGCTGCCGCCCGAACACCAGATCGCGCCCGCCATCGCCTCCTTGGTGAAGCGGGCAGCCTGTCCCGGCGTCGCCAGTTCCTCGATCATCGACATGCAATGACCCCAGATTTGGAAGGTCTGGCCGGTGTTGCCGCAGGCTTTGGACAATTGCTGTACGACGAGAACCCAGGCGAGAGGATTCTCGTGCAGGCCGCAGCCCATGCCGCCGAAACGCCGGGAAACCGGAATACGCAACCAGTCCTTGCCCTTCAACAGCTCGTAGTTCTGCCGGGGAAAGGCATTCTCGCGATCCCAGCGCTGCGCCACAGGCGCGAAGTGCTCTTCCGCAAAGGCGCCGACGGCCCTGGCGAGAGCGACCTGTTCCTGCGTAAACGGAAACCCCGGACCATCGGCAGCCGACAAGTGCACCTCGTTTGCAGTATCCGCGCTGCCGCGCGCGCTGATGTTCATTCTGGGTTTTCTCCTGCCAACATGGCTGGCTTCAAAAATTTCCGGTATCGCCGCCGCTGTATGATCCGGCTCGATCGCCGAGCCGCCGCTCCGCGGCGCGCGATCATTCGGCGAGCTCGAGTTCTCCCAAGTTCATGTAGTAACCGCTCGCAAGCGCCGGCTCCCATTTCTTCACCCGGGCGGCAACCACGAACGGCGTGTCGCACCAGAGCAAGGGGACCATCTCGAGGTTCTTCCGTTCAAGCCGAGCGAAATCGTTCAGAAGTTTTTTCCGCGCATCGAGATCGCCGGTTTGCTGCTGGGCCTTGAAGATCCTGTCGTACTCCGGGACCTGAATGCTCTTTGCAGTCCAGGCGGCGGTCGAAACAAACCAGGTGTTGATGAGTTCACCCCCGTCGTCGGGCGTGCCGGAGGGCGAATAGAAGACGCCCGGCTGTTTGCCGCCGCGCATCATCGACATCCAGGCGTCGGTATCGACGCTCTGACGTTCCACAACGAACCCGACAGCTTCGAGATTGCCCGCGATCGCTTCGAGCACCTGTGGGCTGCCCGGCAATGCGGCGAATGCCTGGGTGTGCAGCGTGAACGTGATCTTGTGGCCCGGCTTTATGCCTGCTTCCTTCAGCAGTTCCTTGGCTTTTCCCGGATCGTAGGGAATCAGCGACAAGCCGTCGAGATACCCGAACGTGCCGGGCGTGAAGATGCTGCTCGCCGGCCTGCAGACTCCGCCCAGTATCTTTTCGCTGATCGCCTCACGGTTGATGGCGTGGGCGATCGCCAGACGCACCCGCCGGTCATCGGCCTCCGGGAACAGCTTCTTGTTGAACAGGATGCCCGAGGTGCCGCTAAACGACGACACAACGATTTTGAGTTTCGGATTGGCCCTTGCCTTTTCCAGGAGAGCGCCGGTCAGACCCGCTGCGATATCGGCCTCGCCGCGTTCCATCATCGCGTAGCGCGTGAAGGGTTCTGCGACCAGCCGAAGCGTTGCCGTCTTGACCTTGGGCGGAGTGCCCCAGTAGTTCGTGTTCGCCGCAACTTTCACCCACTCGCCGGCCTTCATGCTGTCGAAGGAGAACGGCCCGGTGCCGACTGGATTGTCCTGAAAGCCTTTGCTTCCGACTTTCTCAAAATAGGCTTTGGGAAGGATATAGGTCAGCGCATAGCGGGCGGTCGTGAAGAATGCCGGCCAAGGCTGTTTCAGGACGAACCGTGCGTGTTGGGGATCGACGACATCGACACGTTCAAGGGAATCGACGAAGCCGCGACGGTAGGAATGGGTATTGTCAGGCGCGAGGATTTTCTCGAAGGTGAATTTGACGTCCTCGGCCGAGAATGGATCGCCATTGTGAAAGGTCACGCCCTTGCGAAGCTTGAAATCGATCTGCTTTCCGTCGGGGCTGATGACCCAGCTCTCGGCCAGCCCCGGAACCATGCCCTTGGGACCGAGGTTGATCAAACCATCGTAGAGCATGCTGCCGACGAGATAGTCGGCTGTCGAAACCAGCGTCGTCGAATCGAAGTGCTGGCTTAGCACCGACGTCGCCACCACCAGATCGCCCTTGGGCTGGGCAAAGGCTGTCTGGGTGCCGAGCATTGCCACCAAAATCGCAGCGAATGCATGAACAATTCTCGCGCGAACTGCCTTTCTCGATGGAAAACGCACGGGCATCGCTTTTCCTCCCCGATCGGCCTTTACGGCCTTCTTTTTATGGTGGTGCAATTATGCACCGATCTTTAGGGTACATTTAAACCCAATTGTATCATAAAGTCGATCTAGAAAATGGGGCGGTGGAGCGTTATGCGACCACACTTAGTAGAAGATGGAATTGCATTCGGGGTGGCGATGGCAGCCAGTGGCGATAGGAGCGGCACAGCGACCGCCGCAGCAGCGTCCGCGCCGATCCTTTCCGTCGAGGACCTCAGGACCGTGTTCTATAGTCACGGGGCCGCCGTTCCGGCGGTGAACGGCGTCTCACTAAGTGTTGATCGCGGCAAGACATTGGGTGTCGTCGGTGAATCCGGCTGCGGCAAGAGCGTGACGGCGCTCTCCATCATGCGGTTGATCCCGCCCCGAATGGGCCGCATCGAGCGCGGCTCGATCCGCTATGACGGCCGCGACCTGCTGACGCTCAGCGACGCCGAGATGCATCAGGTTCGCGGCGGCGACATCTCCATGGTATTCCAGGAGCCGATGACGGCGCTCAATCCGGTGCTCACCGTCGGCCAGCAGATCATCGAGACGATCCTGCTGCACAAGCGCGGCAGCCGAAAGGAAGCGCGCGACCGCGCGATAGAAATGCTGCGCCTGGTCCACATCGCCGAGGCGGAGCGCCAGATCGACGCCTACCCTCACCAATTGTCCGGCGGCATGCGGCAACGCGCGATGATCGCCATGGCTCTGTCGTGCAATCCCAAGGTACTCATCGCCGACGAACCGACGACGGCCCTGGATGTGACTATCCAGGCGCAGATCCTGGAGTTGATGCAGGAATTACAGTCGATGTTGGGGACGGCGATCATCATGATCACCCACGATCTCGGCGTCATCGCCGAGACGGCCCAGCGTGTCGCGGTGATGTATGCCGGCCGCAAGGTCGAGGAAGCCGACGTTCTGGCTTTGTTTGACAATCCGCTGCACCCCTACACCNNCCATCCCTCAGCCAGATTCCCCCCGGCTGTTCCTTCGCGCCCCGTTGTCACATGGCCACCGACCTCTGTCGCCGCGAGAACCCGCCCCTCGAGGAAAAGGCTCCAGATCATTGGACCGCATGCTGGCACGCGGGAGTTGCTACATGACAGCTCCGCAACAGCAGCCGGATTCGAATTCCCAGCCGCAATCTGCCGGGGGGGCTGTGGCGCCCCATCTGCTCGAAGTCGACCACCTCAAGAAATATTTCAGGATCGGCGGCGGCCTGCTCGGCGGCGAAGTCCAGTACGTTCAAGCCGTCGACGGTGTCAGTTTCCACATCAAGGCCGGCGAGACGTTAAGTCTGGTCGGTGAGAGCGGCTGCGGAAAGTCCACGATCGGCCGCACCTTGATGAAGCTGATCCAGCCGACATCGGGGGCCATTCGCATTTCCGGCACCGACATCGTGCCTCTCGATCGGGCCCAGATGCAGCCCTATCGCCGGCAAATGCAGATCATCTTTCAGGATCCATTCTCCTCGCTCAACCCGCGGATGACGGCGGGAGATATCGTCGGCGAACCGTTGCTGGTCCACAATGCCGCAACCGGCAGCGAGCGCGAACACCGGGTAGCCGACTTGTTTCGACGGGTCGGCCTTCGACCAGACCAGATCGGCAAGTACCCGCACGAATTCTCCGGCGGCCAGCGTCAACGCATCGGGATAGCACGCGCCCTCGCCCTTGGACCACGCCTGATCGTGGGCGACGAGCCGGTCTCGGCCCTCGACGTGTCGGTTCAGGCGCAGGTCATCAACCTGCTGATGGATCTGCAGGCCGAATTCGGTCTGTCGTATCTCTTCATTGCCCACGATTTGTCTGTCGTGAAGCACATCAGTCACCGCGTCGCCGTGATGTATCTCGGCCGCATGGTCGAGATAGCCGATAGCCGTACGCTTTTCCGAAATCCGCTNNAGTCCGACCGCGCCGCCTCCGGGTTGCCGGTTTCATACACGCTGCCCGTTAGCCGTCGCAGAGTGCAAGGTGAAGGTTCCGGAAATGCGTGAGATTACCTCCAATCATTGGGCCGCCTGCCATTTGCGTTGATTGATGCATGAACGCCTTTGCCAACAAGACCTACGCCCAGTCGCTTGCTTACCTTGCCGAACGGTTTGCTGGCCGCGATGCATTGGTTTTCCGCGGCCGCCGGTGGAGTTTCGAAGCCGCCCAGCGTGAGACCGAAAATGCTTCAGCTCGCCTCGCCGCGCTTGGACTCGCGAAGCAGGACAAGATTGCGCTCTGGATGCCGAACAGGCCGGAATTCATCTGGTACTGGCTGGGAGCTGCGCAACTTGGTTTGGTGGCGGTCGTACTGAACACGCGTCTTACTCCCGAGGAAACGGCTTATCAGCTCGAGCAATCGGAAACCCGCGCGCTGGTCATGGCGGGCGCCAGCGAATTCCGCGACTTCGTGCGCGACTTTGTCCAGCTTTGCCCGGAGCTACTGACCGCAAGGCCGGGCAACGTCGCCTGCGCCCGTCTTCCCGACCTGCGTCATGCCATTTGTCTCGATCCATCGCCTCCATCATTCCAGGGGCTGACCGACTGGTCGGCGCCTGAAACCATTCGCTCCACCAATTCCCCGCCGCTTGAGAATGATCCCGATCGACCGGCGATGATCGTCTACAGCTCCGGTACGACCGCCCTGCCCAAGGGCGTCGTGCTGACGCACAGCGTGTGGCGGAAAGCGGCTGACCATGGCCATCGCATCAGCCAGACAGCGGATGATCGTCTTTACCTTTGCGTACCGTTGTTTGGCATCATGGGCAACGTCAACGGGATACTGACCTGCTGGACGCAGGGATCGGCCGTAGTTCTCGAGGACGGCTTCAACGAACTCGCTGCCATGCGCGACATCCAGCTGGAGCGCTGCACGCTGATCTATCTCATGCCGGTCATGCTGGAGCGGCTGCTGACGCACCCCGACAGGACCCAATTCGATCTTGGCAGCCTGCGATCCGGCACCGTCGTGACAAACGATCCTGCCGTGCTCGAACGAGCGATCGTCGAGCTGGGCCTTCGCGACCTTTATTCGACCTATGGCATGAGCGAATTGTCGAGCGTGGCGCTGCGCAGCTTCGGGCACGATCCCATTGAGGTAAAGCTCAACACGCACGGTACGCCCATGCCTGATATCGAGTTGCGGATCGCCGATCCCGAAACAAACCTCACGCTTTCCGACAACCAGATTGGTGAAATTCAGGTGCGGGGTTATTGCGTAACCCCTGGGTACTATCGAAAGCCGGACGAGACCCGCGCTAGCCGTACCAGCGACGGCTGGTTCAAGACCGGCGACGCCGGACTGCGTCGCTGCTCTGATGGGAACTTCAAGTTCCTGTCGCGCCTTAAGGACGGCTACAAGTACAATGGCTTCAACGTCTCGACCGTCGAAATCGAGAGCGTCCTGCTGCGTCATTCTGCGATAGCCGCGGCCGCCGTTCTGGGAATCCCCGATCGGACAGCCGGAGAAATCGGATTTGCCTTTGTGGTGGCACACGCGGGCACGACTATCGATGAAACGGAAATACAGTCCTACCTTCGTACTCTGCTGGCATCCTACAAGCGCCCACGGCGGATCGTGCCGGTCGACGAGCTACCGCTCACCGCCGGCACCGGCAAGGTCCAGAAATTCAAGCTCAGGGAGCTGGCTTTGACGATGACGTCGCGGCCGCCCGTCGAACCAACCGGCTGATCTTATTCGGCGAGTTTCATCGTTTGGAAATTATAGTGATAGGCACTGCTGACGGCGGGCGACCACTGTTTGATACGAGGCCCGGCGGCGAAGGTCGTGCTGCACCAGAACAACGGCACCGCTTCGAGATTTTCATTCTCAAGTTTTGCAAACGCCTGCAGCATGCCCTCGCGCTTCTTGAGATCAACGGCCTCGACTTGCGCCTTCGCGATTTCGTCGTACGCCGGAACCTGGATGTTGCCCGACGACCACAGCGCCTTCGAGGTAAACCAGCCCTCGATCGTCTCTCCGCCATCATCCGGCATCGAAGACGGACCATAAAACACCGCAGGCTGCTTCTTCGCCCGCATCATGGCCAGCCAGCTGCTGGTATCGACGGATTCGCGCACCACCTTGAAGCCCACCGCCTCGAGGTTGCCAGCAAGCGCTTCCAGAACCTGGGGGGCGCTGGGCAGTGAGCCGAAGGATTCGGAGTGGAGCGTGAAGCTGATTTCCGTACCCGGCTTGACACCCGCTTCCGCCAGAAGTTGCTTCGCCTTTGCCGGGTCATAAGGTATTGATTGCAGGCCAGCCTGATACCCGAAGGTTGCCGGGGTGAAGATACTCGTTGCCGGCTCGCAGACACCACCCAAGACGCGTTTGGCGATTTCGGCTCGATTGAGGGCGTAGGCCACTGCCAGACGTACACGCTTGTCGGCCGATGCCGGAAATTTCGTCTTGTTGAAATACATGCCGCTGGTGCCGCTGTATTTCGATTCGAATATCCGCATCTTGCTGTCGGACTTCACCTTGTCCAGCAGGGCGCCGCTCAGGCCGAACACCACGTCGGCTTCACCTTTTTCGACCATGGCATAGAGCGTGAAGGGCTCCTTCACCATCTTCTGTGTGACGGACTTGATCTCGGCAACCTGCCCCCAATACTCGGAATTGACCTCGAACCTCGACCACTCCCCGGCCTTCATTCCCGCAAATTTGAATGGGCCCGTACCTACAGGTTTTTCAAGAAAACCTTTGGCGCCGACCTTTTCGTAGTAGGCCTTGGGCACGATCGGCTGCAGGCCGTAGCGCGCGGACGAAAAGAACGCCAACCACGGCTGCTTGAGAATGAAGCGGACCCTGGCCGGATCGATGACCTCGATCCGATCGATCGAATCGGCGAACGTCTTGCGATACGAGTGAGTGTTGCCTTCCTTGATGATAGTCTCGTAGGTGAACTTGACGTCCTCCGCCGAGAACGCATCGCCGTTGTGGAAGCGAACGTTCTTGCGCAGCTCGAAATCGATTTGCCTGGCGTCCGCGCTGATGGTCCATCCGGTCGCCAAAGCCGGGTACTTCCCCTTGGCGCCGAGATTGATCAGGCCGTCAAACAACAGGTCATACGCATTATAATCGGTTACCGCGACCATCACGGTCGGATCGAACTGCTGCCGCAACAGCGCGCCGGCGACGACGATCTCGCCTTTGGTCTGGGCGACGCCGGGAGGCGTTCCCGATAGTAAGCCGGCCGATACAGTAGCCGCCGCAAGAGCAACGCGTTTCCACCGCGAATGCGCCCGTCTCGAAAGGCTCCAAATCATGATTGCTATCCTCCTTTGAAATGCCCGAAAGCCGCTAGGCGCGCGGCCTGGTACCGGCGATCTGGACCCGGCGCATCCGCCGCAATTCGTTATAGTCGTCCAGAGCGTAGTGCTGCGTACACCGATTGTCCCAGATTGCCAGCGAGTTCGCCTTCCAGCGAAAGCGCACCTGAAACTCCGGCCGCCTGATGTGGTCGAAAAGCATCTGCAGGAGGTGATGGCTTTCGGTGTCGCTCAGGCCGACCAGCCGCATGGTGTAGTTTGAATTGACGAACAACGCCTTGCGTCCGGTCACCGGATGGCGATGGACAACGGGGTGCTCGACCGCTGCCGGCACGGCCATGGCACTGTCGCGCAGTATGTCCTGCCCGGCATAGCGGCGGCTGACGTTGGAATTGTCGTGAAGCGCCGTGAGCTTGTCGAGATAGGCCCTAGTCGCCTCGTTCAGTGCCTCGTATGCCGCGTACATGCTCGCAAAAATCGTGTCGCCGCCCACGCTCGGGGCGACCTCGCAATAGAGCAGCGCGCCCATCGGTGGCTCCTCGAAGTCGGTATTGTCGGCATGCCAGACGGAGCCGACCGCAATCTTGGTTCCGTCGTTCTCCAGCAACGACATCGAGTCATACGCGTTGCCGTACATCTTTAGTTTTTTCGAATACAGCGGCACACCGAAGCGCCGCGCCAACGACATGTGCTGATCGACGCTCAGGGTCTGGTCCCGCAGGAAGATGACCTGATGTTCCATCAGGGCCTCGTGCAGGCGTTCGAAAGTCGCTGCATCCTCCTGCTGCCCGATATCCAGACCATGAATTTCCGCGCCGATTGCCGGTGCCAATTTTTCGACTGTCATTGTCATGTCGTTGTCTCCATCAGTCCACGTGAAATGTCCCTGGAACCACCCAGGTTGGGATCGTCATAGAGGTGGCATCGAACCAGATGACCCGACGCGAGCACTCGCAACCGGGGTGGTTCTGTGCGGCAGCGCGGCATCACGCGCGGGCAACGCGTGTTGAACCGGCATCCAGGTGGCGGCGCGGTCGGCGAAGGCAATTCGCTCGAGAGATCGCGTTCATCCAGTTCGTCGCCAGCCCGCCACCGGCCCGCCTCGATAAGGAGCTTCGTGTAGGGATGCAGCGGACAGGAAAACAGCTCGTCGGCCGGCGCCAACTCCACGATCTGTCCGAGATACATCACGGCGACGCGCGTACACAGGTAGTGAACGGTTGCGAGACTGTGGGAGATCAGTAGGTAGCTGACCCCGGTTCGGGCCTGGACATCCCTCAGCAGGTTGATGATTTGAGCCTGCACTGACACATCGAGCGCCGACACCGGTTCGTCGAGCACGATGAGCCGGGGCTCGACCGACAGCGCACGCGCGATGCACAGGCGCTGGCGCTGGCCGCCGCTGAATTCGTGCGGATGAAGGGCGGCCTGCGACGGATCGAGTCCGACTTCCTCAAGCAACCGTGACACGCGCCGGCTCCGCTCCGCCGCGGAAAGCCGGCCGCTGACCACCATCGGCTCGGCGATGATGTCGCCGACACGCGAGCGTGGCGACAGAGAACTCCAGGGATCCTGCAGGACCGCCTGCACGGAGGCTCGGTAACACTTCATCGCTGTCCGATCGAACTTCGCGATATCGGCACCCTCGAACAGCACCTGACCGGCAGAGGGTGCCTCCAGTCCCAGCACCGTCATCGCAAGCGTCGTCTTGCCGCAACCGGATTCACCAACGAGACCCAGTGTCTCGCCGGCCGCGACCGAGAGGTCGACGCCGTCCACCGCCCACAGCCTGTGCTTTTGTGCAAACAGGATGCCCGGCTCCCGAACCGTAAAGCCAACCCGCAGCGCGCGGATATCGAGCAGGGGTTCGTTCATGCGAGCAACCAGCAGCTTGCCGCATGCCCCTGCCCCATTTCGATGTCGGGCGGCGCCTCCTCTCGGCAGCGCGGCATGACGTGTTCGCAACGGGCGGCAAAGGGGCAGCCGTGGCGTGGCTGGAAGATCGATGGCGGCGCGCCCTCAATCGAGTACAGGCGCGCGTTCCGATCAGGGATCTCGGGCAGCGCCGAACGCAGCAGCGCCTGTGTGTAGGGGTGACGAGCCTGCGCGAACAAGGCCGCGGTCGGTGCGCGTTCAACAACACGGCCGGCGTACATCACGGCGACACGGTCGCACATCCGCGCGACCACCGCCAGATCGTGCGTAATGAAGATGATGGCGAGACTTCTATCGCGCTGGATACGCTTCAGAAGCCGCAGGTATTGATCCTGGACCGTGGCATCCAGTGCGGTGGTCGGCTCGTCGGCGATCAGCAGCTCTGGCTGGCAGGCAAGCGCGATCGCCCCGACCACGCGCTGGCGCATGCCGCCGCTGAATTCATGCGGGTAGCTTGCGAGCCGCCTCGCCGCCGCCGGAACCCGGAGCAACTCCAGCATCTCGATGGCCAGCCGGCGTACCTCCGCACGCGGAAGCTTCCGATGCATCCGGATGGCTTCTTCGATCTGATCACCGATGGTCAGCACAGGATTGAGGGCCGTCATGGGATCCTGCAGCACCATCGAGATATGGTGGCCGCGATAGCGCCGCATCTGCTTGTCGTTAAGCTTCAGCAGATCGACACCGCGAAACAGCACTTCGCCGCCGGCGTTGCGCGCGAACGGTCGGGGCAACAGGCGCAGAATTGACAGTGCGGTGATGCTCTTGCCGGACCCGGACTCGCCGACGATGCCGAGTGTTTGTCCTTCATCGACCGAAAACGACACCCCATCGACCGCCGTCCCGGTCCGGCCGCCGATCAGGAATTGCGTCTTCAGATCGCGGACCTCGAGCATCATCGCCGCATGCTCCCTCGCGTTCCAGGGAACGCGGCGCCGGTCGCAGGAGGAGAGACGAGGATCATCTCAGTCCTGCCTCAGCTTGGGGTCAATCACGTCACGCAGCCAGTCCCCGATCAAATTGAACGACAGCACGGTGAGCATCAGGGCCACGCCGGGCATGGTGCACACCCACCAGGCTCGGGTCAGGCTGGCGCGGCCCTCGGCGATCATCGAGCCCCAGGCCGGAGTCGGCGGCGGGATGCCGGCGCCGAGAAAGGACAGCGAGGATTCGACGATGATGACCCAGCCGAGTTGCAGGGTGAGCAGCACCACGATGGTATTGAAGACGTTGGGCAGGATATGAACCCACAGGATGCGCAGCGTGCCGCAGCCGGCGATGCGCGCCAGCTTGACAAAGTTGCGCTCGCGCAAGCTGAGCACTTCACCCCGGATGACCCGCGCAAAGCGCGCCCATATCACCAGCGCGACGGCAATGACGACCGTCCACAGGCTGGCGCCGACCGTAACCGCCAACAGGAAGGCAAGAAGGATCATGGGAAAAGCCAGCATGCTGTCGGCCAGTCGCATGATGACAATGTCGATCCAGCCGCGGGCGTAGCCGCTGATCAGGCCGAGACTTCCGCCGACGACCCCGCCGACCAGTAGCGCCAGCATCGCCACCAGCAGCGACACCCGCGTGCCATGGACAATGCGGGACAGAATGTCGCGTCCAAGGCCGTCGGTGCCGAGCGGATAGACCAAGGTCCCTCGCTCCAGCCAGAACGGCGGCAGGAAACGAGCACGCAAGGTTTGAGCGTTCGGATCGTGTCCCGACAGAAGGTCCGGCATCGCCGCCATCGTCAGCACCGCGACCACCACCAGCAGCGCGAACCAGGGCGGTCGACGAGCGACAAAGCCTCGCCAGCGCGCGACAAGCGCAGATCGCGACGGAGTACGGGCCACTGCCGCTTCGCTCATGATCCACCGCTCTGCGACCGGCGGATCCGGGGATCGAGCCATGCATATAGAAAATCGACGACAAGATTAATGGTCACAACCAGCACCGCAGTGACGAGCACGACGGCCTGCGTGACCGGGAAATCGCGGAACCTGACGGCATCGTAGGCAAGCCGGCCCAGCCCCGGCCAGGCGAAGACCGTTTCGACGATGACGGCGGTCGACAGAAGCAGCGCGAAATACACGCCACCAAGCGTGACGACGGAGATCAATGCGTTACGCAGCGCATGCTTCCAGATCACCACGCGCTCCGGCACACCCTTGATCCGCGCAAGCTTGACGAACTCGCTGTCGAGAACCTCAAGCAGGCTCGATCGTAGCAACCGCATCATGCCGGCCACGACGAACCAGCCAAGCGTAATGCTCGGCAGCACATAGCTCTGCCAGCTTTCCATGCCGCCGGCGGGGAGCAAGCCCCATCGGCCCGAGACGACGATGATCAGCACCAATCCGACGAAGAAGGTAGGCATGGACTGGCCGAGCACGGCGATGTAGCGGGCAAAGGCGTCAATCAGGGTGCCCTTCCACACGGCGGCCGCGACCGCCAGCGGAATCGCCAGAGTGAGCGCCACAGTCATTGCCGTCAGTGCGAGCCATGCGGAATTCGACAACCGCTCGAACACAAGATCGAGCGCCGGCCGTCGTTCGCGGATCGACACCCCGAGGTCGCCGCTGAGGGCGCCCGTCAGGAAGGTGACATACTGTTCGGCCAACGACCGGTCCAGGCCCAGCGTATGGCGCAGCACGTCGCGCGCTTCCTGGGTGGCGTCGACTGGAACCATCAACTCGACCGGATCGCCGGAGGCGCGCGACAGGCCGAATACCACCACCGACAGAACAAGCAGCGCGACGCAAGATTGCAATGCGCGACTGAGGATGAGCATCAGCATTTCGCGTCACCGTGCGTTCCTGGGAACCTCACTCACTGCGCCGCCCGGAACAGGCTGTCGAAGTTGAGGTTGTTCGGCAGGTAGCCCGGATCCCAGCCCTTCGCCCGCGGCGAAAGCGCGTAGGCCGCGTCATACTCCAGCAGTGGAATGGCCAGATGGTTGGCGCGCACAAATTTCATGGCCCCGACCAGCTTTGCCCGCGCAACTTGCGGATCCACCGCACGCGCGCCGTCGTCCAGCAACTTGTCGAGTTCCGGAATCTTCACATGCCCGAAGGTGCCGTTCGAATGCATGAAATTGCGATAGGAGCCGAGAATACCCTGCCAGGGCCGTGCGGGAATCGGGAAATAGCCAATCGCACCCGGCATCTCGCCTTTCACGAGTTTGGCGCGGACNNGGGTAGACGTAGACGTCGAGGTCTACACCGTTTGGAAAACCGGCTTCCGCCAACAGCACCCGCGCGCGCTCGGGATCGTAGGGATAGAGATCGGCCTTCCAGTCGTAGCCGATCGCGTCGAGCACCGGCGTCTGGACCCAGTAGGTGCCCAACGGACGTCCCTGCCCCTCAAATAGCGTATCGACGAGGGCCTGCCGGTCGATCGCAACGTTGAGGGCTTCGCGGACTTTCGGATTGTGTACGGCCACCGATTCGACGAACTGATCATCCATGTAGATCATGATCGAATAGGCGCTCTTCTGCACCACGACGTGCACGCCGGTCTTTTGCAGGCGCTTGATATTGCCGAGGGTGATCGGCGCCATGTCGACATCGCCTCGCTGCAGCATGGCGATGCTGGTTTCTTCCTCGGGCACGGCAACGAACAGCACCTTGGCAAAACGGGGCGTACCGAGCCGCCAGTGATTGGGCACCGCCTTGAGTTCGATACTCTGTCCACCGATATGACGAATGAACTCATACGGACCCGAACCCACCGGATTGCGCGAAAACCCTTCCTCTCCCAGTGCATCAATCGCCTTCTTCGACACCACGAATCGCTCAGGCGACGCCTGAAGCGGAGAAACGGTCGTCAGGAAATCGGGAATCGGATCATTGGCGGCGTGAACCACGACCGTATAGGGATCGGGCACCTCGATCTTGCCGACCTTGGTCTTGAAGTAGGCTTTCATCTGGACAGTCGACCGCTCGGCCGCAACCCGTTCGAGGCTGTACTTGACGTCCTCGCCGGTGAGTTCACCAAAACCACGGTGAAACTGGATTCCGTGACGGATCTTCAACGTCCATGTCCTGCCGTCCGGACTCATCATCCAGTCTTCTGCCACCCCGGTCGTCCTGGAGAAATCGCTGCCATCCGGCTTGGCTCCCACCAGATCATCATAGATCGCGGCGAGGCCCAAAGTCCCCGCGCCACTGGTCAGGATCGGATCCAGCGTGTCATTCCACAGCGAGGGAAAGACGATGCGGAATTCCTCGCGCGGCGCTTGCCCTGTAGCGATCGAAACCTGAAGCGACGCCAGCCCGACGGCGGCAGCGAGCATGGACAAAAGCGAACGCCGGACGTTCATGTCGTTTCTCCCCCTCTTTGGCCTGAGAGTTGCGCCAAGGCCTTTTCTGTATCATTAGATACAATCTGGAAAAATTGATACTATAATTCTCAGACATTGGTGCGATCGGCTGATCACCGGGGCTCGCAACAATGCTGGTGGGCCACCGGGCCTCAGGATGCGAACAGCACGCTCAGGATGCCAACTGTAATACGCCCAACTCACTCGCCAGGCGCTCAAGCGAAAGCATTTTTCAAGCCGCCCAATGGAGAAGAAGTTATGAAAACTTCCGCGTCCGCAATGGTCCCCGAAGAAGGTAATCCCGCCATTGACCGGCGTGGTTTCAGGCAATGCCTCGGCCAATTTGCCACCGGCGTGACCGTGATGACAGCCGAGACGGGAGGGCATCGGGCGGGTGTAACCGCGAACTCATTCTCATCGGTCTCGCTCGACCCCCCGCTCATCCTTTGGTCAATCAGCAAGACCTCAAGAAGCTTCCAGGCTTTTGCCGAGGCGCGCCACTTTGCCGTGAACATATTGGGACAGGACCAGATAAGGCTTTCGCAGATTTTCTCGAGTTCCGAAGCCGATAAATTCGCGGAGGTTGAATGGTCGATCGGCAGACATGGATCTCCCGTACTCGATGGCGTCACCGCGCTCCTGGAGTGTGAGCGAGAGGCCGTGTACGAGGGCGGCGATCATCTCATCATTGTCGGGCGGGTATTGCGTTTCGCGACATTTGAGGGCGAGCCGCTAATTTTCGCACAAGGAAAATATGGGGTTGCGGAAAGCCATCCGAGCTTGAGATCGCTTCCCGAAGCCGCGGGGGAAGCAACCAGCGATGCTGCGGAAGAGTCTCTCATGAGTCTGCTCTTCCGAACCTACCACTATGTCAGTCTGAATTTCGAGGACCATCGCAGGGCCGAGGGGCTAACTCAGGCGCAGGCAAGAGTTTTGGCCGCGCTTTATGACGCTGCCGGGCAGACAACAGATGATCTGGCTCGAACTATCTATCTCGGCAAACGCGATACCGAGGACGCCGTGGCGGACCTGGCGGAGCGATCCTTTGTGACGATCTCCCCGAAGCGAACCATCAGTCTTTCATCTGGCGGGCGGAAACGCAGAGAGGCGATGCTCGCGCGAGCCACGGAATTCGAGGAGGAGCAGTTGGCGGGGCTCACAAGGGAAGAGATCGTTAAAGCAAAGAAGTTTCTCTCTCGGCTTATTTCAAGAAATATCCCCACGTGGGGAACCGAGCAGCACATGGAAACCTCGCGGCGCTGACTTATCGATCGCCGATCGACACCAACGGGAGATAATTTGATCATGACTGTCAGACCGCAATTACCGGATCGCGCGCCACGAGCGAACGGCGCGCCGACCGCCCTCGACGGTCTGCTGGTGGTGGATTTCACCCGCGTCATCGCCGGTCCTGCCTGCACGCAAACGCTTGCCGATTTCGGAGCCGAAGTCATCAAGATCGAGAACCCGGACGGCGGCGATGATACACGGAGCTACGAACACGCCGATCTCGCCGGCGAAAGTTCTGCCTTTCTAGGTTTGAATCGCAACAAGCGTGGCATCGTCCTTGATCTTACGCAGCCTGCGGCGCGCGACGTCGCCGGGCAGCTGATCGAGCGGGCCGACGTGGTGGTGGAGAATTTCTCCACCGGCGTCATGGAGCGGTTCGGTCTCGACTATGCCTCGGTCGTGCCGCGCAATCCTCGCCTAGTCTATTGCTCGATCTCGGCCTACGGCCGTGAAGGACCGTTTGCCGCGAGGTCGGGCTTCGATCCGATCACCCAGGCTGAAAGCGGGCTTATGTCGCTGAACGGCTTTCCCGACGGGCCGCCGGTGCGGACCGGACCGCCCATGGTCGACATCGCGACGGGAATGACGGCCTGCAATGCCATCCTGCTTGCTTTGCTCGCCCGCGATCGGCTCGGCCGCGGCCAGCATGTCGAGGTCGCACTGTTCGACATCGCGGTGGCGATGACCGGATTTTACGGCATGACTTATCTGGTCAATGGCGTGAACCAGAGCCGGTTCGGCAACTCGCCCAGCGGATCGCCCACCGTCGGCGTCTACGAGGCGGCGGACGGGCCATTCTACATCGCTTGCGCCAATGACCGGCTATATCGCCGTCTGATGACCGATGTGCTGGGCCGGCCAGATCTTGCCAGCGGGCCCGAATTCGCTAACCGCCGTGCACGATCGGCCAACAAAGAAAAGCTGCGCGCCATCATAGCCGCGATCTTCGTAGGCGACACTCGCGACAACTGGATGGCGAAGATGAAGGCGGTCAACGTGCCGGCTGGCTTTCTCCGTACCGTCGAGGAGGCATTCAATGCGCCGGAGTTGCGCGAGCGGCATCGACTCAGCCAAATCCCGCACCCAGCCGCAGGCACAGTCCCCAACATCGAGCCCCCGCTCAGCATGGGGCTGACGCCGGCCGTCAGCCCTGTGGCGGCACCCTTGCTGGGTCAGCACACCAAGGCAGTCCTGCGCAAGACGCTCGGCTATGACGATGGTCGCATCGCAGCCCTTGCCGACGCCGGAGTTTTTGGCAGGATATGAAGCTGCGGCTGACGACCCCGCGGAAAGACTGACTTTTCCGAGAAAAATCCCGAACGCGAATTGGGCTCCCGTTTTGGAACCTGGTGCGTAGCCCGGCGCTGAGAGCGACGGTTCACAAGTTCCGTGTTAGGCAATAAACGGGCATTCGTCGACGTTCGCGCTAAGTCTTCTCTCCCACAACCGCGGACGTTCCATAGCGATCATTACGCGAATTAGAGGACGCTTTGGGACTTCCTATCCTGTCGTAAGCCTTATCCCAGTGGCAAGTAGAGGCGATATCTTGTCCGATATTGCAGCAGATGGCGATTGGTCAAACTTTGCTTTGAGTCTTGAAGCGCACCTTCTTGAGACCAGCCCTTTCGCACCAGAAATCGAGCAGCGCGGAAAAATCCAGAGCGTGATAGGGCGTCGAGCGTGCGAGACTCAATGATTCCCGCGCCACTGCCGCGATCGGCAATGAGACCCTGTTGGTATTGGCCGAGTTCACGATCAGGGTCAGATCCTTGTGCGCGAGATCGACGGTGAAACCCGCATCGGTATCACCTACTAGAACCTTGGTCGCAAAATTGAGTTTGAGCTGGCCGTTGGTGGCCGTCGTTCCATGAACGACATCGAGCGTGGTTTCGAGATCGAGACCATAGGCATTGGCTAGCGTGAGCACCTCGGCATTCATCTGGCATGAGACGATCGACAGATAATTGTTGATCAGTTTGGTCCGTATGCCGTTGCCGACCTTGCCGCAGTGATGGATCGTCGTACCCATCGCCTGCAGCAAGGGTTTGACACGGTTGAAGTCGGGCTCCGATGCTCCGACCATGAACAGGCATTCGCCGCGGTCGGCGTGCGACGCCAGCCGCCCGATCGGAGAATCGACCATGCTCATTCCCTTGGCCGCAAGGGCTGTCGAAAGTTTATCGGTGGTGACGGGATCGACCGTACTTAAATCCATCAACAAAAGCCCGGGCCGTCCACGCGCCACAATTCCGTCGGGTCCCAGCACCGCCGCTTCGACCTCTGGAGAGCCAGGGAGCACTGTGAGAACCACATCCGAGTTTTGAACCAATTCGGTAAATGATTTGGCGCGCTTGGCGCCGAGTTTTTCAAGATCGAGAAGCGGGGCTTCCTGAAGGTCGAACACCGTCAAAGCGAAGCCTTTTTTCTGAAGGTTTGAGGCCATGCCCTTGCCCATGCGCCCTAATCCGACGAAGCCGATGCGATCCATATGAAACTCCTGTTGCCGAAAGCGCTGCTAAACCGGACCGGCTGACGGAGCCGGCCCGGTGCTGTCGCGCAGAACAATCTCGAAGGGCAATTCGCGGGGGAATTCGACGTCGGTGCCTTCGAGGCGCGCGGTGAGATAGTTGGCCGCGATGCGGCCGACTTCCATGATCGGGGTCTGAATGCTCGTCAGCGCGGGTGTCTGGGTCGCGCCGAGATCGGTATTGTCGACACCGGTGATCGAGATTTCGCCGGGCACGCCGACCCCCGCCTCGCGGCAGGCCATCAATGCGCCGACCGCAACGACGTCGTTGGTCGCCACCACCGCCGTCGGCCGGTCGCGCAGCGCGAGAAGTTTTTCCATCGCCTGGGTACCGGCGGCCAGCGCAATCGGCGCATATTGGACGTGGCTGTCCTTGAGGTCGAGCCCGTGCGCGCGCAGGGCCTCTCTCACCCCGGCGCTGCGTTCCCTGGCGCGATCGTTGCCTTCGTGCGGTGCGCTGATCAGACCGAATTCACGATGCCCCAGCCGGATGAGATGTTCGGTCATGGTCCGCGTCGCGGCCTGACTGTCAAAGCCGATGCTCGGATGCTGACCGGATCGATCGATGCCCCAGGTCAGGACGTAAGGGCGCCGGAATTCGTTGAGCAGCACGAACAATTCAGGGTCGTGGTCGGAGCCCACGAACATGAAAGCATCGACGCCGCGTTCAATCAGCGCCCGCGTCAACCGCAGTTCGGTCTTCAGATCGTAATGGTTGGACGCAAGAATCAACGCATAGCCGCGCGGCTCGATCTCGCGCTCCAGCGCACTGGTCGCTCTTGCGTAGAGCGCATAATCGAA
>PLXQ01000009.1 GCA_003151475.1 Acidimicrobiaceae bacterium | reverse complement strand
GATAGTCCGATTTTCGTACTCTAGTGCAACCCAAGGTGGAACCAGCGGGATGTGCCCGATTTGATACGCAGTCCCAGCTAAGCGTGAAGGGTCCAGAAACCCTCCGACCGGTTTGACCAGCTAGAACGCCCTCGGTGAGGCTCTCATCGTGGCCCTGTCCTTCCTCTACCGTCTGTTCCGACGCGTGCTCGAGGTCGTTCGCGTCCACTGGTCGGATACTGCGGCCAAAGATGCAGAGATCCTTGTTCTGCGCCACCAGCTGGCCGTGCTCCGCCGCCAGGTCACCCGTCCCCGCTTCACCTGGTCCGACCGTGCCCTCGTCGCCCTCCTGGCCCGACTCGTACCCCGAGAGCTCTGGGGGTCGTTCCTCGTCACGCCGCAGACAATCCTCAGATGGCACCGCTCGCTGGTCCGCAGGCGCTGGGCCTTCCCGCGCCGCCGACCAGGTCGTCCGGCCCTTCCCAAAGAGACCATGGAGCTGATCTGCCGCTTGGCGAGGGAGAACCCCCGGTGGGGCTACCTCCGGATCGTCGGCGAACTCAAGAAACTCGATGTCACGGTGTCGAAGACGAGCGTGGCGACGATCCTGCGTCGGCACGGTCTCCCACCGGCTCCCCGACGCGACGGCCCCACTTGGAGCGAGTTCCTCTCCGCCCAGGCCAAGGGCATCGTCGCCGCCGACTTCTTCCAAGTCGACACTGTGTTGCTCCGCCGGTACTACGTGCTGTTCGTGATCGAACTTGAGCGACGCGTCGTTCACGTCCTCGGTGTCACCACGAACCCGAACGGCCCATGGGTGACCCAGGTGGCACGGAACTTCGCTGCCGACGTCGAAGATACCGGCCAGCGTTTCCGGTTCCTCATCCGCGATCGAGACACCAAGGTCACCGCCAGCTTTGACGCGGTGTTCGCCTCGATCGGCATCGAGACCATTCGCACCCCGGTGCGTTCGCCTCGTGCGAACGCGTACGCGGACCTCGTCGTCTCACGACGACATCTCCAATCGGTGCTCGAGTACGTCCGCCACTACAACCAGGCGAGACCACACCGTGGCCTGCATCTCGCCAAGCCAATCCCCCACCCGGTCAGCGCTCCCGACGGCGGCGCGGTCACTCGCCGTGATGTCCTCGGCGGCATCGTCCACGAGTACGACCGCGCCGCCTGACCCCAAGGCGCGGCAGTCAACCTTGATAGCAACGCTCCGCCTCTTGAACCGAGCGCTCCGCGCTCGACCGGCGACCGGCGATTACCGCTCGCTTCGCGGCAAGCCAGCCCCTGACGCCCGCCGCCAGCCGCCGTCACCTCCTACGAAGTTCCGCAGGACTTGCCTCGCCGCGTTCTTGGACCCTTCAGGTTGCTCGGTCCCCGACCGAGAAGCTCACGGCCGAGCTCGGCGGGAACGCGGTGGCTCCCCAAATGCGGCGAGCGCGTCCGAATCGACTGAGTGACCATTGGCCCTACCGGCCGCCCCGCCGGTACGACACCCTTACTGGAGGATTACGACAGGAGGGGATCCATGACACCTGCACAACGCTGTGACGAGATCGTGCGCCTGATCGAGTCGGTGCTCGTCGAGACCCAGGGCGAACTTTCGGGACCTTCGGCTCTGTCAGATCGGGACGTGAACGCGTACCGTCATCACGGAGGTGAGCGTAATGGAGACTGAGGAAGTGGTGGCGGACACGGTGCGCCGATGGGTCAACGCCGAGATCACCGGGGATCGACTGCTGGCCGATCGAGCTGTTAACTGCGCCCTCAGCTCCTACGCCGGACGTGCGTCGGCGGCCGAGGCGACCAAGGAGGCTCGGACGTTCGTGCGGGCTTGGGTTCATCATCCTTCCCATTGGCACCGTGATTTCGCGGTACCCGCTCCTGAAAGTGTCGTAGCCTCGGTAGGTACACTCTGAGGGCATCTACAGCTGGCCTCGTCAGACGTCGCAAACCACGGCGGGCCTCGCGAGACAGTACGTTCATGGCATCGAGGTTAGGCGTGCAGAAGCGCAGCCACGGCGCTCTCGAGCTGTCAGGCGACCCGGTTCTAATGCAGAAGGCGTCGGCCGGACTCGACGAGAGAGGCCAAAGCCGACGCCGTCGACTAAGCGTCGGAACTCTCGGTTTCGCTCCTTCCCCGGGGCCGAGTCGACAGCGCTCAGCTGGGCTCGTGTCCGAGGTGATGATCTGCCTCGGCGCCCACCTTCTTGGCAATCCTCTGTATGAGCCCCAAGGCGACACGATCGTCGGCCCCCTGGGGAATTACTGCGACGTCGCTGTCGAGATCGCTGGCATCCGCCGGAAGTTCGACGCAGACCGGGACCGAAGGGTGCAAGCGCCGGTGGGCCTCGAGGAGCGAGCGACCGGGCTGGCCTGGTTGCGCATCCACGATGACGTCGGCGTCGGCCGCCAACGGGCACGGCTCGCCACGCAGTGCTGGACAACGCGACCATTGGTGCGTCGGTCCGGGGCACGTCAGAAGCTGGAACCCGGCGGTATGAGCCGCCGCTTCGGCGTGCCAGCGCCCGCCGGGAATCTCGACGAGGAGTCGGGGGCGATCGTGTGCTCCGGGCCATGACGGCATTCGTTTCGTCGTACCGATGACGACTCGGACGGTGGCGGGCTGGTCTTCATGTTCGATGAATGCGAGTCCACGGGCCCCGAGCATCGCCAGCATGCGGCGGTTGGCGATGAGAACGTCAGCATGCAAATTGTGAATGCCGGCGGCAGCCGCCTCTTCGACCAGAGCATCGAGGAGGTATGGGCCCAGCCATCCTCGAGCGTCTTCGGCGACGGTGATGCCAAGCTCGGCGTCACCGTCGGGAAGAACCGCATATGTCGCTTCGGCCACAATTCTCTCGGAGCCGTCCGCCGCCCTGATGACCGCCACTAAACCCATGCCCCCGTATTGGGCGACCTCGGTCATCTTCTCAACGAAGTCTTCCGGCGGGGCGTGAGCCGTGAAGAAGCGGCGGTACAGGTCGTCCTCATCGAGCCCGGCGTACAACGCCACGAGCCCACCGGAGTCGGAACGTGTCATTGGTCGAATCGTCAGTCGGCGACCGCCGGGCAGCGGAATACGCCGAAGATGCTCGGTCACGGAGGAGTCGGTGGGAGGGTCCGTCCCCTGAGGCTAAATCTTGGACGATGACGGCGACGGAAGGAGCGCTCGCCATCGCCTGGTCGGTCTGCGCAGGCTGACTATGGCGCTCCCTTCTCGCCTGAGATTCGGACTCAGAGGGTCCAATGGCCCTAGGCGAACGGGGCTGGTGCCGCAGACTGGGTGGGTGACCGGTTTCCGACAGCGGCGGCTCCAGAGCTCAGCGAGGGGCGCTCGTACTGCGTCGATGGAAGCCGTGACGGGGATAAGGCGCTGGATCGTGCTGTCGGTGTTGTGCGTGAGTCTCCTTTTGATCAGCCTGGACACCACCGTCTTGAACGTGGCCATGCCGACGATCGTCCGCAGCCTCAAGGCCACGTCCAGCCAGTTGCAATGGATGGTCGACGCCTATGCCGTGGTGTTCGCCGGCCTCCTGCTGACCTTGGGCAGCTTGGGTGACCGGGTGGGTCGGAAGTGGGTCTTCCTGGCGGGCCTGGTCGTCTTTGCCGCTGGGTCCGCCGGATCGGCCTTCTCGGGCACCCCTGACCGCCTGGTCCTCGCTCGGGCCTGCATGGGCATCGGAGCAGCCGGGATCATGCCTTCGACGCTGTCCATCCTCTCCAACGTCTTCACGGAGGAGCGGGACAGGAGTCGGGCCATCGGCATCTGGTCGGGTACGACCGGTTTGGGCGTAGCCACAGGACCGATTGTCGGTGGATGGCTGCTGGCGCACTTCTGGTGGGGCTCGGTGTTCCTGATCAACGTCCCTATCGCCGTGCTCGGCCTGATCGCCGCCGCTCTCCTCGTCCCTAACTCGTGGAACATCGCCGCCAGACGGTCGGATCCCATCGGTGCGCTGCTCTCCATGCTCGGGTTGGGGGGGCTGCTTTGGGGGATCATCGAGGCTCCCAACCGCACGTGGACGTCCCCTCTGGTGCTGGGAACTCTGGCCGGCGCTGTCATCGTCCTCGGTGCCTTCGTGTACTGGGAGCGTCATTGCGATCATCCGATGCTGCGCCTCAGCTTCTTCCGCTCGCCGCGGTTCAGCGCCGCCATCGCCGCCATGGGGCTCGTTCTGTTCGCCTTGCTGGGCATGTTCTTCCTCCTGACCCAATGGCTACAATTCTCTCTGGGCTACAGCCCGCTGCAGACCGGTCTGCGCGTGGGGCCCATCGCTCTTGTGCTTCTCGTGGCCGCGCCGCTGTCAACCGTCCTGGTACGGGCTGTGGGCACCAAGGCAGTCGTCGCCTCCGGCCTGTCCCTGATCGCCGTCGGGCTGGGCCTGCTCTCGCGGACGACGGTCTACGGCGGCTACACCGATGCGCTGCCCCTCTTCATCCTCATCGGGCTGGGTACGGGCCTTGTCCTGGCGCCGTCAATCGAGTCCGTCCTCGGATCCCTCCCGCGCCAGGAGGCGGGAGTGGGATCGGCCACGAGCGACACCGCCCTGCAGCTCGGCGGCGCCCTGGGAGTCGCCGTGCTTGGTACCGCGCTCAACATCCGCTATCAGAGTCGCATGACGCCACTGCTAGCCCACGAGCCGATTCCCGGCGACATCCGACGCCTGATCTTGGGATCGTTCGGCGGTGCCCTGGGCGTGGCCCAGCACGTGGGCGGAAACCTGGGCGCCGAATTGGCCGACGTGGCCCGGCGGTCATTTGTGAGCGGCATGGACCTGGGACTCGTGGTCGGCGCGGCCGTGGTCGGTGTGGCTGGGGTGGTCGTGATCGCCGTTCTGCCGAACCGGGCCCCGGACCACCCTCATGAAGACGTACCGGGACCATCGATGTCGTCGGGGCCCGTTGCCGCCACCGCCATACATCGCCACGAGACGCACACGGGGCGAGCCGAGGTGGCGCCGTCGGCGTCGACGGCTTGGAGGAAGGCGAATTCCGGCCAATCGCACGACCATGCTGGGCCGATGCCGGATCAGCGCCGTCGTCGCCATCGGCGATGGCCTTGGATCCTCGTCGGCGTGGTCGTCCTCGTCGCCGGCGCCGGGGCCGCCGTGATCTGGCTGACGTCGAGCCGGGCCAGACCGGTGGCCCTACGAGAGGCCGAGAGCCGGTTGGGACACAGTGGTACCGGGAGCGGTGGAACTGCCCGACCGGCTCCCGGGGTCTACGAGTACCGCGGCTCGGGCACCGAGAGCTTGTCGTTGCCTCCACTGTCCCAGGCGGAAGGACCGTCCATGCCCGGGACGGTCACTCTGCGGGGATCGAACTGTTGGGTCTTCAGGATCGACTACAGCACCCATCATTGGGAGACATGGGAGTACTGCCTCGGCGACGGCGACCTGTGGGAAGCGGGTGGTCAGTCATGGCAGCTGTGGTCCATCGGCCCGTTCAACTTCAACAACCTGAGCTCGTTCACCTGCGCCCGTTCGATGGTCCTCCCGGCCAGGGCCACGACAAGTCGGCGGTGGATGGCGCGCTGCACCGGGACCAACACGGCGGTGAAGGGGGCGATGGTGAGCACGGGACCCTACACCTTCAAAGGCCTGGCCACGGTGTCGGTCGGCGGCCGGCGCATCCCGGCCGCGCATTTCCTGCGGTTGCGGACGGACTCAGGCGCGCAGCATGGCACCGAGCGTTCCGACGTGTGGTTCAGTCGGAGCACCGGCCTGCCCCTACGCTTGCAGCAGACCATCCAGGTCACGAGTTCGACCCCCTTCGGGACCTCCACATACCGGCAGGTCGGAGTTCTCTCGCTGGTCTCCATGACTCCTCACGGTTGACCGAAGTCACCGGGGTAAGTCAATGGGCCGGATGCGTGCTGTGGGGGCCGGTGCGCGCCGCCGGACCGGCGAGGCTGCCCTGGCGACGGCGCTGGGCCCAGCGGGTCACCACCCGCTCCTGCTGTTCGAGTTCATCGAGTCGCAGCTGCAGGCGGCGAAGGGCGTCCTCGAGGGCCGGCAGACGGTGGCGCTCGATGGCTCGTAGCCGCCGGTCGTTCGCACGCAACTCGGCGTCGATGAGCCTCCACGATGCGTCCGTCTCGGCGTGAGCGAGGGCCGCCTCGAGGGCCCGTCGGTAGGCGGCGGCTGCCGGTGCGACGGCGGCGTTGGGGGCCGCGGCCGAGGCTGGCGGTAGAGCAACGAAAGTAGCTGTCGGCGTCCCGGGGTGACGAACGCCCATGGTGTTTCGCCACGTCACCTCGACGGTCGCCCGCCCGGCGACAGCGGCGGCGGCCAGAGAGACGTCGGACGCCCCGCCGAGCGCGGTGGCGCGAAGGCCCCAGCGTTCGGCCTCGGCGCACGAGACGGTCCAAAGTCGCCGGTTCTCGGCGCGCACAGCGGCAAGCCGGTCGTGCTCCCGCAACAGCAGCTGCCGCTTTCGGTCGAGCAGCTCCAGGCTGCGCCGGGCGGACCCAAGGCGACCGAGCAGCCACAGCCGCCCGGCCCGACCCGGTGGGATCGGCTCAGCCACGGCGCTCTTGTCCACCGGTGTCGGGAGCGACCCACGTCGCCGGCACGTCGGCGCGCTCGGGCGGTTCGTCCGCGGGCCTGTCGTCAGCTTTCGTCTCGTCTCCGCGGTAGTGGGCGGTCACGTCGGCGGCCGAGAGCATCGTGAGCTCGCTCCGGGGGAGTTCGGACACCACCTGCCAGGCGCGATCCAACGTGTCCTCGAGAGAACGGCTTTCTCCCGTGCCCTGGGAGACGAGCACCGAGTTGAAGGCGTCGGCAAATGACAGGTAACGCTGGTCCGTCTCCGTCAACGCACCGGCGCCGATGAGTTCCGCGAGGTCCCGCACCTGACGGGCATGCGACAGAGCGGCCACGAGCTGTGAGGCGATGCCTGGATGATCGCTCCGGGTGAGGCCCTCGCCGACACCCTTGCGCATGAGACGGGAGAGCGACGCGAGGACGTCGACGGGCGGATAGAGCCCACTGCCGTGCATCTCGGGCGACAAGACGATCTGCCCCTCGGTGATGTAACCCGTGAGGTCGGGCAAGGGATGAGTGATGTCGTTCGCGGGCATGGTGAGCACGGGTACCTGGGTCACGGACCCGGCGCGTCCACGTATCCGTCCACACCGCTCGTAGAGCGAGGCCAGGTCGCTGTACAAGTAGCCGGGATAGGCGCGTCGACCGGGAACCTCTCCTCGGGCCGCTGACACCTCGCGTACGGCCTCGCAGTAGCTGGTCATGTCGGCTAGGACCACGAGGACATGGTGGCCGAGGTCGAAGCCGAGGTACTCGGCGACGGTGAGCGCCACGCGTGGAGCGAGGATCCGCTGGACGACGGGGTCGTCGGCTGTGTCCAAGAAGAGTGCCAGCTCCCCCGCCGCAGCACGGGGCTCGAGAGCGTCGCGCATCGTCGCCGCATCCGCATGCGTGAGCCCCATGGCTACGACCACCACTTTGAACTGCTCGCCGGCGATGTTGGCCTGGACGGCGATCTGAGCCGCCAGCTCGAAGTGGGGAAGGCCGGCAGAGGAGAAGACGGGGAGCTTCTGGCCGCGCACCAGAGTGGTCAGGGCGTCGATGACGGAGATCCCGGTGAGGATGGGGTCGATCGGCACAGCGCGCCCGGTGGGGTTGAGTGGCGATCCGGCCACGGCACGGGTGGTCGCACCGAGCATGGGAGGTCCACCGTCGAGGGGTTCGCCCATACCGTTCCACACCCGGCCGAGCCATCCCTCACCGACCGGGATCTGGAGGGGGTGGGCGTCAAAGGCCACCGAGACGGTATCGGGATCGATGCCGGCCGTGCCTTCCAAGACCTGGATCACGGCCAGATCGCGGTGGACCTCCAACACCAGACCACGACGGACCTCGCCAGACGCCAGGCGGACCGTGGCCAGGGCGTCGAAGCCGATGCCCTCGACGCCTCCCACCACGAGCAGCGGTCCGGCCGCCTCACGGGCCCCGCGGTATTCGAGCGGGACGTTCGGCGCGTGGTCCGCCGTCGGGGTCATTTCCAATTCTCCAGTGCGGCCAGCATCTCGTCGCGTCGACGCTCCACGCCGGCGGCATCGTCGGGTCCGACCTCATCGCGTATCCGGACGACGCCCGACGTGTCGATCTCCTCCACCGCCGACGCTGGATGACCCTGGTCGACCAGGGCGAGGAACCGGTCGTACAGGGCCAGCACCAGCTCGAGCAGCGCCTCCTGTTTGGCGGGGGTGCAGTGGCCGTCGTTGACGCTCTGGGCGCTTTGCTGGAGCACCGCCTCGCGCAGCAGCCGGCCCGCCAAGAGCGTTACCCGTTCGCGGCCGGGCAGCGAGGCGAGGCCGACGAGCTCGACCATGGGCGCTAGCCGGTCTGCCTCGGCCAGAAGCGCTACCGCTCGGGCGCGATCCCGGGCCCATGCCGGGCGGCCCTCCGAGGCGTGCCATGCACCCACGCTCTGCGCGTCGCGCGAAAAGGATCTCCGCCACGTGACCGCCGGATAGTGGCGGGCGTAGGCAAGGTCGCGATCGAGCGACCACAGGCACCGCACGAAGCGCTCGGTGTGGGCTGTCACCGGCTCGGCCATATCACCGCCGGGCGGTGAGACGGCGCCGATCGCCGTGACCGAGCCCTCCTCACCGCCGAGCGTCGTGACCCTCCCGGCGCGCTCGTAGAAGGCGGCCAAGGCCGAGGCGAGCCCCGCCGGGTAGCCCTCCTCGGCCGGCAGTTCGCCGCTGCGCGAGGAGAACTCACGAAGCGCCTCCGCCCATCGCGACGTGGAGTCAGCGAGAAGCACCGTGTCGTAGCCCATGTCGCGGTAGAACTCGGCGACAGTCATGCCCGTGTGGATGCTCGCCTCGCGCGCCATCACAGGCATGTTGGAGGTGTTGGCGATCACCACCGTCCGTTCGAGAAGACTGCGACCCGTTCTCGGGTCGTCGAGCTTGGACAGGTCCGCCAGGGCGTCGGCCAGTTCGTTGCCGCGTTCCCCGCATCCCACAAAGACGACCACATCGGCCTCGCACCACTTGACGAGTTGCTGCAGAAGCACGGTCTTGCCTGTCCCGAACCCCCCGGGAACGGCCGCAGTGGCCCCCTTGGCAATCGGGAAGAGCAGGTCGACGACCCGCTGGCCTGTCAACAATGGTGCCGAGAGTTCGAGACGGGCGCGGACGGGACGTGGCGCACGAACCGGCCACTGTTCACTTATCGCCACGGGTGACCCGCCGATCGAGGCGATGGGCTCGTCATCATCGACCTCGCCGTCGCCGGCCACCCAATCCACCGGCCCCGCAGTCCCGGGGGGGACGAGCACACGATGATCGACGCCGGACGGTGTCGGGACCATGCCGAGAAGGTTGCCCGGTGCAACGACGGTTCCAGTGGAGACGGCCGGCGCGAACGGCCACTGTCTCCGGGTGCCGGTCTGCCGGAGGGCGCCGGCGGACAACCACAAAGGCTGGCCGGTCAGAGGGCGCAGGAGCCCGTCGAAGATGCCTCCGAGGAGGTCGGGGCCGAACCGGGCGGACAGGGGATGTCCCTGTCCGAGGGCCGGGTCTCCGACCCGCAGTCCACCGGTGTACTCGTAGACCTGGGCGGTGAGAAGACCCTGTCGCACCGAGACCACCTCGGCGGCCAAGCTGTTGTGGCCCACTTCCACGACGTCGAGGACAGCGACCTGATCGAGCCCCTCGATCTCCACGAGTGGGCCGTTCACCCGCACCACCCGTCCCGGGCCCGGGCGATCATCCGCCATCGCCGTGGGCGCCGTCGGGTTGCTCACGTCCACACCGCCTCAATCTCGTCGGCCAAGCACATGAGCGCGTGGTCAACCAGCGCGTCAGGTCCGAGCACCGCCCGCCGGTTGGCATCCTGGGCCACTGCGGTCACAGTGTCCGGGCCACTCCGACGCACCGACGCCGACGGCCCGACCCGGTCACGCACCAGGACCACGAGACGGTGGGCTAGTCGCCGGCCCTCGGGCGTGGACGCATCACGCGCCAACTGCTCGATCGCCCCGCTCCTGACAGCGTCGTAGGCGCGTCGTCGGGCACCGAGGATCATCTCGCGCGCCTCGCGGCGTGCCGCCGCCAGCTGAGCGGCTGCGGTCGTGGTGGCCGCCTCGACGCCCTCTGCTCGGGCCTCGTCCAAGAGATGCTCGGCCTTGGCGCGGGCGCTGGCCAGCTCGGCGCGGGCGTCTCCCTCGGCGTCGGAGAACGTCATTCGGGCGCTCGCTCGCGCCGTGTCGAGGAGGGCATCGGTCACCGGCGCCAAAGCGACCTGAACGGTGGCTTGTGGCGGGTCGGATCGGGCCCTCGAGCGAGGACGGCTCGTTGTCGTTCGTGCCGGCGTCACCGTGGCATCACGACGCTGAGCACATCCTGGCGTCCGGCCGGCTCGCTCTCCAGTGCCTCGGCCGCCTTGTAGGTGAGGACCACCAGCGCCACCTCCGCCGGCAGCGACGCCCACGCCCGGCGCACGGCGTCGGCATCCTCGGCTGCGATCACGCTGGCGCTGCCCAGCGCAAAGCCCTCGACCCTCGACGCTTCGCCGAGGACGACGAGGAGCGCCACCAATCAGGCCTTCCCGATCAGGAGGATGGCGATGACCAGGCCGTAGATGGCAATGCCCTCGGCGAGGCCGACGATGACCATGGCCCGGCCGAACATCTCGGGTCGCTCGCTCATAGCCGCCAAAGCGGCTGAGCCCGTGTACGCCACACCGATCGCGGCACCGATGGACGAGCCCGCCACGGCGATGGCCGCCCCGATGAGCGCCTGGCCACCATAGGACGAGACGCCCGACACGCCGGTGGTGGCGGCCGCACTCGGGGAGGCCGACGCGGCCAGGGCGACGAGCACGCCCGCTCCTACAAGGAGCAGCAGGTTGACGAACTTCACGACGCGCAGTGTCGCCCGCGGGCGCCTGCGGAGCTGGGCGCCGACGCCGGCCGCGGCGGCGGCGAGTAGGGGCAGACCGATCAACCAGGCGAGCATGGTGTCTCCTTCATCGAGAGCGTCGGGACACGCCATGGCCGAAACTGACGGCCTTCGGCGGTAAAGATCCTGCTGAACAGTTCGTAGTACTCGAGTCGAAGCGCTTGCACACCGGCCACCAGGCCTTCGAGGGCGAAGGCCACTGCGTTTCCGGCGACGAACACCGCGGCGGCGGCGAGGCGGAGGGCGGGACCCCGATGCCACAGGCCGGTCGTTCCTGACCATACGATGCCTCCGAGGGCGGCATGGGTCAGACCGAAGGCGGCCAGCCGGGCGAACGACACGGTGTTGGTACCGATGCGCAGGACGGCATCGAACATCTCGACCCCAGCCTGAGCCACCCCGGTGCCGCGCCCTCCGGCCTCGGCGTAGCACCCAAAGAAGCCGAACCCGAGTCCGGCGACGACCAGTGCCGCGCCCAACGTCACGACGACGGACGAGTGCCGATACCATCCGAGGCCGACGACCGCGATACCGAGATAGAGCGCGGCGCCTGCCAGCCCAGATGTGGCCACTAGAGCCCGGACGGGGCCGCCCTCTCGCCAGCGGTTGACCGTCCCCAGCGCGTAGGACACGGCCAGCAAGCCGGCACCAGCGGCGATGCTCACGGCGAGCAGCGTTGTCGGATGGTCGAGCGGCGACAGCCACAGCGCCCCGACGACATGGGTGGGACCGAACATCTCGCCGAACGCCAGTCCGAAAAGAGTGCTCGCCACCCCGGCACCGATGACGAACGGTGTCAGGCGTCGGAAGCGGGCGAGTGAGGTCGGGTGCCCGGCGGCCAGCACCAGTCCGGCGGCCACGAGCAGAGCGCCGTGACCGACGTCGCCGAACATCATCCCGAACATCACCACATAGGCGAGCCCTGCGAGCGCAGCCGGATTGAGGTCCGCGTAGGGGACGGTGGCATACGTGTCGACCAGAGGCTGAAAGGCACCAGTGGCTCCCTTGGCTTCGATCAGGGTCGGTGGCTCGGCGCCCCGGGGAATCGACAGACGGACCACGGCCCCCCCGAGCAGGGCGAGGCGGCCCGCCAACGGATCCACGGCCGCCTTCGGGCTCCAGCCCACGAGGGCGGCCACGGCCCCGTGATGCGAGGACCCGGCGACGACACGCTCGAGCTCGGCCTCGCCGGCCAGCTCACCGAGCCGGCCGGCCCGCTCGATGACGACCAGATCAGGGGGATCGGGAGCCAGGCACGGCGCCGCCGGGACCGGTTCTGTGGACGGCAGGAGGCCGATCTTCTGGTGAGTTCGTCGCAGGGCATCGGTCGCCGGGCCGCCGCCCTGCTCTCCGATCAACTCGACCTGGACGACGCCGGCCTCGGCGACGGCCACCAACACACGGCGCAGCTGATCACGGGGAGCCACCACCGCGACGCGGTCCATACGGATGGGCTCGAACGCATCACGCCACGGCATCGAGCACCTCGGCCGGGTCCCCGCCGCCGCCCGCCGCGATGGCCAGGGCGGCGCGGGTCCACCAAGAGTCAGCGGCGAGCAGTCCGGCCACCCCGATCCCACTGGACAGGTCGGGCCGGGGGTGCGTCGCCAGGGTGGCGCCGGTGGACTCGACGGTGGTCCACCAGCGGACCTCGGCTCGCCACAGGTCCTCGGGCCCGTCCACGTCCCGAAGCACGAGGCCGGCGGCGCCGGACACATGTCGGGCGAGCTCCCCGATGGACCCGGCCTGCTGCCAGCGTCTTCCGAGGACGTGGGTGGCGTCACGTCGCGCCGAGGGACCCACCGCGGAAAGAGCGTCGGCCCCGAGAACCCTGGCGATCACCAGGGCGGCAGCGGACACCGCCCAGTCAGCCGCTGCCGGTACGCCGTCGAAGACCCGACGGGCCCAGCCGAGCTGCAATGACAGGGCAACCACGGCAGGATCGTCCCCCCCGGGGTCGCCCCAGGCCGACGAACTCAGCACCCGTCGGACCTGGGCCGGACTCCGCGCCGCCGCCACCGCCGGCCATGTCGTGGCCAGGGAGCCGAGCGCATAGGGCGGGGGGGCCGGCCGGTCGTGCAGGCGCGCCAGATGGCCGATCACGTTGGCCACCTCGAAACCCGCTCCAAGGAGCCGCAGGGCCCCGGCACCGAGCGGTGGGCCCCAGCCGGCCAGGACCCGCAGGTGCCACAGCAGGGTGGCCGAAACCGCATGTTGGGCCGACGCCAGGTCCATGTCGGGTCGGACCTCGCGTCCGTAGGGCGTAGACGCCAGGGTGACAAGCGCCCCGGCCAGGGACCCGGCCGCCGCCACGCGCTGCACGCCGTCGCGCCCGAGACGGCGCCGTGCCAACCCTCGCCCTCGCACCCCCGCCGCCACCCAGCCGACGGTCAAGGTAGTGGATCCCCGAGAGTGAAGACCCAGCGGACCACATGATCCACGACGGCTGGTGTGCGTTCGGCCGCGACACGGCTGATCCGATCGACTTCCGTCGCGGCCGCCGCCAGCAGCGCGATGCACTCTCTCTCCGCTTGGGTCAGAACGGACTGTGCTCCTTCGGAGCGCGCCGAAGCGGCATCCCCTCGGGCGTCGGCCACGAGCCGGTGTCCTCGTTCGGCGGCATCGGCGCGGAGGCGGGCCGCTTCCCGGGTCGCCGCGCCTACGAGGTCCTCGGCATCATGCTGAGCCTCCTCGAGAGCCGAGAAGACCGGTGTCAGCTCGGCCTCGAACTGGGCGCCCCGGTCAACGGGCACGCCGGCGGCGACTGGCGCGCCGGGCACGCCGTGGATACGGAAACGGCGCAGGATCTCTCCGAGGGATGCCACAGAGGTCGGCCCGTCAGCGCGTCGAGGTCAGATAAGTCACGCATCCTCCGACCGTCGACAGCTGTGGGTAGTCGCGTTCTGGGATCTCGAGCCCCGTCTCTTCGTTCAGCCCGATCACGAAGTTGAGGAAGTCGATCGAGTCGAGGTCCAGAGCCTCCTGCAGGGTCTCACCCTCTCCGACGTCGTCCATGTCCGCTTCGGGAGCCACCTGGTGGAGAACCGATCGGATCAACTGGCGTGCCTCTTCGCTTGTCATAGCTTTTCCGGCTCCTGTAGCAGACGGTTGATCTCGGTCAGAAAGCGGGCACCTCGATGCCCGTCGCTTACTCGATGGTCGGCCGACAGCGTCGCCGTAACGCATGGCCGTATACCCAGCATGCCAGCGTGCGCCCAAGGCTGCTCGGTGACCCGGCCGAATCCGACCAGGGCAACCTGTGGTGGGTAGATCACTCCGAATACCGCTTCGACGCCGAGGTCGCCGAGATTCGTGACCGTGATGGTCGGGTCGCTCATCTCTGAGCTGCGTAGGACACCGGCGCGTGCTCGACCCACGAGGTCCTTCAGCGCCGTCATGAGCTCGTCGAGGGAGAGTCCACCGGTGTCGTGGATGGCCGGGGCGATGACGCCGCCGGTACGCAACGAGACGGCGACCCCGACATGGACGGCCTCGCTCGGGTGGAAGACGTCGTCGATCATGAAGCCGTTCATCTCCGGTACATGCCCAACTGCGAGCGCCGTGGCTTTGAGCAGCAGAACGGGGAGGACGAGACGGGCCGTCACGGGACGCTCGATGTTCGCCTGCTCAAGCCACGCCGCCGCCGCCGTCAAATCGATCGTCGTACTTAGGTAGTAGTGGGGGATTTCGCGCTTGGACCGGGCCATAAGTGCGCCGATGGCCCGCCGCATGGCCGCGGCACGGTCATCGGCCACCGTCGTTCCCGGCCCCGCCTTCTCGGGAAGGGCGGGAGCGGCGGCGAGCCGTACGTCCCGTTCGATCACCGAACCGTGTGGCCCCGTTCCGCGCACGGCAGACAGGTCAATGCCGAGGTCCGCCGCCTTTCGCCGGGCGAGGGGTGAGGATGACACACGAGTCACGGGCTGGAGTTCGGCCGGCGGCACGGACTTCGGCTTGCCGGTGGCCCGACCGCGACGGCGGGTCCCGTCGCCGCGCCGCCCCCCCGCCTTCTCCACGTCATCCCTGGTCACGGCACCACCCGGTCCGCTCCCCGTCAGCGTCACCAGATCGACCCCAAGCTCCTGCGCCAGGTGGCGCAGGACGGGAGAGTGGACGGTCGAGCGACGGGCCACGGGGGCCGGTGGACTGATAGCGGCGTCAACGGTTGCCGCGTGCGCGGCCGTGACCACCGGCGCCCGCGGGACAGCGGGCGTCGCGGTAGAAACCGAGGGAACGGTGTTCGCGGCGTGGCCCGCCCCGGACGTGACGTGGGCGAGCACGGCACCGACGGGAACCCGCTTTCCCGGAGGTACGAGAATCTCTGCGATCGTCCCGCTCTCAAAGATCTCCACCTCGATGGTCGACTTCTCGGTCTCGACGACGGCGACAACGTCACCGCGGTGGACCTCGTCACCCACCTTGACGAGCCACTGCGAAACCGTGCCGGCCTCCATGTCGGCACCGAGCGAAGGCATGGTGAAATCACCCACTCAGGCCCCCAGCCTGCGCACCGCGTCGACCACGTCGGCCACCTGAGGGAGCGCCTCGTCCTCGAGATGCTTGGCGTACGGCATCGGCACCTCGACGCTGCATACCCGAGAGACCGGAGCGTCGAGGTCGTAGAAGACCTCCTCCACGATGCGAGCGCTCACCTCGGCCGAAAGGCTGCCGGTGCGCCATCCTTCGTCGACGATGACGGCCCTGTGCGTGCGGGCCACCGACGCCACGAAGGTCGCGGTGTCGAGCGGCCGCAGGCAGCGCAGATCGACCACCTCGGCATCCACCCCGTCAGCGGCGAGGTGCTCGGCGGCGGTGAGAGCCGTGCGAAGGGTGCCGCCATAGGCCACGATCGTCACGTCGGTACCAGGGCGACGCACCGCGGCGGTCGTGATGTCGACCGGCCCGGCGTCGTCGGCCAACTCTCCTTCTACATTGTAGAGCCCGCCATGCTCGAATATGAGTACCGGATCTGGATCTTCTAGCGCCGGCCCCAACATCCCCCGGGCGTCCTCCAGCGTTGCCGGTGCGAGGACCCGAAGACCGGGGACGTGCGCGTACCAGCCCTCGAGGCTGTGAGAATGCTGGGCGGCGAGCTGGCGTCCGGCGCCGGTCGTCATGCGGATGACCAGCGGGACGTTGAACTGCCCGCCCGACATGTACAGCATTGTCGCCGCGCTGTTAACGATCTGATCCAGGGCGAGCAGACTGAAATTGACTGTCATGATCTCGACGATGGGGCGCATTCCGCCCAAGGCGGCCCCGATCCCCGCCCCGACAAAGCCCGACTCCGATAAGGGCGTGTCGCGGATCCGTTCCGCGCCGAACTCTTCGAGCAGGCCCAGGCTGACTGCGTAGCAGCCGCCGTAGTGACCGACGTCCTCGCCCATCAGAAACACGCGGTCGTCGCTGATAAGGGCTTCACGGATTGCCTGACGCATGGCTTCGCGATATGTGGTCGTGCTCATGGCGACGCCAGTCGTTGCACCGGTTCTGAGGTCACGAACCTCTCCAGGTCCTCCACCGCCTCGTCGGTGCCGGCCTCGGCGAAAGCCACGGCATCGTCCACTTCGGCGTCGACTTCGGCCTCGAGGCGCTCGAGGTCGCCGTCGGCGAGTACGCCGCTAGCCCTGAGGCGCTCGACCAGAGCGGGGATCGGGTCGCGGCTCTTCCACCCTTCGATCTCCGCCTTGTCCCTGTATCGATCGGAGTCGTACATGGAGTGGGCCCGAAATCGGTAGGTGCGCAATTCGAGGAAGTGCGGCCCGCCGCCGGTCCGGACAACCTCGGCGGCGTGGCGCGCGGCATCCTCGACGGCGATGACGTCCATGCCGTCCACCTCCCACGAGGGCATCCGGTAGCTCGATGCCTTGAGAGACAGATCGGTCTCAGACTCCGTGAGCTCAAGGGCCGTTCCCATGGCGTAGAGGTTGTTCTCGCAGCAGAACAGCACCGGTAGGTGCCACAGGGCGGCCAGATTCATAGATTCGTGGAACTCGCCCTCGGCGACGGCACCATCTCCGAAGAAGCAGGCGGTCACACGAGGTCGCCCCTGCAGATGGTCGGCCAGGGCCAGTCCCACGGCAAGTGGAAGGCCGCCGCCGACAATGGCATTCCCCCCGTAGAAGCGGGTGGCCGCGTCGAAGAGGTGCATCGAGCCGCCCCGACCTCGACTGCAGCCTTCGACCTTACCCTCGAGCTCTGCCATCGTGGCCCGCATCGAGACACCGCGAGCCAGGACATGACCGTGCTCCCGGTACGTCGCCACCACGGCGTCCTCGGGGAGGAGGGCCTCGAGCACACCCACCGCACAGGCCTCTTCACCGATACCGAGGTGCAGGAAGCCCCGTATGGCCGAACGACTGTAGAGCTCGACGCAACGTTCCTCGAACCGCCGAATACGGACCATCTGCCTCAGAAGATGGACCTTGTGATCGTTCTCGGCGCAAGCTCGAGTGAACTGTGCGCCGGTGTCTGGCTCGGGCAAATCCTTCGTCATGGCTGCTCCTCCAGGGACGATGTATCGCCTTCCCCGTTTCCAAGCTCACGAGCCTTCAGGAGCCGCCGCACGATCTTGCCACTGTGGGTGTGGGGCAGGTGCTGGTCGAATTCGATCTCGCGTGGCGCCACGGCGGCGCCGAGCCGCTTGCGCGAGAAACCGATCAGGTCGAGGCGGAGGTCTTCGGTCGGCTCATAGCCGGCGCGCAACGTGACGAAGGCCTTCACCACCTCTCCGGACAGGGGATCGGGCTTACCGATCACACCCGCCTCGGCCACCGCCGGGTGCTCCAAGAGCGTCGACTCGACCTCGAATGGTCCGATGAGATGTCCGGCCGACTTGATGACGTCATCGCCTCGGCCCACGAACCAGAAGTACCCGTCGGCGTCTCGTCGGACCAGATCGCCGCTCAGGTACCACCCGTCGACAAAGCACCTGCGGTAGCGTTCATTCTCCCCGAGATAGTCACGGAACATCGAGGGCCATCCGGGACGAAGAGCCAGCTCGCCTTCTTCGTTGTCGGCAGCCGCGAGGGCGGCGCCGTCTCCTGCCACCACGACGTGACCACGCTCATCGCGCACGAGGACCGAGGCCTCGATGCCCGGCAGGGGCCGACCCATGGAGCCCGGGCGGATGTCCATGCAGGCGTAGTTGGCAACCATGATTCCCCCTGTCTCCGTCTGCCACCAGTTGTCGTGAATGGGCACACCGAGGGCCTCCTGGCCCCATACGACGGCCTCAGGGTTGAGCGGCTCGCCCACGCTGGCCACGAACCGGAGCCGGCTCAGGTCATGGGTATTGGCCGCGTCGGAGCCTGCTTGCATGAGCATGCGAAGCGCGGTGGGGGCCGTGTACCAGACGGAGACGCCCTCCGTCTCAAGCACGCCATACCAGCGGTCGGCGTCGAAGTCACCCTCGTCGACGATGCACGTGACGCCGTGAACCAAGGGCGAGATGATGCCGTACGAGGTTCCGGTCACCCATCCGGGATCGGCCGTACACCAAAAGACGTCCTCGGGATGGAGATCGAGGGCAATGCGGCCGGTGGCATGGTGCGAGACGACGGCCTCGTGAACGTGGACGGCACCCTTCGGAGTGCCGGTAGTACCGCTCGTGAAGTGCAGCAACGCCATCTCTTGAGGATCGGTACGTCCGATCTCATAGTCGGCTGATACGGCGTCGAGCAAGGTGTCGAGCTTGAGCGTATCCTCACGCAGATCGGAACCTGGCGTGGGGAAATCTCCCGTGAGGAGGACGTGACGC
This sequence comes from Acidimicrobiaceae bacterium, assembly GCA_003151475.1. GTDB lineage: Bacteria > Actinomycetota > Acidimicrobiia > Acidimicrobiales > UBA8190 > Palsa-661. The sequence continues at coordinate 4,270 of PLXQ01000009.1, read as the reverse complement.
AACTCCGGTAGCCGGTCTCGGATCTCTACAACCTTGCGTCGGTACAACGTGGGCGTGGTGACAAGCACGCATCCGGTGCCGAGCTCGAGACGCTGGCGAATGGGCTCGGGGCCGAAGGCGGCGAACAGCGGGCACAGGACGCTGCGATGTTTGAGCGTCCCCAAGGCGGCAACATAGAGATCGACGGCTCGGGGCAAGAGGACGAAGACCCGTTCGCCGGCCTGGACGCCGAGTGCCTCGAGGGCATTGGCGAAGCGGCTCGTGCGTTCTGCGAGCTCGCCATAGGTGACGTCTTGGCGTTCCCCGTGTCGGCCGACACAGCGCAGGGCCACGTGGTCGCGCCTTGAACCGGCGGCGTGACGATCAACCGCCTCGTGCGCGATGTTCAGACCCCGACCGCCCGGAAGCCCGTCGAGCGCCGTCCGGGCATCCTCCCAGGTGAAGGTGGCACGTTCTACCTCGTAGTCGACCATGTTCGGACGTCGGATACCGCGCTGGATGGACTTGTGGATCGTCTCCCACCGCACCGGTCGTCCTCCCTTCCCCGCCGTCACCGACATTCTCCTGCCGCACCGGTCCGACGCTACGCCGGATGGTGAGCACCCTCTAGGGTCGAAGGTCACTCACTGGCGCATCGATGCTCTAGGTCGTGGTGGGCGAGGTGTGACGAAGTCGAAGGGACTTAGGTCCCTACCCAGGCCGGGGGGGGAGGCGCGAGCCTCAGGGTATGGGACGCATCGTGGTCGGAGTAGATGGGTCGAGTTCATCAAAAGAGGCGCTGCGGTGGGCGGCAAGGGAAGCTGAGCAGGTCGGCGCTGATCTCGAGGTGGTGATGACCTGGCAAAATCCCTTTCCCGACATGTGGATCCCCTCCGACCCTCCCGGGTCCGATCCTCTGGCACTCACTCGGAGTGCACTTGCGCGAGTCGTCGAAGAGGTGCTCGGCGAGCACCCGGCGGTCGCCGTCCAGGCGACGGCGGTGTCGGGCCCGCCCGCCCGTGTGCTCGTCGAAGCGGCCGAAGGGGCCGATCTGCTCGTCGTCGGCAGTCGCGGTCGCGGCGGGTTCGCCGGAGTGATGCTCGGTTCGGTCAGCCTGCACTGTGTCTCGCACTCGCCCTGCCCGGTCGTCGTAGTGCGCGGCGCGGCAAAGTCAGTATAAGAGGCGTCCCGGCGGCGGAGGTGCCCTTCATGTTCCGCTGATGGTCTGGATGAATGCCGATCGCCGTGCTCGAGTCTCCGGCTACGTGTCATGTCGTGTATGTCTTTGTGATGGGTGATCGTCGGTGGGTGGAGCTTCCCGCCGCCATGACGAGCAGGCCTGGTTCCTTCATCGCGGAGGGCGTCTGGACAAAATGCAACCCTCCGACTCAACACCCGATCGTTACCGCTATGACCCGTCTGATCCGACGCCAGTGATCGCGGGTCCTTCAATCAACCCGAAATACGCGGGGGCCAGAGACCAATGGCAACGAGGACCGGTTGGACATCTTGAACTACACAAGCGAGGTTCTCTCCGCGCCGTCGACGATCAGCGGGCCCATGAGGGCCGACCTGCACGTGCGATCGCGTACTGTCCGAATACTTGATTGCGGCACTGAATAGGAACTTTCTGAAATCGGGTCGGACGGACTACCGTCCACCGGATGCGGCGGCACCGGGTGCGCGGAGGTCTATGGGTTTTCGTGTACCTCGCTCTTCGCCATGTTCTTGGATTTGCCTTGGTCCTCATGCGTTCTGAGAGCACCAACCAGATCGAACTGCTGGCCCTGCGCCACGAGATCTCCGTGCTCAAACGCCAGGTCGGACGATCTGCCTATCAACCCGCTGATCGTGCCCTCCTGGCGGCGCTGAGCCGGCTCCTCCCCCGCTCCTCCTGGTCATGCTTCTCGGTTACGCTCGAGACCCTTCTCGCCTGGCACCGGCGGCTCGTGGCCCGGCGCTGGACTTATCCGCACCGCCGGCCGGGGCGTCCACTGGTCGACGAGAACAGCACGGGGCTCGTTGTCCGCCTGGCGAAGGAGAATCCGCGGTGGGGTTACCGCCGCATCCAGGGCGAACTGATCAAGCTCGGCATCCGTCTGGCGGCGAGCACGATCGCCCGGATCCTGAAGGACCACGGAATTAGACGCGCCCCCCGGCGAGCGGGGACCACGTGGCGGAGCTTCCTGCGAGCTCAGGCATCTCATATCGTGGCCACCGACTTCTTCACCGTGGACACGCTGACCCTCAAGCGGCTCTATGTGGTCTTCTTCATCGAACTCGGTCGACGGCGGGTCTGGATCACGGGTGTAACTGACCATCCGCACGGTGCCTGGGTCACCCAACAAGCGAGAAACGTCACCCGTGACCTCGAAGACGAGAGCGTCCAGATCAATTTCCTCCTCCGGGATCGGGACACGAAGTACGTCTCGAGCTTCGACACCGTCTTCACCGGCGCCGGTGCTCAGGTCCTGCGTACGCCGTTTCGGACACCGAATGCCAATGCGCACGCCGAGAGGTTCGTAAGAGCAGTCAGGGTCGAGTGCCTCGACCACCTGCTGATCGTGAACGCGCGCCATCTGGAGCGAGTACTGCGCGCCTATCTGCGCCATTACAACGGCCATCGTCCCCACCAAGGCATCTCCCAGGAAATCCCAGGAGCCCGCTCAGCGACTCGGTTGTCGGCATCACCGCCCTCCCTCGGCAACACCGACCAGCCCCACCCCCGACGTCTTCCTCCAATTCATCGACATGATCGGCTGGGCGGGCTCATTCACGAGTACGAGCTTGCGGCATAACGGCCACGGATCGACTTTTCGGACATTACGCGATCGGGGCAGTCTCGAGCGCACGAAAAATCGCCCCCAAGACGGCGTACGGGACGACCCTCACGCGAGAGCCAACGACTACCTCGGGCAAGATGGAGTTATGTCCAAGATCCGGTCACGCACTTGGTCTGACATGCGGGCCGCGACGCCGGAAGCAATCCGAGCCGCTGGGGAGAGCAAGCACCTTGCGCACCCGAGCCAATGACTTCCCTGCTCGCGCTGACGACGGTGCTGACATGGGGCTTTTGGATACCGGTAGCGCAGGCGATACCTGGGGTGCCGCAACGTTCACGAGTGTTCTACGTGGCGCTTGGCAACGCCGCATTTGCCTTCAGCGCCTTCGCCGTCGGTGGCGGTCACCTCTCGTTCGGATGGCGCGCATTCTGGTTGCCAATCGTCGGCGGCGTGGTGTGGATCGGCGGCAACTTTTTCGCCTTTCGGGCGACTGAAACCGTCGGCTTGGCTCGAGCCAGCGGCTCTTGGACACCATTGAACATCATCGTCGCCTTCGTCTGGGGGGCGCTGCTCTTCGGAGAGTTCAGCCGCTTCACCACGGCGAACTTTGTCGTGCTTGGCGTTGGGATCGTGTTGATTCTGGCGGGCATCCTGTTCATCGTCGGTTCGCAGAATGCTCAGGGCGGGAGTGCATCGGCAGTCGAGGTGCACGGCGAAGAAGTCGGTTCCGCGAAGAGAACTTCGGTCTTGGGAACGCTCCGCGGCTACCGACAGGGGTATCTGTATGCCGGCGCAGCCGGCTTATTGTGGGGCAGTTACTTCGTGCCGGCCCAGTGGGCGAAAGTTCCGGCTCAGGTGAGCAACCTCCCCCTAGCTCTCGGCATCCTCGCTGCCGGTTTCGTGCTGGTCGCGACATCGGGTCGTCCGGCAAAATTGAGCCCTCGGGTTACGGTGACGCAACTCTCGGCCGGCATCCTCTTCGGCATTGGCAATCTTGCCCTACTTGGACTAGTCGCACGGGTGGGTACGGGCGTGGGTTTCACGATCGCTCAGCTCAGTCTGTTGGTCAACGCAAGCGTTGGCATTTTCGTCTTCAAGGTCCCGAAACCGGGATCCGAGGCGGCGCGGATAGTCATTGTCGGCATCTGCCTTGCGGCCATAGGCGGGATCCTGATTGGCAACCTGAGATGACAGGTGATGAGGAAGGTGCTGCTCCGTGGAAAGGCGATCATTGGGACCAGCGATAGTCACGCAATCGGACATTTCTCAAGGGTGTGCCCGCAACCGAAGCCGTACGCGGGCAGCGCCTCCGCCGCCACGGTGCCCAGCTCTGGCCGCTCAAAGACGGACACTCCGTTGCAAGCAGATCAGGGTCTCGGGTGGTCCTGAGGCCGGCCGATCTGGACACCCCGGGATCGGCGAGAGGTTGACCCCAAGCCGGCGAACCGGGGCAGGTCCGAGCTACTTTCGGCGCCGACGATTGCTAAGCCCTGATCCACCGAATTTCA
>PLXQ01000012.1 GCA_003151475.1 Acidimicrobiaceae bacterium | reverse complement strand
TCTCACGTCAGGCTGACAGATAGGGCTCCGCCCGTGCGAATCTGGGCATGCAACTCCTTGAGTGCCGCAGACAGGCGATTGCGGTTTTCGATGGTTTGCTCCGGAGTGAGGTCGATGTCTCTCGTTGGTGCAATGGGAGCCTGCTGCGCGATAGCAGCGAACGCGCCGATAACCACAAAGTGAACGCCGTGGCGGACTAAGACTTCGACAATCGCAGCTGCATTCAGAGAAGGTTCGTCCGGAAGATTCATTCGGTAGTCACCGGCTGGGCGTTTCGCCACTCTGCGATCTGTCGATTTCGGCGATCGCGCTCTCGCGGCCGGCGTTGGTCCTCAAGATTGGCGAGCACGTCATCGTGATCGTCATGCGGGACAAGATGCATGCTCAGATCGAACCCAGCCGCTCTAAGCAACCGCAAAAGGGTTGGCATCGTTGGTTGGCGCTTGTCTCGTTCGTAGGCGGAGATCATTGTGGCGGGAACACCGGCGAGCTCGGCCAACCGTCCCTGGCTGAGGCCGCTCTTGAGCCGTGCCAGCTGGAGCAGGCCGGCAGCCGGAGAGGGTGTCTCATACGAATGTATCATAATACAAGTGTATCAGACTCCTGAAAGGAGTCACCCACTGGGATCGCTCGGATACGTGGATCGGCCGTCGGAACGTTCCGCTGGTTGTCCATCCCCGTGTCCATCCACTTGTCGGTACTCGGTCGTACGGAATGACGCTCTGGATGGGCACCGGGCGGCAAGAAGCAACCAGGCCGGTATCAAAGGGACACTCTTTGCCGCACTCTCAAGGTGGCGACACGGGTTCGAATCCCGTTGAGACTGCCAACAAATCCCAGTTCAGTGTGCTGCAGAGGTTTGGGGACTGGTCTGAGATCGGCGATTTCGACAATCATCGTCGGGATCGGTCAAACGGCCGGTGACGCCGTCGAGAGCCTCTCGTAGGAGGTCGGCGTGGCCATTGTGGCGGGCATATTCTCCGATCAGGTGCACGTAGATCATCCGCAACGACATCGCATCGCCTCGTACGTCGATCTCGTGCGTGAACGGCAGCGACGCAACTGCCTCATCTGCCAGCCTCCACTCCTGGCGGAGCTGCTCCACCTCGTCTTCTGCGCGCGCCGCGTCGATCTTCTGAAAGTCGGCGTCATTGCCGGGGCCGCCGTACAAGGACCGCACTTCCTGGCCGGCGGCCCGCTGACGAAGCCAGATCCGCTCGACCTTCGCCAGATGACGCACCATCCCGAGAAGCGACAGCGTGGACGGTGGAAGCGCCCGCACGACAAGTTGCTTTGCGGTCAGACCGGCGATCGCATTGAGCAGTGTTGTTCGCTGCCACGCGAGGTACCCCTCGAGGATGCCACGGTCATCGCCGGTCATCGGTCCGTCCACAGAGTCGGGTGCGGGGGACTTCCAAGTCACCGGGACATTTTGCCAGACGCGCTCTCGTGCCCAGCGTCCAGAGACGTCGGCCTGGGAGCAACGAAAGAAGGGTCGAGCTACGGACCGCTCCGGATTCCGCACGACGAGTTCCTGCTCACCCGTCTGCTCATCCACTCGGGACGACAAGGGTTGACGGGGGATGACTCATCAGACTGCGTATCTACGTTGAGCAGGCATAACGCGACACGGAGTACCTGAACGGACGGACTGATTCACGCTCTCAAGGTGGCGACACGGGTTCGAATCCCGTCGGGACTGCTCAAGAAACACCTGCTCGCCCAACGCACTCGCTGGATCGCTCTCGAAAGCGTGGTTGCCGGTATGGCGATGTCCATTGTGGCAATGGCGGCGGCGGCGATCGCCCTTCTCCCCGCCGTGTGGGGGGCCATCTTGCAGGAGGGAATGGACGTCGCCGTGATCCTCAACGCCTTACGTGCTCTTGGCGCCGACAGGACCGGCGTACACCTGGCCAACGAGGACACTGAGCTCACGAAGCGCTTCCGGAACGAGCACCTGGCCATCCGAGCCGACATCGACCGGCTGCGAACAGCGGCGGACTCCCTCGGGGTTCTTGATCCGGCTGAATCGATGGTCCAGATCCGTCAGGTACACAAGCTACTCGTGGAGGAGGTTGGTCCCCACGAGGAGGCCGAACAGGATGTGCTCTACCCTGCACTCGATCGCATCCTCGGCGGGAGCGACCCCACCGGTCCCATGAGCAGGGCTCATGTNNGACGAGGAGGATGTCGCCGAGCTGCGCCTCTTACTCTACGGGCTGAACGCGGTCCTCCGCTTACATGCGGCTCAGGAGGATGAGAGCTACCTATCGTTTGCCGACGACATTAACTCCACCATGGAGAGCGCGATCAAGCCCTCGCTAGGCTCAGCGCTCTCGGTTTGGTCGGTCCTGCTGCCCCAGCGAGAGATGGCAAACCGGGTTTCGTTACCCCTGCATTGATAGGTCCACCAGCCGGTTGATGACCTGGGTCAGGTTGAGATATCTCAGCAACGTCGATAGCGAGCGGATTTGAATCGTGCGACCGACTGGGAAGACCACGCTCACCCCGGCTAATACAGGATGACCGGCTCGGTGCTGGGGGGCTCAACACGCGTTGAACTGCACGGTCCAGCCTTGGCCCGGGGTGTAGTGGGCAGTGAACAGGCCACCGGCGATGTCGCCGTCCCACCCGTTGCCCCCAAGAGTCAGCGGGGCGACGGGGTGCCAGGTGATCGGCAGTAAGGCAGTGAAACGGGAACCGCCACACTCCATACACCCCGAGTTGGACCCGACGATGTAGTGCAACCAGATGGCGAGATCGGCCGCGGCCTGCGAACTGGGGTCAACGGGTACCACCGGTGGCGTTTGGGACGCTGCCGCCCGGGCGGCAGCCACGTCGGCCGAGAACGAGCTGGCCGCCTTGCTCCCACTGCCCAAGCAGAGCAGCAGGTAGTCGGCGGCGGACAAGGTGCCCGGCAGGGGATTGGCTCGGGGAATGGTTCCAGGCTGGGCCTGGAGAAAGCCTCGGAAGGCCCAATAGCGCGATACCAGGTCACTCTGGACCGTCAGCACCGGCAACATCACGTCCGGGGGGAGTCCGGCCGGGATGTCCTTCGCCGCCGGGGTCGGATCGGCGGCGGCGATAGCATCGAGGGTCGACTGATTGATCGTGATCTGGGTCGTCCCGACGGCCCCGTTGGCGTCAACGGCTGCGGCCCTCAATTTTTGGTCGATGTCAGCTGCGGCGATGAAGAACGCGGTCAGGTCGTCCAGCGCGCTCGGCGGGTGGGTGGTCGACGTCGTACTGGTCGAAGTCGAAGCGATGCCCTTGGGGCCCGTGGTCGGCGTGCTCGTGCACGACGCACACATGAGAACCACCAGCGCCAGCGCCACACCTGTTTTGCGCACGACAGGCCTCCTTCGTCACGAGACCGCACTTCCTTTCGGCTCGCACTCCTGATGGCTGGGCCGGGTATCGCAACACATCAGGCCCCCCCGTTCCTGCTGGATAGAAAGAGGGCGACACAATGCACAGCTTGTGGGTGACCCTATGGATCGACGGGGAGCGATAGGTCCACCTCGTTGATGTGCGACCCATCCTTGGCAGAGACCGAGTACACCTTCAGCTGTCCAATACCCGATGCCGTCGTCTTGTAGGGGAAGCTGGCATCGAAGGTCCCCCACGTGCCGGTGCCGGCTGAAGCGGTGCCATAGGTGGAAAGCACGACCTTTCCTGTGGAGTCGATGAGCTCGACGTTGTACGTTGCCTCAAACGTGTTGGAGATGCCACTGACATGCAACGGGCTGTGCACGCGGTCTCCCACGGCTGGGGTCTCCAACAGGATGTTGGGAAGGACCGAGGTCAGGGTACCGTCAAGGCGCCCAAGGGGATTGGTGAGGATGAGACCTTCACCACCGAAGGTGGTCACCGTCGTACCATCGAGCTGGAACGTCACATTGTGCACCGTGCCGAACTGCGTCAGGGTGTAGACGACCTGAGCAAGTCGAGACATCATGGAGAGCGAACCGCCGCCGGATTCGAACGTCTTGTTCATGTTGGCTAGTGCCACGCCATTGTTGATCGAGAGACCGAGCAGGACGGTTCCGGTCGGAATGTTCGTCGCCAGCCCGGCAGCACGCTCGGTCGCATTTGGCCCGCCCAGCAGGGCTTTCATCGCGGCGACCTCCGGCGTCGACGTGACTGGGACCTGACGGTCGGCCACGCCCAGCGTGTCGGCACGCATGAAGTACAGCGATACCGCCGTCTCCTGAGCACTGGTGCTGGTGGTGACGCTGGTACTAGTGCTGGTACTGGCCGGTTGTGACGATGTCCCGTTGCCGCATGCCGCCAGCAACGCCGCCAGGACGGCTCCAAGAACGGTTCCTGTTGTCCATTTTGCTGCAGTCAAACGGATCTTCATGCTGCGATTCTGCGCCCATGCAAGACGAGTAGACCAGGGACCTAAGACTGGAAGACTTATAGCGGTCGATTAACCACAAGGAGCCACGGGCCGCCCGACGCCGAGGATGGTCGGTCGTCATCGCTGCCTTCTCCCTTCGCCAGCTGTGATGGAGGGCACGGGGAAAGGAGGAGCTTCGACGACGATGGTGCCGAGTTTGGAGAGACAGAGGGAAACGAAGAGTCGAAGGTCCCTGTCGAAGCGACGTTGGAGGTGCTGCACTGGCATTATCTACCGACGAGGAGACACAACCGTGAAGAACCACCGCTGGGGGTGGGTGGCGGGCATGGGCGTGCCCCTTATCCTCACCGGCTGTGCGGGAGGGCAGGGGCAAGGAACAGCTTCGACGACCACCGCTCCAACCCCGACCACGGTCTCTCCGACCTCGACGACGGCACCCGTTGCCGCCGATGCCGGCACGTGGTCCCTCATCCCCGGCGGCCCCTATCCGGCGGGAGAGCCCGTGACGTGGACCGGCGCGGAGCTCCTCGTCGCTCGAGCCGGCTGCTGCGACGACCTGGGTTCGGTCGATCTCTCGACGTATGACCCCGCCACGAACACCTGGAGCATGCTGCCGCCGACACCGCTCACACCCCGGGGTGGCGCGGCCGGTGTCTGGACGGGCACCGAGATGGTGGTGGCCGGCGGGTTGGCGAGCCCGGACGGCACGCACGCGGGTGCGGCTCCCGCCACCGACGGGGCGGCGTGGGAAGCAGCCACGAACACCTGGCACCCCATCGCGGCCATGCCCACGACCTTGCCCGGCGGGGATCCCACGGCGGTGTGGACGGGCCGGGAAATGCTGGTGTGGTCGTCGGCCCCCGCCATCCCCGGCTCCGCCGGGCGCGAAGTCGTGCTGGCATACAACCCCTCCTCCAACACATGGCGGATACTGCCCCCCTCCGGGCTTACGCCCCGGCAGAATGCGGTCACGGTCTGGACCGGCAAGGAGCTTGTGGTCTGGGGCGGGCTCAACTTGGACTCCACGACCGCGTACGGCGATGGTGCCCGCCTCAACCCGGTGACGGGCACGTGGCGGAGGTTGCCCGCGGCACCCGTGCCCGCCCGGGGCCAGGCCGCAGCCGCCTGGTCGGGACACGAGGTGCTCATCTGGGGCGGCGATACCGGGGCTGGCGGGCCGGGCCGGGGCATCGTGGGTCGGGGCGCGGCCTACGACCCGGCGACCAACACATGGCGAGCCCTACCTCTCTCCCCATTGCGGGCCAAGAGCTGGCCCACGGGTGTGTGGACGGGCCGCTTCTTTCTCATCATTGGCGGAGGCGAGGGCTCGATCCTGCCCGTTCCCGGACCCGGAGCAGCGGCCTACGATCCGTCCACCAATAGGTGGACGGTCTTACCCACCGCGCCGTCTTATCCCCCGCCCGCACCCAACGGCCCGACGGGTCCTGCCGACCAGCGGTTCGCTGGTCTGGCCGTCTGGACCGGGAAGGCCGTTGTACTCGTGGGCGGCAACGACGGCGTCCTGCAGGGGCCCCGGTCCGATGGCGTGGAGTGGGCGCCAGCCGGCTGAACAAGGGGAGAAACACCGATGCCCCCACTGACCCGGTATGTCTTGCTCGGTCCGGCCGAACCCCGATGGTGACGTTCAATCGGGGGAGGAGCGGCTCCGGGTGCCCGGCGGTGATGAACCGCTTGCCGGTGGTTCGACGAGCGCCAACCGGAGCGAGGTGGCCGCTCCTCGAAATGGCGCATATGGCGCACGGCTGCCTTGGTGGGCCGCGAGGTCGGGTCCATTCGCAGAATCTGCCCAATCAGGACGGGCGACGCTCCTATCTTTGTCAA
>PLXQ01000015.1 GCA_003151475.1 Acidimicrobiaceae bacterium | reverse complement strand
GCGCCAACATGCAGAAGCAGGCCGTCCCCCTGGTGGTGCCCGAGGCTCCCTACATCGGCACCGGGGTGGAGGCGCGCGCGGCGCGTGACGCCGGCGACGTGCTTCTGGCCGAGGGTGACGGAAACGTCGTCGAGGTGTCGGGCGAGAGCGTGATCGTGGAGTACCGGGCGGGTCAGCGTGACCGGCTCGGCCTCGAGCTGGGCCGGCGGACGTACCGACTGGCCAAGTTCCGGCGGTCCAACCAGAACACCTGTATCAACGCCAAGGTGGTCGTGGACGAGGGCGCCAAGGTGTCCACCGGCGACGTGCTGGCCGACGGGGCCGCCACCCAGAACGGCGAGCTCGCTCTGGGCAAGAACCTGCTGGTGGCCTTCATGCCCTGGGAGGGTTACAACTTCGAGGACGCCATCATCCTCTCCGAGCGGCTGGTGCGCGACGACGTGCTGACCTCGATCCACATCGAGGAGCACGAGGTCGACGCCCGCGACACGAAGCTCGGCGCCGAGGAGATCACCCGGGACATCCCGAACCTTTCCGAGGAGATCCTGGCCGACCTGGACGAGCGCGGGATCATCCGGATCGGGGCCGAGGTGGGCCCGGGCGACGTCCTGGTCGGAAAGGTGACACCCAAGGGAGAGACCGAGCAGACCCCCGAAGAGCGGTTGCTGCGGGCCATCTTCGGTGAGAAGGCGCGCGAGGTGCGTGACACATCTCTGAAGGTGCCCCACGGTGAGTCCGGCAAGGTGATCGACGTCCGGGTGTTCTCTCGGGAGGACTCCCACGAGTTGCCGCCGGGCGTGAACCAGCTGGTGCGGGTGTACGTGGCCCAGAAGCGCAAGATCTCCGAGGGCGACAAGTTGGCCGGACGGCACGGGAACAAGGGGGTCATCTCCAAGATCCTGCCCGTGGAGGACATGCCGTTCCTGTCCGACGGGACCCACGTGGACATCATCTTGAACCCCCTGGGTGTGCCGAGCCGGATGAACGTGGGCCAGGTGCTCGAATCGCACCTGGGCTATGCGGCGCGCTGGGGATGGGAAGGCGTCGAAGGTCTCGAGCCGCTGACCGGTGTGCTCGACGCCAAGACGCGACCCAAGACCGACCCGGCCGTCTGGGTGTCCACGCCGTCGTTCGACGGGGCCCACTGGGACGAAGAGGAAGACGCCGGTCGGCACCCGACCATCCGGAAGCTCTTCGAGAGACTGCACTCGGACTCCCAGGACGGGACGCGGCTGATCGGGACCGACGGGAAGGCCACGCTCTACAACGGCCGGACCGGCGAGGTCTACGACAACCCGATCTCGGTGGGCTACGTGTACATCTTGAAGCTGGCCCACCTGGTCGACGACAAGATCCACGCCCGTTCGACGGGGCCGTACTCGATGATCACCCAGCAGCCCCTTGGTGGAAAGGCGCAGTTCGGTGGGCAGCGGTTCGGTGAGATGGAGGTGTGGGCCCTCGAGGCCTACGGCGCCGCCTATGCCTTGCAGGAGCTTCTGACCATCAAGTCCGACGACGTGCTCGGCCGGGTGAAGGTCTACGAGGCCATCGTGAAGGGCGAGAACATCCCCGAGCCCGGGATCCCCGAGAGCTTCAAGGTTCTGATCAAGGAGATGCAGTCACTGTGTCTGAACGTCGAGGTGCTGTCGCTCACCGGTGAGGAGATCGAGATGCGGGAGCTCGACGAAGACGTCTTCCGTACCGCCGAGGAACTCGGCATCGACATCAGCCGGCCCGAACGTGGGTCGGACGAAGAGGATGAGCGCCGCGCTGCGGAGAGGAGCTTCTAGCCGTGCTGGACGTCAATAATTTCGACCAGCTTCGTATCGGTCTCGCCACGGCCGAGTCGATCCGTTCGTGGTCTAACGGTGAAGTGAAGAAGCCGGAGACGATCAACTACCGGACGCTTCGTCCCGAGAAGGACGGGCTGTTCTGCGAGAAGATCTTCGGGCCCACGAAGGACTGGGAGTGCTACTGCGGGAAGTACAAGCGCGTCCGGTTCCGGGGGATCATCTGTGAGCGCTGCGGGGTGGAGGTCACCCGGTCCAAGGTGCGGCGGGAGCGGATGGGTCACATCGAGCTGGCCGCCCCTGTGGTCCACATCTGGTACCTGCGGGGGACGCGGAGCTGGCTGGCCTATCTGCTCATGGGCACCGAAGCCCGGGAGGAGCTGAAAGCCAAGCAGCTCGAGAAGGTCATCTACTTCGCCGCCAACCTGGTGACCTGGGTGGACGACGAGCGGCGGCACGAGGACCTTCCCGTTCTCGAGGGCGAGCTGGCCGACGAGATCGCGCAGCTCGAGCGCGACCGTGATCTCGACATCGACCGGCGGTTCAAGGTCCTCGAGGCCGAGCTGGCCGATCTCGAGAAGGACGGGGCCAAGGACACCGAGATCAAGGCCCGGCAGCGGTTGTCGGAGAAGGAGATCGGATCGGTCCGCGAGCGTTTCGAGGCCGACATCGACCTGGCCAAGCGCGCCCTGGACGAGTTCCGCGACCTGTTTCCCCGCAAGATCATCGAAGACGAGCTGCTGTGGCGGGAGCTGAAGGTCCGCTACGAGGACTACTTCGAAGGCGGGATGGGGGCCGAGGCCATCTCGAGGCTCATCGACCGGATCGACCTCGATGTCGAGGAAGTGAAGCTCCGCGAGGCCATCGACGCCGCCGACGGGCGCCGGCCGCTGTCGGCCCAGCGCCGTCAGAAGGCCATCAAGCGGCTCAAGATCGTGACGGCGTTCAACCGGCGCGACGACCACGGACGCAGGATCAACGACCCGCGGGCGATGATCCTCGGCGTGGTGCCCGTGATCCCGCCCGATCTGCGGCCCATGGTGCAGCTCGACGGTGGCCGGTTCGCCACCTCCGACCTNNTCATCCGCAACGAGAAGCGGATGCTGCAGGAGGCCGTCGACGCCCTGTTCGACAACGGCCGCCGCGGACGTCCGGTGACGGGACCGGGCAACCGGCCGCTCAAGAGCCTGTCCGACATGTTGAAGGGCAAGCAGGGCCGTTTCCGTCAGAACCTGTTGGGTAAGCGGGTCGACTATTCGGGGCGATCAGTGATCGTGATCGGGCCGACGCTGCTGCTGCACCAGTGCGGGCTGCCCAAGCTGATGGCGCTCGAGTTGTTCAAGCCTTTCGTGATGAAGCGGCTGGTCGACCTGGAGCTGGCCCAGAACATCAAGTCGGCCAAGCGGATGGTGGAGCGGCGCCGGCCGCAGGTGTGGGACGTGCTCGAAGGCGTGATCAAGGAGCACCCGGTTCTTCTGAACCGGGCGCCCACCCTTCACCGGTTGGGCATCCAGGCGTTCGAGCCGGTGCTCGTCGAGGGGAAGGCCATTCAGGTCCACCCGCTCGTGTGCACCGCCTTCAACGCCGACTTCGACGGTGACCAGATGGCCGTCCACCTGCCGCTGTCGGCCGAGGCCCAGTCCGAAGCGCGGGTGCTGATGCTGTCGGCCAACAACATCTTGTCCCCGGCCACCGGTCGGCCCATCACGGTGCCGACGCAGGACATGGTCTTCGGGGGTTACTACCTGACCCTGGAGGTGGAGAACGGCAAGGGCGAGGGACGTTCGTTCCGCCACGCCTTCGAGGTGGAGCGCGCCTTCGAGGAGGGTGCCGTGGCGCTTCACGCCAAGATCAAGCTGCGGCCCCTGCCGGGCTCGACGCTGCACACGGCGGTGGCCAAGCATTTGGGCCAGGATCCCGACACCGAGGAACAGCTGGTCCTCGAGACGACGCCGGGCCGGGTGTTCTTCAACGGCGCCCTGCCGAAGGGCTTCCGGTACGTGAACGACGTGGTGGGGAAGCGCAACACCCCCATCGCCGGGATCGTGGAGGAGGTGGCCGCCACCGAGCCGAAGCACGTCGTCGCCGCCAGCCTCGACCTGATCAAGGCCCTGGGGTTCCGGTACGCGGCCCAGTCGGGTCTCACCATCTCCATCGACGACGTCCGGACCCCGCCGGACAAGCGGGCCATCTTGGACCGCTACGAGCGGGAGGCGGAAAAGGCCGAGGCGCAGTTCAAGCGGGGCATCATCACCGACGACGAGCGGCGGCAGAAGGAGATCGAGATCTGGACGTCGGCCACCTCCGAGGTGGGACGGGCCATGGAGAAGTCGCTGTCCGAGATCGCCTTCAACCCGCTCGACATGATGGTCGACTCCGGCGCCCGAGGGAACTCGCAGCAGATCCGTCAGATCGCCGGAATGAAGGGTCTGGTGTCGAACCCGCGGGGAGAGATGATCCCCCGGCCGATCAAGTCTTCCTTCCGGGAAGGGCTGTCGGTTCTTGAGTACTTCATCTCCACCCACGGTGCCCGAAAGGGTCTGGCCGACACCGCCTTGCGGACGGCCGACTCGGGGTACCTGACCCGGCGTCTGGTCGACGTGGCCCAGGAGTTGATCGTGAGGATCGACGACTGTGAGACGGCGCGCAGTGTCTGGCTCGACGGGTTCTTCCCCGACGAGGCGGGACGGCGGTCGTACTTGGAGACCCGCGCTTACGGCCGGGTGCTGGCCGAGGACACCACGCTGTCGGACGGGACTGTGCTCACCACGGGCACCGTTCTCACCGACGACCTGGTGGCGCTGCTACGCGACGACCCGCAGATCACGCGGGCCCGGGTGCGGTCGGTGCTCACGTGTGAGTCCGAGCACGGGGTCTGTGCCACCTGTTACGGCCAGTCGTTGGCCACGGGGCGGATCATCGAGCTCGGCGAGGCGGTCGGTGTGATCGCCGCGCAGTCCATTGGAGAACCGGGGACCCAGCTGACGATGCGGACCTTCCACACCGGTGGTGTGGTCGGTGAGGACATCACCCACGGCCTGCCCCGGGTGGTCGAGCTGTTCGAGGCTCGGACCCCGAAGGGTGCCGCCGTGCTCGCCCACCACTCGGGCGTGGTCCGGTTGGAGGACGAGGAGGGTGGCCGCCGTATCACGGTGGTGGCCGACGACGGCACCGAGGAGTCGGTGCTGGTGAACGCCCGGGCCCATCTGGAGGTGACGGCCGGCCAGGAGGTGGCGGCCGGCGACGCGCTGGTCGAGGGGCCGAAAGACCCGAAGGAGCTGCTCGAGGTCAAGGGCATCCGAGAGACACAGCAATACCTGGTGGAAGAGGTCCAGAAGGTCTACCGGGACCAGGGTGTGTCCATCCACGACAAGCACATCGAGCTGATCGTGCGGCAGATGCTGCGGCGGGTGCTCGTGGCCGAGCCGGGCGACGCCCCCTTCTTGCCCGGCGAGCGGGTCGACTCCCAGGTCTACGCCGAGGTCAACCGGGGTCTGGTCCAAGACGCCCAGCGGCCGGCCGAGGGCCGGCCCGAGCTGATGGGGATCACCAAAGCCTCCCTGGCCACGGATTCGTGGCTGTCGGCCGCCTCCTTCCAGGAGACGACCCGGGTGCTGACCGAGGCCGCCATCGAGGGCAAGTCCGACCACCTGTTCGGTCTGAAGGAGAACATCATCATCGGCAAGCTGATCCCCGCCGGCACCGGGATGGAGCGGTATCGGGACATCGCCGTCGACCTGCCCGACGCCGCTGGGGTGTCGCTGCGGACCTACGGCTTCGACGAGGAGACCGAGGACCTGGCCGCTTGGCTGCGCGACGTCGGAGGACCGGTCGGGGCTCCGGGGTTCGGGGAGCCCGAGGACCTGGCTCCGGCGGCGGCACCGTGGAGCTCGCTCGACACCGCTGTCGAGAGCCTGGGGGCGACGCCAAACGGCGACGGCCACGGGTTCGGCGCCGAGGGCAACGGCCACCTGGACACGGGCGCCTAGCCAGGCACGTTTCGGACCGGCGACCGCCGGTATCCGGGGGTGGTCGACCCGGAGCCGGCGGGAGCGCCGATTCCTGTTGTCGGGAGGGGCAGAAGGTTCTACTATTATGGGTTCGCGCTGTCGCGCGCCTCTGGACGCGCGACGAATCGGCTTTCCGCGCGTCCAGTCCTGTTCCATCGCCGAGAGGTCACGCGTGCCCACGATCGAGCAGCTCGTCCGCAAGGGACGGGCGTCCAAGCAGTCGAAGACGAAGACCCCGGCGCTGAAGGGCGCGCCCCAGCGGCGCGGCGTCTGCACCCGGGTCTTCACCACCACGCCCAAGAAGCCCAACTCGGCGCTGCGGAAGGTGGCCAGGGTGAGGCTGACGAGCGGTATCGAAGTGAGTGCCTACATCCCCGGTGTCGGGCACAACCTCCAGGAGCACTCCATCGTCCTCGTCCGCGGGGGCCGGGTGAAGGACCTTCCCGGTGTGCGGTACAAGGTCATCCGCGGTGCCCTGGACGCCGCCGGTGTGCGCGAGCGCAACCAGGCCCGTTCCCGCTACGGCGCCAAGAAGGAGTNNTCGTCACCCAGGTCGTGAACAAGGTCCTGTCCCGGGGAAAGCGCACCCTGTCCGAGCGGATCGTCTACACGGCCCTCGAGACGGTGCGGGACAAGACCGGCGGAGACCCGGTGTCGATCCTGAAGAAAGCCGTTGAGAACACCCGGCCCGAGCTCGAGG
>PLXQ01000003.1 GCA_003151475.1 Acidimicrobiaceae bacterium | reverse complement strand
TTGCCGTGGCCGTTGCCGTTGCCGTTGCCGTTGCCGTTGCCGTTGCCGTTGCCGTTGCCGTTGCCGTTGCCGTTGCCGTTGCCGTTGCCGTTGCCGTTGCCGTTGCCGGTTGGGATCGTTGTAGTCGGAGTGGGGGTCGTCGTGATGCTGGGCGGACTCGTCAAAGTTCCATTGCCACTGTTCGATTGACCAGCCGATTTACCTGGATGGGGGACTTCTACGCACGTGGGGAACGTGGAAGTCATCGTGGTCGAGGTTGAGTGATTAGCAGTGTGCTGGGTGCCGTTGCACGGTCCCGAGCCAGACCGACCGGGACCGCCGCTTGTTGGCGCTGACCTGGACTGGCCGCCCGCCACTGTCCCCATGGGAGACGGCGAATTCGACGCGATCGGCGCTGCATTGGTGGGTGCGCTCGTGCGAACAGACCTGCCCGACGGCACCGAAATCCCGACCTTGGCGAGGGCGGTCGATACAGCGCGCTGAGCCACGGCTGGAAGAGTGCCCGTGGCGGCTGCGGCGCTGCCCGCGCCAACAGCCACGACCGCCGTCAAGATGACCACCTTCGCCGTCAGGACCTGGGAAATCCTGGTCCGTCCGTGTCGATTGGGTTGGGCGATGGGGTCTTCGGAAAGTGCTACCTGCATGGCCGTGATCGTCCCCGCCTCCCGGGCTAATTCACCTGACCCGGAATCGCTGCGCAACGGATTGAGCACCCGACTGACCTGGGCGTAGCCGGGGGGGATGTCGTCCGAGCTGACCGCGCCCGACAAGAGGCCGTCGGCCATCGCCTCATCGAGTCGGAACTTTCGCATCTCACCGATAACATCGCTCCAGGTGACGGAGATCTTGCAGAAACTTGACCGTGGTTCAGGTTTCGCCCTTCCACCTGGCAGGATCATCTCCAAGCCGCTGGGCTAGGCGCTGAAGACCCCGGGTTTGAAGGACGCTCACCGCCGCTGGGCTGCGCCCGACAATCTGGGCGACCTCTTGGACCCCAAGCCCGGCCACTACCCGTAGGAGGATGACTTCGGCCTGATCCCTTGGAAGCAGCCGGCTAATTCGGCGAACCGCTTGCCTGGAGGCGTCATGATCGGCCACGAGCTCTCCCGGGTCGTCGTGATTCGGAGATGCTTCGAGGATCTGATTGTCAGTGGGATCGGTGCGTCGCCTGATCCGCTTTCGCCGATGGTCGATCGCTCTCCGACGGGCAATAGTGAAGAGCAATCGGCGGAAATCGCGATCGTCTCCTTCGAACGTTCGCAGCGCCCGGGCGGCATCGATCCATGTCTCTGCTGCCAGGTCCTCAGCGTCGTCGCGGCTGAATCCCTCCAGGAACCGGACGAGGGTGCGGTGATGGGCACGGTAGAGCGCCGTGAGGGCCCACTCAGCACCGTCACGAGCGGCGGCGAGGACACCGTCGCCTTCCTCCGCGTCATCCATGAAGCAAGGTTCTCACGTACTTGCCGATGACCACGGAAGGAACTGCCTGCCGATGGAAATGTGCTGCTGATTCCCGTGGCGTCGGGCCGGCCGTCGTGCGTCTCATCGGCAATCCGGCCCTGCGACAGAAACTACAGACGACGGCTGCAAGATTCCGAGGTTGGCCGACCTTGACCAACGAGAGCCGCTTTCGACCCAGGTTGTCGATGAGGACGGAATCAAGCGGTTGGGAATCTGTTCGAGGGTATCCAGGCAGTGAACTCCGTCGCGTCTAGTCGACGACCAAAATCGAGCGATTCCAGAACCTGGGCGCACAGTTCGACCGTTCAAAAGGGGGACAGGCCAATCATGCTTGGGTTCCTTCAACGCGCAGCCATCACGAGCTCTTATCTAACGACAGATCGCAAAAATAGGAAACTCGGCCGGCTGTAGACCAAAGTATGGAAGATCGACCAGTTCCATGCATCGCAAAGCAATCGATGAACCCGATGACTCAATCCTGTAGAAGATCATCTCTCGAACTCAGACCACTGAGATAAGGCTGCCGTCGTCATCCAGATCGGCACTGATGAACAGTCGGGCGACCCGGAAATGCCTGGATCTACTCGGTCGCCCCGACGATTCACATTCCCGATGTACTGGTAATCTTCGATCTGAAGTTGCACCTGTCGACACAGCGTGTTTCGGCGTGAATCCTCCACACCTCCCAGAGAGCCGCAGACGCTCCGCGCATGGAAATCCCTTGGTAGGAGCCGAATGACGCTGACCACATCGCCCGACGCCGAAAATCTGGGCGATGCCCCCGGAAATGTCTCATCGTCGGCAGAAACGGGACGGGGGCAATCTCGACCGGTCGCGGGCATTGCTGCCCAGGCATTGGTGGCTGCCCTTGCGAGTGTTCTCTACACGGTGCACTTGTCACACAATGGGGTGGGCAACTCCTTCTACGCCGCTGGCGTTCGATCCGCCAGCGAGAGCTGGAAGGCCTTCCTTTTCGGCTCGCTCGATCCGGGCTCCTTTCTCACCATCGACAAACCGCCAGTCGCATTGTGGGTCATGGGCCTGTCAGCTCGTGCCTTCGGCTACTCGTCGTGGAGCATCCTCCTACCCAGCGCCATCGCCGGCGTGGGAGCCGTAGTCATCCTGCACAACCTGGTGCGCCGCTGGGCGGGTGAGGTGGCCGCATCGCTGGCTGCGCTGGCCCTTGCCCTGACCCCCGTCGCCACCCTCATGTTCCGCTACGACAACCCCGACGGGATACTTACCTTTTTCCTCGTCGCCGCGGCAGCCGCCTTGTTTTCCGCCGTTGAGCTCGGTTCCACGCGATGGCTGTTGGCGACTGGCGTCCTGCTCGGTCTGGCTTTCATGACCAAGACGGTGGCAGCCCTCATCGTGCTGCCCGGCTTCGGTCTCAGCTATCTGGTGTGTGCGCCGCGGGGCGTGCTTCGACGCCTAAGCCAGCTGTTGGTCTCCGGGGTTGCATTGGTCGTGTCCGGGGGGTGGTGGCTGGTGCTGGTACAGCTCTGGCCTGCACCGTCGCGTCCTTTCGTAGGGAGTACATCGAACGACTCTGAGCTGAGTCTGGCCTTCGGTTACAACGGCGTGTCACGGGTGTTCGGAGGCGGAAAGAGCGATGCTGGACCATTTCGGCTCCTCAATCACTCGATCGCCGGTCAAGTGTCGTGGCTCCTCCCACTGGCGCTCGGCGCGTTGGTCGTCGGCTTCTGGGCCAGCCGCCACGGGTCGCGAACATCGCGTGCCGGCTACCTCCTGTTCGGCAGCTGGCTCCTCGTCGGCGGAGCGATTTTCAGCGAGTCAACGGGCATCTTCCATTCCTATTACACAATTGCCATTGCGCCGGCTGTGGCTGCCCTTGCAGGCGCAGGTGCCGTCGCCATGTGGCGATTGGCGCGCCACAACCGATGGTGGGCATGGGCTCTACCCACCGCCGTCGTAGGCAGCACACTCTGGGCACACGCCCTGCTACTGCGCACGCCTCACTACGACGCCAATCTCGCGCCGCTGGTGCTCGGCCTGGGGTTGGCGGCCGCAGCGGTGCTATTCCTGGGGGCCTCGGGTCGGATTCCGCGGGTGTCTGCGGTGTTGGGAGGCCTGGCGGCGACGGTGGCGCTGCTGGCAGGTCCGGTGGCCTACTCGCTGACGACGATAGGGAACGTAAATATTGGTAGCTCGGTGACCGCCGGCCCTCAGCCCACGTCTGCTTTGCACAATCCCGTCGCTGTCGCTCTGGCACAGCCCTACAGGCCACCCCGGCACGCACTCCCTGCGGATTTGCGCCATGGATTGTCCCTGTTCGCCGGTACGCCGGTGAGCAATGTCGGAGTGGCAGCCGACACCGGGTTGGTCTCCTATCTCGAGGCCCATCAACACTCCGCCCCATTCCTCGTCGCCATCAACGGCTCACCAGCGGCTGCACCACTGATCGTCGTAACCGGCCGACCGGTCATCGCCCTCGGCGGCTACCACGGAACCGACCCGGCTCCCACCAAGGCACAATTCCAAACCATGGTGGCCACCGGTCGCGTGCACTACGCATTAGTGGGCACCCCGAGCTCGTCCCACTATGCACAAGGTCAAGTGGACCGATGGATTGTCACCCACGGCACGATCGTGCCTTCGAGTGCTTATGGGGGCAACCTCACCGGGCTGTCGCTCTACCGCTTGAGCTGATCGACCGAAGCCCAGCTGTTCGCCGAATCGCGGTTTGGGTCTTGGGCCAACTCGATGCTTGCTCACGGTCAGCGCGTGGGCCGACTACTGAAATGGACTTGTCGGACGTCAGCTTCCAGGTCACTCACCCGTTGTCGCAGAACGCTCATTTCGATGTCACGTTTGCGTTCAACGCGTAGTCAGACTGCGATCGCACCGAAGTGCGGGAGCGATGAGCGGGGAAGACCTTCATGGGTGGAGGTGGTTGCGACAGTTCGGACCGCCCGAAGTCCTCGCAATGGGCGAGGCGCCCGATCCAACCCCGGCCGAGGGTCAGGCGGTGGTGGCGGTGGAGTTCTCCAATATCACCTTCGTCGAAACTCAGGTCCGTGCTGAACACTCGCCGTTCCCATTGCCCCCGAACGCGTTCCGATGATCCCGGGCAACGGCGTCGGCGGTGTGGTCGTCGAGGTCGGAAACGGTGTCGACGAACAGTTGCTGGGCCGGCGAGTGGTGACCGGAACAGGCGGTCAGGGTGGTTACGCGAAGCGGGTGGCTGTCGACGCCCACGGGCTGATCGCGGTCCCTGGCGCCATAGCGATGGATGCAGCGGTGGCTCTCCTCGCCGACGGTCGGACGGCCACGGCACTATTTCAGGCTGCCGGAGTCGCCCCAGGAGAGCGAGTGCTGGTCGAGGCTGGGGCTGGGGGGGCAGTCTGCTCGTTCAGATGGCCAGCGCTGCCGGAGCTGTGGTGATCGGTGCGGCCGGTGGACAGGAAAAGCTGGAACTGGCTCGTGATCTGGGTGCCACCTTCGTCGTCGACTACCGCGTCCCGGAGTGGGCCAACAAGGTCAAGGTCGACGCCGGAGGCATCGATGTGGTCTTCGATGGGGTCGGCGGCAATGTCGGACGTGCCGCGTTCAATCTCGTGGACCCGGGGGGACGGCTAGTGAGCTTCGGGTTGGCCAGCGGGTCGTTCACCCAGGTCGGCGAGGGCGAGGCGGCGACTAAAAGCTGGGTAGACCCAGGAGACCAGTTCGCAACACCTCACGCAACTCAGCCGTGGCGTGCGGTGTGTCCCCTTCTCCACTCATACTGGACAGGGTGTTACCGCACCCCCATCAGGTGGTTGTGCTGCTCGCCGACTGAGGTCGGGAAGGAAAACTATCCGGCGGGGACGTGACCGACTCCGTGGGCCCCGCCATTGGCGCTGGCGGCAGCCCCGTTCCCCTTGCCTCCGGCATTGCCGCTGGTGGCGCCATTGCCTCCCGCGTTGGAGTTGGCGCTGCCTTTGGCGATAGGAGCGGCGGCTTGTCCGCTACCGAGATCAGCCGTGGGGGACGTACTGCCGACCGATGGCGAGACTGACTTGTTCGAGCTTCCGGCGATCGATGACGTTGCGGCCAGCGGGGAGACGACGCCTGTTGCGCCAGAAGTATCGGCTCCTTGAGTGAGCGACGATGGCTGGGCAGGACTCTCCGACGACGCGCCTCCGGCAGCGAACGATGCAGCACTCGTCGGAGCCACGTGATCGCTGGGCGCGGGCACACTAATGGTTGGCGGCGACGACGCGGACAGCGCCGCTTCCGCGTGAGCGACGCTGGGTCCGGCGGCGACCATCGCCCCCAACGACGCTGTCGCGATGCTCGACAGGGCGCCGGTGGAGAGCACGGTCCCGCCGCCCGTGACGGCACTCACCTGGGCCGCCGCTCTCGGAATCACGGTGAGGAAGGGAATTTCGGTCGCCCAGGCCACAATTCCCAGAGCCCAATGCAGCCGGCCGAGCGGGACATTCAGGAACGCCCGGACGATGCGCGGGTCGAACTGCGTCCCGCTGTTGCGGACGAGCTCTTCCCTGGCGGCTTGGGCGGACATGGGGCGCTTGTAGGAACGAACGGCGGTCATCACCTCGAACGAATCGGCCACGGCGACGATACGGGCAACAAGCGGGATCTGCTCGCCGGACAGGTGAAGGGGATAGCCAGACCCGTCGTAGTGCTCGTGGTGGGCCCCCACGGCGTCCACACCGTTTTCGAGAAAGGGGCGCAGCGGCTCCACCAATCGGGCGCCATCGGCGGGATGGCGGTGCAGGATGGTCCACTCATGGGGTGTCGGTGCGCCGGGCTTGTTGAGGATTTCCGCGGGCACCAGGAGCTTGCCGATGTCATGAAGAAATGCACCCCACCGGACCTCGTTCGCCTCGGCGGGAGACAGCCGCAACTCCTCCGAGATCAGATCGGCCATTGCCCGTGAGCGCTCGGAGTGACCCCGGGTTCTGCGGTCATGAGCGTTCAACGCCGACGCCAGGGTGACGACCTTCTCCGCCAGGGCAGGAATCTCGTCGTCCCCTTGCGCCTCTTTGGCCCACCGCTGGAGCTTCCGAACACTCGTGCTGCGCATCGCCACAGAGAACCGAGACGGGGCACAGTCTGGGAACACCAAGCTGAGTCGCAAGAGAGCAGCCAAAGGAAGGAGTCGCCGCGCCAGCCGCTCGACAACGACAAACCCGACGATCGATGCAACTGCTCCCAGTGCCATGCGAGCCACGATTGACCCGAGCGAGTTACCGGAGATCGACGAGCCGGCGACCACACCGGCAACCACGGCAACGGCTAGTGGAACCGACAAGACTGTTGCTCGCACCAAGGCGGATGCCACCGGTCGGCGACACCACCGGTTCCCGGGCGCACTCTCTGCCACGTGGATGGTGCTGGGGGGCGTCACTCGCATACCTCCCTGTCCTCGGGCACTCTCGTTCTGCGAAGCGAAAGTGCTCCAGGACCGGTTTCGCTTGGCTCCCCGACCGGCGCAGCGACCATTTCGCCGATCGGATCACTGCCTCCCTGGAGGGTGATTGACCTTCACGGGTCATGGTAGGGATCTCACGCTGCGTGGTCAAACAACAACCACACTACGATCAAAAAGGGATCAACTCCGGGGCAATTTTGCCCCACATCGGCGTTTTCGCTCCCTCTCCGCAATCAATCATGATGAAGGTGGTTCGGCTGGTGGAGATCCACCGCTGAGGGGTTGGGCCTCGCTACCGTCGAACACACCGGGATCTGGGCCTGACTTTCCGGCAGCGGGACCACGTTGCAGTGTCGGCCCCGGTCTCGGACCCATAGAAACGGCGCGCCCCGTTCCAGAGGGGTGATGGACCGCTCTGTTACGAGCAGGGCGGAGATCACCGTCACTCCTTCACGGGACGGCCGCGCCACCCCTTGAACCAATGAGAGAGAAGGGATGGGCTATGACCATCGTAGAACGTGAC
>PLXQ01000005.1 GCA_003151475.1 Acidimicrobiaceae bacterium | reverse complement strand
AGCCAAAGATGGCCAAATGGATCGATAAACCCACCTTGCCGATGTACTCCCCACGGTACCTCGTGGTCGCGAATTTCGTCGATGGTGCCGTCTGCTCCGGCCGCTACTGCCCGCTCAATAAATCGATCGGGGTCGTGAACGAAGACTTCGACACGCACCGTTCTGCTGCCGAGTGATGATGGCGTATCCCAGCCATTGCTTTCGGGCTCACCAAGAAAGAATGGTGCCCCTTCGACCGTCATTCCGACGACGCCACCAAGGTTCCACAACTCGGTAGCGCCAATTGTCTTGGCGTACCACCGAGCGGCTGCCGATGCATCGGAAACAGCGAGCATCACCGAGATGACTGGAGCGTGCGCGTCGGGTGTCATCGCCAATTGTCTATCAGGGCTCTATCGATCGGCGGAGGGAAGGGTCATTGGCATGGGGCCACAATCGCTCGGACAAGCGTCTAGCCCGACAGTGCCGTACCGCAACAGGCAAGTTTCGCGAACGCGGCTCCCGACGCGACGGTTCTCACCGTCCCATAGACCGATCCGCGACCGGGACACTCCGGAAGTACGGCGCATGGACAGATCGCCGATTTAGCGTGCCGCTAACCGACGCGGCCGTCGCCATTCTGTGCGCTTAGTATCGGGTGTCTCGAAGCATCCCGCTTCGGGTCCCGGGGTGCTCGGTAATGACGTACGTTCAGGTGTCATGCGGATACAAGTAGCGGCGATCGGGTTTGTCCTTAGCGCTCTCCTTCTCGCCAGTTGTGGAGCGACGAAGAGTTCCGCAGTCAGGCCTTGCGCGCCTAATGTGGTTGACGGTGTCATCCCATCATGGGCCCAGGCTGGATTCCTTGAACGCAACCCCACGATGCACTACGAACTCGGCACTTCCCGCGAAATCGTCGCCCTTCTCTTCGCGTTTCCCCTTGAATCGCCTCCTCCTGCAAGCCATAACAACAAGATTCTGTGGGTGTCGCGCCTGCCGGTCCAAGGGACTGCGCTGATCATCCGCGCTCAACGGATGGTGGGCACCCAGCAATTGGGGGCCGCCGTGCAGAGACAGGTTGCAGGCGGCCCTGGTCCCTCGATCATCAATCTTCCGGCAGCAGGATGCTGGAGTTTCGATCTCCATTGGTCCGGGCAAAGCGATCATCTCGACTTGAGTTATGCCACCAATCCCGGGTCATGATCGACTTTCGAGTCATTCCCATCGGTCCTGATGCACCCGGACGTCAATCCGGTCAGGGACAGCTCAGAACAGCGCTCCAATATCGCGTTGAGCCGAGTCTCAATGCCGCCCAGATCGACGGTTATCGCGTGCGAGGTCGGCCGACGCAGGGCGTCCCGCAAGGATCGCCCTACGGGCACCCGATTAGCCGGACTTGGCCGCAGAAATCTCGCCGGTGGCCGTTCCGCTTGTGAGACGACCCGGCGGCGGCGTCAGTGGCTCTACAAAAGTCGATCCGGGCGGCTCGCTGGGCCGGCACTGCCCGGCGTCCTGCGGCCAGATCAGGCGTTCAGGCCCTGTACGAGAGGCCGTCCGGCATGACAGCTCTATCGCCAGCGTTGAACGGCCCGACCGAGGGTCTGGCTCACCTCAGCGCTGAGCAGCGGGGCCAGCGTCGCCGCCGTGACGTTGCCGGAATGCAGGCGATCGGTTGCGTGGAAGCAGTCCCAGAAGCGAACGAGGCCGTCCTCACCGTCGGCCTCGAACATCTTTGCGGCGATACGTTGCCATCGGTACTGATACCAGACGTAGTTCAGCGGGTCCATCGGTTTCTCGCCACCCGTGTAGTGGGTCTCGAGCTCCTCCAGGGTGCTGTAGCCCTCGGCGCGCATCCGAGCGGCAAGGCGCCGACTCTGCGCTCCCACGGTGGACAGCACCTCGAGCGTGTTCAGGCTTCCCGGCTGCTTGGTTGCGACGAAGGCGTGCAAAGCGAGGTTGGCGAAGATTTCGCCCAACCAAAACGTGGGCAACTTGAGGCCCCCGAGCACCTCGAACGCATGGCCGAGCTCATGGAGCGTGATGAGGTCGAAGAACGGCTGGAGGTCCAGACCACCTGCGCCGTCGGGGTATGCCGCGAGGAGTCGCCTGAAGCCGCGTGGCGACGCCTCACGAAGGTCCTCTCCGATTGCCACCCAGAAGTTCCCGCTTCCGGCGGGCATCACGAGGACGCCAGGACGAATCTGACCGTCGTCGTCGTTGAAGAACGGCAGCCCGTATGGCTGCCTACTTTCCCAGTCCGCCTCGTCGGCGACAATGAGAGCGATGTCGGGCTCGACTCCTGGGAACAGTTGACGAAAGTAGACGTACGCGTCGGCGGCGATGTCGGCTGCGGCCTGCGCACGCACCAGTGCCTCTCTGCTGTGACGCACCTCGAACGGGTAGCCGCCAAGCCGGGCAAGCCCTGCTCCGATCACCATCAGACAAGCCTAGGCCACGGTCGACGGCGCGCCTGGATCGACAGCCGTAACCGTTAGAGGATCGGCTACTGGGACGAAGTTTCGGCAGAATCTGCAACTCCCGCCAAGTTCTCTACCGGGCCTGGCAAACTCCGCTCCCACGCCATGTCGAAGTTGTCATTGAAGGTGGGAAATGCCGCTGACGACTCCGCAACTGGCGGCCAACAATTGAGTAGGGCACTGCATAGGGCATGCGTAATGCAGCACCGTACACCGCCGGTCTTGACCAGAACGAACGCTCCAAGGACCCAGCGCAACCGCGTACGCAAAGTTGATAGGTACCCGAGAAATCGACGCGAGAGCGTGGGTCGATGAGAATGTCGCCCATCTTCATCCCGAACCGTTGAGCTCGGCCCCGAGGTTCGTCGAACTCGACGAGGCGCTCGAAGCAGTCGGCGACATCTTCATTCGATGGAACGCCATTATCGCCGGCATCGGACTGATCAGCATCCAGCCGTTCCCTCAGTACGACTGGGTCGCTCCACTGCGGGTGCCTTGGATCATTGAGTGATCAAAGCTCACAGTCGGAGTTGTGATGACGTCGAAAGCAGCGATTGCGTGGATCAGTTCGCGCACCTGGATCCGAGGAGACTCCCGGGGTCGGCGTTCACTTCCTCAGTGATCAATGCGCAGCCCGACGTGCCAAAGCCCGGATGGTGGCGAAGACGAGCAGCGCGGCCAGCCCGATCAGGATCACCCCCGCCACGCCCTGAAAGACCCAGAACCGGCTCGCGGGTTGGTAGCTCACCCAGTACGTGTAGTGGTGAAGTGACAGCCATCGCGTCGTGGCGTTGTTGGCGAAATTCTTCCCGATGGCGTCGTAGGCGCGGCCGAGCATGTTGTTCGCCGCGGTGGTGCTGAGTACGTGCCCGTTTGGCCCGATGATCCAACCACGCACCTGCCAGCTGCCCGGTGGTGGTCCGCTCACATAATTCCCGGCGTTCAGCGCACCGATGCCGATGCCGGGCCCATTCGGTGTGATCTTCGATGTCGCGATCGCGCCGACGCCAAGAAGACCGTGGACCAGATCGAGGAATGACACGATGAGCAGTCCACCGACGACGGCAGTCGTCGCCGCCATGGCGGCAACTGTCCTCCCGATCAGCGCCCCGAGGAAGCTGCCGAGGGCGAGCGCGAACAACGTCCAGGCGCCGAGCATGAAGACCGTTGTGTCGAAGAGTCCCGACTGCCACTGGCGCTCGACACCGACGACTTCGAAGGGATGCCCGTACCAGCCGAGCAGCAGACCGAGCAGACAGGCCACCGCAGTGACGACCGTGGCGAGCATCACGAACGTCGTGAGGACAAAACGCGTTCGGCCGACCTCTTGAGTCCAGGTGAAGCGGTAAGTGCCGGATTCGATCTCGCGCGCGAGCAGTGGTGCCCCGATGAAGAGGCCGATGATCACGGGGAGAACGTGGAGGGCGATGACGACCGCCGAGAAGCTGTCCGTGTCCTTGCCGACGCTGTTCGCGATGGTCCCACACGGCCCGTGAAGAGGATTGGCGACACATCCACGGGCGACATAGCTCGCGTAGGCCGCGTGAGTGCTCTCCTGGCTGAGGACCATCGCGAGAGCGCAACCGACGGCGAGCACAAGCACGCCGATCAATGCGGTGCGGTGCTGTAACCAGGTCACCCGCACCATCGGCTTCCAGGGGACCGGATGCGTGGACGGACGGTCGAATGCCGTTTCTGTCGTCACAGTCGTCATCGGGTCACCTCGCCGGCACGGTTCGCGGCGATGGCGACCGGTCCCGGCAGGCTCGAGGCAGACGGCTCGCGCAGGTAGGCCAACACGAGCTCTTCGAGCGCGACGTCACCGCACTCCCATCCGCTCGGAGGCTCTGACACGTCGCTCGTTCGGACGAGGAGCTGTGCACGCCGACCTGCCACCTGCGCGTGGACGACTGGAAGCTGGTCTTGGACGCGGCCGACGTCGTCGGCTGGTCCGTTCAACACCGCATGCTGGGCGAGCAGCCCGTCGATCTCGCCGGCCATCTGCAACTGGCCGTGCGCGAGGAGTATCAGGTAGTCCGCAACACGTTCGAGCTCGGAGACGACATGGGAGGAGAAGAGCACCGATAGTCCGTGTTCGGATACCACGGTCAAGACCAGCGCCATGAAGTCGTGCCGTGCAAGCGGATCGAGTCGGGCGAGCGGCTCATCGAGCACGAGGAGATCCGGATGGCGAGCGAGAGCGAGCGCGAGCGCGAGCTGGGCCTGCTGACCACCGGAGAGCTTGCCTACTTTGTGATCCGTTCGTATCTCGAGCTCGTCAAGGCGCCGCTCGGCGAGTGCCGTGTCGAAGCGCCGGTTCAGGTTGCGGGCAACGATGAGCATCGCTCGAACCGAGAGGTGTTGGTGTAACGGCGCGTCCTGAGCGACGAAGGCGATGCGCTCGAGAGCGTCGAGGGAACCAGGAGCGAGATCGCCGAGCACGGTCATGTCACCTGATGTCGGGGTGATCAGACCGACCGCGCAGTGAAGCAGGGTCGTCTTGCCCGCGCCGTTCGGCCCAACGAGGGCGACGACATGTCCCGCTGGGACTGCGAGCGTGCAGTCGCGAAGTGCCCAGGTGTTGCGATAGTGCTTTTCGAGTCCGGTCGTCTCGATGACGTTCATGCCGCCCCCTCCGC
>PLXQ01000017.1 GCA_003151475.1 Acidimicrobiaceae bacterium | reverse complement strand
GGGGTCGGGGCCGGTCTCATCGCGGTGATCCACAGCTTGGCTTCGGGGGTGTTGGGATTCAGGGGCATGTTCGCGCTGGTGCTCATCCCCCTGGCCTTAGTGCCGGTGCTACGACGGTGGATCCAAGAGCCAGACCGGTTCGCCGTTGCGTCGGCGTCCACCAAGCAGCCGCTCCCGGTGCTTGGCGCGGTCAGCCCACCGTTCCGTCGACGACTGGTCGTAATCGCCCTCCTGGCCTTTGCCGTGTCGGTCATCACCGGACCGGCGAATAGCTTCGTCTTCCTCTACGCGCAGAACGTCCTCCACCAGCCCGGCGTCGTGACGGCCGCCATGGTGGTCGGAGCCGGCGTCGCCGGGTTGCTCGGGTTGCTGATCGGACGTTGGCTCGCCGACCATCTGGGTCGTCGTCCCACTGGGGCACTCGCGATGGTCGGTCTCGCCGGCTTCGGCACCCTTGCTTACGCCGGATCCGGTCCTGCACTGCTGGTCGGATACATCATGGGGGTGCTGGCTGGGTCGGTCTTCGCTCCTTCCGCCGGATCGCTGCTGACCGAGCTGTTCCCCACCTCCGTCAGGGCGTCGGTGGCGGGATGGTGGGTGGCTGCCGGAGTCTTGGGCGCCGGCGTTGGACTCGTGGTCTTCGGAGAGGTCGCCGATGTCGGGAACCGGTTCGCCGTGGCCGCGGTTCTCACATTCCTGCCTGCCGCCCTGGCAGCCGGGCTCTTCTGGCTCGTCCCTGAAACACGAGGCAAGGAGCCAGAAGAGCTGTGGCCGGTGCCAACAGGCGAACGTCCCAGTATCCCCTCAGGGCCGGGGCCGGCGGATCAGCAGATGGACGGCGCCGCACCGGAGAACTATTCGAATCAGCAGAGGTGTCGGCCGACCTGGCCGTAGCATTGCGGGCAGATGGAACCATCGGAAGAAACGTGGTGAGCCCTGAGGAGCGCCTCGACGCAGGCGCCTTTTCTTCCTGGCTGGATTCGATCGGAGATACAGGAATACTCAATGGAGTCAGCTGCACAACGCCTGGCAACTGCCCAGCCGTTGGAAACGATGGCTCTGATACTGGTACGCCGAGTGATCCGAGAGATCAACGGTGTGTGGCACTCGGGCTTTGACATCGACGATCCTTCCGCCAGTGGGTTCGACGGGGTCAGCTGCCCATCCCTCACCAGTTGTGTAGCTGTTGGCGCTGAAGGTGCGGACAACAGCAAGCCTCTTTTCGCCTACTCAAGACGAGCAGTGACCAAGAGGCTCGGCTCGGTTCGATGGCGAAGTGAGGACCCGGACGGCTCAGGCGGCGATAGCCGCAGAGGCCGTGAGAGAGGGCCGCACGACGGAGCGGAAGAACTCAATACAGGTCGAGGCGGGCGGGCGAGTGCCGCCAACCGCATCCGCTCCAGGCGCCGAACAACGCGCCAGAACGACGGCCGTCGCCATCTGACAGCCATCCCGGCCGCAGCGCAGAACGGCACCTACGCGGGCGTCCGTGGAGCGAGTCTCCGTTCACGTCCCAGGCGACATTCGGGCGCCGGCCGCGCCAATCCCGACCCGTCTAATCCGTGCGCTCAGGTCACGGGATCAATCAATGGCTCTGGCTGCACAGATGGAACGATCGGTAACGCTCACGGAGAGCGCACGCCATGGATGGGGCCGCGGATAGCGCGACCTGAAGGCGGGGTAGTGGCCCCCCTGGGCCGCCCTGGGCCGCAGTTGGCAGGGTGATCTACGATGAACCAGTCATCGGGGGAGCGGTACATTCAAAATCAGACGTTCCTCCGAGGACACCAACCGGAAGAGGTTCCCTTGCTCCATGCCCAACCATCTCGGTCTTTGGGCTTCCTCCGGTTTGACGGACATCCAACATCAGGGGCGTAGCCCCGGAAAGGATGTCCAAAATGGAGACCATGGAACGGAAGAAGCCCCGTCCTCGTCGGTCGTTCACCCCGGAGTTCAAGGCTGACATCGTCGAGCGCTGCCGAGCCGGTGACCGCTCAATCGCCCAGGTGGCCAAGGACTTCGAGCTGACCGAGACGGCGGTGCGGTCGTGGGTGAAGCAGGCCGAGGTCGACGCCGGCGAACGCGACGGGCTCAGCACCGAGGAGCGCCAGGAGCTGGCCCGTCTCAAGCGGGAGAACAAGCGCCTGCGCGAGGACGTCGAGATCCTGAAGCGAGCCACAGCTTTCTTCGCAGAGGAGACCCGATGAAGGTTCACCCCTTCATCGTGGCGGAGAAAGTGGCAGGTCGCAGCGTGAAACGATGCTGCGAGCTGCTGAAGGTCTCCCGTGCCGCCTTCTACGAGCACCTGCATGGGACCCCGTCGGCCAAGCAGCGCTCCGACGCCGAGCTCACCGAACAGATCACTGCCGTCCACGCCGAGTCCAAGGGCACCTATGGATCTCCCCGCGTCCATCGGGCCCTGCGCAAACAAGGTGTCGACTGCGGTAAGCGCCGGGTGGGCCGGCTCATGCGTTTCGCCGGGCTCGAGGGGCGGTGCAAGAAGCGGTGGCGCAAGACGACGGTGGCCGACCCGGCCGCCGAGGCCGCCCTGGACCACATCCAACGGGCCTTCGGCCCTGGAGCCGAGATCGACCGGCGCTATGTCGGCGATATCACCTACGTCGCCACCTGGGAGGGGTGGGCGTATCTGGCCACCGTCATCGACCTGTCGTCTCGGCGGGTCGTGGGCTGGGCCCTGGCCGACCACATGCGCACCGAACTGGTCTCCGACGCCCTGAAGATGGCCATCAGGAACCGTTGTCCGGTGAAGGGTCTCATTTTTCATTCGGACCGCGGCTGTCAAGGTGAATTCAAATGGTCGTCGCAACACCTCGACAAGAGAGGTGTGCGATGCGCAACAGGAACCGACAAAAGGAAGTCCGCCTCTATCGGGGGCATATTCCCTCACCGGGAAGGCCCAGCGTGGCGTGGCGACAGGACCGGGTCCGGTTCTGGGCGGCGATCGCCCGCGGCCTGAAGACCGAAGATGCGGGCGAGGAGGCGGGGGTCTCATCCCCCGTCGCCTACCGGTGGTTCCGCCACGCTGGTGGCGTGAACCCTTGCCTTCCTCAGACAGTGACTGGCCGCTACTTATCGTTCTCAGAGCGTGAGGACATTGCCATCTGGTATGCCCAAAAGGTCTGCGTCCGCGAGATCGCCCGACGGTTGAGACGGAGCCCCTCGACCATCTCCCGGGAACTGCGTCGCAACGCGTCGTCGAGGGAGTATCCGCCCATCTACAAGGCGTCAACCGCCCAGTGGCATGCCGAGCGGCGGGCACGCAGACCCAAGGTGGCCAAGATGGCCACCAACGAGTTCCTGCGCAACTACGTCCAGGAGCAATTGTCCGGCGTCAAGAAAACACCCGATGGTCGACTTGTCGGCCCGCCTGGTCCAAAGTGGAACGGAAAGGGCAAGCCCCATCGGGCCGATCGCCGCTGGGTGAAGGCCTGGAGTCCCCAACAGATCTCCAAGCGCCTGAGGGTCGATTTCCCCGATGATGAGTCCATGCGGATCAGCCACGAGGCGATCTACCAGGCGCTCTACGTCCAAGGCCGAGGGGCCCTCAAGCGCGAGCTGGTGGCTTGCTTGCGGACCGGCCGGGCCTTGCGAGTGCCCCGCTCCCGGTCACAACAGAAAGCCTGGGGTCACGTCACTCCTGAGGTGATGATCAGCGAGCGACCGGCCGAAGCTGACGATCGTGCCGTCCCCGGGCACTGGGAAGGCGATCTCATCATCGGATTGGAACGCTCGGCCATCGGCACGGTGGTCGAGCGGACCACGAGGTTCACCATGCTGATCCATCTGCCTCGAGAAGAGGGCTATCGACATAAGCACACCGTCAAGAACGGGCCGGCGCTCGCCGGTTATGGAGCGGTCACGATGAAAGAAGCACTCTCTGCCAAGATGACCACCCTCCCAGAGCAGCTCCTCCGATCCCTAACGTGGGACAGAGGCAAGGAGCTCTCTCAACATGCAGCGTTCAAAGTCGAGACGGGCATCCCGGTCTATTTCGCCGACCCTCGCAGTCCTTGGCAACGCGGCAGCAACGAGAACACCAACGGACTCCTGCGCCAATACTTCCCCAAGGGCACTGACCTCTCGCGCTGGAATGCTGAAGAGATCGACGCGGTTGCTGCCATGCTCAACAGCCGACCCCGCAAGACCCTTGATTGGAAGACTCCCGCCGAAGCCTTCGACGAGCATGTACTTTTGCTCCAGAAGGCCGGTGTTGCGACGACCGATTGAACTCAGTCAATATACGAGTGCCGACTACGGCGCGCTGGCCAGGGTGAACGGCATCGTGTTGTCGATCGGGCGCAAGGGCGAATGCTGGGATAACGCCGTGGCCGAGAGCTTCTTCGCCACCATCAAACGAGAGCTCATCGACACCCGCGCCTGGCCGACGCGCGAAGGCCTACGACGCGCCATCTTCGACTACATCGAAGGCTGGTACAACGTCAGGCGCCTGCACAGCACTCTCGACTACTGCAGTCCGGCCGAGTGGGAAGCCAACCACCGCCGTCAGGCGGCATAATCAGCACAGGCAACTTGTCCGTCAAACCGGATCAAGTCCACTTTGCCGCTTGCTGCAAGCGAATCGCTTAGTGGCCAATCGCTGTACTTCACGGAGGGCGGACCACACCTCACCCAGGGCTCCGACGAGGAGGGCGTCACGTTGCGTTGCACCGCTGACGGCACGGGCGACGGAGTTCTGACCACACGCTCGTTCGCTGCTGGCGAGACAGTAATGGTCGGTTTCCTGGTTGGGGCGCTGAAAGAGAACGACTCCCACGCCACACAGGTAGGTCCAGATCGTTGGGCGCGCCACGGCGGGCTGGGCCCGAAAGTCAACCACTCATGCGACCCCAACTGCGGTGTGCGCCTCAATGATGAGCAAGCCTTCGATCTCGTCGCCCGCCAGCAGATCCACGCTGGGCAGGAACTGACCTTCGACTACGCAATGCGTAACTTCACCATCGACCACTTCCCGGCTGTGTGCCTGTGTGGTGCACCACGGTGCCGTGGCTCGGTTACTGGCTGGAAGGACCTGACCGCAGCGCAAAAGGCAGGTTACGGCGACCTAGTCGCTCCCTATCTGCTCACGATGGACAACGAGATACGGCTGGCTCACTCCGGCACAGCCTCAACGGGCTGACAGCATTTGAATGCACTGCCCATGTGCCGTTGCGGGCGCTGTAATGTTCGCGAGCACTGCCACCCGCTATCGGCCCTCGGGCACACAGATCGTTCGCCGGAAGCGAAGTGATTCGGGGCAGACAAGCGGCACGGAGCGCGAAGGTACTCGGCGGTCACCTCTTGCACGAGGGTGTGGAGGAAGTGAGCAGACTGTCTTGCGGGGACGGAAGTGCTGAATTTTGGGCGTCCAGAATTGCAAAGTTGTCCATCCAGTTGTCCATCTTTTCGGCAATACTCGGTGGAATCGAGTGGACGGGCAGGACAAGTCCACCCTCCTGACCTGGGAGAACAGCACTGACCTGCATCCACTGGAGACACGGGTTCGAATCCTGGCGGGACTACCGGACAAGACTGAGGCCCACATCGTCAGTCAAGGCGGATGATGGGGCCGATGATCGTTGGGTTCTTAGCTTGCGATTAAACGCTGAGGACTGTGTCAAGCGCTCTTTTTGATGGCCGGATATCGCTTGAGCGGTCCCGTTCGTGTGCCGAGCGGTCGGCCCGGACTGGGAGTATCGGATTTCGGTGGACTGGCGGGAGTGCCCAGCGTTGCACGAAGTCGACGAAACCCTCGGCGAACCCGCGCC
The DNA here is from genome assembly GCA_003151475.1 of Acidimicrobiaceae bacterium. Lineage (GTDB taxonomy): Bacteria > Actinomycetota > Acidimicrobiia > Acidimicrobiales > UBA8190 > Palsa-661. The sequence continues at coordinate 59,976 of PLXQ01000017.1, read as the reverse complement.
GGGGTGAGCCGTGCTGGATCCAGGCGGCGTTCCCACGGCAGCCGAAGGTCGTCGACGAGCTGTCGCGCTAATCGGAGCTGGGTATAGGCGCCGATCACGATCCAGGTCCAGCGGTCGGCTTGCTCGGGCATCTGCAGCGACGGTGTCGTCCACCCGAGGGTGTTCTTCACGAAGCGGTAGGCATGCGCGATGTCGAAGCGCCGCAAGTAGGCACGGAAACACAGCTTGAGATCGGGCGCACGAGGCCCTGACCACCACAGCCACACCGTCTTCTTGGTGCGCCCGGTCGGGTTCGGGAGATGTTCGACGTCGACGCGGATCACACTGCCGCGCACGATCGGGATCTCGTCCCCGGCCATCGTCCCCGGCGATGGAGTTTCGGGTGCCAGTTGTGCCAGGCCCGCACTCGCACCGTCCCGTAGCGACGATCGTCGAGCTGATTGTGTGACTCAAGGTCCACCAACCAAATTCGACCGGGAGAAAACGCTGAAGACGAACGGCTAAGCCGGGCACACAGAGCCGTTGTCCCCCGTTGCCGGGCTCCCCGCTGGGCGCGGCTTTTCTTCTCTGAAATGTGGGAAACCGAACCCGCTCCGAAGGACGAGTTGGCGCTGTCGAGTCTCGACTGAAGGTGCCAACAATATCCGTGGGGTGCCTGCCTAGTTGTTTGACACGACAATCGACGGCTGGCCGGATTGTTCCAGGGCTGAAAGGAGCTTGGCGGAGGTCGCGCCTGCAGGGCGAAGAGCATCGTTCAGAAAGAGCACGGTGTCGGCTCGCAATGCCATGGCTTCCGGTGAAGAGCCGACGTACATCTCCAGGTGGTCACCGCCTGTTACACGAAGCAGAACTTTGGCGGTCGTATTCGCCGTGTCAAACACCTGTGTCGATCTCACCAGCAGGCCGTACTGGTCATCGGTGCCGACCGCTACCAGCAGAGAACCGGGAGTCGCCACACCCCACGGCCCAGGTACTCCCGCTGGGATCTCTCCCGATAGCGAGAGGTAAGCCCTTATGCGGTGATCGGCGTACGAAGGGTTGAGGGCCAGGAGAGCAATGTCGGTGCCGCCGTCGGAATGGCCGGCCACGGCGATGCGGTTCGGGTCGACCGGTCCGGCCCGACCTCCGAGCATCGAAGTGATGATGAACGATAGATCGAGCGCCTGTTCGGGGTAATTGCTCACAGGCGTGCCGGGAAGGGTGTCGGTCGAATCAGGAAACACGGGGGCCGCCACCAGATAGCCGGCGGCGGCCCAAGAGTCGAGGAGGGTTTCGTCAGCCGTGGGGTTGCTGTTCCATCCGTGGGCGAAGACAACCAGAGGTAGCGGACCTCTCGGGCCTATCGGGCGGCGGATGTCGGTGACCAACACCCGTCCCGATGCTCCAGGAACGTCCCCCCGGGCAGGCGTATCACGGGTCGGGTCGTCGAGAGTGATTGTCTCGCTCTCTATGGCATATGGGGGTTGCGGTACCGGTTGCGTGGTTGTCGCTGTCGCTGTCGTTGTCGTGCGGGAAAGGTGGTTCCGATGCACATCATCCGATTGCCTTGCCCGAATCCCCAAGCCACTGGTCCCCACCGAGACGGCAACGACTATGGCGACAACGGAGGCTACGGCGAGCCCACCCAGCGGCCACGCGAGGCGAGGAACTGTTGATCGCGAGGACCTGCGTTTGTCTCTTCGGCCACCCAACTTCGAGATCATCCTCGGTACCCTTTAGATCGAAGCAGCTACCTGCAAGGTGACAAATTGCTTCGCACCCTTACTGGCTTGATCGCCGTCGAGTCAAGCGAATCAGTCTGAGGGTTATGACGACGCATCTGGAGACGCAAACGGAAAACCTTCCGTCCATCTCCAGTTGCCATCGAGAGTGATAATGAGCGCCTCGTAGTCATCGAGAGCGGAGATCGTGTCCAGGGCGGCCTCCCCTGCGACGGCCACAGCTGTGGCGAGGGCGTCGGCGAGACCGAGGTCGGGGCCACTGACGCTGGCTGAGGCGACGCAAGTCGCCGGCCGACCCGTCCGGGGATCGATCAGATGATTGCCGCGCTCGTAATTGCCCGATGTCGCCAGCGCTCCGGCGAGCTCGACGACACAGGCCAGTTGGCCCCGTGCAAAGGGGTCGACGATGCCGATCCTGAACTGCGTGGCGGGCTCGGGACCCCCGAAACTGGCGATGTCTCCGGCAGCGTTGACCATCGCACCGGTCATCCCGCTTGAGGCAAGGGCGGTGAGGGCACGCTGGGCGGCCCATCCCTTCACGTATCCCGTCGGGTCGAGACCCCCAGGCATCGCCCAAGGGTCGAACCACCCGCGAGACATCTCGCGTGCGATCGCACACTGCCCGAGGACTAAGGCCACCTCGGCCGGGGCTTCCTCACAGGTGATCTCCCCCCGGCGCAGACGACTCATCGGGCTGTCCACCTTCCAGGTGCTGAAAACGGCGTCGGCGCGCCGGAGCGTGGCACGCGCCCGGGCCAGACCGAGAGTGATCTCGGGGGGTCTCATGCCTTCTCTGGCGTAGACGTCGATGGTCACTACGGTGCCCATCACGGGCTCGAGGTGATGGATCGCGTGGGCTTCGTCGGGCAATTCACCGACGGTGGAGAGGATGGATGTCATCAGAAGCCGAGCTTGGACAGCGCCGCTTGGAGTGACTGCGTGAACCCGGCGCTCGTGTAGCTCGCACCCGACACGCCTTGGATATTTGCACTCTGTGCCTGTAGCGCCTGTTGTTCGAGAAGGGGAATCGACTGCTGATCGATGGACTGAGACCGAAAGTTCCCACCGTCGTCGAGTGAGGCGATGTTGATGTTGGTGATCTGCTTGCCCTTCGCCGTGACCTTGACCGAAAGGACGCCGTAGCTGTAGTTAACCTGTGGGCCGGTGGCACTTCGTGTCGTTGCCGGAGATGTCGACGGAGTGGTCGGGGGAACCGTCGTCGGTGTGGTCGCCTGGGGGGGAGAACTCCCGCTGGAGGAGCCTTGATTCGGCGGAGATCCACCGGCGTTGGTCGTGGTCGGAGGGCGCGTGGTGGCAGATGCCCCGGGAATGGCGCCGAGGGAGACGGGGGCAGACTTTGTATGGAAAGTGAGAACGCCAGCGAGCCCTGCCGCCGTGGCCGCCATCACGATGGGCGTACGTCTCATCGAGATTCTTCAGATTTAATGGACACCGGGTTCGATTCCTCAGGACCTAGAACGTAAACGCTTCGTGATGGATGTTGTCACGATGTACTCCGAGCTTTTGCGCCGCCACCATGACCCTCTTGCTAAACCCTTCCGGACCACAGACGTATACGTCGCTGCTCGCGATGTCGGGTTCGAGTCGTTGGAGCACACGGGAATCGAAGCGGACCTTTTCGCGCGAGCCGATAATCTCGTGGAACCGACCACCTCGCTGCTCGACGAGGTCAACGACCTCGTCGCGGTGGACGATCTCCTTCGCCGTGGACGCTCGAACAATGACCGAGACCGCCACCCACGGCGGTAGGTCCTCGAGAAGAGCGCGCAGTGGGGTCAATCCGACTCCGGCGCCTATCAATACGACTCGGTCAGAAGAACGGGCGTGATGCGTAAACGCGCCGTAGGGTCCCTCGATGCCCACGCGAGTTCCCGGCTTGAGCTGGGAGACGGCGCGACTCTGATCGCCCAAACCCTTGACTGTCAGTCGGATATACGGAGGACTCGGGAGCGCCGAGATCGAGTACGGGTGTGCGTGCCACCACAGCTCCTTGGTGAAGAATCGCCACTGGAAGAACTGGCCCCCCGATACCGCCAGCCGATCGAGACGTCGCCCGGAGCAGACGACCGAGAATACCCCCGGTGCCTCTTCCCGGACGAAGGAGACCTTGAGTTGGTGTCGAAGGCTCCGACCGATCGGCTGGAGAATCCGGAATACGATGACCATTCCCGCCGTCGCTGTCCACATCGTTATCCAGATGGCCCGGGTCAGGGGATGGCCGATGAACGAACCGCCGGTGACGATCTGGTGGGCGAATGCGAGCGAGAGGGCAAGATACATATAGAGGTGAACCACCCACCACGTCTCGTACTTGATGCGTCGACGGGCAATCCTGATCGACGTGACCCCGGCCATGATGACGAGACAGAAGCCGGCTGCGGCGGCCAGCAGGTCGGGATAAGAACTGAGAAAGACCCACAACTGGTGGAGTGGCCCCACCTTGGCAAGCTTGGAATACCCGAGGGTAATGAGCACGACGTGGGCGGTGATGAGGATAAGAACCCACGGTCCGATCCGGCGGTGCCAAAGGACGAGCCGATCCTGGCCCACGGCCCGCTCGAGCCAGGGCAGGCGGGCGATGAGGACAACCAAGACCAACATGAGGTAGGCACCCGTCAATCCGGCAAACCGGCCGCCGGCGATAAGCCAACCACCGGGCGCCGCCAGCGAGCCGCGTGTCTCACCGGTGATGACGAGGGCCAGTGTCACGGCGAGGCCAAGGCCGGCGAGTGCGGCGAAGGCGTCGGCGACCCACGGCAAAGGCGCGTGGCCCGATCGGGGCACCTGGGCGTCGCCTGTCGTGACGCTACGAGGAGCAGGAGTTATCTTCATAGCCGGCGTCACCGGGTCACCTTGCCAGGCGAGGTTGAGTGATCCATGTACGTAGCCTGTGAGGATCCTGTGAGTTTCGAACCCCAGGATCGGGAGACGGGGCAGCACGCATAGGAACGGTCGTGCGTGGGTCCGCTCAATCGTTGGATCAGTTGTCCTATCGCCGGAGCCGGCTGGTGGCGGAGGCCAGGGCGATGGGCGCGTTGCACCTCATACGGGGCGTGGCAACATCCTGGGTCGTACCGAGTAATCGTCATTCACCGCCTTTGACGACATGATGCCCAACCAATCATGACCGGATCATGAAGATCTCCCGAGAACCCGACTGTGGCTCGGTCGTTGTTCGGTCGTTGATATGGCCGAATGCTTGGACACACCATGACCGGACGGCGGTGGGCTAGCCCCGAGCTGAGTGAGTAACTGAGGCGCCAAGGGAACACTTGCGGCGCCGGATAAGCCCGGCCGGTGTCCGGCTCGTTATGACAGGACCATCTGTACTTCGACGACCCAGCTCGTCCGGGGCCCGTCACAGTCCAAGTAGAGCTCTCGGAACTCGCCTGTCCCCATTTCCGCTGTTGTCTTTGCCCAGCGGCGGAGGGCGTTCCACCCACCATCGAAGTCGGGACCTTCGAATTCGGGATCACCCGTGATGACCGTCGCCGCCGCGCGCCCCAGCTCCGGGATCACAGCAGTGGTGATGCCGTTGCCATCGATGACGGTTCCCTCGGGAATCGGAACAGCGGCTGTCAGCTGGATCGGCCACGCCGGATCGGCGGTTGGGGTCTCGACGGCGACCGACGGCCCGGCTCGCTCGATCCCGCACACGTCCATGGCTGCATGAATGCGGGGCCACAGACGCCCATGGGCATCGGCGATCTCAGTGACGTCCGCCACCCGCTCGGAAAGGACGGCCGCCCAGATCCCTGGACCCCCTTGACGAAGACGTCGTAGTCGGGCCCGTCTTTCTCCGTGAGTAGTTGGAGCCGAGCCTCGACGCGGATCAGCCGTTCGGCCTCGAGGGCCACCCGTTCACTGGCCTCGGCTCGACGCAGAAGGAGAATGCCCCTCAGCTCCTCGCCGCTCACCGCTTCATCGAGGAGCCGACCGATGTCGGCGAGGGCAACCCCGAGATCACGGAGAGCCAGGATCCGGTGCAGGCGGTGGAGCTGGTCCGGGGCGTACCAACGATGACCGGTCTCGGGGTCGGTCCACCGCGGACGAAGGAGACCGAGCTCGTCGTAGTAGCGGAGCGTCCGCACCGAGACTTGGGCCATGCCAGCGACCGTTCCGATCCCGTACACGCGACCATTGGATCAGATGACGTCGCGGAAGGGTCAAGCGGGAAGCTCGTATCCCAGAATGGTGCCGACCCGGTCAAGCTCTCCGAAGAGCCGGCGTCCCCCCGAGAAAGGGAAAGTGCCCTGCCGACTCATGAAGGGGCCCAGCCGCCCCGGGCAGGCAGCCGAGGCGAAGGTCGTGACCCGCAAAAGGATCGACACGGGGAGAAAGATCGGTCATCGTGACCAAAGGGACTCTCTGTGCATCAGGCGAGTTCTCTCCCTGGGGTTTCCTGGAGCCCCACTCCGGTAAAGGAGGAGACATGACGAAATTCGGCTACACCCTTATGTGCGAGCAGTCGGGTCCGAAGGACCTGGTGGCCAACGTACGGTCGGCCGAGGAGATCGGATTCGAGTTCGCCGTCATCTCGGATCACTATTTCCCCTGGCTGGACAGCATGGGCCATTCCCCGTATGCGTGGGCCGTGCTCGGCGCCGCTGCCCAGGTCACCGACTCCATCGGCTTGATGACCTATGTCACCTGTCCCATCAAGCGTTACCACCCGGCTGTGGTGGCCCAGAAGGCAGCCACGGTGGCACTGCTCTGCGACGGACGCTTCACCCTGGGCTTGGGGGCGGGTGAGAACCTCAACGAGCATGTGACGGGCGGCGGATGGCCGCCGGTGAACACGCGGCACGCCATGTTGGCCGAAGCGGTGGAGATCATCGGTGCTCTGTTCGACGGGGGCTATGTCAACTACCAGGGGAAGCATTTCCAGGTGGATTCGGCCAAATTGTGGGACCTTCCCGATGCACGGGTTCCCATTGGACTCGCCGTCTCCGGAGCGCAGTCGTGCGCGCTGGCTGGTGCCTACGCCGACGTCATGATCGCCGTCGAACCCGATCCCGGCCTAGGGGAGATGTTCGACAACGCCGGCGGACGTGGGAAACCCCGGGTGGGTCAGGTTCCGGTCTGCTACGACACCGACCGCGACACCGCTGTCGAGAGGGCGCATGCGCTGTTCAGGTGGTTCGGAGGAGGGTGGAAAGTCAACGCTGAGCTACCGGGACCGGCTGCCTTCGCGGGGGCGTCGAAGTACGTGCGTCCCGAGGACGTGGCCCGGTCGATTCCCTGCGGCTCAGACGTGGACGAGTTCGTCAAGGCGATTGGGGCCTATTCCGCTGCCGGCTTCACCGACGTGGCCCTGGTGCAGATCGGAGGCCAACACCAGGACTCCTTCTTGGCCTGGTGCGAGAAGGAATTGCTTCCCGCGCTACGGACGTGAATCGCTTCCACGCATGGACTCAGAGCTTGCCCGGCGCACCCGGGAGCGCCCTGCCGGGCTCGGTGACGGCCACCTTGGCGGTCGATAAGAGAATGATTCCCGGCCCACTCCAGAGGAGGAGGATGTCTATGGCGCTCATCAGGACAAAGAATTCAATCACCGGTGACTCCATACCGCCGGTGGACCCGGAGCCAATCGACCCTGAGCCACCTCCGCTGGTGCCGGATCCGGGCGTGCCCCCGCGACCGCAACCCATGCCGGTGCCCGATCCACTGCCGGCGTGAAACAGGGAGCCGGACTCTGGCAATGGTCGTCGTTCGGCGGAGGCTGCTCAACCCTGGACGCGAAACCGGTTTGCCATCTCCGACATCACCTGCAGGGCGAACATGGGCGTCTCGTGCACCAGGAACAAGAAACGGCGCCGATCGATCAGGGCCAGGACCGTGTCGGCCGTCGCCACCGCCGTCGCCATCCGGGGAGAGGAGTCGACGAGTGCCATCTCACCGAAAGTGTCATCGGCTCGGAGTGTGGCCACGAGCCTGTTCGAGGTCCGGAGTTCGATCTCGCCCTCGACGATTCCATACATCTCGCTTCCGGCATCACCTTCTTGGAAGACGACGTCCCCAGCGGGAACCTTCACGGTGTCCTGGGCGTTTCTGAACAAACCGGTGACTGTCATGGTCGCCTCCTATGACCCGCGGATATCCTGGGCCCAAACCCGCCGGGAAATGACGGGCATCTTCGAACGGTACAAGCGCGCTGTCGGATCGTCCATTTCCTCGGCACCGGGTCAGCCCGGGCCGCTCGAGCCCTCCCGGCCTTTTTGTCGACTGGCGGAATGCAGGAGAGCTTCCCCGGCAGCAGGCCAGCGGTCGTGGGCCGAAGTCACGGGGATGTCGACCACGCCCAGAGCCGTGAACAAGGTCAACGCCGCCGCGGCGTCCAGGGCTGATTCGGCATCGTCAAGGCCGGCCCCGCCCGTTCCCACCACGGCCCGGGCGGCCAGAGACAGAGCCAGCTCGAAATCGCCCGAGAGGGCCCGGGCCCGCTCGGCGCTGTCGGCCAGGAGAAGGAGGGCCTCGTGCGACTCTCCGGCCTGGGCGCGGACCACCCCCTTCAGGCGCAGGGCGGCCGAGGTGAGGAGGTCGGCACCGTCGAGAGCCGAGATGTTCTCGAGAAGCAGGGCAACCGCCCTGTCCGCTTCCTCGGTCGTTCCGGCCAGAACCAGGGCCTCGGCCAGACGGGCTTGGGTCTCGGCCACGTAGACGGTGGAACCGATCGCCTCGAAGCGGTCGAGGGCATCGCGAAGGTGTCCGGTGCCCGATGCGAAATCACCCGATCGCACCGCCAGACGCCCGAGGTTCGAGGTCGCCAACGCCACTCCGACTCGGTAGTCGGCCGCCCTCCATTCCTCACGAGCGGATTGAAAGAGCAGGTCTGCGTCGGAGCCCTTGCCCTGATCGGAAAGGATCTCGCCGATGTTGTTCTCCTGCGTGGCCACCCCGACGACGTCGCCCGCCTTCTGGCGTACGGCCCGTGACTTCTCGTAGTGCTCGAGGGCGGTGTCCCATCGTCCCTGGTAGTAGGCGTCGATACCCATGTTGTTCAGGACATTGCCCTGACCGACGAGATCGCCGAGCTCTTCGAAGATGACAAGGGCTCGGCGCCCTTGTTCGCCCGACGGCTGGGATAGGTCGAAGAGGGCCATGTCCTCGAGATAGAGGGCATGGGCCAACCCCGATCGATGGGCGGCCCCGTCCGCCTCGGCCGCCGCCGTCTGGGCCCAGGAGATGCAATCACGGTATCGACCTTGGCGGAAGCGGACCCCGGCGTAGGCGATAGCCAGTTCGGCCGCCTCCGCTGTCGCTGACCGGCCCCCGGCGACCAGCAGGGACCGACCTCGGGCGTAGCAGCGCAGGGCCTCGCGGTACCGGCCGAATCGTTCGTGGATGACGCCCGACTTTCGAAGAAGGCGGGCTCGGTCCTCGTCATCGTGGCGCAGTCGGCGGGCCTGGCTGTAAGCGTCCCGAGCGGATTCGAAATCGCCGGCGAGCTCGGCGACGTCGCCCAGCGCCTCGGCCACCGCAGCCACGTCGGGGCGCTCGGCGGGGCGCAGCCTGCGTGCCGCGTCGAGGGCGCGCCGGTACAGGGTGGCCGCGTCGGCGTTGGCATAGAGCCCGGCCGCCCTGTCCCCGGCCACCCGTGCGTAGCGCCATGCCGCGTCGAATCGTTCGGCGTGCAGCGCGTGGAGCGACAGCAGATCGGCTTGGTCGTCGGGAGTGGAGGTCCTCCGCTCGATGCCCTCCAAGGCCCGGCCGTGCAGATCACGTCGACGTTTGAAAGACAGACCCTCATAAGCGGCGTCGCGGGCCAAGGCATTGGCGAACCGCATCTGCCCATCACCTTCGCCGTTCACATACGGGTCGAGCCGGCGCCACAGGTCGTTGCTTGCGTAGTCGGGGTTGTCCAGGAGCTCTCCCAGCATGGCCCGGTCAAATCGCACTCCGAGGACGGCGGCCGAGCGCAGGACCCGGCGGTCAGCGGGCACCAGGCGGTCGACCTGAGAGGCCAGCAACTGCTCCAAGGCGGTGGGCATATCGTCGATCGATTCACCATGGCGCAGGGCCCCCGCCAGTTCCCGCAAGAAGAGGGGATTGCCGGCCGACCGGTCGATGATGAGGGCCCGGTCGCGTCCGGCCAGTGCCACATCAGCAGCGGCGCCGGCCAGGAGCTTGGAAGCGGATGCGGGGTCCAGGGGCTCGAGGGTGAGGGTCGTGACCCCGGCGAGCTCCGACAGCGTCCGAAGATTGCCGTCTGAACGCCGGGACAGCACCACCATCCACGGCCGATCGATGACCAGGCGAGAGAGGCGGCGGACGAGGTCAGCGGAAGCGTCGTCCATCTCGTGGGCATCTTCGAAGACGATGGCGGTCGGTTCCGGCAGCAACGCCGATAACAGGGCGATGACCGACTCCTCCAGTTTGCGACGCAGGAATCGTGGTTCGAGGGCTTCCACTTCGGCGGTGGCGGGGAGAGACACGTCGAGCACGTCACCGAGGAGCGGGAGCCAGGGCACGAGCGTCGGGACCGCGTCGGACACCGCCGAACGCAGTCGGCTCTTCACGACGTCGGAGGGGGTCTCCTCGTCAAGGCCGATCACGGCCCGTAACAACCAGCGGAAAGGAAGGTACGGCGTGGACCGCCCATATTCCTCACAGGCAAGACGCAGGGTCCGCAGCGTCCAGCGAGCCGAAGCCTCGGATACCAGACGCGACTTCCCCATGCCCGCACCAGCCAAGATGTCGACGACGCCACCGGATCCCGAGGCGGCGGCGGCAGCGGCATCGAGCAAGGAGACAAGCTCCTTTTTCCGACCGACGAACGGCAACCGGTCTGCTTCGGCAAATGACCGGGTGCCGCCCACATGGTCCACGGCGAAGGCCTGGACCGGCTCCCTCTTTCCCTTCACCGTGAATGGCGGGAGCGGTTCGGCTGCGAGGATCACCTTGGTCCGGTCGAGGACAGCGGCAGTAGCGAGGACCTGACCGGGTTCTGCCCTTCCCATCACCCGGGCAGCCAGATTGACGGCGTCTCCCGAGAACGAGTGGATCCGCCGGTGCGGGGGCCCGGTCTCGTGCATGAAGACCCGGCCGGCGTTGACACCGGCTCGGACTCGTAACTTCCCCCCGCCCCCGGCCACCACGGCGTGCGCGGCGCGCAGGACCCGCTCCTCGTCGTTGCCCCGCACGACCGGCACCCCGCCGAGAAGCAGGATCTTGCCGCCATCAGGGCCGATGTCGGTGCCGTGAAATGTCACCCCGGTGTCGGCGGCGACCACCTGGGCCCGGTGCACGATGGCGCGGAGAAACGGGGTGACCGCTTCGGGCCCCTCCGTTTCGCTCAGAGCATCGACGCCCGAGAACTCGACGAAGGCCACCGCTGCGTGGCGATGCTCGGCCTGTTCGCCGCCGCCGAGAAGATGGGCCCGGGTGGGGGGCGGTAGCAACAGGGCGACGTCGACTCCCCCGACATCGGGAGCGGTCCGGGCCGGCGCTACGGCCGCCTCCGGCGCCGCGACCAGGAGGATGCCCGCCCCCTTGGCCGGACCCAGGTCCTCGGTGGGCACCGACGCCGCCGTGTGGGGACTCACCACGACTTCGCCCGACTCGGCGATGGCCTCCATCCGAGCTGTCTCCGACGCCGCCGGTCCCGTTATCACGAGCTCGCGGTGGTGCTCCCCCACGAGGTAGAGGTTGAAACAGCCCCGGTGGACCCCGACGGAGATACCCAAGGTGACGGGGCCCATGGAAGTTCGGACCCTGCCGACGCGCTCCATGGCCCGTGTCATCAACCAGGCGGCGCGACAAGCCCGGGCCACCGAGTCCGGTTCGCGGAACATCACCAGCGCGGCATCGCCGCCCCACTTGAGAAGCTCAGCTCCGTACTCGTACCCGATGTCGAGCAGCTCGGCGAAGCAACCACCGATGAGGTCACTGACTTCCTCGGCACCGATCTTGCCCCGCGCCGCCAGCCGTTCGGTCAGGGCCGTGAAGCCGGAGACGTCAACGAAGGCCACGGTGGCTTCGATGTTCTGGAGCTCCTCGTCGGCTTGCGAGCGCAGCCAGTCGATGGACAGTCTCGGCACATAGGGCCGAAGCCGCTCGGATTGATCGGCTGCGCGCTCGGACATGGGCGTCAGCCGGGTCGGTGCTGCCACGTCGGTCGTCCCGTCAGCCGAAGTCCCGCACTAGTGAGACACGGTGAATGAGATCGGGTGCAGGGCGGGGTCGCCCGCCACGGTGACGTAGAGAATATGGCTGCCCGAAGCCAGCTTCGAGTCCTGCAGGATGTAGATGTCGGTGTTTACGACGGGAACGAAGAAGAAGGTGTTTTTCGGATCCGGAATCACCGACACCGGCGCTCCCGAGGCATCGACCCGCGCTGCGGTCAGGACGGTCTTGTTGGTGGTCAGGTTGTGGCCCTGGCTGTCGCACAGCCGCACGGTGAAGAGCACAGCCGAGGAAGACTGCGGGGCCGGGCTGATCACGGCGCACAGCCTGTTGGCCACGGTGTAGGACACCGTCTGCGTCCCCGTGTTGCCGGCCTTGTCCTTGGCTGTCACCGTGAAGGTGTAGGACCCCACCGTGTTCGTCGCAATGGCGGCGCCGTTGGTCACCGTGCCCGTACAAGAGGCCAGGCCCGAACCGGCGTCACCGCAGGTGTACGCCGCCTTCACCGACTGGCCCACGAAGTAGGTGGAACCCGCCACGGGCGCGGTGATGGTGATGGTCGGGGCCTTCTTGTCTACCTTGAACGGCCCATACGGACCGGCCGTCGTGCAGTTACCCACCTCGTCGCACACCTTCAAGGTGCCCGTGGTTGCGGTGGCCGTTTCTGTCCCCACCGCCACACTGGTCGACAAGCTGAAACCCCACGGCGACTGCGGCGTGGGAGATGCTGCGGACAGTCCCGCTTGGCTATCGGTTGCCGTGCATGGCACCGATATATCGGTCGCCGACCAGGTGGCGGACGTCGGCGGGGTACAGGTGATGGTGGGACCGAGCTTGTCGTCCTTCACGATCAGGGTGGTGGTCGGCGACACGTTGCCGACCTTGTCGGTGGCGTGTACTTGCACGGTCGTGGTGCCGGCCGTGGTGAGTGCCACCGATCCCGAGGCGCCGGCAATGGTGGCCCCCCCGCTCTGTGCTCCCGTAAGCGTGTACGTGATCGACAGCACGCCGGAGCCGGTGTCGGTGGCTGCGAGATTGAGCATCGTCGTCCCTGGTACCCATCCTGACGCCGACGGCGCCGGGGTAGTGGTGGCGCTCGCCGACGGCACACTCTTGTCCACCTCGAAGGGGCCGAACGGGCCCACGGTCGCGCAATTGCCGACCTCGTCACACACCGTCGCCGTGTTCGTGGACGCCGCCGCCGTCGCTGTGCCGGCGGGAACCGTGGTCGTCACCGTGGTTGTCGACTGCGAGGGAGAGGCGAGACCCGACAGGGCGTCGGTGACGATGCAGGGCACCGACACGTCGTGGCCCGACCAGGCGACGGGCGGGACTGCGCACGTGACCGTGGGCGCTGTGGCGTCGACGTTCACCGTTACGGTGGCCGTAGACGAGACGTTGCCGGCGAGGTCGGTGGCCGTGAATACGAATGTGGTCGTTCCTTGGGCCGTGAGGAGCAGTGACGTTGCCACCGAGAGCGGGTCGGTGGCTCCGGCGGCGAATATGTTGCCGCTGCCGGCTTGGGCGCCCGTGGCCAGATAGGTGATCGTCTTCACTCCCGACCCGGTATCGCTACCCGAGACGTTGAGCGCCGACCCCTCTTTGACGAAGCCTGACGCTGAGGGCGTCATCGACGTGAGGGCCGTTACCGACGGGGCACTCTTGTCCACCTCGAAGGGTCCGAAGGGCCCGACCCCGCCGCAGTTGCCGACCTTGTCGCACACAGTGGCGGCGCTCGTGCTGGCGCTGGCGGTGGCCGTCCCCGCCGGCACGCTGGTGGAGAGGGTGGTGGTCGCCTGCTCGGGATTGGCGAGACCCGACTGGGTGTCGGAGAGGGCGCACACAACCGACACGTCGTGGTTCGTCCACGCGACTGATGGGACCGTGCAAGCGGCGGTTGGCGCGGCGCTGTCGACATTGGCCACCACCGTGGTGGTGCCGACGTTGCCCACTTGGTCCCTCGCCGTGATCACGATGGTGGCCGAGGTGGCCACGGTGATCGTTCCTGACGAAGCGCCCAACGGGATCGAGGGCCCCCCGTTCTCGCTGTAGGTGACCGAGGCGACGCCCGAACCCGCATCGGTGGCGGCGACCTTCACGGTCGCCCCCGGGGCCAGGTACCCGGGCCGGGTGCCAACCGGGGGCGGGCTTTCCGACGTGGACAACACCGGCGGCAGGGTATCGATACGGATCAGCTGGCTTTCGGTGTCACCTGCGCTGTCGGTCACCGTGATCTGGTGGGCGCCGTCGCCGGTGACGGGAATCAGACCGCCCGGCGGGACCGGTTGGGCCGGGGAGCCGTCGAGGGTGAAGCTGAGGCCGGACGGCCCACTGACGGTGGCTGTCACCGGGCCGGTGAAGTAGTCGCCGACCTGTGGTGATCCCCCCAGGTCGATTCCGATGCCGCCCGACGCGCCGGGCACAGCCAAGGCGGGGAAATAGGCGCCTTTGTTGGAGGACACGGCCACGTTCCCGGCCGCGTCCACCACTTGCACGAAGTAGGCGATCTTGCCGCTGGGTGTGGCCGTCCCCGCGCCGCTCCAGTGCTGGCCGTCGGACGAGGCGAGATCGAGGGCGGTCCAGGTACCCGGAGACGCCCCGTCGGAGTACAGAACGAGGACCCGTTTGATGGGCGCACCCGGGTCGGAGGCGTTGACGACGAAGTCGGAGCGACCGCTCTCCACGAACGCCTCGGTGGTTTCGATGGTGGCCGGGGTGAAGTCGGTGTTGGACGGATCCTGGTACAGCACCGACGCGTTCACGGAGGTGAACAACCGTTGGTTGCCCTGTCCCGGGTTGCTCGGGTCGGGCAGGAACTGTCCGGCCACGAAGTCGAACTGTTGGTGCTGGGTGACGCCGGCAGTGCCGATGCTCTGGTAGGTCGCCACCCGCTGGAGCTGGGCCGGGAAGGGGTCGATACCGAGACCCGGCGGTGTGCCGTTGCCCGTCGAGTCGACATCGGGCTGGGCCACGGCCGGTGTGATCGGATGGACGTCGGTGGAAGTGAGCGCAGTGATGAGTGCGCCGTGGGCCACCTGGGCCAGCGCGCCCGGCGGGGAAGACGGTTCGGTCACGTCGACGGTAGCCAGCGGCTCGATCGGTCGGTACTCGGTTGTCTGGGTCTGGCCGTTGTACGGATTCGAGCCGTTCACCTGGTAGTACTGGCCGGCGGTGGTGGACTGCACGCCGAGGTCGCCCGCAGCGGCCCCGATGGGCAGGCTCAGCGAGATCGACGCCGACGCCAGCCCCGTGATCGGGTCGCCCTGGATGACCGGGGGGACGGGGGGTGGGGTGGCCGCCGGCGGGGTGCTGTTCAGGTGGTACATGGGCAACCCGTAGAAGGTGGACTCCATCATGGCTTTGAGGTCATAGGCGCTCAGCACGGTGTCGCCCGCTTCGTAGCTCTGCTTGGCGTCGGTGAGGGCGGCTCCCACACTCACGGACCCGTCGAGGTTGTTGGCGAAGCCGGCCATGAGACGGGCGGAATAGGCCACGGTGTCGGTGTCGCCGTATCCGTAGCCGGTGTTGGCTACCCACAGGGCTCCACTGTCGGCGAAGGTCTTGGCCCAGTCGTCGACCGGCGTGGTGATCCCGCTCGATGCCACTTCGGCATCGTCGACGGTCAGACCGGCGTGACAGCCCATCGAAAAGAGCAACCGGCCCGCATAGGTGTTCGTGGGCGCGCTCCTGATGTCCGTGGTGGTGAACAGATCGCTCTGATCGCCGGTGGTGTTTCCGAGGGCAGGGAGTGCACGCGAGTAGTCGAAATGGGCATTGATGCTGTCGAGACCGGGGACGGGTGTGGCTGTGAGGGCCTGATTGAGCTGTGCGTGGGTCCAAGATCCATTGATGAGGTCGGCCACGTTGCGGCCGCTGACCTTGGACAGATTGGCCGCCACCAGCTGGGCGCCCGAGGTGAGAAACGAGTAGCCGGTGGAAAGTGCCGCCGAGGAGTCCAGAACGCCGTGGCTCGAGACAAAGCGGTTGAGGGCCCCGACGATCTGGGTGGGGTTTTCCACCAGGCGGCCGACGGCCAGCTGGGGAGTGTAGAGAGTGGCGCTGCCCACGGCCAGGGGCTGAGTGGCGCTGTAGGGGTCGTCACTCATGTAGAAACCTTGGGCCAATGTGTTGGCCAGCACGTTGCTCT
Source organism: Acidimicrobiaceae bacterium (assembly GCA_003151475.1). Lineage (GTDB taxonomy): Bacteria > Actinomycetota > Acidimicrobiia > Acidimicrobiales > UBA8190 > Palsa-661. Next base: position 43,962 of record PLXQ01000017.1, on the reverse strand, counting down.
CGCCCGGGAAGGTGCTCGCCGCGTAGTCGCGTTCGTTCGACTGGGTGGCCCCGTCGGCGATCCGGGCGAACGGGATCTGGTCGTCGGCGCCCACGATGACGAGATTGGTGATGTTCGGATGGGCGAGGCGGACCTGGTCGACGAGCGCCGAGATGGCCGTCACCACGCCGTTGGCCGCCTCCACGGAACAGGGATTGGCATGGGCTCCGTCGTTCCACCTGCTGTAGGCGCTCTGGACGGCGCTGCTGCTGTCCACGGGAAGGATCGCTCCCGTCACCCCGTCGACGCTGTCGCCGGCCACAGCCGTTAGGGCGGACATGACCTGGCTTTCGGCCGTGTCGCCGTAGGCGGCCCGCAGTCGCTGCGTGTCCACGAGGAACAACGTGTTCGTTCCGGCGGCGATTGTCGGTGCCGCCGCCGCCGCCGGCAACGGGTTCGGGTAGGTGATGGCGGGGCACGTCGTTGTCGCCCCCGACGACACCGCCGTCGAACGCAGCAGATACGGCTGGGGGCTCGACGCCCCGTTGTACCCGGTGATTTGGATCAGGTAGGTGCCGGCGTCGAGTGGGGTTGTCTGGATGGTCTCGTCGTCGGTCCCCCGGTTGTTCGACTGGGCGTAGAGCTGGTAGCCGGCAGGCGGCGCGGTGGGGACGTCGTTTCCTCCCGGCACCGGTTGGGGCTCAGTGGTGAGCGACGGCGGCGCGTCGGTGACGCCCGGTGCCTGCTGGACCGGCGCGCCCTGTAGCTGCTGACCGCTCGGCGCGAACAGGGTGAGGTCGTAGTCGGCAGGAAGGTTCGACAGTGACAAGGCCAGTTCCTCGCCCTGGCTCACCGAAACCGACCAGAAGTCTTGGTCTCCGGCGGAGGTGAGGTAGCCGAGATTGAGGCTGTCCGTGGCCAAAGGAGACGCCGACGCTGGTGTGCTGTTCGGGTCCAGGCCGTCGATCACCGTCACCGTGGTCGACGAGGTGACGGCCGTGCTGGTGCCGATCTGTGCCGTCAAACGCGCCGTGGCGGGTCCGAGGCCGATGCCTGCCGCCACATGCACGGACAGGGTGTGGGCTCCGGGGCTGACTGTGGGATCCCACACGAGAGGTGACGATGTCGACGCCGGATCAGGCAGCGCTCCTCCGTCGAGGGTGGCGCTACCGGCGAGGTAGGCGAAACCGGCCGGCAGCGTTAGTGTCACCTTCACCGGAGTCGGCGAAGACCCGTTGACGGTGAGAGCGGCTGTGTAGGTGTCGGTTCCCCCTGAGCTCTCGAACTGGGCTAGCGGGATCGTGGTGAGGTCGACCGACTGCCACGGGTACGACGTCGGAGGCGTGAGACCGGCCAGGAGGTCGCTCAGGGTCAAAGTCGGGAAGCCCGGGACTGCGCTGTTGATGCCGGCCAGGAGTTGTCCGACCGTCGTTCCCAGGAAGGCCCCGAGATCGGCCAGGGTGGTGAGGCCGTAGGTGCCGAGGTCGCCGAGAGCGGTGCCCAGGAAGGCGCCCAGGTCGTTCAGTGAGGCGGTGGCCAAGATGGCGTTGGCCGCCGCCGCGTCACCGAGGGTGGCCGTGGTCGTGTCCGAGCAGTCCACCTTGGTGCAGTCGACCACCGACGAGAGGGTGCCGATGGATCGCAGGGGGATCGACCGCAGGGGACTGGTCGTGAGGTCGATCGACCGCAGAGGGACCGAACCGAGAGCGACGCTGTCGAGCGTGGTCAACTGAGCCAAGGTGGCGGTGGGAAGCACGGCGTTAGCCGCTTCGGCGTCACCCAGTGTTGCGCTCGAGCAGTCGACCAAGGTGCAGTCGATGACCGACGACAGGTTGCCGATGGACCGTAGCGGGATGGAGCCCAGAGGGATCGATCGCAAGGGGATCGACCGCAGCGGGATCGACCGCAGCGGGCTCGAGGTGAGGTCGATGGACCGCAGCGGGATCGACCGCAGGGGGCTCGACGTCATGTCGATCGACGAGAGGGGAATCGATCCCAGCGCGGTGCTGTCGAGCGTCGCCAGTTGCGCCAGAGTGGCGGTGGACAAAATGGCGCCGGCGGTGACGGCGTCGCTGATCGTCGCGGTCGAGCAGTCGACCAGGGTGCAGTCGATGACCGACGACAGGTTGCCGATGGACCGTAGCGGGGTGGCGCCCAGCGGGATCGAGCGCAAGGGGATCGACCGCAGCGGGATCGACCCCAGAGACGTGCTGCTCAGGGTGATGGAGCGAAGCGGTAAAGAGGCCAGGGGCGAGGACGTCAGATCGATCGATGTCAGGTCGATGGACCGCAAGGGGATCGACCGCAATGGCACTCCGGCGAGGCTGAGGGCGAGCAGGTCGACGTTCTCCGCGGTGGACGGATCGCTGGGATTGATGCCGAAGTCGCTTGCGCAGTCGAACCCGATACTGGCCAGCTGGGTGCACCACGCCGTCAGGCGATCGCTGTCGGAGGCGCCCGCCCCGGGTAGGGGAATGGAGCGCAGAGGCGTCCCGGCCAGGGCGACCGCCGCCAGCGGTAGTGAGGCCAGCGCCGTGCTCGAGACATCGAGACCGCTCAGAGGCACCGACGCGAAGCGCGCCGATGCGGTCGGGTCGGCCAGGACGTCGGCCAGAGAAGTGGATTGGAGCGGATTGATGGCCAGCGCCGTGCCCGCCAACACGCCCGACCATCCGGTACACGAGGTGCCCGAGCAACCGGGTGGGTACTCAAGGGGCAGGTTCGACAGCAGCGTGGTCGACAAGGCCCGGGCGGCGGCCGGGATGGACCGCAGGGGGATCGACCGCAGGGGGATCGACCGCAGGGGGATGGAGCCGAGGGAGATCGACCGTAGGGGAATGGACCGCAAGGGCGCCGAAGCGGCGTTGCCGGAGCCGGCCGGCGAGGCGCCGCCCTCCACCGCGGCGGCCGGGAGTGCCGACTCGGGCACAGCGTTCACCGAGGCCACGGTGGGAGACCCGGCGGACAACGAGGCGGTCACGCTCGACGATGCCGCCGGGCCGATGGCCAGGGCACCCGGTTGGTTTCCGACGGCGATGGTCTTCACCACGGTGTCCGTTGTCACGTCGATCTTGTCGAGGGTGTTGTCGACCTCGTTGGTGACATAGACGTAGGCGCCGTCGGGTGTTGCAGCAATGCCCAGGGGGTCGATTCCGACCCCCACCACGGCTTCGGTACCGCCGCCGCTGAGATCCACGACGTCGATCGTGCCGGGGTCGGACGGCCCGTTTGTGGCCGGGACCGATACGTAGGCGCTCGCCCCGTCGGGTGACACGGCGATCTCCGAGGGATTGCCCACGCCAGTGGACGGCAAAGAGATGGTCCGTGTTTGAGTGAACCCTTCGTCGGTCCCCACGGCGCCGATGACGTCGATCTGCCAACTGCTGCTCAGGACGTAGAGGAGGCTCCCGTCGGGGCTGATGGCCAGGTCCGAGGGGAACGAGACCGGGACCGTATTGGCATTCTCACCGCCTACGGAGAGCGCGATGTCAGACACCTCACCGGCGGAGCTCTGCGGATCTCGGCTGACCACATAGAGGTTGGAGCCGTCCGGGGCGAGCACCATCCGTTCGATGTCGGTGTAATCCACGTTGGCGAACAGAGAGACGGAAGACGCGGCCGTGTCCACGGCATAGATGGAGCCGCTTTGGTCAGCCACGTACACCGTCGTGCCGTCGCTCGTCACCACGAGGGTGGCCAGGGGGGAGGTTGCCGGGATGGAGATCGGTGATCCAGCCGTGTCGGTGGCCAGATTGATGGGGTGGATGGCATCGGGGGAGGACTCGGCCACCCAGGCGGTGCTGCCATCGCCGGTAATCGAGATGTCGATGGGCGACCCGCCACTGGGAGTGGGGATGCCGGCGATATTCGTGATCTCATCGACGGGAAGGACATTCGCACTTACCTGGTTGGCGACATAGACGGTGGCGCCGGTAGGGGACGCCGTCGACGTGGGGACCCAGCTGATGGCGATCAGCGGGACACCGGTGGCGTCCGTGGCAATCGTGGTGCCCGTTCCGCCGGAGAAGCTCGAGCCACCGCCACCACCACCGCTGGTGCCCGTGGGGTCACCCCCACCCCCGCCACCACCGACGTAGCCGCCGCCACCCCCGCCACCCCCGTCGCCACCGTTACCGAACGGCAGGCCGGTGCCACCGACGCCTCCGGCACCTGGCGTGCCTGCGCTCCCGTCGCCGCAGGCCGCGCCGCCACCGGCGCCGGTTCCACCGGTTCCCCCCGGCGCTTGCGCACAGGAACCGCCACCAGCGCCATTGACGCTGGGAAGGCCCGCCGATCCGCCGACGCCACCCGTTCCGAAGAAGCTATTACCCCCGCCACCCCCGCCACCGCCGCCACCACCACCAGCGACGATCAGGCGCGGGTCACTGGATCCCGCCGTCAAGCCACCGCTGCTAGCCGGCTGCGTGCGGACGTCGGAAGCGCCACCTCCGGTCCCACCTGACGCCGGAGCCAAGCCACCGACGCCACTGCCCGTGTCGACCTCAACGTACAGAGTGCTCTGGCTGGTCGGGATAGCCACAGTCGAGGCCACGGTGGCGCCGGCGCCACCAGCCCCGCCCGGTAGGCCCGGCAGACCGGACGCGCCGACGGCCTTGATGCTCACGCTCGTCACGTTGGCCGGCACGGTGAAGGTGTTTTCACCTTGCGTGGTGTAGGTGCACGTTGCCGTCGAGCCCGCCGTCGTCAGCACGCCGTGCGTGCCACAGGGGGAGGGGCCGGCGAGAGCTGTGGGGCTCTGCACCAACAGGGCCCCGGCCCCGACCATGGCCACGAGAGTCAGCCGGGTACCAAGGCGCGCCAGACCGCCGTTACCTCGAGTCGGCGTCATGCGTGATCCCCCCGCCTTCAGGCCGTATGCAGAGTATTACGAAAGAGCAGCAGCAGGCGAGCCCCAATTTTTCCGGGCTGATCGACGGAATCGGTCAACCGACCGGGCTATGAGGTCGTCTGGACGATGAGGGTCGAGCACGGGGCTCGATGAGCAACCCCGTTGGGGACGCTGCCGAGCATTCGGCGTACCCCCTTCATGCCTTTGTTCCCCACCACGATGAGATCGGCTCCTTCGGACTCGGCCACGCCGATGATGGCGTCGGTCGGATCATCCTTCAGCGCGTGGGTGACGGCCTTGACCCCGAGGGCGCGCGCCCGGGATGCCAGATCGTCGAGGAGAGCCGAGGCGCGACTGGCTGGTCCGACCCCGTCGATGAATTCGTCGGGGAGTCCCTCGGTACTGGTCACCGACCCTTTGTAGGCCATGACGACGTGGAGCGTTCCTCCCGAGCTCCGCACCAGCTCCATCGCCGTGCGAAAGGCCTCACCCGCTGTCGGGGAACCGTCGGCCCCGACGACCACGATTTCGAACATGAGCGTCACCTCCTCTGGCTGGGCTGATGGGAGGTTACGCCGACAACAGGTGCGCCGGCTGGTGGCGCTCTCGTGGAACTCCCCGGGCGAACCGGGCTGGGCCTCGCCGACCTCGGTCTCCCGCCGCCGTGAGCTCCGTTTAGGCTCCGGGTCTCACCGATCAGGGGCCGCCGTGCGTATCCTCCTCGTTTCCGATCTCCACTATTCACTTCCTCAGCTCGACTGGGTCGTGAACGCCGCTCCCGCCTTTGATCTCGTGGTCGTGGCCGGCGACAGTCTCAACATCAGCTCAGCTGTGTCGCCTGATGCCCAGAGCGCCGTGGTCTTGCGCTACCTCGCCATGCTGCAGGCGGCCGGGCACGTGGCTGTCAGCTCGGGCAATCACGACCTCACGGGCCCCGATGAGCGCGGCGAGCAATCGGCGCTGTGGCTGGCTGAAGCCCGCTCTGCCGGTGTCCCCAGCGACGGTGATTCGCTGCTCTTGGACGACACTTTGGTCACCATCTGCCCGTGGTGGGACGGCCCGGCGGGCCGTGACGCGCCGTGGCTGCGCAGCTTGCCACCGCCGCCGCCCGTCGACCGTCTCGGTGGGTCTGGGTGTACCACTGGCCACCGCTCGGTTCGCCGACCTGCTGGACGGGCACCCGCAACTATGGCGACGCCGACCTCGTCGGCTGGATCGACGAGCTCCGACCCGACATCGTGCTGACCGGTCACGTGCACCAATCGCCCTTCAAGCCCGATGGCTCATGGGCCGACCACATCGGCGACACATGGGTTTTCAATGCCGGCCATCAGATCGGGTCGGTGCCGGCCCACATCGTTCTCGACCTGGCCGAGGGCCGGGCGCGTTGGGACTCGCTGATGGGTTCCGAGGAGGTTCTGCTGAGCGCCGCCGAAGCTCCGGCACGGACCGTATTCTGAGCCCGTCGCCAGCGGTGTCAGTACTCCGGTTCGGGGTCGCGAGCGGATCCGGGGCGAGCGGCGGGCCCTTGTCGCTGCGCCAACTCACTCAGGACGTCAGACACCATCGAGAGGCCAGGTGTGTCGCCGTACTGAAGCTTCAAATCGGCCAGGTAGGTGGTGACGTAGTTGAGCCGTTCGGCCAATCCGACGGCCACCAACTTGGTGATGGCAGGGTCCCTGGTCAGTAGAGCAGGGCCGTCGTCGGCCCGACGAAGCCGGCTCGGAACCGTGGCCTCGACCGTCGCCCCGTGGTCGGTCCCGAGAAGCACCGACATCTCGCCCACCAGTGCCCCGGGCAGGGTGATCGTGTTCACCGTCACGTCACCCTTGCGAACCCGGAGGGCGCCCGAGACGAGGACCCAGATGGCACCGCTCGGACCGCCCTCTTGCACGACGGTTTCGCCCGGGTCGAGCTCAATTTCGGGAAGGTGGGCCGAGAGAGAGAGCATGTCCACGGCAGCGATGGTAGTGGTCCAGCCCAGAGCTTCCCGCATCGGCGCACAGAAGTGTCAGCGTTCGTGGTACGGATCGTCGCGCGTCGCGTCGGGCAGAGAGATGGTGATGATGGAGAAGACCCGAAAAGTCACGGCGGACGTGACAACAGAGGCAGTGGACGAAACATTGTCCTGCCGTTAGAGGCGCCACGTCGGCCGGCGGTATCGCTGGCCCCCGATCGACCACGTTCAGTGGTGCCGTCCGCCCTGCATGGCTTCAGATCGGCCGAGCCGGTGCCGATGCCCACGGGCAATGTGAGATGTCAAGGGGCAAGGTGCGATGTCAAGGGGCAAGGCCATGGTGGTGCGGGTATCGGCGGGGCAGACAGAGAGAGCTCAGGATCTGAGTCGCACGATGAAACAGATTGCTGCCGCCATCCGGCTGGCCCGGTCGGACGCGTCGTCATCGCCGCAGATGATCAAGAACCTGTTGAACAGCTACTGCGTCACTGAGGCAGAGCTTCGGTCGCTCGTCTCGTCGTCGGCGAGACCTCTTCCCTAGACCTCCTTGTGGCCATCAATCCCACCCTGGTGAGAGAGGTCCTCCTAGCCGACGGTTGGCACAAGGTCGCGTGGCGCGACGGCTTGGGTTTCACCTTGTCTCCCTACAGCTATGGCGATGACAGCCGAGAAATGCCTCGCTACGAAGAGGGATTCATTCTGGTGGAACGGATCGACGCCAAGGGACGACAACGTGTGATAGCGGGCCCACTCTCATCGGTGTTGGCGGTGAGCTACAAGACCGCCCGTCCACAGAACGCCGTGAGTCCCAGGTCGAAGAAAGCGCCTGGCGCAAAGCCCTAGCGTCTCTCCTCGTCCTCGAGACCATCAACCCAGCATCGCTTCTCCCGGTCGTAGCGAAGCGTCCCAACGAATCCTTGATGAAACGAAAGAAAGTCTTCTCCGCCACCAGACAAGCCCATGGCCTTCCCTGGCCGAAAGACCCCGCTAGCAGTCACTAACGTTGCTCTCGGTCACGGGCGGAGGGAGGAGTGTGTGCTCGACAGGGAGCCACGTCTACGGCGTTCACGGCAGTGGCCCTGGTACAGCACGGCCCTCGTACTGTTCTCCGGGCTCGCCACCATCGGTCTTCTGATCGTGGTGGTTGAGCACCGCGACTCTCATTTGCCGAAAAGTAGAAACTGCCCCACGGTGGCGACCGTCAACCGGGCATTGGGTACCCGCGTGGCAGCGCCGTCCGTCGTCAGTGAGAGCGATCTGCTCGGATGCTTCTACCCACAGGGCGCCGACCCGCAGGCGGTGTCCGTGAGCTTCGCCATCCCCGATGTCCTCGACGGCGATCCCTGTAAGCATCGACCCATGATCTTGATCTCGCGTCACGAGGCGTGCGATGCCAGCGGCTCGCGCGGAACGAGCAGGACCGGTCGTTCGCTCCTGGTCGAAGAGAGGCTCCAATACCAGTTCAGTTCCGACCTCTTTCAGGTCTCCCTGGCGCAACTCGAGCGCCTGGCTGCGGTGGTGTTGGCCATGGCCCCGCCCCCGGTTCAGAACAGTGCGGTCCAATGAGGCACGGCGACCAAGAGGATGATGCCGACGTTGGACGAGCCCCCATCTGCCCGTACTGCGGCGTCACCGCGCTGCCGAAGGATCCCGCTCACGTCATCGATACGACTTTCGTCTGTGACAACGACGACTGCGAGGCCTACCGCGACATCGTCGAGCCCTGATGCCCGAAATCAGGGTGCCGAACCGACGGAGGACCTCTCATTGTGCTGGACGGCGGCGGCGAAGTTCGGGTGCACGCTGTTCAAGGTCACCCAGCGACGCGAGGCGTCGAGATCGAGGGGGACCGACAGCCGGTGGGACTGGATCGACGCCACAATCATCTTGACCAAGGCGCCACAGGCGACAACAGCGAGTCCCAGGGCCAGAAGGCGGCCGTCGGTCGTCTTGAGAAGCAGTGCGAGGAAGGCGGCGATCACGGCGCCCACAAAGACGGCACCGGCCCGCCGTCGAGTTCGTTGCGCCTTCTCACTGCGAAGGTACGCGTCCTCGCACATCGGCAAGGTAACGCTGAGCATCTCACCCCCGCGCAGAGCGGAGATGACGAACAACCCGAGCCACCCGATGGGGCCGACAAGAACGAGAAGCCAGGCCACTCCGAGTCCCGATCCGGTTCTGTGACTGACGTCCTGAGTGAAGCTGAGGGTGTCGGCGGTAGGTACTCCCTCTTTCACGCACACGGGGGGAAGGTGTCCGAGAACGGCGTCATCGACAAAGACCGTTACTGCCGCCATGGTGCCTCCGATCCAATGTACCGAAGAGTCTCCCACCTATCCCCGCCCCATGGCGAGGCCGATCACGAAAGATGGAACTTCGGGCCGACGCGACGCCCGCCGAGTGTCGTGCGGAAGGCGACGGCAACCGCTGCCGTCATCGTGGCCAGCCCGGCGATGTCGATGACGCCGGCGTGGAAAAGGTTCCTCGGTCCTGGGCCGCCGTCGACGATCCAACTGCAGCAGCCGATGAGGAAGGCAGCCATGGCCAAGGAAGCGACGGCGCCGAGCAAGGCTTCATAACGAAGAAGGGCGGGCGCCATGTCGAGCCGGCGGACGATCTTCGTGGCTCCGACGACCACGCACATCATGGCCACGGGGCTGGCGACCATCCAGGCCACCTCCGCCCCGGGAAAGCCGAGCAGCGCTCCTGGGTGGGCCCAGTACGACGAGATGGACAATGTCAGTGCCCACAGGAATGCGGCGACGCCGCCGGGGATTAGACCCTGGTGGGTCCAGTGATGGCCGCCGGTTCCCGGCCAACCGTTCCCGAAGTGCCGGGCCCCCACGACCAGCATGACAATGCCGAGACAGAACAAAACAGACGGACGGGCGAGCTCCGGCGCCCTGCGCTGCGCCAGGCGGGTGAGGACATTCCAGGCGACGGGGATGATGGCCAGTATCCCGATGATGACAAAGAGCAGCAGCACGGCCGACATCGTCATCATGGCGACCGAGGTACCGATCGTGCTCGGCTGCGCCCACTGCCAGCCGATTGTCAACTGCGACCACATGGCCGTGCCGAAGGCGAGAAATACCGCCAGCGCGCAGCCCAGGGAGGCTAGGTTGGCCCGGACCTGATCAGAAGGCTCGAGTGTGTGCCCGGTGAGACCGGCACTCGTCAGTCGGGCGAAGAGCCCGCTCCACGCCACGTTGGCCGGTCGGCGCCATGACCGCGGTCTTTCCAAGAGCTCGGCGGTGAGAAGCTCGGTGAACTCCTCGCCGTAGCGCGCCCGCCAGCTCTGGGGATACCAGCGGAGCATCCGTTCGGCCCGGCGGGCCGTCTCGCTACCCGAGATGGTCACACCAGGCCCCAGTGCCCCGAGAGCCGGCGGAGTCCGATATCGGCCACTCGTCTTTGGGTGGCGAGATGTTCTTTCAGCGCGGCGGCCCCCACGGACGTCAGTCGATAGGGCCGTCGCCGGTCGTGGCTCTCGAGCGCCTCGATCAGGCGCTGGCCTTCGAGTCGGCTCAGCGCTTCGTACAGCGTGCCCGGTGCCAGGCGGACGCCGGCGAACTCCTCGATGTCCTTGGTCAGGGCGTACCCGTGCTTCTCGCCCTCGGCCAGGCTGGAGAGGATCAGCGTGGCGGGACCGGCGTAGCGACCGAAGGTGCCGAGCGCTTCGGTGGGTACCCCCTGCGCTTGCGCCTTGGCTCGAGACGCCGGTGTTCTGGCCACGCCGGTCATCTTATATCGTGTGACGATCTATCGGCGGCCAGCTCCAGGGCGTGGCAACGAAGTGATTCTGGCCACCGAGGGTCATCGCCTGTTGACTGCGTACGACGCGGCACAAGTGGCGGGGTGCATAACGGCTGTCGAGACAATCCATCCGGCCCGTCTCGAGAACCGGCCCGACGACGAAGGGGCCCCGGCGAGTAGCCGAGACCCCTTCGTTTCGCCCGTGCTGACCATTGGTCAGCGTGTGCCGATCTGGTTAGACGCCAGCTGTCACCAGTTGGCGCGTTTCCTGTCCGGTAAGGATCTCTTCGGTCGGATCCGTCCGACGGGCATGGAAGAGACCGAGAAGAGCCAGCAGTAAGAACAGCGCTGCACCCACGAAGGCGGCGATGGCGGCGATCCCGGCGATCATGCCGATGGTCCCGAAGGCATAGGCGTTGAGCAACAGACCCCGAAGCGTCTCACCCTTGAACACGGTGGCGACCTTGCCCGCCAACACTGTGTTGGTGGGAGCGGCAATGGATGCCGTCGACAGCTGGGCGTAGGTCTGCCCGCCGCCGATCACCTTCAAGTGGTTGGCGATGAAGTGGTCGGCGTACACCTCGGCTTGGGCCCCGGTAGTCAGTTGCTGACCGCCGTACTGGCGCATGGCGCTGAATTCAGGGGCCGCCACCGCCGGGCTGTTGGCCGCCGGGAAAAAGATCTTCTGTGCCGCCAGCTGGCTGTGTACCTCGTTGCCGATATATGTATGGCCCATGTGAGCAGCGCACCGGCCGCTAGCAGCACGGCCACGAGGAGCAGGGCCCCGAAGCTGATCAGGGAATCGAATGTCCCTTCCTTCTCGTGTGTCCGGTCCGCGCAAGATGCGCTGACTCCGCCCCCCTGCGGTGTGGTGAAACGACGCGGATCATCGCCGGCCCGCTCTCATGAACGGGGGTGTTGTCGGCACCGGTCTCAAATCATGAAGCTCCGGCGCGTCTCGGCCGGTCACCGTGCCGGGTGTCAGTGCGGCGGTGGATCAACTTGCGGAGCTGGAGAATGCGGAGCGATCCCACGGCCAGCACAATCAGGGCACCGAGCGCGGCGGCGGCCAGCAGGGCAACAGCCAAAGGCAGCCGGCCCGATACGGTGAAGAAGCTCACCTTCGCTGACCGGAGATTCTGAAATACGAAGACGAGCGTCACGGCCAGCAGGATCAGGGCGGGGAGGACCCGCATCCAGGTCCGAGCTGTGCGCGTCGAGGGGATAGCAGTGGCGTCTGTCGGCACCGTTTCCGCATAGGAAACCCGGTCCTTATCCGTCGAAACCCCGGAAGAGCTCGACGGGGCGGAAACATCGACAATAGACGACCTGGCCAAACGGGTTCCCATAGGGAACCCCCAATCCTCCCCCGTACACGGGGGCGCAATCGCTCGCGGTGAGCCTTATGTGCGTCGTACTCGTCATTGGACCATGCCCGGCGCCCAGGCATGAGAAATGTCGTTCGGATCTTCGTTCGTCGGCGCCGACGATGCCGTGTGCATGAACAGAACGGCGGGGGTTCTGGGCCACTGTCGCATGGTCGTGTGCGTTACGGCGTGCGCCGGTACATCGCCCGGGACCGCACAGAATGTGTCGGGCGACAAGGCACTGGGTCGGACAGCGTTGCTGAGGCTGACCGACCTTCCCGCCGGCTGGTCGGCGATTCGCCGGCCGAACGGGCCGAAGACGCCAGGAATCGACAAGGAACTGGTGGCATGTCTGAACACGAGCTTGCCGCTGATAAAGCACGACCGCGCCAAGGTGTCGGCTCCGGAGTTCTCGAATGTGGACCACGGCGTGGTCGAGAGCGAACTCACCTATGAGGTCAGCCGAGCCCAGGTCGTGAGCGACTTCGCCGTTCTCCAGAATCCCCAGCTTCCTTCGTGCCTGGCCAAGGCGTTTGCCGCCGTTTTTGCTCTCGGAATCAAGCAATCGAGCGACTCGTCCTTGAGCGGGATCACCCTCGGTACTACGAGAACGTCAACCGTGCCCGTGCCCCCCGTCGGCGATCAGCGGTTGGGCTACCGGGTACTGCTTCCCCTCACCGACGCCGCCGATCAGATCAATGCGTACTTCGATCTGATCGCCGTGCACAAGGGTCGGGTGGCGGCAGTATTTCTCTTCGAGAGCACGGGGGCAGCCTTCTCCGGCACCGAAGAGGCCCACCTCACCACCCGCGTCGTCGGGCGGCTCACGCACACCTAACGGCGCCCCCCTGCCGGACCATGATTTTCTGAGGCCGACGGCACGAGGGCCCGGCGTCAGGTCTCCGCCGGTTCCTGGTCCTGTTTGCGGTCCATCGACCCGAGCCATTCGACAATCGCCTTTTCGTAGGCGATGCCGAAACCGATGACGGCGTCGCGATGCGGATCATCTTCTGGTGACTGGCGTACCGATCGGTAGAGGGCGAGGCGGCGCATGTGCTCGGAGCGCGCCTCGGCCAGGAACCCGTCGAGGACCTCGGGTTCGAGGAACCGGCCGAACCACAGTGTCACGAGAAGCGGGAAGCGGATCTGTTCGTCTCCGGGGGCCACGGTGATCCAGGCGCGAAATGCCTGGCGCCCCGACGCCGTGATGGCGAAGGGCACCCGGGCCCGGATGCCGCGGTCGCCGGCCGTGACGAGCCCGCGGTCCTCGAGGGTGCGCAGCTCCCGGTAGACGTGGCTGGAGGTGACATTCCAGAAGCGCGAAAGACCGCTTTCGACCTCCTGGAGGAGTTCCCATCCCGTTTTGGGTCCCCCGTGGAGAAACCCGAGAAGAGAACCTTGCGTGGCGTTGAGTTCGCTCACCCTTGACATTCCCTTCTGGAAGGTTACTGTCATGGTAACCCCGCACGGGCAATCCGGGGAAGCCCACTGGCGGCTCTGAGCCGGCGGGCACCACGACGAGAAGGACAAGCGATGGTCGAGGACATCGTGACCGCCCTGGCGAAGAACGGCTACGCCACCATCCCCGGCGCCATCAGTGCCGAGCAGGTGGCCTGGGCCCGGACCGAACTTGAAGCCATCGTGGAGCAGACACCGGTCGGGCGGGGCGACTTCGAGGGCTACCGCACCCGTCGGGTCTACGGCCTCTTCGGCAAGACCCGGTCGCTCGACGCCCTGGCCATCCATGATGTCGTGCTCGGGGTGCTCGACCGGGTTCTTGGTCAGTACCAGCTGAGCGCGCCGACCGGAATCTCGATCGGCCCGGGCGAAAGCGCGCAACCGCTTCACCCCGATGACGCCATCTACCCGTTGCCCCGTCCGCACGCCGAGGTGGTGGTCAACGTCATGTGGCCGCTGCAGGACTTCACCGCCACCAACGGCGCCACCCGGATCGTGCCCGGGAGCCACCGGTGGACCGATGAGCGCCCCGGCCCCGATACCCCCACCACCACGGTCGAGATCCCGGCCGGGACGGCACTCATCTACCCGGGCAGTGTCTGGCACGGGGGAGGGGCAAACAACAGCGAGGCCAACCGACTCGGCGTCGTGCTGCACTACGCGGTGGGCTGGTTGCGGCCCGTCGAGAACCACGTCCTCGTGGTCCCGCCTGCCGTCGCCGCCGCCCTGCCCGAACGACTGCAGGAGCTTCTCGGCTACAACATCCATCCGCCGTTCATCGGCTACGTCGACGGACGGCACCCCCGCAAGCTGATCGAAGAGGTCGACGTTCCGGTCTTGTCGTGATGTCGAGCATGCCCACCGTGCACGTCGAGTTAGACGGCCCGGTCACCACCATCACCATCGACCGCCCCGACGTGGCCAATGCCATCGACCGACCCACGGCGGCGGCGCTGGCCGACGCCTTTCGGCAGTTCGACGCCGATGAGGGTGCGTCGGTGGCCGTTCTCGCCGGTGCGGGGGAGACTTTCTGCGCCGGTGCCGACTTGAAGGCCATGCGCGAGCCCGGGTGGGAACGGGTGAATCGAGTGGAGCCCGACGGTGACGGCCCGGTCGGTCCCACCCGGATGCTTCTGTCCAAGCCGGTGATCGCCGCCGTCGAAGGCCACGCCGTGGCCGGGGGCCTCGAGCTCGCCGTCTGGTGCGACCTGCGGGTGGCGGCAGTCGACGCCGTCTTCGGTGTCTACTGCCGGCGCTGGGGGATCCCCCTCATGGACGGGGGGACGGTGCGTCTCAGTCGGCTCCTCGGCCACAGCCACGCCCTCGATCTCATCCTCACCGGCCGGGGCGTCTCGGGCGACGAAGCCCTACGCATGGGCATGGCCAATCGGCTCGTACCCCGCGGGAAGGCGCTCGGTGAAGCCCAGGCTCTGGCCCGGCAGATGGCGTCTCTCCCGCAGGAGGCACTGCGCAGCGACCGTCTGTCGTCGTATCAGCAATGGCCCCTGTCGCTCACCGACGCGTTGGCCATCGAATACGACCACGGCATGTCCACCCTCAGAGACGGAGACATCGCCGCCGGATTGAACAACTACGCCGGCGGCAGCTGGCGGACGGCGCCGCGCTGACAGCGCCGGTTACCGGCACCGCGAAGAGACAGTGGGGCCTACTGACCCTGGCCGCGACTCCACACCACCCGGAACGAGGTGCCCTGTTTCATGAGCGGCATCACGTTCGCTTCCTCGATCCCCGAGACCGTGGCCAGGTCGATGGCCGAGAAGAGCCAGCCGTTCGTGGTGATGGGCCCACTGTCTCCGGCGTTGTCCGCCGCGAAGGCCGACTTGAATACGAGCGGACGGAAATGGGCCAGGGGGTAGAGCGATCCGTTGTTACCGCCGGGTGCCTCGACCACCCACTCGGCCGAGCCGTTCATACACGGGCTGCTGACGGGGCAGAGCACGGCACTGGAGGTGGTGGCGGCGAAGGACGTCGGTCCGGTGGTGACGCCGTCGACGGTGATCGTGTACGAGTTGTCGGGCACGGAACAGACGACGAAGAATGAGTGGCCACTCGTGACATCGGAGACAGTCACCGTGTAACTGTCGTCGACCGATGAGAACACGACTTGCGCATTGATGTGGTCACGGACGGAGATGGGAAACACAGTCTGCACGTCATTGGTGGGGTACATCTCCCACCACGCTTCGTAGTCCGGCGGGCCGGTGCCCGTGCACTGTGCCGAGCTCCCGCCCTGCTCGACGGTGGCATTGCCGATCTGGCTCCATCCGTCGATCCCGGTCCAGAACAGCGCCCACGCGTTCGACTTCGGGCATGTCACCGCCGTCTGGACCCACGACGCGCTCACCGTGGTGAATTGATGACCCGACTCGGGGCTCAAGACGTAGCCCGACCACACGTTATTGGTGTGGGGACAGGGCTTGTTCGGTTTGGGCTGGCAGACGGAGTTCACCGTCGTATTCTCGGCCGGCTGGGTGAACGCCCGCTGGTGGTGGCTGGGCGATGACGTCTTACGAGCCACGGCCGGGGTGGCTCCGACGACCACCAGGGCACCGGCGGCGACGAACCCGACAGTCGCCACTGACAGCCCACGGCCCCACCTTGTCCGTCGCGGCACAGTCCCACGCCGCAGTCCACCCAGCACGCCAGCCCCCCTACACCTGGCCTGCCCCCGGCCCCAGGTTCCCATTAATAGTAGTCCGAGCCGGTCGGATACCGCCTGCGCCGGGCCCAAGTCGGGCCCCCGGCCGAGCCCAGTCTTGAGCCCTGCGCGCCACTCCGGTAGACCCTGCCCATGTCCGTCCTCGAAGCCCTGGCCATTGTGGGTGTCGGGCTCGTGGCGGGGACCATCAACACCATCGTGGGGTCAGGCTCACTGATCACTTTCCCCACTCTGCTTGCCTTTGGCTTCAGCCCCATCGTTGCCAACGTGAGCAACACGGTGGGCCTGGCGCCCGGGTCGTTGAGCGGGGCCATCGCCTACCGCCACGAGCTCGAGGGCCAGCGGCCGCGGTTGCTCGTCCTCGGCACGGCGTCGATCGCCGGTGGCATCACCGGCGCCATCTTGTTGCTGGCGCTGCCCGGGAGCGTCTTTCGTCATGTCGTGCCCGTGCTCATCCTCGTGGCCTGCGTCTTGGTGGCGCTGCAGCCCCGGCTGTCGCGTCGACTGGCCGAGCGCGAGAAGCCAGTGCTTCACGGCGGGGTGCCGCTGTTCGCCTGCATCTTCGTCACCGGTGTCTACGGCGGTTACTTCGGCGCCGCCCAAGGCGTGATCCTCATGTCGCTTCTCGGGATCTTCCTGGACGATCAACTGCAGCGGCTGAATGCGGCCAAGAACGTCCTGGCCCTGTGCGCCAACGGCGTATCCGCGCTGGTGTTCATCAGCGTGACCCACATCGCCTGGGAGGCAGCCGGCCTGATCGCCGTCGGGTCGATCGTCGGGGGACAGGTCGGCGGTGTGCTCGGCCGTCGCTTCCCCGCACCTCTGTTGCGTGTCCTCATCATCATCGTCGGTGTGACCGCCGCCGTGGTGCTGCTGGCGTAGGGAAGGTCGCATACGCTCGACGAGCGTTTCCTCGAGGAGGCCCGTGCAACTCGGCATCGTCACCCCCATCGTCAATTTGAATCCCCGTTTCGAGGCCCCGGCCTGGGAGCGCGACGGCACCATGGCCGACGTGGTTGCCCTGGCCCAGGAGGCGGAACGACTGGGCTATGGCTGGGTCTCGTGTCCCGAGCACATCGCCATCCCCGAAGAGGTGGCGTCGGTGCGCGGCGGACGGTACTGGGATCCCCTCGTCACGTTGAGCTTCGTGGGCGCCTCGACCACCACCATCGGGTTGCTCTCCCACGTCCTCGTTCTCGGTTACCACCACCCTCTCGAGATCGTGAAGCGCTACGGGACCCTCGACATGGCCAGCGGCGGCCGCGTCATCCTGGGGGCGGGGGTGGGATCGCTCCAGGCCGAGTTCGAACTCCTGGGAGCGCAGTTCGACGGACGCGGCGATAGGGCGGACGACGCCCTGCGGGCCATCCGGGCCTCATTCGGACAGAGCCGGCCCAGCTACAGCGGAAGTCACTACCGCTACTCGGGATTCTTCGTCGAACCGAGCGGCTTCGAGCGGCACCTCGCGATCTGGGTGGGGGGACGCACCCGTCGCTCTCTGCGCCGGGCCCTCGAGCTCGGCGACGGCTGGATCCCTTTCGGGCTCGGCCACGACGAGTTGGCGGCCATGCTCGGCCATGAGGAGGTGGCGGCGGCCCGGGCCGGACGGGCCGAGCGTTTCGATGTGGTGCTCGCCCCCGAGCCGGCCCTCGATCCGGCTGGAGACCCCGACGCCGCGGCCACCACCGTGCGCTCCTACGCCGCACTCGGTGCCACCGCGCTGAGCCTGCGATTCCGCCACCGCTCGCGGGCGCACTACATGGAACAGCTGGCCGCCATGGCCGAGGTGTCGGCCGGTGTCGCCGCCCGGGGCTGAGGGAACACGGCGGTGACCGTCTATGTCGACGACTGGCGCCAGCCAGCCACGGTGGGCCCGGTCACGGCGCGCTGGTCGCATCTGACGGCCGACACCACCGAAGAGCTCCATGCCTTCGCCGAGACCCTCGGTATGCGCCGGGTCTGGTTCCAGGGCCATAGCCATGATCGGCTCCGCGACCACTACGACGTGACCGACCGCCTGCGCGAGGAGGCCATAGCCCGCGGTGCGGTGGCCGTGACCTGGCGCCAGGCGGCCCGGGCTCGTCGACTGCGGCGCTCTACGCTCGCGCCATGAACCCGAACGATTATTCCAACTCCGCGCGTCACGCCTCGGCCGCCGCCCTTCTGGTTCTCGGTGCCGCCACCCTGGGCGAGAGCGGCGGCCGGCCCATGCGGCCGCGCCTCCGGCCTGTCTGGAAGGGAGCCCGGATCTCGGCTCCCGCCTATCCGGTGCGCTGCACGCCGGGGGACAACCTGGCCATCCACGTGGCGGTGACAACCGCCCCCGCCGGCTCCGCTCTGGTGGTTGACGTGGGGGACGAGGAGGAGTTCGGTTACTGGGGCGAAGTCCTCACGACGGGCGCCGAAGCCCGGAGACTGGCCGGGCTCATCATCGACGGGGGAGTGCGCGACGTGGCTGCCCTCGAGTCCCACGGCTTCGCCGCCTTCTCCACCACCGTGGCCCTGCGCGGGGCGGCCAAGCAGGCCCCAGGTTCGATCGGGGATCGCGCCACGGTCGGCGGGGTCGAGGTCCACTTCGGCGACTGGGTGGTAGCCGATGCCGACGGCGTCACTGTCGTCCCCGGCGACGCCCTGGAGGACGTCCTGGCCGCCGGGCGGGCCCGGGCCGACAAGGAGGAAGGACTCTTCCGCGACCTCCAGGCCGGCGCCACCACGGTCGAGTTGCTCGACCTCGATCCCTCACCGGTGGAGATCCACCAGCACACCGACTGAGCCCTCCGATTGGGCGCTCCGATTGGGCACGCCGACGCATGCGGCGGCTGAAAGCGCCGTCGACGGCTGCGCTCAGGAAGTCACGAGATTGGGGGGCCGATTCCCGTCGAGTACGGCGCACACTGCCTCGCACGCCATCTGGGCCATCTGCGCCCGGGTGGCCTGGGTGGCGCTGCCGATATGGGGCAGGAGAACAGTGTGGGGGGCGTCAAGCAGCCGAGGGTGGATCTCGGGCTCACGTTCGTAGACGTCGAGCCCGGCAGCGAAGATGGTGCCGGCGTGCAGTGCTTGGGCCAGCGCCTCCTCGTCCACCACCGGGCCGCGGGCCGTGTTCACGAGCACAGCGTCGGGACCCATGAGCTCGAGTTGGCGGGCGCCGATCAGATGGCGGCTGTCCTCGTTCAGAGGGACATGGAGGCTCACGATGTCGGCCTGTTCGAGTAGGGCATCGAGCGAGGCGGTGTAGCCGGGGACGCCGGTGTCGTGGCGGGCGTGGTGCAGAACCTTCATCCCGAATCCGGCCGCCCGCCGGGCGACGGCGGCGCCGATCCGGCCGTAGCCGACGAGGCCGAGCACCGCATGGTGGACGTCGCGCCCCAGGTACTGCCGCACCCCCCATCCCTTCCAGGCCCCGGACCGGACGTCGCGTTCGGCCTCGGACCCGAGCCGGCTGGCGCTCAGAATGAGAAGGAAGGCGAGATCCGCCGTCGTCTCGTCGAGGACCCCGGGGGTGTTGCAGACGGCGATGCCGAGATGCTGTGCCGCCTCGATGTCGATGTTGTCGTAGCCGACGGCGACATTGGCCACCACCCGCAGTCGCCCTTCGGCCCCCGAGGCGAGGACCGCGCTGTCGATCCGGTCGGTGAGCAGGCAGACCACGGCATCGACGTCGACCACGGCGGCGACGAGCTCGGCGTGGTTGTAGGGCGTGTCACCGGCCCGCTGCACGATCTCGTGGCCCGCTGTCACCAGAGGATCGAGACCCCCCTCGGGCATGACTCGGGTGACGAGGATCCGGGCCACGGCGATAGCGTTTCTGGTCGGGGTCAGCGGAGAGAGGACGGCAGAACGCCGGTGGCGAGCGCCACTGCATCTGCCATCAGTGATTCGTGTAGTCGATCGGCCCCGCGCCCTTCACGCCCACGGCGAAGCAGAAGCAGTGGATGGGGGCGTGGTCGCTCACCGGCCGGAGCGAGTGCACCTTGTCAGGCGGGATGTGGACGAGATCGCCCTGGGAGATGGTCTGGTCCTCGCCCTCGATGGTCATGATCCCCCGGCCCGACATCACGTAATAGAACTCGTGGGTGGGATGCGAGTGCGGGTCGACGAAACCGCCCCCCGCCACCTCGAACTCGTTCACCAGTTCGAGGTACCCCCCGTCGGTGATCTCCTTCATCTCGCGGGACTTCACCAACCACCAGACGGGGACCGTCCCGTTGTGCTCGATGACCGGCTCCACGTCCTCGATACTGCGGACGTCCATGCTCGTGCCCTCCTCACCCGGCGACCGACCAGCCTCCGTAGACTGACGGCGACGTCAGCGTAGATCAAGGGAGAGAGAGAGCCGTGGCCGACATCGCCAGGAGCATCGTGGCCGAGCCGCTCACCGCCGAGGCCTGGGCGCGTTTCGGCTGGATCCCCGTCACCGACACCGATCCGGCCGACGGCGCCGAGCGGTTGACCTTCGAGTGGAACGACGTCCACCTGAACGTCATCTCCCACACGCCGGCGGAGATCGATCACACCCCCGACGGGCTTCTGTGTAACGAGATGTTCCGCCACGACAGCCACACCCAAGCCCTTCTCACCCTGGACGTCCCCTCGGTCATCGCCGTGGCCCCGGCCGAGCTGGATTTCTCGGACCCCGCCCAACTCGACGCCGTCCGCGCCTTTTTCCTCGAACCCCTCGACTCCTTCGTCTTGCACCAGGGGACCTGGCACTGGGGTCCGTTCCCCGTGGGAGAGCGCGCGGTGACTCTCTACAACGTCCAGGGACTCCGCTACGCCGAGGACAACACCAAGGTCGACCTGGGCTCGCGCTCTTTCGGCATCGAGGTACGCGTCGCACCCTGACGGTGGTCACCGTCCTCTCCTCTGACCGCGGGCATGATCAAGGGATGGGGGAAGACGCGCCGGAGTCCAGGGCGGAGAACGCCGACGACGCCGACGGTCTCACCGGTCGGCTGCTCGTGGCATCCCCCCAGCTCGGCGACCCCAATTTCGACCGGACCGTCATCCTCATGCTCGACCACGGACCCGAGGGCGCGCTCGGCGTCGTGCTGAACCGCCCCACCGGACTGCCCGTCGACGAGATCCTCGAGCCCTGGAGCGACCAGGCGCTGGCCTCTCCCCCGGGCGTCGTCTTCCGCGGCGGCCCCGTCTCGCCCGACGCCGTCATCGGTCTGGCCCGCACCGACGCCGACGAGATCGACGAGTCGCTGTGGAGGATCGTCTTGGATGGCGTGGGCACCGTGGACCTGGCCATCGTCCCCGGCGAGCAGCCGGTGAACGTCTTGGGTGTCCGGATGTTCGCCGGCTACGCCGGATGGTCGCCCGACCAACTGGAAGAGGAGCTGGCCGAAGGCGCCTGGATCGTCCTCGACGCCGTGGAGGCCGACGTCTTCACCGCCGATGCCGGGGCGCTGTGGCACGACGTCCTCCAGCGCCAGGGGGGCAAGCTCGCCCTTCTGGCCGCCTACCCGCCCCATCCCTCGGTCAATTGAGTCAATTGACCAGCACCGTCAATTGACGAGCACGGAACAGCACAGTCAATTGAACGGCACAGTCGATTGAACGGCACAGTCGATTGAACGGCACGGTCAATTGGACGGCACAGTCGATTGAATAGCGCCGCGCTGCGGGCTTCGGCCGACGACGTGAGTGTTCTCTCGGCGCTGTTGGCGCGCGCCTTCGACGACGATCCCCTCTCGCTCTATCTTTTTGGCGGGCCGCGTACGAGAGCAACGGGACTGGCTCGGTTCTTCGCCATCCAGCTGCGGCACACCTATCTCCGTCACGGC
This sequence comes from Acidimicrobiaceae bacterium, assembly GCA_003151475.1. Classification (GTDB taxonomy): domain Bacteria; phylum Actinomycetota; class Acidimicrobiia; order Acidimicrobiales; family UBA8190; genus Palsa-661. Next base: position 22,124 of record PLXQ01000017.1, on the reverse strand, counting down.
GAGGTGTGGACGACGCCCGACTGCGCCGGCGCCGCGCTTTGGGCCCCCCCGACCATGCCCCGCCCCGGCGCCATGGACCTCGTCCGCATCCTGCCCGTCGTGCCCTATCTGTCGGTCTGGGGGAGAAAGACAGCCGACGTGCTCCATCTGCTGGCCGCCTACGAACGGGCCCGGCCCCGCCAGGAGCACTGGTATCTCGGCACCTTGGGCACCGACCCCGACCGGCAGGGCCACGGTGTCGGCTCGAGCCTGCTGCGTATCGTCCTCGACCGGCTCGATGCCGATGGCCTTCCCGCCTATCTCGAGTCGTCCAAGGAGAGGAATCTCGCCTTCTACGCCCGCCACGGTTTCGAGGTCACGGGGGAGATCACCACCCCGCGCGGCCCCACCCTCTGGCTCATGTGGCGCGAGCCGCGCCCCCCGGACCGTGATGCTCAGCGGTAGAACCGTTCAGCCCTTCAGGCTGGTGACCTTGTCGGCCGTGCTCACCGAGGCGGTGACGCCGGAGAAGGCGTGGTCGACGCCGTTGTCGAGCCCGACAGGTGTGGTGTCGATGCCGAGGCCGTAGCGCAGCTGGGCGGTCACGATCTGGTTGATCAGCGGCCACGCCGTCGGCGGCGAGATATCGGGAGCCGAACAGCCGTCGGTGGCGATGGACGCGAAGGCCGACGGCAGGTTCAGGGTCTTGATGAAGGCCACCAACCCACCTTGGGCGGCCCCGATGGTGCAGCCGTCGTCGAAGACGTTGTGGCCGGCGTCGTCGATCAACACCAACCGTTTCGGGTTGGCCAACGTGCCGTAGAGGGTGAGTGTCCCGCCCGGCTTCACCACCTTGTCGGTCGTGCCCTGCATGATCAGCCCGGGCTTGCGCGGCGGAGGCGTTCCCGCCGCCGGAGCCAGGCCGATGTACGTCCGGATATCGCTGTCGTCGGCCACCGTGATGGCGGCACCGCCGCCGGCCGAGTGCCCGAGAGATGCCACCCGGGTGAGATCGAGCTTGCCATCGAGCAGGCTGCCCGCTGTGGCGTTCATCGTTTTCACGAGGCTGAGCGCCTGGCGGAGGTCGGTGACGTCGTTCTGGCCCTTGCCGGTGGTGCCGCCCACCACGGCTTTCAGGTCGCGCGAGCGGTGGTCCGGTGCCACCACCACGAAGCCCCAGGTGGCCAGGTGGTCGGTGAGGAAGCTCGACTGCTCGGGGTAGCCGCCGTAGCCGTGGCTGAAGAGCACCACCGGGAAGGGGCCCTTGGCACTGATGGGCACGTTCTCATAGGCGCTGGTGGCCAGCATGGTGGGAAGGGTCGAGGGGAGGCCGGCGGGAATGGGTGCTGTGGGCGAACCGGTGAACCACCGCAGCAGGTTGATCGTGTACGTGGCCTGGCCGGCGGCGGCCGATGCGTCGACGGGGTAGTAGACGACGACAGTGTCGCCGGCCGGCGTCGTCTCGAAGGCCACCCCCGCCTTATACGGACCGGCGGCGGCGAAAGCGGTGTCGGTGTGACTCGTCGGCGTGGCCGGGACGGCGTCGTGCGGCCCCGTCGCCGTGATCGTGGCCAGGTGCGTCGACGAACAGGCCGACGTGACGAGGGCGACGGCACCGACCGTGCCGAGGCCGATGGCGAAGCGACGTCGACGGCGTGAAGGGACAGAGCAAGGGGCGACAACGGAAGCGTGCACGGGGCGACTCTACCCAGGCGACTCTGTCGCGACCCGGGTGAATGCGACGCGCGCCCGGTGACGCACTCAGCCGTTGGGCATTCCCACCACGCGGAGCGATCCCTCGGCCCGGGCGGCGGCGGGGGCCACCACCCGCACACCTTCGGGTAGACGCCCGGGGTCGGTCAAGAGGTGGCGCAGGGTCTGGATCACGGCCCGGGCCCCGGCCGAGGGCATGCCCCGGGTGCGCTGGGCCAGGACCACATGGCGGGGGGGAAGGTCGTCGATGCCCACCGAGCGGAACCGGGGCCGGAGATGGGGGGGCACGGCGGTGGCGGGGAGGATGGCCGGGCCATAGCCCTCGAAGGTGAGAGAGGCGAGGAGCCGGACGCCGTCGAGCTCGGCCCGCGGTCGCAGCTCCACGCCGGCAGGCTTCACCGCCGAGTCGATCTCGGTCCGGAAGGCGGTTCCGGGAGCGGGCAGAAGCAGGTCGAAGCGGCTCAGGTCGGTGAGGGCGATGCGGTTCACGCCCACCAGGGGATCGTCGTCGACGGGGACGACGAGGACGAGGTCCTCCTCGAAGAGTGACTCGAAGGTCAGGTCGCGTCCCGGGATAGGCAGGGTGAGAATGGCCATGTCGAACCGGCCGGCAGCGAGCTGCGGTTCGAGGCTCGAGGTGGTCCCGTCCGCCACCACCAGGTGGAGCTTCGGATGCTTGACCGAAAGATCGGCCAGCAGCACCGGGGTGATCCAGCGCGCCGTGGTCCCGATCATGCCCACCCGGACGGTGCCGCCGACCTCTTCGCGCAGCGCTCCCAGGTCGGCGGTGACGGCCTCGATCTCGCCCAGGATCCGGTAGGCCCGGGCGGCGACGACCTCGCCCTCGGCCGTGAGCCGGCCCGCCGACCGGTCGACCAGGAGTGTTCCCAGTTCTTTCTCGAGCCGGGCCACGTGGGCCGAGACATTGGACTGGACGGTCCCGAGGGCGTCGGCGGCGGCCGAGAACGAGCCGTGCTCCGAGACGGCCACCAGGGCTCGCAGGTGCCTGATCTCCATCTCTATTAGAGATACCATAAATCTGTAATAGCTGTTTGACTGATTGTGCGCGAAAGCGCAAAATAGGTCCCAGACCCCAGGGAATGGACACCCCCCCGCCATCCCTGTCGAGTCGGTGCGAAGGGACCGGATTTTCCCCCTATCCGGTCCCTTCGCCGCGTCCGGCCCCAAAACGAACAGCTCCGGATCCGGTTTCGCCACCGCGCCGTCGCCTTTTCGACCCGGCTCCGGTGACGACGACGACGGTAACGTCTCGGTCCATGGCCACGGCGCGTAAATCCAGCAAGCCACACGTTGTCGGTGCCCCCGTCGCCGAGAAGAGGGTCAAGGCCAAGACCGATATCAAGACCGGCACGTCCGACACCAAGACCGGCACGTCCGACACCAAGACCCCGGCCCGGGGCAGCCAGGGCGCCGTCTTCGTCGACCTCGACCGGACGCTGCTGCTCGGGGCAAGCGGCTTGGTGCTGAGTGCGGCCATGCGGGCCGAGGGTCTGTACGACGGCCGGCCGTCGCTGCCCGGGGAGAGCCTGCTCTACAAGCTCTATCAAGCCCAGGGCGAGAGCCTCGCCTTCATGGCCATGGTGCGCGCCGCGCCGAAGTTCACGAGCGGCTGGGATGTGGACGCCGTGTGCCGGGCCGGCGAACGGGCGGCGGCGGAGCTGGCGGCGCTGGTCCAGCCCTACGCCCCGGCCGTGCTGGCCGGACACCGCGCCGATGGGCGGTTGCTGGTGCTGGCCACCACCTCGCCCGTCGACCTGGTGGCCCCCTTCGCCGAACTGGCGGGCTTCGACGACGTGGTGGGGACTCGCTACGCCCGGCGCGACGGTCGCTACAGCGGCGGGATCGACGGTGACTTCGCCTGGGCCTCGGGGAAGTTGGCGGCGGTGCGGCGCTGGGCCGGCCAGGCGGGAGTCGATCTGGCCCAGAGCCATGCCTACTCCGACAGCATCTTCGACACGCCGTTGCTCGGTGCCGTCGGCCATCCCCACGCCGTCAACCCCGACCGCAGGCTGCGGGTGTTGGCCCGGTTGCGGCACTGGCCCGTGGAGTACTGGGACCGGCCGCCGGGGGTGCCGAAGGTCGCGGGACTCGAGCCGTATCACATGCTGCGGCCGTTCGTCCGGCCCGAGTCGTTCCCCTACGCCCGTTTCGACATCGCCGGCCTCGACAACATCCCCCGGCGCGGACCGGCGCTGTTGGCGTCCAACCACCGGAGCTACTTCGACGTCGTGGCCCTGGCCATCGTGGCCGCCCGCGCCGGACGGCCGGTGCGTTTCCTGGCCAAGCGCGAGCTGTTCGACGCGCCGGTGGTGGGACAGATGGCGCGCGCCCTCGGAGGTATCTCGGTGGACCGCGGCAGCGGCTCGGATCAACCGCTGCGCGACGCCCAACGCGCCCTCGAGGCGGGAGAGCTGGTGGTGATACTGCCCCAGGGCACCATTCCCCGGGGCGCTGCCTTTTTCGATCCGGTGCTTCGGGCGAAGACGGGGACGGCCCGGCTGGCGGCGATGACGGGAGCACCCGTCATCCCTATTGGACTGTGGGGGACCGAGAAGGTCTGGCCCCGCTCGGCACGGGTGCCGAACATCACCACCGTCACGAAGCCCCCGGCCATCGGTGTGCGTGTCGGCGCCCCCGTCCGGCTCGGGCTCGACGACGCCGTGGCCGACAGCGCGGCGGTGATGCAGGCCATCGTGGCGCTGCTACCCGACGACGCGCAGTTGTCGGGCCGGCCCAGCGACGAGGAGCTGGCCCGGACCTACCCGCCCGGACACCGCCCTAGGTGAGTCCGGCCAGACGCATACCGTCGCGGGCCCGGTGGGCGGGGAGGGCGGCGGTGGCTGTAAGCGGTGCCTCGCGCCGGTTGGGTTTCGGTGGGGGATCGGTGATCGGTGGCCGGGTGGGGCTCCTCATCGCCCCCGACCTGTTGTCCGTGCTCGCCGCCGACCGGCCCGTGGCGCTCGTGAGCGGGACGAACGGCAAGACCACGACCACCCATCTGCTGGCCGCCGCTCTCGGTGGCCCCGGGCGGGTGGCCACCTCGGCGGCGGGCGCCAACCTGCCCCCGGGACTGGCGGTGGCGCTGGCCGCCGCCGCAGCGGGGACGCCGGCCGTGCTCGAAGTGGACGAGGCCTATCTGGGGGCGGTGGCCAAGGCCACGGCGCCCCGGGTGGTGGCGCTTCTGAACCTGTCGCGCGATCAGCTCGACCGGGTGGGCGAGGTGCGGTTGGTGGCCGAGCGGTGGCGCCGGGAACTGTCGGGGCTCGAGACCACGGTGGTGGCCAACGCCGATGACCCGCTCGTGGTGTGGGCGGCCGGGTCGGCGCGCAAGGTGATCTGGGTGGCGGCCGGGATGCTGTGGCGCAACGACGCTGTGGGCTGCCCCTCGTGTGACGGGCAGGTCGCTTTCACCGACGACGGCTCGGGATGGTCCTGTGTGTGCGGCTTCTCCCGTCCGCAGGCCGACGCCCGTCTGGTCGATAACGAGCTGGTGACGGCCGACGGGAGGCGGTGGCCGCTCGAGCTGCGACTACCGAGCCGGGCCAACCGGGCCAATGCCGCCATCGCCGTCATCGCCGCCGGCGTCCTCGGGGTGGACGTCGCCGATGCCCTTCATGCCATGGCCGCCGTGCGCGACGTGGAAGGACGCTTCTCCCTCGTCGATCATGACGGCACCCGGGCGCGGCTGCTTCTGGCCAAGAACCCGGCCGGTTGGACGGAGCTGCTCGATCTGCTCGACGGGGGGACCGACCCCGTGGTGATCGGCATAAACGCCCGGATCGCCGACGGTCACGATCCGTCGTGGTTATGGGATGTCGACTTCGAACGGTTAGCCGGCCGACAGGTGGTGGCCACCGGCGATCGCCGGCGCGACCTCGCCGTCCGGCTCCGCTACGCCGGTATAGCGCACCGGACGGTCGAGAATCAGCTCGAGGCCCTCGGTGCCGCCGGCGCCGCGTCGGTCGAATACGTCGGCAACTACACCGCTTTTCAGGATATGCGCCGGCTTCTGGTGGCCCACGCTGACGGGGGACCTCGCCGTGACCGCCCGGCGGGGGCCGAAGTGCCTGCACGCCGTGTGCCGCCCGTCGTCTCGGCGCCGGCCTCGGCCCCGAGCGGCGGTTCCTCGGCGCTGCGGGTGGTGGTGATCTACCCCGATCTTCTCGGCACCTACGGCGACGCCGGCAACGGCCGGGTGCTTGCTGCGCGCGCCGCCTGGCGCGATATCCCGGTCGAGCTCGTGATGGCTCTGTCCGGCACCGCACTGCCCGAGGGGGGAGACATCTACTGCATCGGCGGCGGCGAGGACGGACCGCAGATCCAGGCGGCGCAGCGACTGGCGCAGGGCGCGCTCGGGAGAGCGGTGGCCGGCGGCGCCACCGTCCTCGCCGTATGCGCCGGCTACCAGATCATGGGACGCTCGTTCCCCGGTCCCGACGGCCGTCGCTACGACGGCGTCGGTCTGCTCGATCTCGACACGGTGAAGGGAACGGGTCCGCGCTCGGTGGGTGAGGTGGTGGCTGAACCATTGGCGGCACCGTCGGAGCTGGCGCCGCCGCCCACGGCCGCCTTGGAAACGCTCACCGGTTTCGAGAACCACGGCGGGGTGACCTCTCTCGGTCCGACGGCGCGCCCGTTCGCCCGGGTGGTCTCGGGCGACGGCAACGGACCCGGCTCGGGCACCGACGGGGCATGGGCGGGCAAGATCGTCGGCACCTATCTGCATGGTCCGGTGCTGGCCCGCAATCCCACCCTGGCCGATGTGCTGCTCACCCTGGCCACGGGAACGGCGTTGCGCGCCCTCGAGGACGGGGAAGAAGAGGCACTGCACGGCGAACGCCTGTCAGCGCCGCCGGCGGCTCGTGCTGCATCGGCGCGGGGGTCCGCTCTCGCCTGGCGGCGCTTGGTGCGGACGCGTCGTTCCTGACCCGGTAACCGGTGCCATCGGGGCGGCGGCTCAGTGGCGCGATACGGCCCAGCGGCCCTCGTCGGCCTCGGGGTCGTCACCGGGACCGGGACCGAGGGCCCAGGCCCGACGCCAGGCGGCGGCGTCGGGACCGCGCGGCGACGGCGTCGTGCCCGCCGCGGCGCGGCGCCGGGCCGTCCACCAGTCGGAGCGGCCCTCGTCGGCCATGGTGGCGATGGTCGTCTCGATCCGGACCCCGAAGCGCCGGGCGTCCTCCCCCTCAGCGGCGGTGAGCGGCGTGCCGAACGAGATACGGGTCCGGTGCCGCCGCAACGGCCCGCCGTCCTTGGCCAGTATCTGTCTGGTGCCGTCGATATGGACGGGGACGACGGGTCGACCGGTACGCCGGGCCAAGTAGGCGGCGCCGCCGCGGAACTCCTGGAACCAGCCGTCGGGGGAGCGACCGCCTTCGGGGAAGATGATCAGGTTCCATCCCTCGTCGAGCAGAGCGGCGGCGGTGTCGGCCGACCGGCGGTTCACCTTGTGCCGTTCGATGGGGATGGCTCCGAGGCCGAGAGCCCACAGATGCGCTTTCCACCGGCGGTCGAAGAAGTGGTCGGCGGCGGCCGCCACCACCGCTCGGTGCCGGAAACGCCGGGGCAAGATGGAGAGGAGCAACCCGGTGTCGACGTGGCTGGCGTGGTTGGCCACGAAGATGACCGGCGTCTCGACCAGCTCCAGCATCTCCGCCCCGACCACGGCGGGCGCGGCGACGAGATGGGCCAGGGGACGCGACACGTTGTCGAGCAGCATGGCCCGCACGAGGCGCGCCGGATACCGTCGGGACCACTGGGTGTCGTAGTCGACGCCGAGTTTTCTGTCCGGCGCGGCCCGCTCGACGGCGCCGGGCCAGTGCGGTGCCGACCACGGGAAACCGTCGGCCCGGCCCCGCTGCACCCGACCAAGCAGACGCGAGGCACCGCTCATCTCAGTCCCCATCTCATCTCGGTCCCCATCTCACTCGGCCCCCATCCCCGTGTGACCGCCATCACGACACGTCAGCCATGATCAGCGGCGGCGAGTGCAAATGGGTGAGAGACGGATCGCGCCCCACCACATCGGTGGCCATCTCGAGGGCATCGGCCATAGTCGAGGCCGGTGTGAAGCCGAGCCTGCGCACGGCGGCGCGGTCGCCGCCCACGATGATGACGGCCCCCAGATGCTCGAGGGCGTGCGCGCACCAGTACCACATGTAGAAAGGATGCACCCCGTGATAGGCGTTGCCTGTCCGGTACAGATGGACGTACCAGGGGTCGGTGGCATAGGCCTCTTCGTACTTGCCCACCTCGGCCGGGTCGGTGGTCTCCGACAGCACCTGCTCGAAGAAGTCGATGTAGCTCGGGTGGTGCCCGGGATGAAAGGCCCACGGTGTCGGATGGCTCATGATGACCACCCCGCCTTCACGCACGAGGGGCCGGCCCTTGTACATATTGAAGAAGTAACCGAGCCCGAGACAGGCCACCAGGATGGGGTTCATGATCGAGTTCACGTTGTAGGGGCAGATGTAGGGAAGCCCGAGCGTCAAGATGTCGGTCTGGCCCTCCACGGCCACCAGTTGCTGCCGGTAGACGTTCTCGGTGGTCTGCGCGTGGACGGCCTCGACCTCTCCCGCCTGCACGCTCGTCATCCGGTAGGGAGAGCGCACCGAGTGCAGGATCTGCCGGGCCAGACGGTCGGGTGTGCGCTTCAGTGCCGTCGAGGTGGCCAGGAAGCCGGCGCGGTCGCGTCCCGACCACTCCCACTCGCGCCGCTCCAAGAAGCGCATCTGCGGCGGGAAGGTGTCGGTGTTCAGCGTGGTCTCGATCTGGAACACCTTCACGCCGCTCTCGGCGATCAACCGACCCATCCGCCAGTTCGAGGTGTGCAGCTCCGAGCGGTGCTGGTCCATGAAGGACCGGCTCTGCTGCATGGTCCGGGCGTTGTGGTGATGGCGCAGGCTCCGGTAACTGGCCAACCCCGTGGCCACCGACTTGTGGCCCCCGTCCATGGCCACCAGGTTGATGTTCACGTAGACGAGCAGATCCGACGTGGCCGCCCTCTTGTTGATCTCCACGTCCTCGCCGTGGTCGGTCAGGCCCAGGTGGATCAAGTTGTCGGCGTCCTCGGCATCGTGCTGCTGCAGCAACCCCTGCGGTGCGAAGGCGTCGTAGATCCGGTCGCCCACACAGTGACGCATCTCGGCTTCGGTCAGCCGACGGTGAAGCGCCAACGCACAGATCAGCACGACGTCGTCGACCCCGGCCTCGGCGGCCAGATCGAGGACCTGCTCGATCACGAGCTGCCGGGCGTCGGGCGAGCGCATGGGAGGAAGCGGCAGCGATACGTCGTCGAAGGCGATGGTCAGCTTCATCCCCGGTCGCAACAGCTCCGGCAGGGGCTCGGCGTCGCCCATCGGCTGCAGAAGCGCCCGGCGGATACTGCCGACGGGATCCTCGAGCGGATCGAGGGGCTCGGGTGCGTACAGCACACGGCTGCCGGTGGGCAGCTTCTCGAGCCGGAAGCCCTCGCCGTGCCAGAACAAGGTGGGCGGCGTGGAGCGGTCCACCTCGAGGACGAATCCCGGTCTGGGGCTCATGATGCCGGTCCTTTCGGGCTGCGTGGATGCATCTCGAACACGATCTTGGTGGCCCCGCGCCGTCCGGCGGCGCCGGCGTGGCTCACCGCCTCCTCGAAGCGCTCGAGGGGGTAGCGGGCCGACACCAGCCGACCGAGCTGGGCGGCGGCCACCACCTCCATGGCGATGTCGAACGTCCGGCGATCGGCGGCGCCGGACCGTTCGCAGCCGTAGGCATAGGCGCCGACCAACGACACCTCGCGGTGCCACAGCGAGGCCAGGTCCAGGCTGGTCTTGCCCGGCATCCCCACCAGCACCACCCGACCGCGCGGTCGCACCATGGCGAGTGACTGGCTGATCGACTCGGCGCTGCCCACGCAGTCGACCACGATGTCGGCCCCGCCGCTCAGATGCCCTGAGCTCGTGAGCGAGCGCGACCGCCGACGGACGGCCCGCGTCAGTTGTTCGGGGCTCACGGCCAGGTCGGCACCGAGCTCGCCGGCCAGCTCCCGCTGGTGGCCGTATTTGGCCCCCACCAGCAAGGTGCCGGGCGTGGCCAGCTGCCGCAGCGCGGCGGTGGTGGTGAGCCCCACCGTGCCCCCGCCGAGAACGGCGACGGTGTCTCCGGGCTCGACCCCGGCGGCCAACGCCGCGTGCACGGCACAGGCCGTCGGTTCGATCATCACGGCGTCGTCGTCCGACAGCGCCTCGGGCACCGGGTGCAGCTGCACGCCGTGGGCCACCAGGCCAGCCTGGGACCAGCCCCCGCCGGTGTCGGCGCAAAAACCGATCTGCAGCCCCGGCGCGATATGGCCGAAAGCGATGCGCTGACAGCCCCCCACCCGTCCCTCGGCGCAGGAGGCGCAGGGGGGATCGATCCCGCGGGCGATGCATCCGAGTACCGGCTCCACCACCACCCGCGTCCCCGGCGCCAGCGCCGGGCCGTGCAGCGCACGCGGCGCGTCGGAACTGTCGGGCGCGGCGTAGGCCTCCTCCACCACACCCACCACTTCGTGGCCGGGGACGAAGGGGAAGCTCACGATGTCCTCGAAGTACCTCGAGCTGCGCCCGTCGAGTGTGGCCAGGTCTGAGCCGCAGATCCCGGCCAGAAGCGGCCGCACCCGGTACCAGCCGGGCCCGGGCAGAGCCGGCGCCTCGACGTCGGTGAGCCGCAGCGGTCCCACCCCGGCGCTCGTCCCCGAACCGGTGATGGACGACACCAGCCGGGCGGCGGCGAAGCGCGGGACGCTGCGCTCGACGAGCAGGCCCTTCACCGGTCACCCACCCCGGCGGTCAGGGTGTCGACCATGCCTTCGAGCCGTGTCCACCAGCGCGACACGCCGTGGTCGAGAGGACCCATGGGCACGGCGGGACGCCCGCCGCCGCCGGCTTTGTCCCACTGCTCCACGTGCCAGCCCCGCCGCCGGGCCACCGCGGCCAGGCGCGCTTCGGGGTTCACGGCCACGGGGAAGCCCACGCACTCGAGCAGGGGCAGGTCCGACGTGGAGTCGGCGTAGGCCACCGACTCACCGAGATCGAGCCCGTTGTCCGCCGCATACCGGGCCAGGATCAGGGCGCGGGCTTCGCCGGTGGGGGGCCGCTCGTCGAGCCGCCCGGTGAAGTGCCCGTCGGCGTCGACCCCGAGCGAGGCGCACACCACCTCGTCGAACAGCGGCCGCAGGGGCTCGATCACGAAGTCGAGGGCACCGGTGATGAGCACCGTCTTGTGCCCGAGAGCGCGATGGGCCCGCACCCGGGCGAAGCCGGCCGGGAAGGACTTGGTCAGCAGCATGTGGTGGAACAGCTCCCACGAGTCGTGGCGCAGCAGCTCTTGCGACGCTCCTTCGTAGCGCCGGTAGAAGCTGCGTAAGAAGTCCCCGCGGTCGCGGCGGTCGAGCGCCAGCAGCGCCGGTGCTTCGCGCACGAGCCGGGCCGTCAGGGCGACGCGTTCCCCGGCGGGGAGGTGCCGGCTGGCCAACCAGGCGTAGGACTCGACGACGTTGGAGGCGATAAGCGTGTTCTCGAGGTCGAAGGCGGCCAGGTGCCGGTCGGGCGACAAGATGGCCGTCTTGGCCCGCTCCGAACGGCTGACCATGGTGGAGCGGGCCGGCGTCGAGCGCACCCGGGCGTGGTCGACGATGGACGGCAGATGGACGTCGCTCACGTAGTGGGACCACTCGATGACCCCGGGGTCGAAACAGAAGGCCTCGCGTTCGGAGCCGTCCAACCGGGCCCACAGCTGCAGCAGCCGGTCGACCCGGAAGTGCGCCTCGGTCTCGGCGTAGGCGCCGTAGAGCTCGACATAGCCGAGCGCCCGGTCGGCCCGCGTGTGCTGGTCCTCGATGCGCGCCGCCAGATCGGCCCGTTCTCCGCGTACGGGCAGAACCCCGAGCACCCTCTCGGCCACGGCGAAGGCGGTCGAGGCTCGCCTCAGTTGCCGCTGCACCCGCCCGCGACCAGGGAAGGACCACTCGGGCACCATGATCGGTTGCCCGTCGGAGTCGTAGAGGGGGTGCTCGGTGAACCACAACTGCACGAGACCGACGAGCTCGCCGTAGCGCAGGGGGTTTCGCGCGCTCGAGGCCACCTGGTAGACGCTCGCTCCGCTGGGATCTGCGCCGGCGGCGGCCACGGCCAGGAGGGCGGCCACCACCATGTCGACGGGAATGACATCGACCACGCCTTCGGGGACGCCGGGGAACTGCTTCAGCAGTCCCCGGGCGTAGGAGATGATGATCGGCTCGGCCATCCGGAATCCCCGGATCCAACCGGGCCGGGGTTCGGCCAACGCCGATTCGATGATCGAGGGCCGCACCACCGTGACGGCCACATCGGGGTGCGATCCCACCAGGGCCCGTTCCCCGAGCGCCTTGGTGAAGGCGTAGGCATCGGGCCACCCGAGAGCCTGGGCCCGGGCCCGGCCCGCCTCGACCAGTTGCTTCTTGACCCAGTCGTCGCGCAGTTTCTCCGCCCGCTCGGCCAGGACGTGGCTCCCCGCCGCGCCCAGTTCGCCGCGTGCCACCTTGGTGAAGTGGCCCAGTTGTCCCGGGCGCCGCGACTCGGACTCGAGGTCGGCGCGCAGCCGTCGGGCCGAATCGATCTCGGCCGAGATGTCCACCTCCGTGGTGACCGTCGAATGTGTCCGGGCCCGGGCCCCGGACTGAATGGCCTCGGTGTACAGGGTCTCGGTGGCCTCGCCCTGATGGGTACCGGCCACATAGGCGGTCGACACGGTGACGAGATGGGTGGCGGGGCGCTCGGGGTAGGCGGCGCGTCGGGCCGGGGCGGCGCCGGAGATGGCGGCGGCCACGCGCGACGGGCCCAGCAGGTTGACCTCGACGGCCGTGTCGAGGGGGGCGTCGAAGGACACGGTGGCGGCCGAGTGGATCACGGTGTCGCACGACGCCAGGATCTCCCGGCCGGCGTCATCGAGCCCGAGCCCGTCGCGGCCGACGTCACCGGTCACGGCCGAAAGCCGCCGCCCGATCTGCTCGGCGAAACCCTCGCCCCATTCCGCGCGCAGCCGGTCGAAACAGTCGTTGCGCACGATCTCGCGCTGGGTCCGCTCGGCGGCCGACAGCCGGCGGGTGCGACGCACGAGCACGACCACCTCGCAGTCGGGGACGCGGCGCAGAAGCCGTTCCACCAGGGCCGTCCCGAGGAATCCGGTGGCCCCCGTCACCAAGATGCGGGTGCCGGCCAGAGCGCCGGCGATGGCCAGCGGACCAGGGCCCGGGCCGGGAGCGGGGGCGTCGCCGGCCGGCTCAGAACCGTCGCCGACGGGGCTCGTGGGAGGGGTGCGCACCTCGGGCACCATCTCTGTCTACCATATGGTAGATGGGCGCTGGTCGACGGACCGGGGGGGCGACGGCTGATCGGATCCTCGACGCCGCCCTCGTCTCCTTCGGGTCCCGCGGCTACGAGGCGACCTCCCTCGATGCCCTGGCCGACAGCCTGGGCATGCGCAAGCAGTCCATCCTCTACTGGTTCTCGTCCAAAGAAGTCCTGCTCGAGGCCCTGATCGACCGCTCGGCGGCCGAGCTCTCGGGAGCCCTCGAGGAGTCCCTGGCCCGGGCCGGCACGGGCTGGGCCCGCATCGAGGCCGTCGTCCGCTCCGTCTTCCGCCTGGCCGCCCGGCGTCCCGAGCTCCTGGGCCTCGTCCGCGAGGTGGGACGACTGGGCCCCCCGGCGGCCACCCGCCTCACCCTCGCCCTCGACCCCCTCGTCTCACGGGCGTCGACCTTTCTCCAGGCGGAGATGGACAGCGGGGCCATGCGCCGCCACGAACCGCGCCTGCTCCTGCTGGCCATCTACTCGACCGTGGTGGGGATGATCACCGAGGTCGAGGTCCTGCGAGCGCTGGGTGAGGAGCCATCGGCCCGGTCCCTGGTCCGCCGCCGCCAGGAGATCCTGAGCCTGCTCCATTCGGCGCTCTTCGTGGGCACCGCCTCGCCGGGCGACAACGCCTCGCCGGGCGACAACGCCTCCCGGGGCGACACCGCCGCCTGATCACACCGCTCGACGGGTCGGCTGACGGAACCCGTGTGAGCCGGCGAGCCGTTACGGGATAGGCGGCTTGGGCCGGACGGTATTCGGGGGCGTATAGCGCTTGGAGGGCGGCGGCCCCGGTGGTTCGGGCTTCTTCTTGTTCTTGGCGCCGCGCCCACCTGAGCGCGCACCCGTGCGGTCGGCTCGGGCCCGCCGGCGCGCTTCGGCACTTTCTCGTCCCCGGGCCGCCGGGCTGGTGGTGATGGTGGCCCGGCTCCTCGGCTCGGCCCGGCTCCGGGCGGCACCCCCGGTCAAGGTGGTGAGCTCCCTCTGCCACTTGAAGACCCGGAAGATCAACCAGATGCCGAGTGCCCAGAAGGGCAGGGCGAAGGGGAACCCCATGGAGGTGCCTAAGAAGAGCAGGGCGAAGGCTACGAACGACCGGCGACGCGTCACCGTGGCCAGGACCAAGATGCCCGACAGCAGCACACGGGCGCCGCCCTCGAACAGGATCACCCCCGTGCTCACGTGGTTCTTCACGTGCACGGGCGGGTTGTAGTGGATCGCTCCGATGGTGAGAAGGAGCCCGACCACCACGCCCAGGGGGGCCGAGACCAAGGCCAGGAACCGCTCACGATCGTCGAGCCGCTTGATGATGTCGGTCAGTTGTTCCCTGGACATCCCCGACGGTGCGCCCCGTGGCTGTCGGGGTGCGGCCGACCTGCTGAACGAGTCACGCAGCTTGCCGCCCGACGCCGTCGGGTCCGATCCGGGGGCGAGCACTTCGTCCGGTTCGACGACATCTCCGGCGTCGGACCTGCCGGCGCCGTTTGCACCCTGACCCGCACCTCGGGTGTCGCGCCGGGGCGGGGTGACCGGTCTCTGTTTCGGCTGCCGTTGCAGGTTGGGCAGGGCGGTCAGGACGCGTTGACCGACAGTGAGCTTGGGGACGGCGCCCTTCCCGGAGTCTGTGTCCTTCGAGTTGTCGCCGTCCTTGCCCACTGCCCGCCAGCGTAGTCAGGTGCTGTCGGCCCCTCCGCCCCAGGAAGAAGCCCGCAGAACGAGTCCGGTGCCCAGGTTGTCCCCGGCCTCGACGACCTGAACCGATCCCGAGCCGGCGATGACGCCCGGTATCTCTCCCGCCCGAACAGCTCCGTCGTCGGCAGGGCCGGACGCCGACACCGGCAGCGGACCGGGCAACTCGAAGGCGAGATGGTGGACGCGCCCTTGGCGGTCACCGAGCCACAGACGAAGCGCCGTGGTGGGCCCGGCATCGCCGGTGGGTGCCACCAGCCGGACACCGAGCGGACCGGGCCAGGCGAGGTCGACGAATTCCCAGGCTTCTCCCGGTCCCGTCCCCTGGGCCGTGATGACACCACCGAGCAGTTCGTGGAAGAGCTCGAGTCCCTTGTCGAGGTGGCGTACGGCGTGAGTGACATGGTGCAGCGAAGCGGCCGGCATGTCGGGTTCGGGGAAACCCTCGGGAGCGGGGGAGATCCACTCGAACTCGGCCTGGGCCAATTGGACGACGACCCCGGTGGCCTGCTTCGGATGCAGGAACGCCTCTTGCCACACGGGATCAGACAGACGGACGTTCACCGGTTCGAACCCGGCGTCCTTGACGCGCTCGAGAGCGCCATGGATGTCGGGGACCTTGAACGTCAGGTGATGGGGCCCCGGACCGCTGTGATCGAGGAACCGGCGCAGGAAGGGGTTGTTCTCGGGCTCCCAGGGCTGGAGAACCTCGACCTTGGCTCCGTTGGCGAAGCTCAGCTGGGCGGGGCTGAAGCCGCTGTTGATCCCTCCCGAATGCCAGGCGCCGCCCAGTTGGTGCACGTAGCGCGGCCAGGCGTCGGCCCATTTTTCGACGGCGATGGCGACGTGATCGAGAACGGCGGAAGCGGTGTCGCCAGCGGTGGACGGGGGAGCAGGAGCCATCGTGCCAGGTTGCCGCCTGGCTTCACGCTCTGTCTACCTGGCCGCGTTTACGGGGCCACTTGTGACAGACGCCGGGCCGATGATGAGATCGGACCTCGCCCACGGTGACACGTCGGTTCGAACCGTGCTACGTCTGGGCCATGGACTTTCGCCGAGTGTCTGTCACAGCATTGGCCGACGACGTCCGGGCCGGCCGCACAGGTGCCCGGGAGCTCGTGACCCACGCCCTGGAACGGATCGACGCCCTCAACCCATCGGTGAACGCCTTCGTGGCCGTTGATGAAACCGCCGCTCTCGAAGCGGCGGCGCAGGTCGACGACATGGTGGCGGCCGGGCGCGATCCCGGGCCACTGGCGGGCATCCCCATCGGCGTGAAGGACCTGGAGGACGCCGCCGGTTTCGTCACCACCCACGGGTCGCCGGTGTTCGCCGGCGGCGCCGCCGCCACTGTGGACTCGTCGCTGGTGGCCCGGCTCAAAGCGGCGGGCTGCATCGTGATCGGGAAGACCAATACCCCCGAGCTCGGCTGGAAGGGCGACACCGACAACGAGGTATTCGGCGCCACCCGCAACCCCTGGAACCTCGAGCACAGCCCCGGAGGGTCCTCCGGGGGGAGTGCCGCCGCCATCGCTTCGGGCATGGTTCCCCTGGCCACGGGCTCCGACGGCGGGGGCTCGATCCGTATCCCGTCGTCGTGCTGCGGCCTGAGTGGCATGAAGCCCTCGCTCGGCCGGGTTCCGTCCGGCGGTGCCGAGCCGCCGGACTGGCAGCATCTGTCGACGAAGGGCCCTATGGCGCGCCGCCTGGTCGATGTGGTGGCCGCCCTCGACGTCGTAGTGGGGCCCGATGCCACCGATCTCCGCTCCCTTCCCCGTCCCGAAGCGTCGTGGCCGGCGGCGTTGCTCGACGCCAAGATGCCCGTGCGCGTGGCCTGGTCGCCGACGCTCGGTTACGCGCCGGTGGACGACGAGGTCCTGAAGGTCTGCACGCGTGCCGTCGCCGTCCTCGAGTCGCTCGGCGTGGAGGTGGTGGAGATCGAGCCCGTCTTCGATGAGGATCCGGTGAGGGACTGGCTGACGTTGGCCATGGCCTACAACCTGCGCACGCTGGCGCCCTACCGCGGCACAGATGTATGGAAGCGCATCGATCCCGTTCTGGCCGCGTCCATGGAGTGGGCAGCCGAGAGCCTGACCGTCCTCGATGTCGTGCGGGCCGAGGACGCCTGTCACCGTCTCAACACCCGGTTGGTGGATCTCTTCCACGATGTGCGCCTGCTCGTGACTCCCACCTGCGCCGGCCAGCCACCGCCGCGTGGCCTCGACGGAAGCGGGATGATCAATGGCGCCCTGGACGCCAACTGGGTGCGCTTCACCTATCCGTTCAACATGACCCGCTCGCCGGCAGCATCGGTCTGTGCCGGATTGAGCGTCGACGGTCTCCCCATAGGGCTTCAGCTGGTGGGTCCCCAGCACGCCGATCTGGTCGTCATCCGATCGGCGGCCGCTTTGGAGACCGCCCTCGGCTTCGACGAGATCGCCCCCATCGGATCCTGATCAGAAGCTGTCCGCGCTGGCGGCGGAAGACGCCGATGTCGCTCGTGACATAATCCTTTGTCGGCAATTGGTCAGAATCGCGTTGTCAGATTTGCGGGCGCATAGCTCAGCTGGTTAGAGCGCAGCCTTCACACGGCTGAGGTCGGGGGTTCGAGTCCCTCTGCGCCCACTCGAAACTCCCTGGTGAGAGGCTATCTTCCGCTCCCTGCCCGAACTCGCCGTCTTCGGATCGCGCGATGATCGCGCGAACGAGTCGAAGTGGAACGTGTGAAATCGGGGGGCCGGGACGTAGTCGGCAGGGTCTGGTGGCGGAGACGGTGCGCATGGGTCTAGTACGCGCAGGCCGCACGCACCACTGTCAGGGCCCGCGAATGGCTACTGCAGCCGGGGCGGGACGTGGCTCGACCCTGGTCTACCGGCGGCCCGCTCGCAAACCACGGCTCTCAGAGCAATACCGAGCACGAGGCGATGGCCCGATTCTGGTGACCGCAAGGCAAACAGCCGCACCGCCACTTCACAGGACGATCTCGGCTCTAGTGTGCAAGGGGAAACAGAAAGAACTCTCCGAACAAAGTACCCGCGTAGAAGGACGAGATCGTGCGTCTTCCCTTCGGTATCCGTTGGATCGCGCCCACTGCCGTCTCGCTCTCTCTCCTTGGTGGCTCCGTGTTCCTGGCGGCGTGCTCGGCCGGCCGATCCACTTCCGTTGGTACTCCCAGCGCGAGTACCAAGACTCTCGCCTGCGCCCGCGGTCTTGGGAGTCTCACCACAGCCACAGCCACAGCCACAGCCACAGCCACAGCCACAGCCACTTCCACTGCCTCGTCTCCGTCAACGCTGCCGCCTTCTCACGACAACGACGCTGGTCGGGCGCGGCTGCCCGATGTGCATCCTGATGCGGACGTCGACGCCGGTCAGATTCTGTCCCACAACCGTCACAGACCCCTTGGGAACGGCAATGCAAAGGGGTGTCAAAAGAGGTAGCGCGTCGGGCAAGAGCCTTTGTTCACGATACCGATGTACGCGTATCTTCGCCGCTCTCGGCCCGTGATCGCGAGCCCGCAGCGCCGAGTCCAAACCGGGATCGAGCGACGCGAGCGACATTTGGTGCCCTTCAGGACCGACCGCGAACACCACCGCTGGGCGTGGTACGAACCTCCGGTGGCTAGGAGGAATGCCTGGCGCAGCGACAGTTGATAGGCATCGAGTGCGCCTTCTAAGGATGGCGAAGTGTATGGAGGGCCCGGTCTGCGTCCGACCCAGTTCCGCCGATCTCGACGCCAAGCGAGGGGATAGCCCACTCGATGGAACCAAGGGGGCCGGAGACGGGATAGACGGGCACGCCATTCACAAACATTCGCACCAGCGTGCCCGAAGGCGCCACGTACGAGGCACCAGCTGGGAGCGAGATGACGGCCACGGAGCTGATCGACGACGGTAACGCGGGGCAGTGATTGAACGCGACGGCCAAATCGAGCGAAGGTCGCTTCAATGCTCGCGGAGATAGCTGAGCAACTCGGTGTAGCGCCGGAGTTGCTCGTCGAGCCAGGCACGATCCTCGGCGTCGAGTGCGGGAATCGTCTTCTCGGTCGCCCGGGAGGCATCGGTCATGACACCAATCGCACCGTCGGAGCCGATCGATGGGGACCATTTGGCACCAAGGCCGAGCCCCGGCGGCAAGCCCCGTTTGAAATCCGAGTCTGATCGATCTTCCCGATCGCCGGCTGATCGCGGCCGTCTTCCTCGTCCTAGGATTTGTCCTACAACTCGCGTCGTCTCGTGTCGTCGGCCGTCGTCCCGGTCCTGCGCTCTTGCTCGTCATGCCGCCTGACGTCTAGGACTGTCGTCTCGTTTGCCAGGATTGAACGGGTTCACACGGCTGAGGTCGGGGGTTCGAGTCCCTCTGCGCCCACCGACCGACCGGGACGGTGCGCGAACCGCATCGTCCCCAGGGTGGCCCCCGCCCAATGGAACACGGAAGATCGGCTGGATGGCCTGTCGGCTGTCCACCCGGATTTCGTGGATCAACGCCTGGAGCAGGGTCTTGACCGGGGCAGGGTCACCGCTGGCCAGCGCCTCGGCCACCCGGTCACGGAGCGCCGACAGTTCCCCAGGTGATGGGGCGGTCAGGTCGGCCTCGTCCATTTCGTCCGACTGGACCTCACGACGGGCTCGCAGGGCCGTTGACTCGGAGCCCAGGGCCTTCACTCGTTCGCCGCAGATCGCCTCGGGCATCGCCCCGGTCTCGAAGGCCCGGAGGTAGCGGTCGATCCCGGCATTGACCTTGGCCAGCTCAGCGTCGAGTGCAGCCAACTCGCCTTGGTGGCGTGAGTGTCCGAGCTGGGCACGCCCGTGGGCTTCGGCCACGGCGTTGGCAAACAGTTCGGTGTCCTCGTAGGCGGCAAGGAGCGACCGCACCACGGCATCATCGAGGGCCTCAGCGGGAAGCCGGTCGGCGGAGCACGTCTTCGATCCATAGCGCTGTCGTCCGCCACAGGTGTAGTAGCGGTAGGTGGCGTTGCGACCAGTCGCTCTCGTTCCGCCGGGCACCCGGACACAGTTCGACATCGGCACCCATGAACCACCGGTCCACCGCCGACTTGTTGGTCAGCTCCCGCGGAGCTTGCCTTCGTTAGCAAAGGCTCCAATGAGGTCGTTGAAGGTGTGGCACGCTCGATCGAATGTTCCAGGTGGGAGTTGCTCGCGCCATCGTTGCTCGAGATCGGCCACGGGTTTCCCGGCGGCGTCGAGGACCTCTCGGCCCTTGGCCGTCGGAAAGATCAGCTTTGCCCGGCCATCGGACAGATCGGGCTGGCGTTCGAGGTAGCCGAGACCTTGGAGTTCGTCGACGAGTTCAGAGCAGGCCGCCAGGCTCAGTTGGGCCGTTGCAGCCAGGTCGGTCAATCGGATGCCTTCGGTCCCGATGTTCCCCCACACCTGAAGATGCGGGAAACGGATGTCGTGGAACCGGCCATCCGCTCCTGCGCTGTCGAAAAGCTCGGACCGGAACTGAAAGAGAAGCCGGCCGAGGATCTGACCTATGGCGAGCCGGTCACTCGGGAGGCCCCTTGACGTGGTCACGAACAAGGATGATACTTCGGTTACCGAAACTTAGGAAACCGAAGGACATGGGAGGGCCGATGTCCAACATCGAAATCATCCAGGAGCTCTATCGAGCGTTCGAGGCGGAGGGTCTGGATCGCATCTTGGAACTATGCGACCCCGACTGTGTGGTGACCCAGGATGACGCCCTGCCGTGGGGAGGGCGTCATGAAGGACTCGATGGTGTCGCGACCTTCGGAATTGCGCTCGGCGGGACTGTCCACTCGGTCGTCACCGCCGACGCGATGTTCGAAGCTGGTGACCGGGTCATCCAGTGCGGCCGAAGCCGAGGAACGGTCTTGGCCAATGGCGCTGAGTTCGATATGCCGGAGGTGCACGTCTGGACCCTGCGCAACGGAAAGGTCACCGCTGCCGAGTTCTACATCGATACACATACGATGCTCGACGTTCTCGGTCAGGCGTCGTGAAGGCCGGAACGCGGGGAGAGGCAAGCACCGAAGTGCGCGCATCGCCTTCTGAGCTCTACGACGCCGTGTCGGACGTGCGGCGTATGGGCGAGTGGAGCCCAGAGTGTCAGCGTTGCGAGTGGATCGATGGGGCAGTTGGGCCAACCGTCGGTGCCCGATTCAAGGGCAGCAACCGTCGTGGGGTAGTCCACTGGTCCACAACGCCGCGTGTCGTTGTGGCTGACATGGAACGAGAGTTCGCCTTTGTCACTGGCCACCGGGGTCGGGACATGACCAAGTGGACCTATCGCTTCGACCCTGTTGTCGGCGGCACCAATGTCGCGGAATCATTCGAGATGCTCCGCGACATGCCCTGGTACTACTGCATTGCGGACCGATACCTCATGGGCATCAAGGATCGCCGAGCTGACCTCGTGTCGAACATGGAGGCAACGCTCCAGCGCCTGAGGGCTGCGACAGAGGACCCCGACGGTTTGCATTGACCGAGCTGAACTGCAGGATTCCGCTCCCGTTGGGATGCCCCACTCGTGTTGTTCCAGGCGCCGCAACTTTCGCGAGCACCGAGGTAGCCGCGCCAGCTCTTCGTGATCCGTAGACCGATCGGTTTACGGGTGCGCGGGCGTTGCCCCGAGAGCCTGGGCAGTGCAGGATGCGGTCCGGCTTTCGGGACGCATTGCCGGCTCCCTCGGCGGGCCTAGAGACTCGCGAGAGCCGTCTGATTTGTTGCGCTCCGTCACGGGATCGATCAGTGCCTCCGGCTGCCGTGGCCCGGAAACCCCAGCATCTCGCCGGTGACAATCCCGGTCATCACCTGCTCGAGCACGAGTGCGTCTTGGGTGGAGAAGGACCGGACGACGGTGTCCTCGGTAGTCCCACGACGGACGTGGACGCACTCTTGGCCGCGTACGGCTCCGTGAGCGAGGCGCTGGCACCGAATCTTCCAGCAATGACACTCATTGGTGTGAGTCGTCTCGCCTACCCGGAACTAGGTGGAGATCGAGGCAACCGCAGCACGCTAGCGAGGCTCCTGGACGAACCGTTTCGCGTCACGACTATTCTGCCCATGTCGACGACTCAACTCACATTTTGCAGAATTGAGTGATTTCCCGGACCTCTGCTGGGCCGATCACCCTTCCTTAGAGATGCACATCTCGGGTTGTAGGTAGCCCGAAAGTGCCTGATTCCGGGGGCATCAACAGGAGTAAGCACGGGAGGCCGCCTGCCCCGCCCGAAGAGCGTGCGGAACCGCGCTCGGCAGCCGGTGCTGTGGGTGCCGTCGACGCGCCAGAATGACGGCCATTACGATCCGAACAGTAGCGCCGAACGTCGGGCAGTACGCAGCACGCAGCAAACCGGCGGTATGGGGCACCCAGCACCGAAGT
>PLXQ01000038.1 GCA_003151475.1 Acidimicrobiaceae bacterium | reverse complement strand
CCGGGGCTCCACCTGGGCGCTACCGGCGCCCTGGCTCCGACCTGTCGCCGGCGATCCCCCTGACCCCTTGGCTCCGCCCGTGCCCCGGCGGGGGCCCCGGGCGGTCGCGGCAGCGGCCGGGGCCGGTGGGGCCACGGCGGTGACCGGCGGCCGGGCCGGCCGGGTGTCGCCGATCCTCGGCCGCCCACCGCCGGGTCCCGACGGTGACGAGTCGAGCGCTGACCCGGTGTCGCCGTCATCGGACGCCACCGCCGATCCCGCCTCGATGGCCCCGTCGGAACCGGAGTCGGAGATCGACGCAGAAGCCGGATCGGACGCGTTCCCCGACCCCGTGGCGTTGGCGGGCCCGGTGCCCGCGGGCCGCCGGCGCCGGCGTCGGGGTGCACCTGTGGTGCTTCTCTGGCCCGAGTCGGCCGAGACCGCGTCGGAACCGCCGTCGCTCTCCCCCACGGCAGTGCTGACCGAACCGCTCAGCACCTCAGGGAGAGATACTCCGCCCGAGTCGTCGGCGCCCGGTGGTGGTGGCTCCGGCGCGCTGGCGGCCTCGGAGCGCGACTCCGGGCCGGGCGGGGGCGTGCCCCCCGATGCGTCGCGCACCGGGGGGTCTGAAGGTGCAGGCCCCGGCGGCGGCCCGACAGGCTCCGCCACCGGCTGGCCGGCGCTCAAATCGGACATGAGGACGATCCCTTCTCAAACTGCTCACGAGGCGCGCTCCCAGACGGCGGCGTCAGCCGCAGGCGTGGCCAGGGGCTCCCAGCGGGAGCCATCGCGCTCGATCCATTGATTGGTTCTGCGGGCCCGGCCGAGCTCGACGCCCATCACCTGAGCCAGCTCGGACGGACGGACCCCCCGGGGTCGGGTCCCGAGCTCGGCGACGAGCCCGCTCCCGGTCCCAAGCGGTCCGGCGGAGGAAAGTGCGAGTACCGAGGGCCGCATGTCATCGGTGACGGGCCGACCCTTGCGCTCGCGTGTGACAGACAGGGTCTCGGCGCCCAGTACCCGGGCGATGGCCTCGGTGAGTGCGTCGGGTCCCAGTTGTGGAACATCGATCTCCCATCGGCACGAAGTCACTTCCTCCTGGAGTGACCCCATCCCGGCCGGGAGCACCTGAGCGGCAAGCACATCCACGCCGTCAGGCAGAAGAGAACTGAAGGTAGCGGTCAGATCGGCGGGCTCCACCATCTCGCTCAGAGCCACGTCGAGATACTCGGCGCTCGATTCACAGCCCGTGGGCAGCGCCAACCCGAAGCTCAGCTTGGGCCGGGGGGAGAAACCCTCGGTGTAGGCCAGCGGAAGGCGGGCCCGCCGTAGCGCCCTCTCCCACATCCGGGCCACGTCGCGGTGACTGGTCCACCGCACCCGGCCCAGCTTGGCGAAGCGGATCCGGATCTTCATCGCGCCGCCTCCGCCGCCGCCCCGGCCAGCACAGCTTTGGGCGTGGCTAAGAAGCGCACGGGCACCATCCCGCCCGAGTCGAGATCCTGTCCCGTCCCCTGGCTCCCGCCGGCGGGAGCCACCGAGGAGGCCACCACGTGCTCGACACCGAGCCCCGTACAGGCCCCGCAGTCGTAACAGGGCGTCCACCGGCAGTCCTCCAGGCCGTGCTCGGCCAGGGCCTCCTGCCAGTCCTGCCACAAGAAGTCCCGGTGCAGCCCGGCCGAGACGTGGTCCCAGGGAAGCACCTCCTGCTCGTCGCGGTGCCGATAGACGCTCTCGTGGAAGGTCAGACCGCTGGCCTCGAGCGCTTCGCTCCACAACGCCAGATCGAAGTGCTCGGACCATTCCTGGAAGGTCCCCCCCGCCCGCCAGACGGATTCGATCACCGCCCCCATCCTCCGGTCGCCGCGGCTCACCAGTCCTTCGACGGCCGTGGCCTGCGGGTCGTGCCACCGCAGCGTCAGCCCCCGGACACCGCGGACGGTGTCCTTCAGCAGGTTGACCTTGCGCCGCAGCTCTTCCATCGTGTTCTGCCCGAACCACTGGAATGGCGTATGCGCCTTGGGTACGAATCCCCCCACCGAGGCCGTCACGGTCACGTTCGGGTGGTAGCGACGGCCGATCTCGACACACGACTTGGCCAGAGCGGCGATCCCGAGGACGTCCTCGTCGGTCTCGGTGGGCAGCCCGATCAGGAAGTAGAGCTTCACCCGCCGCCAACCCTGGGAGAACGCCGAGTCGACAGCGCTGTAGAGGTCCTCCTCGCGGATCAGCTTGTTGATCACCTGCCGCATTCGCCAGGTACCGCCTTCGGGGGCGAAGGTCAGTCCCGTCCGCCGCACCTTCTGGATCTCGGCCGCCAGGCCCACCGTGAAGGCGTCGACCCGCAGACTGGGCAGGCTCACCGACACCTGCCCCGAGCACTCGGGGTCGTTGATGATCGAAGACACCGTGTCCTCGATGCCGGAGAAATCAGCCGAGGACAAAGACGTCAGCGTCACCTCGTCGTAGCCGGTCCGGTCGAGCCCGTCGCGCACCATCCGCTCGACCTGCGCCGCGGGCCGCTCCCGCACCGGCCGGGTGATCATCCCGGCCTGGCAGAACCGGCATCCCCGGGTACATCCCCGGAAGACCTCGACGTTCAGCCGGTCATGGACCACCTCGATCAGCGGCACCAGCTGCTTCTTCGGATAGGGCCAGGCCCCGAGGTCGGTGATGGTCCGCTTCTCGACCTTTTCCGGTATCCCGGCCCGCGCCGACACCGCGCTCAGCCGACCGTCCTTGCCGTACGACGGTTCGTAGGCCCAGGGCACGTAGACCCCGGAGATATTGGCCAGCGCCGACAAGAGCGCCTCGCGCGTCGCCGCATCGTCCCCTGCCGCTCTCTGTGACTGCCATCGCGAGACGACGTCGGTGATGTCGCCCACCGCTTCCTCGCCGTCACCGAGTACGAAGGCGTCGACGAAATCGGCCATCGGTTCAGGGTTGAAGGCGCAGTGGCCCCCGGCGATCACGAGCGGATCTGTAGCCGACCGCCCGCTCGACCGCACGGCCACACCGGCCAGGTCGACCAGGTTCAGCACGTTCGTGTAGGTCAGCTCGGCCGACAGGTTGAAGGCCAGGATGTCGAAGTCGGCTGCCGGCCGCGACGTCTCCACCGAGAACAGCGGCACCTCGGCCGCCCGCATGGCCGCCTCCATGTCCGTCCACGGGGCGTAGGAACGCTCGGCCACGGCGTCGGCCCGCTCGTTCAGGATCTCGTAGAGGATCTGCAGCCCCTGGTTGGGCAGCCCGATCTCGTAGGTGTCGGGGTACAGAAGCAGCCACGCCACCCGACCGGGACCGTGCTCGGGCGTCACCGCCCCGAGTTCTCCCCCGATGTAGCGGGCCGGCTTCGTGACGTGGGCCAGGAGCGGCTCTATCCGTGGCCACAAGGAGGTCATCTGCCTGACGAGTCTAGAGCGGCCCCGGGGCCCCCCGGGGCGAACCTGGCCCCATCGCCTCAGGCTCCTGCCGGCCCCGCACGCTGGGCCTCGGGGCCGCCCGGGCCGTCGTGCTCGTCGCGGACGGCTTGTTCGTGCCCGCCGGCCTGGTCGTGCTCGAGGAGCTCGTCGTCGAGCCGCCGGCCACGGTGCTGCTCGAGCTGCTCGTGGAGCTCGCCCCGGCAGGGGGCGCCGGGGCGAGCACCACCGGCGTCACCGGGTTCGTCACCAGGTACTGGAACCCGTCACGGGCCACCGGGGCGGCGGCCGACGCTCCGTAGCCGCCCTTCTCGATGACCACCACGATCAGGTACTGGGGATTGACCACCGGACCCCAGCCCACGAACCACGACGTCGGCACCTGCTCGAGGGAGCTGGCCGTTCCCGTCTTGCCCGCCAGGGACAGCTTGGAGAAGGGAAAGCCGGTGAAGCTGGATGTGGCCGTGCCGCCCGGCGCGTTCACCGCTCCCTCGAATCCGCCCAGCATCGCCTGCCGGTCGGCCGCCGACATCACCACGTGCCCGGCCACCGCCGGCGCGAGCGTCTTCACCACCTTGCCCGACGGGCCCACGATCCCGGCCGCCACCTGCGGCTTGTACCGGGTGCCCCCGTTGGCGAAGGTGGCGTAGGCCACGGCCTGCTCGATGGGGGTGATCACGGTGCCACCCTGGCCGAAGGCCATCTGGACGTTGTTCCCCGTGAACCACCCTCCGTCGGGGTAGGCCTTCGGGTACTGCGCGTGTTCCTTGGCCACCACCGTCGGGGAGTCCACCCGGGCGTAGTCACCGGCGTCCTCGCCGGGGAGGTCGATGCCCGTCTTCTGGCCGTAGCCGTACTCTCCGGCCACGGTCTGGACGGGCTGCTTGCCGTACTGGTTCCGGTTGTCCCAGAGCTGGGCGCCGATGTTGTAGAAGAAGGTGTCGCTCGACACGGTCAGTGCCTGCGTGATGTTGATGAACGTGCCGCTGGCGGGCTGATCGTTGTCGTGCAGGGTCACGCACCCGGGGGCGCCGACGGTGCAACCGGGGATCACGAACGACCCGGTGTCGTGGTACGAGGAACTGGGAGTCAGGAAGCCCGTCTGCAAGGCGGCGGTGGCTGTCGCCAGTTTGAAGGTCGACCCCGGGGTGTAGAAGCCGTCGATGGCCTTGTTGTCCTGGGCCGTCCCCAGGGCGTTCAACTGTCCCTGTGTGATCACGGGGTTGTTCCAGATGGACGGGTCATAGCTCGGCGACGACACCAGGGCCAGCACGGCGCCCGTCTGAGGGTCGAGGGCGATGACCGCTCCTCCGGTGGGGTGCTCGGCCTTGCCCGTCGACTGGTCGACGGTTCCCTGCAGGCTGGCGATCTTGTTGTCGAGCGACGTCTGCAGTGTCTGCTGCAGCCCGGCGTCGATGTTGGTCACCACGTTGTCCCCCGCTCGGGGGTTGGTCTGCCCGAGAGATCCCACCACCTGGCCGCCGGCGTTCACCTCCACCCGGTTCACCCCCGGCCTCCCCCGCAGGTACTTCTCGTACTCGTTCTCCAGTCCGGCTTGGCCGTACTGGTCCCCCAGTTGGTAGGTGCTGTGGGCGGCCAGCTCGGCGCCGTTGATCTGACGCACATAGCCGAGCGTCTGCGCCCCGGTGGCCCCGTAGGGATGTGTCCGCTGCGTTCCCGCCGTGATGGAGACCCCGGGGAAGACGGCTGCGTGCTCGCCGATGTAGAGCACGTCCGACAAGCTGGCGTTCGGCACGATGGGCACCGGCTCGTACAGGCTGAACTGGTTGTTGGCCAGGTCGTCGTTGATCTGCTTGGTGGTCGTGTCCAGAAAGGCGGCCAGTCGGCTCACCACCTCGGGATGCTGCTGAGCCGCCACCCGGGACAAGGTGATGTTCCGCGTCACCTGGTCACCGGCGAGCACGTTGGATCCGGACCGGTCGAAGATCAGTCCCCGTGGGGGCGCGACCTGGACGTCACGCACCTGGTTGGCCGCCACCGTCTGCGAGTAGGCGGAGCTGTCGAGCACCTGCAGGTACCACAACCGGACGAACATCAGCGCGAAGAGCGCGGCCACCAACAGCCCCACCACCCGCAACCGCACGATCGTCCGCGGCGCCGACGGTTCGCTCGTCGGTGTCACCCGGTCGACCAGCGAACGACGCGGCCGCATCCGCGGTGTAGCGGGTTCTCTCTGCCGCGACGGACGCGGCGTCTTCGGTTTCGGATAGAACCGGCTCCCCCGCAGCGGATGACGCAACCGCCCCACCGGGCGAGGCGCCCGCCGCGGCTCGCGCCGCCGCGACCGCCGCGCCGTGTCCGCCGTCCGCAGATGCCGGGCGAAACGCCGACGTCTCTTCATCGGGGTCCGCTCATGGCAGTTTTGTCCTCGCCGTCGGGTCGTCGGGGTCCGCTCATCGGGGTCCGCTGCCGATGCCGGCGCCGTGTCCGGAGCTCACGGCGGGAAGTGCCCATGACACCAAACGCACGACAGGGGTTGCGAGCACCACCGCGGCGGGCGTGGCCACCACCAGCGCGGGGGCCAGCGACGTCGTCACGGTCCCTGGTTCGCCGAGCACGGACCCCAGGATCGCGTACACCGCCAGCCCGACGGAGGTCGCCCCGGCGGCCACGATGGGGGGCAACCACCACGAGCTGCGAACTAGCCCTCGAACGGTCAGGCCCGTCCCGTAGCCGACCAGGCAGAAGACGAGGGCCGACAGGCCGAAGGTGGTGGGCAAGAAGAGATCGGCCAGCACCCCGGCGGCGAAGCCGAACCCCGCCCCCCGGTCCGGACCGGCCACGTAGCCGGCGGCGATGGGCAGGAGCAGCATGGCATCGGGGTGGGCGCCGGCGATCCGGACGCTATCGAGCAGCGTCTGCTGCACCACCAGCACCACGAACAGCACGATGGTGCACCGGGCCAGGTCGGCCGAGGTCACGCTCGTGCCCTGCGGCCCGGACCCGCCGTCATCAGCCCGCCGCCGGCCACTGCAGCACGTCGACGTACTGGAGCTGGGCCAGGTCGGCCGCCGGTGCGGCGCTCACCGTCTCCGAGGTGGCGGAGGCGCTGGAGCTGAAGCTCCTGATCCGGGCCACGGGGATGAGCGGCGGATAGATCCCGTTCTGCAGTCCGCTGGTGGTCAGCACCTCACCTTTGTGCAGAGCCGTCCCGGGACTGACATAGGTCACGTCGAGGTTCTTGCCGATCCCGTCGCCCTGGGCCAGGGCGAGATCGAGGCTGGCCGCCCCGTAGCGCACACCGACGGCGGAGCCGGCGTCGGTGATCAGCGTCACCGTGCACCGCGTCGACGACGTGGAGGTCACCCGGCCGACCAGGCCGGCGCTGCCCACCACGGGCATCCCCGCTGCCACCCCGTTGCGGGCCCCGACATTGAGCTCGACGGTGGCGGCGAAGTTGGAGGAGTTCAGCGACACCACCTGGGCCGCCACCCGGGGAATGCCCTGGGCCCACCGAAGATGGTCCAGCTTCTGGAGCGACTTGAGGGCGTTGGCCGTGGCCTGGTGCGCGAGCAGCTGACTCTGCAGGTTGCCGACCTGTTGCCGCAGCTTGGCATTCTCCTGCTCGATCTCGCCGCCGTTCACGGCCCCGGCCAGGAAGCTGCCGATGGGATGGGTGATGTCGTCGACCCCGCGCTGGACCGGTGAGAAGGCGTCACTGGCCGCGTTTTTCAGACTCGAGATGGTCCCGTGGGCGTCACCGCGGTAGTCGAGCGTGATGATCGTGATCGACGCCAGAATCAGGAGCCCGATGGTCAGCCGGGTGCGTCGGGGACGGCGCGTCCTGGCCACGTCGGATCCCCCTCAGGCGTTGCCGCCGGCTCCACCGGCAGGCCGCGGCCACGTCGCCGGCGTGTCGGCGGGGGCGAGCCGGTCTCCGCGCCAAGCGCGGCCGGCCATCACCCGGCGGAAGAAGTGATGAGGACCTGCTTGAGGGCGTCGAACTCCTCGAGGCACTGTCCACTGCCGATGGCCACGCAATTCAGCGGATCGCGGGCCACGACGATGGGCATGCCCGTCTCCTCCTGCAAGCGGGCGTCGAGGCCGTGCAGCAAGGCGCCCCCTCCGGTCAGGACGATGCCCTGTTCCATGATGTCAGCGGCCAGTTCCGGTGGCGTCTTGTCCAGCGTCACCTTCACGGCGTCGACGATGGCCGAGACGGGCTCATCGATGGCCCGCCGGATCTCTTCGGTCGACACCACGATGGTCTTCGGGAGTCCGGTCACGAGGTCACGACCGCGGATCTCGGCGTGCAGCTCCTCTTCCAGAGGGAACGCCGATCCCAGGGCGATCTTGATCTCTTCCGAGGTCCGCTCGCCCAGCGCCAGGCTGTACTCCTTTTTGACGAACGAGATGATCGCTTCGTCGAGCTCATCGCCGCCGATCCGCACCGACTGGCTCGTCACGATCCCACCGAGGGAGATGACCGCCACCTCCGTCGTCCCGCCGCCGATGTCGACGACCATGTTGCCGGTCGGCTCATGCACGGGAAGTCCGGCACCGATGGCGGCCGCCATCGGCTCCTCGATGATGTAGGCCTTGCGGGCACCGGCGTATTCGGCCGCTTCCATCACGGCACGCTGCTCCACCCCGGTGATACCCGACGGGACACAGATCACCATCCGGGGCTTGGCGAACCGCCGCTGGTGCACCCGCTGGATGAAGTAGCGCAGCATCTTCTCGCAGATCTCGAAGTCGGCGATCACGCCGTCTTTCAGCGGCCTGATGGCCTGGATGTGGCTGGGTGTCCGCCCGATCATCCGCTTGGCTTCGGCTCCCACGGCCAGAGGACGCCCGTCCTTCACGTTCACGGCCACCA
The DNA here is from genome assembly GCA_003151475.1 of Acidimicrobiaceae bacterium. Taxonomy (GTDB): domain Bacteria; phylum Actinomycetota; class Acidimicrobiia; order Acidimicrobiales; family UBA8190; genus Palsa-661. The sequence goes on along the minus strand of PLXQ01000038.1, from coordinate 2,813 downwards.
CAGAGGGCTCGTTCAGTATGATCCCGCGACCCCGTACGTAGACCAGGGTGTTGGCAGTACCCAGATCGACCGCCATGTCGCGGCCAAGTAGGAAGAACCGATTATCTTTCATGCGCTTCGATCCACCTTGTGATCTGCGCGGGGGCTCGTGCCTCAAGCGCGAGCCCTCGTGGCCCTTGAGAGTCGCCCCAGGCTACGGGACCTGTGGACAACGCACAAGGGCGCGGTTTTCCCCACGATCTCGCTGCTTGTGACACCGGCACCACAACGCGATGCCGCTGGGTCGGACCGAGGGGACATCGGGGCCCCGTCAGCTCAAATCGGGAAAGAAGATACCGATTTCCCGTGCGGCCGACTCGGCCGAATCCGAACCGTGGATCAGGTTCTCCGCCATGACCGTCCCCAGATCTCCGCGGATCGTCCCCGGCGGAGCATCGGCCGGGTTGGTGGGACCCATCAGCGTCCGCACGATCTTCCACGTCTCCTCGGGCCCTTCCACCACGAGAACCATGGACGGCGACCGGGTGATGAAGGTCACCAGCTCACCGTAGAAACCCTTCCCCCGGTGCTCCTCGTAGTGCCGCCCGGCCGTCTCGTCATCGATGGATTGCAGCCGCGCTCCCACCAACCGAAGACCCTTCCGCTCCAGTCGGCCGATGATCTCACCCGTGAGTCCACGTTCGACGGCATCGGGTTTACAGATAACAAGGGTCCGTTTCATCGGCCCGCCAGGCTACCGGGGTGGGGGCCGTACGTCGAAACCGCTCGATCTCCCGCCGAATGGCTCGCTCTGCTGTCGGAGGGCTGATCTCTGGTCGAAGCGCTGATCACTCGCCGAACGAATGACCACCGGCGTTGTTGAGCGAGTCCGACACCTCACGCTGACTGCTCGAGGGGATGAGAAAGGGCCGGGCCTCGGCCACGACGTACAGGGTTCCGGTGACAACGAGGCGCCCATCGGCAGACAGCCGCCGCCGCGCCGCCGCCAGGGCGTCAGCCACCGAGTCGGCCACGACGGCTTCGAGTCCCGCGGCGCGCGCCGCTTCGGCGATCGTGGATGCCGGCATGGCCCGCGGCGACGGTGCCGTGCAGGCGAAGACCACCTTCACGCCCGCCGGGATCAACGCGTGCAGCATGGCGCTCGGGTCGCGTCCTTCGAGCAGGCCGACGACGGCCACCGTCTCGCCTTCGACGGGCAGCTCTTCGATCAGACCCCGCGCCAGTGCCTGGGCGCCGGCCACGTTGTGGGCGCCGTCGAGAATCACGAGCGGAGCACGTCCGACCACTTCCATCCGACCGGGACTGGTCACCGACGCGCAGGCGTGCTCGACCACCTCCGGAGCCAACGAGTTGCCGAAGAACGCCTCGGCCGCGGCCACGGCGATGGCGGCGTTGTCGGCCTGATGGGCTCCGTGCAGGGGAAGGTAGACCTCGGAGTAGACGGCCCCCGGAGTCCGCAGGTCGAGCAGTCGCCCGCCTACCGCCACCTGGCTGGCGTCGCAGTCGAAGTCCTCACCGCGCAACCAGATCCCCTCGGCCCCGACCGCTTCGGCGCTGTCCACGAAGAGATCGCGTAGATCGGGGGCGGTCTCGCCCACCAGGACCCGGCATCCCGGCTTGATGATCCCGGCCTTCTCGGTGGCGATGTCACGCAGCGTCGGTCCGAGCACCTCGACGTGGTCGTAGCTGACGTTGGTGATCACGGCCACCTCGGGAACGACGACGTTGGTGGCGTCCCAGGTGCCCCCGAGACCGACCTCCACCACGGCCACATCCACGGCGATGTCGGCGAACCACCGGAAAGCGGCCGCCGTGAGCAGCTCGAAACGGGTGGGCCGCTCCGACAGCATTGACCCGATCAGCGCCAGTGACCCGAGTACCTCGGCCAGATCTTCGTCGTCGATGGGCTCGCCGTCACGGGCCAACCGCTCGTTCACCGTGGCCAGGTTCGGGCTGGTGTAGGTCCCCACGGTCAGGCCGTTGGCCATGAGCAGCTCGGTCAAAATCCGAGCGGTCGACCCCTTGCCGTTGGTCCCGGTGATGTGGATGACCGGACAAGCCCGCTCGGGGTCGCCGAGCAGACGGCACAGTTCCCGGATCCGGTCGAGGGTCGGTGCCCCCAGCCGCGTGGGCATGGCCAGCTCGTAGTTGGTGTGGTCGTCCAGCCAGGCCACGGCTTCGTCATAGCGCATGGACGTGCCGACATCCTCGGAGCCGAGGCCCACCGACGCCAATCTCCGGGTTAAGAAGCAGCCCGGCGCGTACGCACCGTCTTCGCCGTCTCGCCTTGCGGAATCAGGGTCGGCGACACCCGGTCGAGAACGACGGCCCGATCGATAACACAACGACCGATGTCGGTGCGGCTGGGCAGGTCGTACATCACCTCGAGCAGGACCTCTTCGAGAATGGCCCGCAGGCCCCGGGCGCCGGTCCCGCGCAGCAGGGCCTGCTCGGACACCGCTTCGAGAGCATCGTCGCCCAGTACGAGCTCGACGCCGTCGAGTTCGAACACCCGCTTGTACTGCTTCACCAGTGCGTTCTTGGGCTCGACCAGGATCCGGACCAGCGCCTCCTTGTCGAGGCTCGACACGGCACCGACCACCGGGAGCCGGCCGATGAACTCGGGAATGAGCCCGAACTTGATCAGGTCCTCGGGCAGGACGTGGCGCAGCACTTCGGAGTCGCGGGGCTCGGTCGTCCGGCGCACCTCGGCCCGGAAGCCGATCCCCTTGCGCCCGATCCGGCTCTCGATGATCTTGTCCAGACCGGCGAAGGCCCCACCACAGAGGAAGAGGATGTTGGTGGTGTCGATC
>PLXQ01000059.1 GCA_003151475.1 Acidimicrobiaceae bacterium | reverse complement strand
CGTGACCTCCTCGTCAGAGAAGACCAAATTCTGCGCGACATGGAGGTCAGAGTGGTGGACGCGACCCTCCAACGTTGCCAGTCGCGGCACTAGTGACATCGTGAATCACCCTGAATTGGCAGAGTGACTGTCCGTGCTGCCTAGCGACGTGTATCTTCAAGTTGGCGACGAACCGCGCGGATGCGTTCCTTCTGAGCTTGGAAGCCGCTGCTATCTACTCCCGGGTCAGTGATTGAACCTTTGACGGTGCGTGTTGCGTAGTATCCGAGACACATCGTCCGATGATCAAAAAAGCGTCGCTCGTGGACATCGGGTTCATAGGTCTTCATCGGCTCGACCATGACGGCGCGCTGTCCATCGCGCAGGATGATGACCTGACCGTTGGCTGCCGGTGTCGGATCGACCGGGATCCGTGAGTTACGTGCCAGAGGAAGGAAGACCCAACGTATCAGCTGCCCGCATGCGCGGCACTCGTTGACCTCGACCTTTTCGGGTGAGGTGGGCAGGCCCACTTCCGTGGTTTCTGAATTCCCCATCGACCTTCGATTGTGGCGAAACAGGCCGTTCAAGTGGGGGATGGTCGCTACTTGCCGTCCTGCCTGAAGTCAAGCACGACGTCCGCGATCGGCCGGCAAATCTGCGCAGAGTTCGTCTCAATCGAGATCCAGGCCTAAGCAAAGGATCTCCTTGGCTCATCGGCGTCTCGTCCCGATTGCGTGGCGGGGAAGATGGGTCAAGCCGCTAAAGTCTCGTCCTTAGCGGTTCTGGGAATCCACGTCCGTTGAACCACAGGGCCAGCAGTCACTGACATCCCGATTTTCTGCGGTATAGCCTTCTGAGTACATCGGAGTGCGCACCCAGGTGAGAGGCAGGATAAAATGGGGTTGGTGAATCCGTTCCACACATCGAGTGACGAAGACGGCGACAAGCTCGTGTACCACAACCAAAGCGAATGCGGCTACGGCAAGGAGATCATCAAGAACGGTCACAAGGTCGACGGCGTGGGCACCGGTCGCCGGCTGTGTGATCGGTGCGCTGATATCACGGCTGGCAAGTAGTCATCAGAGACTAGAAAAATCATAAGTCGGCATTGCGCGAGACAATAGGTACCCAGGCCCGAAATCTAGGTTTTGAACCGGCTTCGAGTCACCTTGACGAACGCCGAGACGACTTTCTGGTAGTTGGACGCTTCGCTCCACTCGAGGTTTGAGGAGTTGAGCGATCATGCCCAGGAACTCTTGTACCGTCGGCACGCTTGTAGCCCTTGACCCGCACCAGCTTGTTGCCCTTGGCTGTCTCTGCCATCGTTGCTCCTTCCCGGCGTCAGTGGTGCGGCGCCTGGGGGCCCGGTCCAATCAGAAGCCTTCGCGACATTGGCTCCGCTTAACCCTTCCTTGCTGAAAAGGATACCTTGTGACCCAAGGTGAGGAGGTTTGGCGTAAGGAGAGTCGCCGAGGACCGACCGCAATCGGTCACCAAACGCCGACGTCTCGCACTCCGTGTCATTCCCTAAAGCGCCAGACGATGCGCGGAAATGGAGCGGTGATGACCGACGACCCTGAACCCACGGCCGAGGCTCAAACCACCGGACAGGGGGACAGTTGATGGTCGGCGGCGTGCGATTTAGTAGTCGACAAGACGGAGCATCTCGCAGTAGCTGACCCGGGGCCGCTCATAGGCGGCATGAATGCCAATGACGCTAAAGCGGCTGTGATCGTCTTCGAGCGAACCAAAGGATGGGGCTGCTAAGGTGCCAGGCCGTGCCACCCTGGGACCAACGCCGAACAAAGCGACGCCCATTCGACGTCGGGACACGAATTCGAAGTGGTGGACACCACTATTTCAACGGCCACTTCGTCAATATCTCGGGAAATGGCTTTGCCTTACGAATACCCGATGCCACTAGAACCGTCGCCGTCGGTGACACAGTCGAAGCCCTCGAAACGAAAATCTTTGATGACTTCGCAATGACTGGCGTGGTCAGGGACATCCATTTCGATGCGGATTGGCAGGTACTCCATTGCGAAGAACCTGCCGTCGAATTCAAATCGCGTTGGGGGGATGTCCGTCAAGCGCTAAGTATCTTGCTTTATCCACATCATCACTTCGAACGCATCGAGGAGAAGGTTACGCTTCACGGCTTGGCGGTTCATCGGACAGTCCGGCTCGAAATCTCAAGTGCCGAGACAAGTGTGCCTTGGATACCAGCGACTAAGGTCTGGGTTCCCATATCGATTGTCGACAGGGGTACCCACCTGGACAATCTGGTTGTTGCATGTGGAGATGGCAGACCCCTGCATGTAGCGAACCATCTCGAACATCGCCGGTTCATGTTTGCCCTGCTGTGCGCCTATTTGGAACAAAAGGGCTATCCAGAGGCGCTCTATCGCCGACGGGATCTCAGTAGTGGAAGCGCAGCCGTGGCCGCGGAACTCATCCGGAAGACGCTAAATTTGGCGTTTGCTAGTAATCAGAGAGTCGGACCGCAGAGAGAGCAGCTCTTGTCCGACGCAAATGTATTCGCTCGGTACGACTTTGGATTGGCTACGGATGTCGCCTCTCGCCTGGATGGCAGTAGCGGCCTGAGATTCCTCCTTGATGTCGCCGGCCGTTTTCCGATCTTTGTCGAGGCCGAGGTCAATGAAGGTTCTCGGATCGAGTTTCAATATGAATATGACGCGTTTCATCTAGAGCGAATACTTGAGGACGATAGAACATGGCGCGATCAACATTGGCTCGTTCGGTTGAGAGATCGAATAACAAAGGCCGCTGGCCTACGCCCACCAAATGCAGTGTTCTTTCTTGGCAGGGGCCCTGCACTGTGCAAGAATTTCACATTCCAGATGGAGGCTCCTTCTGGGTTCTATCGATATGAGTCGATATTCCTGCACGCGCCTCGAGCATCGCCGGCTGGCCCCGAGCCAAGCGACTTTGATCCGATAACCGCCATTCCGCTGGAGCCACTACAGCACGAAATCCTGGTTCCGGATCCGTTGGACCGTGCAATGGGCAATCATCTTCCCTATGTGCACATGTATCTGGGGGGATGCACCCGCCGTGATTCACGCTTGTTTGCGCGAGTCAGGTTCTTTGAGCGGCCGCCTGGATCGCTCGGTTTAGCTCGTTACTCCTCCATCATTTTGCTGCTGGTGATGATCCTTCTTGGCGTATTCTTCAAGGAACTGGTCCGTCCTTCCGACGCATCCTTGGCAGCCGTGCCTGCAATTCTCATCGGAATTCCCGGCCTATATGCACTTTGGCTGGCGCCGAGACAACCGTCAAGTGCCGTGACTTCGAGACCGGTGTCAGCGCTACTGAGCTTTCTTGCTACGGGAGTAGCCTCGTTATTAGCCGCCCTTGTGCTGATAATATCTTCGGCCTCTTATTCCGTGGTTGTGTGGCACGGTGCACCATGGACCATCACCGCTGCCACAGTAGGCTGGGCATGTTGGATCATCGTGACAGTCGGGCAACTTGGAGCGTTTGTAGTTGTGAACATCCTTTATCGGTTTGCAAGAGCCAATTACTATTTTGATCTGGACAACTTGCATATTTATGCAGTTGAGCGTTTAATGTTTAAGGTAATTGGGCGCGATGCAGATTCATTTAAGCAAAGGAGTGCACGGGTGAACTAGGGCCAGTCGAATCAGTATGAAAGTATTTCGATCAAGAATCAAGCACGACAGTTTAGAAGCAAACCCGCAACCGCTCGATGACAGAGAGGGACAAGTGCCCCAGAACAGGCAACTCAGGGGGGGATACGTATTAATTAGATCGTCGTTTGATGCTTGGCCAGAACTCCCCAGTGATGAGGAGGAGCCATTCTTTCCAATTCGGTCGCAGCCGCCCGTAACTCGCGCACGTGCCGATGACGATCCACTCGATAAACTAGGGTCGATTTCAATAGACGATCTCATGGATACGTTTGAACAAGAGGCACGGATCGACGAGAATGGACCTTGAGACTCGCTAGGGCGTTGAACTTCTTCTGGGCTCGTCCGGGAATCACTTCCCGTTGGATTTAACTCGTTTCCATATTCGAGAAGATAGTCCGCGGCTGCAGGTCGAATGACGAAGGCTCTCAGGACGTTCAGCCTCAATCAATCCGAGAATGGCCAGTTGAGCGCGCGTCGCTTTGCTTACGGCTTCGGGGAGATCGGAGAGCTCACACCAAGTGTGGGACAAAATCTCCCAGCGCCTTATGCCTCTGGAATTTGGCATCCCGTGAGATGTCGGGTCAAAGTCGACTTTCCACAAAAAATGGACGTGAGGAAAGCGATAGTCGAAGGCAAGAGTGCACCTGACCAGGTCGAACTCCGAGCGGAGACCTACCTCCTCCAACAATTCGCGTTGAGCTGCCCGTGATGGATCCTCATTTCGTCGGACGAATCCCCCCGGAAGAGAGAGATTCTTTGGACGATGGATATCGCGCACCAGAAGAACGCGACCGTTGTCCACGACTGCGGTCGCAGCTCCGAGAGTGTTGGCTCCATACACAAGGCGAGCGCCTCCTCGCACTCCTCGAAGAAGAGCAGCGCGCAGAAGACCCTCATCGATCGGTTCATCTGCGCTCGCAGTCTCAGCCATGTGCGTCAATACCTTCCGAGTGGTGCAATCTGGTTGAGGGTAGCAGCGAGAAGATTGATCTACCAGCATGCGAACTTGCGCCCCGAAGGCAATCAAGTGTTGCACCCAAGGTCGGCCGGCGATACATCGACCTACACGGTTCTTCCGCCCGCTGTGACTCCGACATGGACGATCCTGACGGCGGCACGTAACGAGTGTGGGCCGAACAGTCTACTTCGGCCGGTGCCCCTCCCTCTGACCCGGTGTGGTGATCGGCCCCACGCTCAGCTGTAGGGCACCAAAATCTCGATCGCGCCGCTTTGGCATCGTGATATCGCAATGTCAGATGGGGAGACGAGCGCCGGACGGCCTTCATCGCCACGAAGGCACCGAGATGCTGTTCTGATTGGCGACCGGCTTGAGTTTCCGCGATGGGAGATGGGCAAAATCGGTCGCCTCCGACTCCTCGATCGGTTGCGAACGGGGTTCGTGTTTGGCGTAGTTCGCCAGTGGGGAACTCGGTCCCGGTCCGTTGGGAAGTGGGGCTGGTAGGGCGACCGGGACAGCCCCAGGTGGTCGGGCTACGCGGCCTGCGGGAGGTACTCGTGGATGAGGCCGCCCAGTACGTCGTGACGATCGATGCGGAACGACGGGGGAGTGGCGACAGTGGTCTCGCCGCCACCGTCCGGCACGCCAAGGTCGAGGCTCCGGTGCGGACGCTGGGTGTTGTAGTGCCGGACGTACTCGTGCAGAACCCCGTTTAGGTGACGGCAGCCGAGAACGAGGATCCAATCGAGGCATTCGGTGCGCACCGTCCTCACCCACCGCTCGGCGTAGGCATTGGCTCGAGGCGAATGGACGGGTGTCTTGATCACTCGGATGCCCTCGGAGGAGAACACCTCGTCGAAGCTGGCTGTGAATTTCTCATCGCGATCCCGGATCAGGAACGTGATCGATCGACCCCGGTCGACGAGATCGCCGACGAGGTTACGCGCTACCTGGGTGACGAAGGCGCCCGTCGGATGGTCCGTGATCCCGAGGATGTGCACTTCCCGGGTCCCGAGCTCGATTACGAAGAGCATTTAGAGCTGCTTCAAGGAGATGGTGTCCACGGTGAAGAAGTCCGTGGCCAGGACGCTGTTGGCCTGGGCACGCAGGAACTCGGACCACGTCGGTCCCTTCCGAGGAACGGGTCCGAGTCCGTGGCGACGCAGGACCCTACGGATCGAGGTAGCCGAGACCCGGATCCCCAGCTTGAGTAGCTCTCCCTGGATGCGCACGCAGCCCCACTGGCGGTTCTCCCGACCGAGGCGAACGATCAGATCGACGAGTTCGTCGCTCAGAGGCGGCCGGCCAGGACCACGTTGTGCTCGCCACCGACGCCATTTCCGTCGGGCCAGTTCCCGGTGCCAACGCAGGAGGGTGTCGGGGGTGACGAGGCAGCACCTCCGCCGCGCCCGAGGGAGACAACGGCTGAGAGCAGCGAGGATTGCTCGATCGGCGGGCCGGTACCGGACACGTCCGTGGACCTGCCGTTCGAGGACTCGCACCTGGTGCCGGAGCACCATGATCTCGACGTCCTTGTCCGATTCGGACCGACGGGACGAGATGATGAGGCCGAGGAGCCGGCAGATCCCGAGATAAAGGAGGGAGAAGACCACGACGGATGATGCCTGACCCCGACGAAAGATGCCAGCTCAGGGCCCCGATCGTGGTTTTGGAGCCCTTCACGCTGAGCTGGGACTGCGTATCAAGTCGGCAGACCCCGCCGGCTCCACCTTGGGTTGTACTAGAGTACGAAAATCGGACTATCCGATATTCGGAACATCTGCTAGGCTGTGACCGTGTCGAGAACCACGCTGCGGGCCAAAGGACAACTGACTCTTCCCGAGGAGATCCGCGCCGCTGCGCATCTCGAAGAAGGCGATCTCCTGGATGCCGAGATCACGGACGAGGGGATTCTTCTCCGGCCGCAGAAGGTCATCGACGCCACCCAGGCATGGTTTTGGACAACGGAGTGGCAGGAGGGGGAGCGGGAAGCGGATACCGATCGTGCCAGCGATCGTCTGGAAATCGTCGGCTCCGGCGAGGAGCTCCTCACGGCCTTGGGGCGTCGGGCAAAAGCTCCAGGACGGCCGCGGCGCGCTCACTGACAGAGCGTGCCCACCTTTGCCTGGTTGGCCCGCTTCGGCGTCGACTTCGACGCGCTTTCGGCTGACCAGCAGGCAGTATTTCTGGCGGCGGTCGCACAGTTCGTGGCCGACCTGAAAGTGGGAGCGTTTCGATCGAGTCTTCGGGTGAAGGGCGTGAAAGGGGCCGCCGGCATCTTTGAGATGACGTGGGCCGCCGACGGGCGGGCGACCTTCGAGTACGGGAGCGAGATCGCCCCTGGTGAAACACACATCATCTGGCGACGCGTGGGTACTCATGACGTGTTCAGGACTCCGTGAAAGCGGAGAACCGTGGTGCATGTGGTACGGAATTCCGTGCTTCGCGCTCCACAAAAAACGCACGCACCATTGCCAACTACGGTCGATAGCGGTCTGTTGCGGTCAGCCGAATACGCCGATCATGCTGCGTGAATTTGTAAAGATGCAGGTGGGAAGCTCGCGCTCAATCACCTTGCCAAGGTGAGGGTCGCGGGTTCGAATCCCGTCGTCCGCTCCAGAGAAAGTCGGGAGAGAGAGGGAACGCACGCCCGGCGGCGGGGAAACCCCCACGGCGGCGCCGACTCTCCAGAGGGGATCCCGGGTCACGGGAAAGAAGCGGGGCTTGGGACACGGCAGGCCGTGACGGGGGGCGAGGCAGGAGGGGCCTGGGACGCCCGGCTGCCCGGGGTTACTGGTCTAGAGCGCCCGATGGATTTCGAAGCGGCGACCGGTGTGGATGTCAGGGCGCACGGCCAGCACCATGTCTCCCGGCTCGGGAACGAACGGGTGCGCAGCCGCAGCCAGTTCGATGTCGGTCGGTGCCTCGATCAGCGTCGCCAGCCCACGAATGAGAACGCTCCAGGCCGTTCCGGCAGCTAAGTCGACGTGATCCACTTCGAAAGCTACGAGCTGGCCGGCTGCCGCCTGGGAGAAGAAGCCCGTTCCCACTCGAACCAGCACTTGACCGTCCCGAAGAGTGAAGTTGACCGGGATGACCACCGGTGCCTGACCAGTCGCCACCCCGAGTCGTCCGATTCCGGCGTCCTTTGCCGTTAGCGCCAGCAATCGCAGGCACTCGGGAGCGGGAAGGACGGTCGAACCTTTCGCGTCAATCCACATATGGCCACGATGACATCGATGGGTCGTCCTCGCTAGAGGCTTTCGTCCTATCGTCAGCTCCGCAGTCACCGTCGGCTTAGCGCGAAACCTTTCTGTCGCGGGCCTCACCCTGGGAAGCTGATGCCAAGGGCCGCCGTAGCACGCGGGATCTTCGTCGAATCCGCAAACTCAAGCAATGATCTGTGGGAAAGAAATAACCACGATGTCAGTAAAGTAATGTCCATAGTCGTCTGCCCTCAACAAATGCATGGTCGAGTGAGAGCCGTTACAAGCGATGAATCGGATCGCAAGCAAGAGATGCCTGGTGTCCGGTGCCCAGAGGAGCCATTACTCCGGGCCAGATCGAGACTCGCGGATCTGGCCGACTTGGGAGTCGGCGACGAAAGCCCGATCGAACCAGGTGAACCGGGGACGGGGCGTCCGCCGGTGCAGACCTGGAGCTGGTGAACGGTGCACGATGATCTCGATGTCCTTCTTGAGTCGCCTGAGACCCGAGGGAACTCGAGAGTGCGCGGATGAATTGGAATAGGAAAAAGAGGGCCATGACCGGAAGGTCCGTCGCATGCATCGGGCCTGGCAGAGCAGGGTTCGAGTTCGTACACGTCACAGGCGGAACGTGACCATGACGATTCATTCCAATACCCTCGCCGCCACCATGCGATCAGTCAACGTAATAGTACCAAGGTGGCCAACCCGGATTAGAAGACGGGATCCTTGGCGTGTTTACTGGCAAAGCGAAGGATTGCTATGTGCTTCTCCGTGTCACGTTCCATGAGTTCTACAAGTAAGGCCCAGAGCGTCGTATCCTTCACATCGCTCAACTCACTACGTAGGCGCTTTAGCTCGCGCAAGTCGGTTTCTTCGCGATCCAAAAGGCGCGCTGTCACCTCCAAAACCTCCACCCTGTTCTCTTTGTTGAAGTCCATTCTCGGCAATACTGGGTTCTCTGGCCATAGCTCAGCTTCAGTTTTCAGCGACTCCGCAAGCTGTCTGAAAAGGCTGTGATGGCGGCGCTCGTCTTCGATTAGCAAGTTGATCAAGTATCCAAGCGCCTTGGACTCGGTTTCCTTGGCGGCGTACACATACTCTTCGAAGAGACCTTGTTCTTGGACGATGTGTTCGGTCAGGTGATCGAATATCTTCCGCTCCCAGACGCTCGCACCGACCGGTGGTGCCGATAGGCTCTCTGCTGCATTGCCAGTGCCGTTGTTGTCCATAAAGGTGCTCCTCTTTTGCCTGAGCCCCGACGTCACGGACTACTTCCGATGCAGCGCATCGTTCGTTTAGCCTGCGCCATGCCTGGATCGGCTGGAATCACACTTCCACTGTGCGCTGGCATGTCAGGTCTGGCCAGAGGCGAAAGTCCTCATCCCGACGCCCCAACGGTGACGTTGAAGGGCACCAAAATGTCGATCTGGCCCCTGAGCAGGGACTAAGCATCGATCGGGCATGATCCTCTGGGTGCCGTCTTATGTGACCAGTGGTCAACGCGGCATTCGAATGTCTGTGGAGCTGTCCGCCCGCCAAGGCTACCGTCCGAGCTATTCTTTACTTATGGTGAAGATAGTAAAGACTGATCTGCCTCCCACTGCCGGAGCGGGCCGGGCTAGCCGCAGTGCTAGTCGGCGGAGCACGAGAGTCAGTGCGAAGCACCAAGTGACCATCCCGGCCACTGCGTTCGAAGGCGCTGGGTTGGTGGTGGGAGATCGCCTGGACGCCAAACCCCTGGGGGCTGGCAAGGTGCTGCTGGAGAGGGTTGAGAGCTCAGTGGGCCGCTACGCCGGCGTCCTGACCGGAGTCTGGGACAAAGACGAGCTCGAACGCTTGCGGGATGAATGGGACTGATTGTCCTCGACGCAGGCGTGCTGATCGGTGTTCTCGACCGGAGTGATGTCCACCACATTCCGGCTACGGAGGCTCTGCGGGTGGCAGAGCAGAATCTTGACCAACTTGCCCTACCGGCATCGGCACTGGCGGAGATCCTCGTGGGGCCATCTCGACACGGTCCCGACGCGGTAGCGAGCGTCGACGGCTTGCTCGTTACCCTCACCGTCGACCTTGTGGTGATCGATCAGCTGATCGCGCGAGAGGCCGCTGTTCTTCGAGCCAAGACGAGCCTTCGATTGCCCGATGCCCTCGTAGTCGCAACGGCTATCGTGCTGCGAGCAGATCGTCTGCTCAGCACCAATGGTCGCTGGCCCACAGCGGTGGCAGACCGTTTTCGAGGCAAGATCGAGATCGTCGGAGAATGAGGGGAGAGGCCCGGCGTTTGTGGTGCACGTGGTACAAGATCCCGTGGCGCGCGCTCCACAGAAAACGCACGCACCTGCGGTCAGTCGAAAGGGCCAATCATGCTGCATCGATTGGGAAAAGTGCAGGTAGAGAGCGTGGGCCTGAATTCATTGCCAAGGTGAGGGTCGCGGGTTCGAATCCCGTCGTCCGCTCCAAAGAAAAGTCCAGTTCAGAAGTTATTTTCGTGAGCGCCGAGTGGGTTGTCGGCTCGGCGCTCTATTGATTCGCTCTATTACCGGACCTCGACACGAACCTCGACACGGTCCTTGTCAGGGGCCTCAAAAGAGTTCGGTCTCGGCCAAGGTGACCGCACCGGAGTGACGTCGCAAGTGGGGGAACGGCGGGGTCCTTCAAGTCGGTGACGGGACGTGGCGGGTCGACGTCGAGCCCGCTCGCGATTCGGTGACTGGCCGCCGACGACGGGTATCTCGGACCGTTGGTGGGACCCCGGCGGAAGCTGAGTTGGCGCTGGCCCGGCTCAAAGTGGCCGGGCACGAGAGGCGACTGCCTTCGAGTGGCACCAATGCCCGGTCGGTGTCCGCCGCCTGGGAGATCTACCAGCAGACGGCAGACGGAGGGTCGCTCGAACGGGCGCGCGTCACTGTGTGCTGATGGCAAAAACCGGCCGATTGAGCGGTTGTCGGCCAAGAGAACCAAGGAAGGGGGCGCCGCCGAGTGCGAACACCCCGCCGTCGGCGCCGGCCAGCCAGTAGCCGGTCCCCGACGAGTTGGCGGCGATGCCAACTACCGGCTTGGCCAGCACGGTAGTGGCCATGGATCCGCCGAAGACAGCATCGCCGAAGCTGAAGACACCGCCGTCGGCACCCCCGGCCAGTAGCCCATGCCGCTCGAAGTCACTGCTATTCCGACCACAGGCGCGTGGAGTGGGTTGCCGCCCATCGACCCGTAGAAGACGGCGTTACCGAAGCTGAAGACTCCACCGTCGGAATCGACGATCCAGTACCCCTTGCCGTCGGATGTGCTGCCATGGCGACCGGCCGGCCGACGTGCCCCATCCCGTGGGCGCCGGTCGTCTCGTCGCCGTAGTTGACAGCGTCGGCAAATCTCTGGACGGAGCCGAGTCCGCTGAGCCCCAACTCCAGCACCCAGTAGCCCCTCCCACTGGGTGCGGCGACGATCCCGATGGCGTCAGGCCATGTGTCGGCACCCCCCAAGTACGGGGGAGTGTCGCCCGGCTGGCCGTAGGAGACGGCGTCGCCGTAGGTGTAGATGACCCCGCTGTACGAGTTGAGGATCCAGTACCCGTCGACGTCAGAGGTGGACGCCATGGACCAGCATGATTCGTCTGGCATGGAGCGAGCCGGGGGATCGGCCGGGCAGCGGGTGGCGTCCCATGCGGCCGAGGCCTCGAAAGGCGCCCCGTAGGCAAACACACCGCCGTCTCCAGCCTCCAACCAGTAGCCCGGGCGGGACACAGTTGCCGACGCCGGACCGCCAATTACCGTTATGAACACGAAAGTGGAGATCAGGGCGAGCAAGATTCCCAGGCGCATCGTCCTACCCCCTTGCTTGGTGCCACGTGTGCCGTACCTGCGCCCATGTGCTGAATCCTTCTTCAGCAGGCGAATGCCTGGATGTACCAACCTGTGCTGGACGTGTAGGTGGCGAGGAAGTCGATCCCGTTGACGTTCCCGTCGACCGGAGTGGGGTGGCCGTGGAAGCCGGCCGGCATGCGGGTGGCGTACCACGTGATGGTCGCCAGCGAGGTCCCCCGCTCACCGCCGCAGCTCATGTAACCCGAGTTTCGCCCCTTGAGGTTCTGGAGCAGGACGGCGACGTCGGCGGCCGCCCGGGAGTCGGGAGTCGCCACCATCGCCCGGTCCGGCTACCGCGATTGGCACCTGACGTGGGGGGCCATCGATGAGGAGCTGGTATCCGCGATGCCCGGGGATGAAATCCACGTTCCAGGTGCGTGGTGGCCATGGTGTCAACTCCTCGGCCCTGTCCGCTGTCTCCAGCATGGGGGGAACTCCAAGAGTCGGGCCGAGGGTCACGATCACGTCCATCGGTTTGGTCGTTCCTCGGATCGATCTCCGGGTGGCTTCTGCACCTTGCGAGCGCGACATAGGACCTTTGGCTCTATCGCAACGTTGTTGAACGATAGATCATCGTGCCAATGGCACGCGCGTGTGCCAACGGAATGGAGGAAAGGCGTTCCTTGTTCATCGCGACACTCATATCATCGGCTGGCCGCCTTTGTCGTGGCGGCGTCCGTGCGATTTTGACGACAATCAGGAGTGGCTCCGGGTCGAGGAGTTTCACGACGGCGACACCCTCGTGGTGCGGGCGGAACTGCCGGACATCGACCCGGACAAGGAGGTCGATGTCACCACAAGTGACGGAGTGGTCCGGATCCACGCGCACCGGGAGCAGAATGCCGAACACAAGGAGAGGCGGGGTTACCGCTCTGAGTTCCGGGTATGGCGAATTCGAGCACGAGATAGCGCTCCCTCAGGGTGCTGTGGAGGCCACGTACAGCAACGGGGTGCTCGAAGTTCGGATCCCATGCCCGGCGAAGACGTAGCCCAAGGGCACCAAGGTTCCGTAACCCGGACCTGATCGGGTAGCGGACCGACATCGGTGCGATTCGACACATGAGGAGAATCCATGGTCGTGGATCAGGCCACTCGTCCGCAGACATCGGTGGCCCTCGGTTTGGTCAACGCCGCCGACGGATTGCCGCTGGCTGATCGGCACTGGTGCTCCATCCTGCCGCGCAACCCCAACGCACCGTGGATGGAGGAGGTGGCTCTTCAGTTTTATGTCGACGCCGAGCGCAGCCCCACCCTCATACGGCTATCGGGCATCCTCAACCAAGGGACTGCCGTGAATGTGGTCCCGGTGGTTAGGGACTTGATCGCCGATGGGGGCGTTAAGTTCGAGCTACAGACTCGCTCGCTGTGGGTGCTGGATGCGGCAGGAAAGGACACTCTGGCCGAGATTCAGCGGGTCGTGCAGAACTCCGGTGGTCTTTTTATGTGGGACCGGACAACGATGACCAGTGACGACGTCTTCCCCGAGTCCCCTGCCGGGAGCGCCGTTGGCGACTGCGACGTGTTATCGGAGGATGTCGCTCGCCTCCTGGCCGATGCCAGGGACGAGTTGTCGGAACGCCTTTCCAACCAGATGGATGACGCTCGCCAGGCCCACCACCATGCACCTTGTTTGCCCGCCGATGGCATGCCACCAAGAGTGCGCAAAGTGGCACTGTGACCGCCGCGGGTGCGACCAAGGTTCTTGCTGCAATTAGTGGCGGCTCGGAGACCGGCGTCGTACTCAATACAGCTAACGGCATCGCGCGACTCATTGGGATGGAGGTGGAAGCCGTCCACGTTTCCGACGGAGCACAGACCACCACAGATCTTGGCGCCGGGACGCGTGCTGTCGGCGTGCGCCTCCACGAGCGTCAAGGGCCTGTCGCCGAGCAGATCCTTGATACGTTGGAGCTGCCGCAAGTGTGGGGCGTGGTTATAGGTGCTCGGATGTTCATGGCCGGTCCTCGACCAGCGGGAAGCACCGCGCTTCAGGTTCTCCGTGGCACATCCAAACCTCTCGTGTTCGTGCCACCCGAACTGTCTCTTTCGAGCCCGTTCGCGCCCCGGCGGCTGCTGGTACCCCTCGATGGAAGTGCAGAGGCATCGAAGGCCTTCCTCGAAGTGGAGAAGCGCTTTCAATTCGACGGCGACCCGGAGGTCGTGGTTCTCTACACGCTCGACGGACTCACGCCCCGAATGCTCGACCGGCCCGGATACGACCTCCCCATTTGGGGCTCGGAATTCGTTCTCCGTTACTGCCCAGGCGAGAACCGGTCGTTCGAGTGGCGCACCGGAAACCCGGCCAGTGCGGTGATCGAGGTGGCCGAGGGCGCGGCGAGCGACCTCATCGTGCTCAGTTTCGGAGGAAACTTGGAAGTCGGACACGGCGCCGTCATCCGTGAAGTTCTTGCTCGATCGTCGGTCCCCGTGCTGATCCTGCCTGTCTCTCGAAGCGCGTCCGCCGGTGACGCCGAGACGAACAGTCGAGACTCCAGGCAGACCGAGACTCCAAGCAGACGAACTGGTGCTCAGCGTTTGAGTAGATCGACTCTTCCGTAGATCAAGTTCTGTGTGGGCGATCGCCCGCGGAGGTGACCCTTCTACTCGGAACACTGGCGGGTGACGTCTTCCTCACGCACGACGTCTATGTGAGAGTGGAGCGCCAGATGCCGAGGGACCGGTGCGGCGGCGCGATGCCCGCCGGACCATTGTCGATGCGCTGGCCACCCAGGCGTAAATAGGGCATAGTGCGGTGCGGCTTGCCACTCAAGGACCGTGCCCGGCGGGCGAGCGCGACAGCTCAGGGGGACGCCATTGGCGTTTCCCAAAGGATCTCGTGACTTTCGGCCCTGGCTCGGTGGTTGATTATGCCTCATGCTAGAGAATCTCGATGGTGCGAGGGGAGGCGACTGCATGAATCGTAAGAGTGTTACCGGTGCGCTGGGGTTCGTGGCCCTGACAACGGGGGTTGCGATGTTCAAGACCGTGGTCGGACGGCGTCTTTCGCGCAAGCTGGCACGAGCAGTCGCGAGAGGGGCTCGCTATCAGAGCGGGCGCCTTGTGGGCTTGCGGTACCGAATCTCTGGTCGTCACCCCGACCCGACTGTGGGCGACAATGTTCTTGCTGACCGGGTCCGCTCCATGCTGGGTCCGCTTGAGCACCGACTCGACATCCCTCACGTCCACGTGCTGGTCGAGGGTCATGAGGTACTCCTCCACGGAGACGTGACCTCGGATGCGCAGGCCGAGGCGATCATCAATGCAGCGCGGAACGTCTCCGGGGTGCAAGGGGTCAAGTCTCACTTGCATGTCGGTCTCTTCCCAGGCGATACCCGTCCATCGCAAGGGTCCGAGCACCCGGCTCCGTCAGCAGCGCTGGCCAACGTCCTTGCCGCGGCCCACAGCGCAGGTGCGTCTGAAGGCACCGAACGCACGTGCGTCAGATCGGTCCTCTCGACATTCGCTGCCCTCTTGCCTGAGGGAGAACGCCGACACGTCCTCACGCATCTGCCGACCGATCTCCGCGTCCTTGCTGAGCCGCTCCGGCCGAGATGGACGGGGAATCGTCACCCACGTCGGCTCGACGATTTCATCCTCACCGCCCTTCCGAACGTCGAACCGTTGAGGCGCGAAGCCATCGTCGACTCGGTTATCGGGTCTCTACGCGGGTTGGTTCCTGAAGAGACCCTCGACGTCGCTGCCGTGTTGCCGGAGGGCTTGCGTCAGCTGTGGAAGAGCGCCATCCCTCGCTGACAATCGGCGTCGATGGGCGAACTGCGGGACTGAAAACGCGAGCAAGTGGGGCCCGCTGTGAGCGGCCTTCAAGGTGGACGCGGTTGCGGCGACAGCGGCGGTGCCACCGGCAAATACTGAGATGCCCCGGGGAATAACGAAGCCGCGCATGACCTCACCGGTCACCCGGCCCCAGAGCCAGTAGCCGACCGCGGTGTTCGAAGGGATTCTCCTCAGTGTCGCGCCAACATAACGCTGTTGTAGTCGAGGCCATAAAGGTGTCGGCTTCCGTTGTCAACCGGTCGACGGTTCGTCGAGCACTTCTCGAGGTGCGGGGTGAGATGACCTTGTTCTTGGTATGCGAGAACGCTGGGTCCAGCACTCCGCCACCTTCCTATTCAGTCGCCGGTGCCACATGGATCCCCATCAATTGGTCGTGATTCAGGCCACCGTCCAACGGATCATCTTTGGCAGCCTATTCAGGCGAGGGCATGCCGAGCGCCGTGCCGGCCACAACATCGACGACACTGCCCGGCAGGGCACCCTCTCCAGCGCCAAGCACCAACCGCGCACAGCGGCTCCCTGCGCCATCGTTCGCTGGCAGCGGCCCTGTACCTGAGCCGTGCTGGCAAGGGCGCTCTATAGACCCAGACGGCCGTCCCGATAGGCGCAAGGTTCTGGGCCCAGATCCAGTCGATCGCCTCGTCACTAACCCGGACGCATCCGTGGGAAACAGGGGTCGGCGGGACATTGGAATCACCATGGATGGCAAAGCCGTCGTCGAAACGCCACAATTGCCCAAGAGAGTCCGTGACCATGCCGTCCACCTGGCGATAGACGTGGAAGATCCCTGTGGGGGTGTTTCGGCGACAGCGGTCATTCCTTCATCTGTGTAGGCGTATCCGCCGCCGGTGGACGTGTTGAGCACGGCATCGAGCTTGCCGTCGTTTACGAACATCAGCAGGTCGTCCTGGAGGTCGACCTCGATCACGGAGCCAGAAGAACTGCGTGGGTGCGGGAGTACTCCTTGGGCGAGCGCCGCTTCTGTTGCGGGCCCGAGGATTCCGTCACGACTAATGTGTGCCGCCTTCTGCAAGGCACAGATAGCCTGCGCTGTGCTGTCTGAGAACGTTCCGTCAGGGGTTCCCAACCAGTACCCGAGGGAGGCCAGGTGCTTCTGCAAGGCGAGCACAGTGGGCCCCGAGGCTCCTGGTCCGAGGTTCACCGGTGCACTCGGTTCCACCGGGGTCGTGGTGGTGGGCGTGCTGAGTGGCGGGCTCGTACTGAAATGCTCACGCCACGGACGCCCGTCGTCGACGACGGAGCTACAGATGGTGGCCGGAGTAGCCGCAACCGGATAGGAACAGAGTCGCGACCACGCTGAGAGCGAGGAGCGACGCGGCCTTTCTTCGTGAGGAATCACCTCGCCTGGATGCCGTCAGGACGCGTCGGATAGCAATGGGTACGACCCCGCCAAGCGGGACAACAGGGGATTCGGCGGGTTCGCCTGCTCGTCGCTCGGATCGATCAGAGAGCGGTGTCCTGCTCCTGAGCCATGCTCGGTTGTGATCGATCACAGGGACGCCGGATGCGCCTCTCGTCATTTGGCTACGCTCTCATTGACAACGGTTCCGTCGCGCATCTCTATGACGCGCTGGGCATTGGCGGCGACGTCGGGGGCGTGCGTCACCATGACGATGGTCATGCCCCCGCTCTCGAGTCGTTTGAGCAAATCCAAAAAGCGCGCCGTTGAGGCCGAGTCGAGGCTGCCTGTGGGCTCGTCGGCCAGGAGGATCTTGGGTTCGTTGGCCAGGGCGCGTGCGATCGCCACTCTCTGGCGCTCACCGCCGGAGAGCTCGGTCGGGAGACGCTGCTCACAGCCGCTCAAGTCGACTTCGGCTAGGAGCTCGAGGGCTCGGGTTCTTCGCTGGTGAGCGGACCACCCGCAGCCGAACATCGGGAGCTCGACATTGGAGAGGGTCGAAAGCTGGGGCAGAAGGTTGTGGAGCTGAAACACGAGTCCTACCTCGTGGCGGCGGTACCCACTCAGGTCGTGGATGTGGGCCAGGTCATGTCCCGCCACAATCACCGATCCAGAAGTGGGGGAGTCGATGGCGGCCAGGATGTTCAGCAGCGTCGACTTGCCGCAACCCGACGGACCAGTGATGGCCACCATCTCCCCATAACGCACGTTGAGGTCGAGGCCGGCAAGGGCCGTGACACGTCCCGGAAAAACCCGGGTCACTCCTTTGACGTCAATCGCAAGCTGGCGGTCGATGGACTCACTCATAGCTGAGAGCCTTGAGCGGAGAGAGCAGAGCCGCTCGTATCGTCGGGTACAGCGCGCCGATGAGAGTCATACCAAGCGCCGTGTAGAGAGCGCGCCAAAAGACATCTTCTGTGAAATTGGGATGCAGCACGCCCTTGAGCGCCGGCAGATGGGCCAAGCCCGCGGCCACGGCGAAGGATAAGGCGACGCCGAGGGCCGCACCCATGAGGGCAAGAAGCAGGCTCTCGCCGAGGAGGAGCGCCACCATTCGGCGACGTGTCCACCCGACGGCCCGCATGAGACCGAACTCGTGAGTCCGTTCGAAGAGAGACAGAAGCATGGTATTGCCCACGATGACCGCACCGATGAGGATGGCAAGCACTGTGCTGCCGGTGACCGCGGCTTGAAGATAGATGAGGTCCCGGTCCGCCCTCCCGAACTGGGCGGCAGTTCGGATTGTGGTCAGCACGGGTTGGGCAAAGGCAACGCGCCGAGTGACCGCTGCGACAGAGGTTCCGGGAGCCACCTTGACGAAGGCCAGCGTGACGATCCCGGGGACCCTGTTATACCCCTGGATGGCGGGTAGCGGAAACATAGCCCCAGCGTCGCCGAAGGCGTTTCCGGTCGAATAGATGCCTGTCACGGTGTTCCAGGTTCCGTTTGCATCAAACCGGCTGCCGACATGCAGCCCAAGGTTGGCTGCCGCTCTCCAACCGAGCATCACCTCGTGTGCCGCAGTCGGAGCGTACGCACTCCCGGCCACGACTCTCACACCGAAGCCGGCGAAATCGCCAGGACTGATCCCGATCTCGATGAAGACGGGATTGTCGGCGTTGATGTGCTCTATCTCGACGAGCACGCCGACGGCGCTGGTCACACCAGGCGTGTGCCGCAACCCAGCCAGTTGCTGAGTGTCGATCGTGCTCGCCAAGGTGTCCGAAACGTCCTTTTGGACCACGGTGAAGTCAGCCTTCCCCACCGAGATGATCGCTGCGGCGGACTGCTCAAGACCGCTGCTCGTCACACCAAGCGTGACGACGGTCAAAACGGCGAAGGCTACGGCGAAGGTCAAGCCGATCGAACGGGCTTTCTTGGACCACACGTTGCGGGTGATCAAAAGGAAGAAACTCATGGGACGTTCTCGGTGCCAGGGCCGCAACCAAGGTGAAGCCTTGCGCCACCCTGTGGTTTGACAGTGAGCTGGCCGGGTTCCCGTGCTTGAAGGCCGCCGGCCTGGCGATCAGCGCTGCTGCGTCGGTCCAGTTCAAAGACGATCAACCCACGGCAGTGTGGTGGCCGTGCACAGGACGGCGCCGGTCCTGACCGATACGGCTCGCTGCCCGGCTTCGATCCGGCCCGTGCCCGGACGGCACTCAGCGTGCTCTTCATGACCTTCATCCTTCACGGATCGATTCAATACCGCTAGGGTCGTTGGTCACCTGCTCAGTCCAGTGAGGGTCGCCTCTCACCACGTACGGAGGGGACGGCTGAGTCGCCTTTCATATATTTGCGACCGTACCGTTGGCCTCCGGTGGCAATGGCGGGTTGGCCTACGACACGCTCGTCGAAGCCAAGCCGCTTGGTGCGTTCGTGACCAGCGAAGCGCTCCGCGGATTGTCCAGCGCTGCCGCGGGAGTCAACCCGCCGAAGACCGACCATGTTTCCGATCGGGCTAGTTCCTGCGGGACGTACGCCCTTGGGACCTCAGCATGGAAAGCTGCACGAACCGGGCGATGTCGCTTGGCGACACGATGCCCACCAGTTGCCTGCTGTCGTCGAGCACGAAGGCCCTGCCGTCGGGTGACGCTTGCATTCGCTGGAGGAGGTCGGGGATTGGCTCGCCGGGTGACCCCACGGGGACTTGAGACAGAGGACAGGCGGTATCGATCAACCGAGTCGTGCGACGGACGTTGACCGAGACGTGGCGGATCCGGCTCATGGTGGTCAGGCCCTCAAGTTCTCCGGTCGGGCTGATCAGCGGGTAGGAGCTGAACCGGTAGCGGTGAAGCTGGTTGTCGAGCAGGTCGGCGACAGTCATCGACGAGGCGAATGTGGTCGGGTCCGGAGTCATGATGTCGCCGACGCGTACGCCGGTCAGGGAGGCCCGCATGACGGCAGCGTTCTCCTCACCGCGGGCCGCCGACAGCAGGAACCAGCCCAGGAAGACGAACCACAGACCGATGAGGCCCACCTCGAGGAACTCAAAGACCCCCAGAGCGATCAGGATGTACCCGAACACCTGGCCCGTGCGCGCCGCCGTGGTGGCGGCACCAACCCGGTCGCCGTTGCGCTGCCACAGGGCGGCTCGCAGGACCCGACCACCGTCGAGCGGTGCGGCAGGAATCAGGTTGAACCCGCCGAGAAGGACATTGATCCACGCCAGCCACCCGAGGGCACCGACCAAAACCTGAGCGCCCCCGCCCACCCCATTGAGGAGCAGCCCAGCGGCGCCGTACACGCCGGCGAGCACGAAGCTCGTGATCGGTCCGACCACGGCGATGCGGAAATCGGCCCCCGGCGTCAGGGCCTCACTTTCGAGCTCGGACACCCCGCCAAACAGCCAGAGGGTGATGCGCCGGACCCCGATTCCGTTGTGCTTGGCCACGACGGCGTGCGACACCTCATGGGCGAGCAGGGAGGCGAAGAAGAGGATCGTCGTGACGATCCCGGCCACCCAGTAGATCGCCGTTGCCTCGTGAGGGTGCTCCCCGGGAAGGACTAGGACAGCTAACTCCCAGGTCAGGAGCCAGAAGATGACAAGGATGCTCCAGTTGATGCCGACCGGGACGCCGGCGATCCTGCCAAGTCGAATGTTCTCGCCCATGTCTCTTCTGCTGCCCTCGCCGAGTTCGCTTCCAACCGCGCACCGAGTGGTACCCCTCCAGCTTCCCGGGACGGCGGCTGCAGCAATAGAGCCGAAGGACTCAAGTTGGACCCTTGGTCCCGGTGGGATCAGTGAAGACGGACCCAGGCGAGCAGCTCGAGGGGGGAACCTCGCTTTGGTCGCTCAACACCTGCGGAAAAGGTCAAAACCCCACCTTTCGAGGAGTCTCACCACGGGCTTGCGGCTCGGCCGGATCGGTGGTCTATCCCCTCCCGCCACGAGATTAATTGCCTGCCGATCGAATGCGCCTTTAGGCGAGACCTCGTGATTCCTCGACCCGGTGCTTCCAGACGATGGCGACACCGAGTACAACTGCATAGGCTGCCAACACCAGCGTGTCCTCTATCCCGAGCCCTTTGCCGTCCAAGAGAGCCAGGCCGATCGATGTCTGATGAAAGCTCGGGAGAACGCGAGCCGCCGTCTGCAGCGCATGGGGCATATGGCTGACGGGGTTGAACAGGCCTCCGAAGTAGCCGAGAACGAACATGAGAGCTGTCACAACCGGATACGCGGTCTCGGCGTTGACCATGAAGCCGACGAAGATACCGAGGATGGCAAAAGGGAGAGCGGTCACCCATAGCAACCCTGTGAGTTCGAACCAGCTGATGAGACTGAGATGAACCCCTCCGAAAGCCATGCCCACCAGCTCCACCAGGACCACCACGGGGAGCACGACCAGCATGCTGGCCGCCACCTTGGTCGCCACGTACGACCATGCCGGAATGGGGGTGACCCGCAACTGACGGGCCCAACCCGAGGCCCGCTCGGTGGATAGCCGGCTGCCCCCGGCGTTGAGGGCGGCGACCAGGGCTCCGAACGAACACATAGACACCATGAGGTAGACGCGCCAAGGCACCGCCCCGTCGACGATCTTTCCGGCGCTCTCGTTGCGGAGGAACAGCATGTAGAAGATCACCGGGAAGCCCACCGTGATAGCCAGGAACTTCCAGCTGCCGAGCAACCGGGCCACTTCGAAGCGCGCGAAGGCCGTCAACCCGCTCACGGTGTCTGCCCGCGATCAGGTGCCCGGTCGCACCCGGTTAGGGCCACGAACGCGTCCTCGAGGCCGGCCCCAGCCACCTCCAGGTCGCTGAAGGCGATCCCGCTGTGCACGAGGGCTCTGATGGTGGCGTCGGCGTCGAGTGAGTTGAGGGCGACACCGGTGCCCCGAACGACAACATCGGTCACGCCCTCCAGGTTGTCGAGCACGCGCTCATCGGGGTATCCGGTCACGAAGCGCAGCTGCCTGATGGCGACGGCCGCTTTGAGGGTGGCCCCCGGACCATTAGCCACCACCTGACCGCGATTGATGACCACCACCCGGTCGGCGATCTGGTCCGCTTCGTGCATGTGGTGGGTGGCGAAGACGATGGTGCGGCCCTCCTCGCCGAACTGGCGCATCATGCGCCAGAACGAACGTCGACTCTCGACGTCCATCGCCGCCGTGGGCTCGTCCAGGAACACAAGCTCGGGATCCCCGGCGATGGCCACAGCGAAGCGCACCCGCTGTGCCTGACCACCCGACAGGCGGTGCGTCGAGCGGCCCAGGAGGTCACCGATCCCGGCTCGTTCTACGGTGAGCTCGAAGGACGCAGGCCGGCGGTAGAGCCGCCGCACCAATTGCAGGGCGTTCGCCACCCGTACACCGGGCGGCAGTCCGCTGCCCGATCCCGTCTGTAGCATCGCCCCCACTCGCCCGTCTGTCACCGCTTGGCGAGGGCTCGTTCCGAGCACCTCCACGGTGCCGCCGTGCGGACGAAGGAGACCGAGGAGGAGGGAGATGGTGGTGGATTTTCCGGCCCCGTTGGGTCCGAGGAGGGCGATGGTCTCGCCTCGGGCGACCTGCAGGCTCAGGTGGTCAACAGCGACATGCTTCCCGTAACGGCGCACGACGTCATCGAAGCGCAGCGCCGGATCCCCACCGACCGCCCCGGTTCGCACGGGCGAGACACTGGTGCTCGGACGCGCTTCTGAGGGCACGACGGTCGCATTTCGACATGTCCCGCTCGGACCGATCATCGAGGATGCCTACTCGGTCCGGGAAAGGCCCCGGAACGCGAGCACGAAGAAGACCAGCGCAAATACGACCACGATGGCCAGCTCGAGCCCCATCGGCAGGGTATAACCGAAGAGCGTGACCTTGGTCGGAAAGCGTGCTCGAGCCGCCGCCGACATGTTTTGGGCGGAGAAGACCACCTGGCGAAGGGGGGCAACCGCATAGGTGAGGGGGTTGAGTCGCGTTATTACGGTCAGCCAACCCGGGAGGCCGTTGAGAGGGAACAACGCTCCGGACAGGAACAGCATGGGCATGAGCAGCATTTGCATCACGACCTGAAAGGACTCCATCTTCTGGATACGACTGGCCACGAAGACCCCGAACGTCGTCATCGCCACCGCCATCAGCAACTCGAGACTGATGACCTCGGCCACGAGGAGGGGGGTCAGGTGGATGCCGACCAGCGGGGCCAGCACCAGCATGATCGTGCCTTGGGCGGCGGCGACCGTTGCCCCGCCGGCCGTCTTGCCCAGGACCAGGGACGTCCGGCTGACCGGGGCGACCAGCATCTCGCGTAGGAAACCGAACTCCCGGTCCCAGACGATCGACATGGCCGAGAACATGGCGGTCATCACCACGCTCATGGCCACCACCCCGGGATAGACGAACTCTCGGAAGTTGAATCCCCCGGTCGTGCCCACCAGCCCGCTCATGCCGTAGCCGAGGACGAAGAGGAACAACACCGGTTGGACGAGACCGCTCACGATCCGCGTCCGGGTCCGGACGTAGCGGATGAGCTCTCGTTCCCACACCATGCCGACCACGCGGATCTCGTCGGAGATGCGGGTATCGGTGACCGTGACCTGAGCGGTCGGGCTGGCGGAGGCGGCTGTGGTCATAGTTCCTCAACTCCTCCGAGCGCCGTGGGCGCGGGCGAACATGGGGAGGGCCTCGCCGTGCTGCTCCCGGATCTCACGTCCAGTGAAGTGGAGGAACACGTCGTCGAGAGTGGGACGGTGGGCGCGCACGGTCCGGACCGGCACTCCGACCGCAGTGACGATGGGGCCGACGGCGGCCTCTTCGTCGGCCACGAACACCGTGAGGCCGTCTTCGGAGCGCTTGACCGTGTAACCGTCCCGTTTCAACGCAGCCAGCGCCGTCTCGTCGTCGGCTGTCTCGAGATCCACGGTGTCGGCCCCCACTGACGCCTTCAAGGCATCGGGGGTATCGAGGGCGATGATCGAGCCGTAGTCGATGATGGCGATACGGTCGGCGTATTCGGCCTCGTCCATGTAGTGGGTGGTCAAGAAGATGGTGACGCCCTCCTCATCGCGCAGGCGCATGACGTCCTCCCACATGAGAGCCCGAGTCTGGGGGTCGAGACCGACGGTGGGTTCGTCGAGGAAGAGGACCTTGGGGGTGTGGAGCATGCCGCGGGCGATCTCAAGTCGTCGGGCCATACCGCCCGAGTACGTCGACACGAGATCCTTTCGTCGATCGGTGAGGGCGACGAGGTCCAATACCCTGGCAATGCGGGGATCGATCTGGGCATGGGGGACGCCGTAGAGGACGGCGTGGAACCGCAGGTTCTCCTCGGCGGTCAGCTGATCGTCGAGGGTCTGCTCCTGGAAGACGAGCCCGATATGCCGGCGGACGGCCTTGGCCCTCGAGACGACATCGAAACCGGCCACCGTGGCCTGCCCCGAGGTCGGATGGGCCAGGGTGCAGAGCATCTTGATCGTCGTCGATTTGCCCGCACCGTTCGGGCCCAGGAAGGCGAAGACCTCGCCTTGGCCCACCGAGAAGTGAACGTCTTTGACGGCGGCCATAGCGCCATAGCGTTTGGTGAGTCCGCGGACATCGACGGCCACGGGGCCCGTATCCCGCAGGCGCAGGTCCGGACGGTCCATGGCAATATTGGTCACCACTCGTCACCACCGGGACGGTACCGAGGCGTGACCACCCGATTCACACGCGTTCCGTTCACAGGTCCCATAGGTCGAGTTTGACAACTTGGGGGTTGAGGTCGGTAGGGCCGATGGTCCCGCATCTCAGAAGATTGGGGGCCAGGATAGACATTCCCTGATGTTCCACGTCGCTGAAGGTCGTGTTGTTCTGACCCAGCAGGTCGCGGACTCCTCTCCGAACCAGCTCATAATCATCAAGGAGGAAAATGCGACACCGCCACGGTCTACATGTGCGAGACCGGTCCACACAGTGGCACGATCGCCGGATGGGCCCGCGTTCCCGAGTCCCGAATGACCGTAGTCCTCGAGGGCTTGAGTCAGGCATATAGCACCTGACGTTCGAGGCTGTGCGGCTAGTTCGGGGCTCTATCCCTGGTTGGGTGCGTTATTTGGTCGGCCACGTCTCAGCGCATGACGAGGACCGGCAGTCGGCCCAGGTGGAGGACTTTGTGAGTCGTGCTGCCTACGAGGAGTCCCTTGAGATCGCTGACTCCTCGGGAGCCCATGATGATCACTGACGCACTGCACTCCTCAGCCTCTTCGAGGATCTCGAGCGCCACAAGGCTCGATAGAGAGGATCGAAGCGTCCCCGTCGCCTTTACGCCGGCTGCGACAAGCTCGGCAACGGTTTGGTCGACGAGCTTGGAGGCCTCGTCATGCTCCTCGCGGGCGACGACTCCCGCCCGTCCGATGAAATCGCCCTCCCGCACGTGGACAACACGGACAGTCCCTTCCGCGAGCTTTGCCAACTCCTTCGTCGCCGCCAGCGCTTTCCTGTCATGTTCAGATCCGTCCACCGCTGTCAGAATGATCTCGAACATCGTGCCTCCTTCCAAGGTGCTCCCCACCATCCCCCAAACCCGGCTGACTCGTTAGTGCCAAAGGTCCCTACCTGGTCCTCGGCTCGTGGAGCTGGAAAGGATACGGCCGCCGGCGACTTTGCCTCCGGCGAAGCCTCCCGAACCAGCTTTGCGCCCCGGCGTTCCCCAGTCGGCCCAGACGCCAGCCGCGTCCGTGAGCAGCAGAAGCGCGTCCGCGCCGACATCTCTCGCCAGCAGGGCGGCGGTGAAATCCTTCTCCACCACGGCGTCCACGCCATGATAGGAGCCGAAGCGATCCCGAACGACCGGGTGCCACTACCACCACCACCACCACCGGACACCATCACGATGCCGTGGGCGACCAAAAGCTCGACTGCCCGGCTCTCGAGAGCTCGTCGCGCTCCGATGAGGCGACGACCCTCGCCGTCGCCCACCATCAGCCAATTGTTGGCGGCCGCCAAGAGTCCCGCCTTGTCCTTATCGACGAGCAGTCCGGTGGGTGGCTCGGGCGTAGGAACTCGCTATCGGTAGGGTCAACCTCAACCCGGGTCAACATCGTCACCACCTGACGATCCCCTAGCGCATCCTGCAAGCCCTGCTCGAGCAGGTAGCCGACCAGCCCTTCGTTCTCGGCTTCGAGCACGTCCAGGGGATACATGGCCGCAGAGTGCACTGATTCGGGAGGGACAAGAAGCTGCAAATGGGCCCCGTAGTTGACAACGAGGTCGCCCCGAGCGGCCAGCCCGCTCAAGGCCTCGACAGCTCGGGCGAGGTGATCCCGCTCCGTCGACAAGGTTGGGGTCTCATCCCTGGGAGCGGAGTGACGCGCTTCTGGCTGGACACGACGACGCCCGCCGTTCACGACGTCTTGGCCCCCCGCGCCTGGAGCGGCCGATCGGGGTGGCCTACCGGCCCGAAACGGAGCGTCAGACCCACTATTTCGGCGCTCGTCTGGCCGAGCAGTTCGACGCCGTGATCCATCTCGACCGCACACGGGCCCTCGAGCCGCTCGAACGAACCTCCCTGTGGGACCAGGGCGAGCCACCGGAGACCTTTCCGAGCGGAATCTGAGAAGCAACACCAAGGGAGTCGTTCGAGTTGCCTCATAGACCGTACGAGCCCACCAGGTGGCCCGCTCCTCACTCATCGTGTCTGGTGGAGTCGAGGGGCCTTCCAGCACAGCAGAAGTGACCATTGACCCTGGCATGGCGTGACTGATGGACAGAACATGGTGTTTTGACCCTCCTAAGGAGACAGCATGAGATTCGCCGATCGTGCCGATGCTGGACAGCGGCTGGCCCAACGCCTGGCGTACCTGCGGGGCCAAGACCTCGTGGTAGTGGGACTACCCCGTGGCGGTGTCCCTGTGGCCCTGCAGGTCGCCGAGGCGCTTGGAGTGCCGCTCGATGTCATTGTGGTACGCAAGCTCGGCATCCCGTTCCAGCCCGAACTTGCCATGGGCGCGATCGGCGAAGATGGTGTGCGGGTCCTCAACCAGGAGGTCGTCGCCATTGCCGACGTGAGCCTCGAGGAGCTGGCCATCCTCGAGAGGCGGGAGCGAACCGAGCTGGAGCGTCGAGCTCGTCGCTTTCGTCGGGATCGACCCCGTATCTCCCTCCGGGGGCGGACTGTGATCATCGTCGACGATGGCATCGCTACCGGGTCCACCGCTCGAGCCGCCTGTCAGGTCGCCCGCGCCCAGGGCGCCCGGCACATCGTCTTAGCGGTACCGGTGGCGCCACCTGGATGGACGAAGAGAATCCACAGAGACGCCGACGAGTTCGTGGCCCTAGAGACCCCCGAGCCGTTCTTCGCCGTCGGGCAGTTCTACGCCGATTTCTCCGCTACCACGGACGAGGAGGTGGCTGCCTGCCTCGATCGTGGGGCGGCGGATCTCACCGGCGACACTGGGGTGGACGTCGGTGCCATCGACGACCCGCCCGGGCGGGATGAGGAGGTCGCCATGGCTGTCGGGTCGGTGCATCTCACCGGTCACTTGACGGTGCCCGACGGCGCAGCCGGGATCGTGGCGTTCGTCCACGGGAGCGGGAGCAGCCGTCACAGCCCCCGTAACCGGTTCGTGGCCGGCGTGCTGAACAGGGCCGGGCTCGGAACGCTCCTTTTCGACCTGCTCACTGAGGATGAGGAGCTCGATCGGGCCAACGTGTTCGATATCAGGCTGCTCGCCGGCCGGCTACGCGAGGTCACCCGCTGGCTGGCCGATCAGCCCGGAGGCCGAGGGGCTTGCATCGGGTACTTCGGTGCCAGTACCGGCGCCGCCGCTGCTCTATGGGCCGCGGCTGAGCCTGGAGCCCAGATAAGCGCCGTCGTCTCGCGCGGCGGACGCCCCGATCTCGCCGCTTCCCATCTGGGGGCGGTGGCTGCGCCGACCCTTCTCATCGTGGGCGGCCACGACGACGCCGTGATTGGTCTCAACCGGAAAGCGCAATCCCTCTTGCGGTGCGACAATCATCTTGCCATCGTCCCAGGCGCAACACACCTGTTCGAAGAGCCGGGTGCACTCGAAGCCGTCGCCGGACTGGCCCGGGACTGGTTTGTGAACCACTTTGCCCGAACCACCGAACCGGCCAACTGACCACGAGGTCAAGACCCACATGCGCCGTACCGCGAATCGGCTTGCCCGCTACGTGGCGCTATGAGCTCGGGAGAGACGCGTGTCCGGACCCAAGACCCCAGCGGAGTCGCCTTGAGTCTGCCGCCTCCCGTGAGGTTCGTCCTCGGTGGTAGGAGCTTTGGTGCCCATCCGACAGGGTCCAAAGACCCACTGGGAGCGCTCGTCTTATGACCATCCCCAGACCACTAACGGAAACTGGAATCGAGACGCGGACCCACCCGGCCTCAGACCTAGGGGCCGGGTGGGCTCACACTCCGCAAGCATGGGGTTGTCAGGCCGAGACAGGCACCTCACCAATGGCCCGCGTCGCCGGGAACTCGGCGTCTTCGGGCACCCGCCGGAAGTGCAGGAGCCCGAACAGGGTCAGCAGCAGCATGATGCTGGCCAAGATGAAGGACACAATGGCGGCAACCAAGGCAATTTGTCCGAAGGTCCCGAAGGCGTAGGCCTCGAGCAGCAGACCCCGAAGAGTCGTGCCCTGGAACACCGTCTGAACCTTGGCCTCAGCCGCGCTGTAGGCGGCGGAGCCCTTGGGCAATGCCATGGCGGCAGCCGAGAGCTGGGCGTAGGATTTACCCCCGCCGATTTCCTGCAGATGCACACTGATGAAGTCATTGGCGTAGACCTCGGCCTGCTGCCCGGTGACCAGCGGCTGCCCCGCGTACTTCCCGACCGTCGAGACCATCGAGGGGGTGATCTCGGTGCCGGCCTTGGCGTGAGCAAACGCCGCCGCCGGCGGGAACGTGATCTGCTGCTGGGCGAGCTGGTTGTGGACGTTCGAGTTGGCGAAGCTGTATCCCCACACGCCAAGAGCGCCGGCAACGATCAGAACGACGAACAGGACCCCGCCCCCTGCCGTCAGAACCATATCAAAGGTCTTGCGTTTCATTCTTGTCCTCCTTGTCACGTCCCTGGACGGGACCTTCTTGTCTAACCGTGCCTTTTCGGCACCGGACTGCAATAGTGCCGAAGGTCCTATTGGCGAGGGCCAAAAGACCCAGACTGTCTCATTCGCGACGGCGAGATACAGAAAAGAGGCCGGACGTAAGTTGCTATTGCACCATGGACATCGAGGAACTGTCGTCTCGGCCATGAAAGTGCAACCAACGGTGTCGTCGCCCGCGCTTCGCAATCAGTTCGATTTAGTGGCGATCCTCGTCGGAATGCATGGGGAGGGGACCAAAGGTAAAGGTGCGTAGTGCGCTCGATCAAGGCACTTGTCGATCAATCCTCATCTAACAAAGCCGGGCGAATTCATGTCACGTCGAGACGTATCTGTCAGAACCTTCATCTTCGACAAGGTCGGGGAGAATTGTGTTGAAGTCACTTAGCGGAAATCGAATACCAGGCGGGCATCAACTTCGCCCTTCTCGATCTGTTCAAAGGATTGATTCACGTCTTCCAGTCGACGCGGCTCCCTAACGACACGCGTGCGCCCCTCAGCGTGCAACTGGAAGGTCTCAGCCAGGTCGACTCGGGTGCCCACGATGGACCCGGTCACGGTGATCCCTTGGAGAACTGTCTCAAAGATGGGTAGCTGTACGAAATTGTCGGCTGGAAGGGCGACGAAGACCCTCGCTTCAGGCTTTTGAAGGCCTGCTCACACGCCCTGGGTGAGACGGCTAAGACGATTGGCTGGTCGGCTCCTCCGAGGGCCTGGATGGTCTCAACCGGATCCTCGGTGGCAGCGTTCACCGTGTATTCGGCTCCCAGATCCCGCGCCAAGGCGAGTTTGCTATCAATCAGGTCGACAGCAGCCACCGAGGCGCTGGCGATGCGGGCGTATTGGACGGCCAGGTGGCCCAATCCCCCGATGCCGTAGACAGCGACCAAGTCCGAGGATCGGGTGCCCGCCACCTTCACCGCCTTGTAGGTCGTGACGCCAGCACACGTGAGCGGCGCCGCGTCCAACGGGTCGAGGCCTTCGGGGACCCGTCCCACAAACGCCGCTTCGGCCAAACGCGTACTCGGCATAGGCGCCGTCGACCGAGTACCCAGAGTCCTGCTGGTTGGGGCAGAGGGTTTCTCGTCCTGATGCGCAGTACTCGCAAGCCCCGCAGGCGTATCCGAGCCAGGGGATGGCTACCCTGTCTCCCTCGGTCAGATTGTCGACACCCGCTCCCACCATCTCGACGATCCCTACACCTTCGTGTCCGGGGATGAAGGGCGGGTTGGGCTTGACGGGCCAGTCTCCGTGCGCGGCATGGATGTCGGTGTGGCATAGGCCACACGTCTCCATCTTTACCAACACCTGACCGTGGTCAGGCTTGGGTGTGGGGAACCTCTTCGACCTGCAGGGGCTTGTCGAACGAATGAACGACGGCAGCTTTCATGGGATTCTTCTTGTTGATCGTCCGCGGTCCTCTGATAGCGATTCGTCGGGAGCGAACACCCGGGATGTGGTGACGAAGTGCCGGTCCTCCCCGGCGGGGAGGGAGAAGCCTTCCGGTCCCCCGACGCCCACGCCGAGAATGAGTTGGGTGTGCTTCCACGCTTCGAACTGACGGCTGTCGATGTAGAACGGGCAACCACCCACCAGCCCCAGCAAGACGTCATGGTCGCCGATGATGAGTTCCCCGTCGTCGAAGCACAGCGGGAGACTCCCATCGCAGCATCCGCCGGACTGGAAGAACATCACCGGACCCCGTTGTGCCCTCAGGACGCCGATGGCCTCGAGCGCCGCCGGGGTGGCGACGACCCGGGCCACAGGGCCAGGCTCGCTCATGGTCGTTCCCCGGACCTCAAAAGAACCCGAGGGGCTTCGTGCCGTAGCTCACCAACAGGTTCTTGGTCTGCGAGTAGTGCTCCAGCATCATCTGATGGTTCTCCCGGCCCACCCCAGAGATCTTGTAACCGCCGAAGGCGGCACCGGCGGGGTAGAGGTGGTAGCAGTTCGTCCACACCCGTCCTGCCTTGATGGCCCGACCCATCCGGTAGGCGAGGTTGCCGTTGCGGGTCCACACCCCGGCTCCGAGTCCGTAGAGGGTGTCGTTGGCGATGGCTAGGGCGTCCGCCTCGTCGGTGAACGTGGTGACGGCCAGCACCGGGCCGAAGATCTCCTCCTGGAAGACCCGCATGTTGTTCGTGCCCTTCAAGACTGTCGGCTCAAAGTAGTACCCGCCCTCGAGCTCCCCGCCCAGATGGGCCTGATGCCCGCCGATCAGGCACTTAGCACCTTCTTGGCGACCGATGTCGACATAGGAGATGATCTTCTCGATCTGCTGGGCAGAGACTTGAGGACCGATCATGGTGGCCGGGTCCAACGGGTTCCCCTGGCGGATCTTGCGAATCCGCTCCAGGCACCGTTCCATAAACCGGTCGTAGATCGACTCGTGGATGAGCGCCCGCGATGGGCACGTGCAGACTTCGCCCTTGTTGAAGGCGTAGAGAACAAGCCCTTCGATTGCCTTGTCCAGGAATTCGTCGTCCTCGTCCATGATGTCGGCGAAGAAGATGTTGGGCGACTTGCCGCCGAGTTCCACGGTGGAGGGGATCAGGTTCTGCGCCGCGTACTGCATGATCAGTCGCCCGGTCGTGGTCTCGCCGGTGAAGCCGATCTTGGCGATGCGGGGGCTCGACGCCAAGGCCTTGCCGATCTCGTCCCCGGGGCCGGTCACGATGTTAAGCACGCCGGGCGGGACGATGTCGCCGATGACCTCGGCCAACTTCAGGATGGACCAGGGGGTGGGTGAGGCCGGCTTGACGACGGTGCAATTGCCAGCGGCCAGGGCAGGGGCGATCTTCCACGCCGCCATCANNGGAAGTTGAACGGGATGATCTGTCCCACCACGCCAAGAGGTTCGTGGAAGTGATAGGCGACGGTGTCCTTGTCGATTTCGGTGGACCGGCCCTCAAGCGAGCGGGTGGCGCCGGCGAAGTAACGGAAATGGTCGACGGCCAACGGAATATCCGCCGCCAGTGTCTCTCGGACCGGCTTTCCGTTCTCCCAGGATTCGGCCACGGCCAACATTTCAAGATTGGCTTCGATGGCATCGGCGATGCGATTCAACACCGCGGCGCGCTCGGTGAGCGAGGTTTCACCCCAGGCATCCTTGGCCTGATGGGCGGCGTCGAGAGCCAGCTCCACGTCCTCCTTTGTGGACTTGGCTACCTCGCAGAACGGCTGGCCGTTGACGGGACTGACATTGGCCATGTACTCACCCTTTGTAGGAGCGACCCAGCGACCTCCAATGAAGTTCTCATAGCGCGGCTTCACCTCAACCACGCTTCCCGTGCTGCCGGGCGCCACGAACTCTGCACTTGTCGGCGCTGCTTCCGTCATGACGTGGTCTCTGGTCAGGGTCATCGTCGTCTCCATATCCATGGCTCGATCGTGGTGAGGATTCTGAGAGATCCCCACGGGGACCTCAGCCTTCTGTTTGTCACGCTAGGGAGCCGACGGGATTGGAAGTAGGGCCGAAAGTCCATACTTGGTCGACGGACACATATCCTCGGCCCTCCCGCCTTACGGTGGTGGCAAGTGTCTGCCCACGATGTCTTCGAACCCACCGCTACAAGGGCTCGACGAACAAAGCGATGGTGAAGCAATGTGGTCTCTCGTGGGACGCTTAGCGGCTCCGACTCGACGGCCAGACGACCCAGGAGGTGAGTGTGATGTCCCAAACCATGCAGGCCTGGGCGGTAGATGTGCCTGGGCCGATCGACTCGAAACCTCTCAGGCGCATTGAGCGTACGGTC
This sequence comes from Acidimicrobiaceae bacterium, assembly GCA_003151475.1. GTDB lineage: Bacteria > Actinomycetota > Acidimicrobiia > Acidimicrobiales > UBA8190 > Palsa-661. Next base: position 122,559 of record PLXQ01000059.1, on the reverse strand, counting down.
CCTGTTCCCGGACACGGGCAGATGCGCGTCCGCGTCAGCGTCTGTGGGGTCTGTCGCACGGACCTCCATTTGGCCGAGGGTGACCTCGTGCCCAAGCACCACCTGGTCATCCCCGGTCACGAGGTTGTCGGCGTCGTCGACCAATTGGGCGAAGGCTGTGTCCGTTTCGTCGTCGGCGACCGGGTGGGCGTGCCGTGGCTCGCTCGCACCTGCGGGATCTGCCGGTTCTGCACGGCCGGGAAGGAGAATCTTTGCACCGATCCGCGATTCACGGGTTGGGACCTCGACGGGGGCTACGCCCCGTACATTGTCACCGACGAGGCCTACAGCTACGAGCTGCCGGCCACGTTCAGCGACGAAGAGGCGGCGCCGCTTCTGTGTGCCGGAATCATCGGCTATCGGGCACTGCGTCGGTCCCGATTGCCCTCGGGGGGACGGCTCGGTATCTACGGATTCGGTGGCTCCGCCCATCTCACTGCCCAGATCGCCATCGCCGAGGGGGCTCGAGTGCACGTGCTGACGAGAGCACCCGAAGCTCGCGAGCTCGCCCTCCAGCTGGGAGCTTCCAGCGCTGGCGACGCAGAAGACCTCCCCCCCGAACCGCTCGACTCGGCCATTCTCTTTGCGCCGGTGGGCAACCTGGTCCTACCGGCCATGGCTGCCCTCGACCGTGGGGGCACCCTGGCCGTCGCTGGCATCCATCTCTCCGATATCCCCACCCTCAGCTACCAAGAGCACCTCTTCCAGGAACGGATCCTGTGCAGCGTGACGGCCAACACGAGGCGTGACGGTGAAGAGTTTCTCGAGCGTGCCGCTCGTATTCCGTTGCGGGTCTCGACCGTGCCCTATCCCCTTGACCAAGCAGATGAGGCGCTGTCGGACCTGGCCCACGATCGCGTCACCGGTGCTGCCGTCCTCGTCGACGCGACTGAACAACGACGTTAGGGCCATGTAGCGGGCGGTGGCGTCGCTCACGTGCAGATGAACGACCGGCTGCTCGATAAGAGGCATCCTCGGCGCAATGTGTCGTTCGGCCCTGTTCTGGGTCGGGGATGGGCGCACATGATGGCGCATGATCACAGTTCCAGAGCATGAATCGAGCTTCTGGGCTGTCGAGTTGGAAAGGGCTCAGTGCTTGGAGTTGATCCGCGGCGCCTGTATTGCTCGGGTAGTGCTAAGCATCAAATGCATCCCCGTTGCCTTGCCGGTGAACGTATCCGTACTGGACGAAGACGTGATATTCACCACGGACAGCGGTTCCAAGCTGACTGCCGCCATCGAGGGTCAGGTCGTGAGCGTGGAGGCCGACGACATCGACCTCATGTACCGCACGGGCTGGAGCGTCCTGGCGACTGGGAGAGCACAGCTGGTTACCGAACCCACGGACATCGAATGGGCGAACTCGCGCCTGCAGGCATGGGCGCCAGGGCCACACCCGTTCCTGGTCAAGGTGCCGTCAACTTTGATCTCGGGTCGGCGTCTCATGTGGGACGCCCTTCAAAACACCTGGTGATGAAGCTTATGGTCGAACACGCTGGAGACGAAAGCGAGCGAGTCCGACGCATCCCTGCTCGGGTGCCGGCCCAGGTGGATGGTCTGACAAGTATGCGCGTCGTGGCGCGGGCCATGGTGGAGTCGGGAGTGCATGCGGTGCTCGTTGAAAGCCCCACTGGGCCCGTTGGGCTGGTGACGGCGAAAAACGTCATCGAGGCGCTGGCCGCAGGCGCCGATCCCGATGTCGTGTGGGCGGGAGAGATCATGGGCCCGGCGCCCAGAATGGTGAGCTGCGAGCAACATCCGGCTGCCATCGGCGATGAGATGGCAGCTTATGGTCTCGAAATCGTGGCTGTGGTAGACGAGGATGCACAGCTGGGCGTGGCCTCCGCCCTGGATATCTTGGGAGCCGTGGTCCGCGCCGCCCGAGAGCCGAAGCACCGCGTTACCTGACCGACGGTCCGGGAGCAGCGACGAAGCGACGATTCAGAGCTTCGGCCGTCGAGATGATCAGGTCGGCACTAGTGGCCTCGAACGCGACGACCTGTCACTTCCCTGGGCACGATGCGAACATAGACATCCCGCTCACCACCGGCCCATGGGGTTACGCCCGCCGCCTGAGCTCTTTGCAGTTCGGATGGGTCGACGATCACATGACCCTGGCCGGAGATCAGCACGCTCCATCCCTCGGCGAGTGCCTCATCGATGTGGTCGACCTCGAATGAGACATGCTCCAATTGGAGGCTCGAAGTGAGCTCCTGGAGTTGGGCCGTTCGGAAAACGACGTCGCCGTCGAGGATGCGAAAGTTGACGGGCAGCGCCACCGGGCCCCGGGATTGGCAAAACACAACCCTGCCCACGCCACCGGGACGGATCAGTTCTCGGCAACTCTCGGAGTCGAGGCTGGTGAGAACGGGCCATCGTGACGGATCGGCCTGTCCCGGCGGAGCCTGCGTCCCGCCTCCCGAGACGAAATCCATCTTGGTGTCAAGGGCGGCCGCAAGTTTCCAGAGCGCCACCCGGGTGAGCTCAGGCGACGGACTCGTCTCCAAACTGAGCACATAGGTCGGGTCCATTCCCGCCCGGCGGGCGAGTTCCTCGACGCTCAGTCCCAGTTCATGCCGACGTTCCGATACGCGTCGCCCTAAGTCACCCACGCCGTTGTTCACGATCCCCTCCCTTCACTCACCTTTATGGTGGGCCAGTCACATCGCGAGCGCCAGGGCCCTTGGGCCCTATTCACTGGTCTCCAGTCCGTGCCCTTGGGCCGGCATATCATGGCGTTCGTCCTCGTACTGCTGGTTCTCGGTTGTGGATCTATTGAGGCTGGGGAGAGGCGTCGGGAGCGCGGCTCCGGACTCACGGCGTCCAAACGACAGACGTCCCCCCACTCTCATGGGGTGGTGAGCCGTCACAAGCGGACAAGCTGCTCACTCTGGTTCCAATGCCCCGAAGATACGGGTCACGAGCATGCCAGGCCCAGTCGTCAGGACCAACAACGCCCGAAGAATAAACGCGTGGCTTGTCCGATCCATCATGCTTGCCACCACCGTTTGCCATTGTCGATCTCTCACCGTTGATCTCGTCTCTGCACCATTAGGGCCTACTGGCATGAACGATTGTCTCAAGCCCGATGGCCGAAACCGGGCAGGTGGCCTAGAAGTCGCCCCGGTTCGGAAACGATGTGGCGAGTAAAGGGGGCAGCCCGCCGCAAGACCCTGCGCTCGAAGCGCTGCCGCCGGGTGGTGGGTCGCTCCACTGGGCTCGGACGCACGGCGTAGAAGCGGGTCTTAGCCACTTCGACCAGGACGAGGTAGGCCATGATCATCCCGACCAGGATCAAAAAGAAGGCCAGAGGCAACGCCGTGAACCCAAGAATGTGGTGCAGAGGGGTGAAAGGAAGAGCGGCCCCGATAAGGGCACAGGCAATGGGCAAGGTGAGCATCGTCTTGCTCGGGAGGCTGCGTAGGAAGGGGATTCGCCGCGTACGGATCACGTAAATGACCAGGGTCTGCGTGGCGATCGACTCGACGAACCATCCGGTGCGGAACTCAGCGTGACCGGCGTGGAGGAGCCACAGCATCACCCCGAAAGTGAGGAAGTCGAAGATCGAGCTGACAGGACCGAAGACGGCCATGAAGTGGCGAATGAAACCGATGTCCCAGGCGGCGGGGCGGGCCAGGACCTCGGGATCAACACGGTCAGTGGGAATGGCCAGCTGGCCGGCGTTGTAGAGCAAATTGTTGAGCAGAATCTGGGAGGGCAGCATCGGCAGGAAGGTGAGAAACAGCGAAGCCCCGGCGGCGCTGAACATGTTGCCGAAATTCGACGACGTGGCCATGAACACGAACTTCATCGTGTTGGCGAAGATCCTCCGCCCTTCCATAACGCCGTCGGCCAGCACGCCGAGGTCCTTGTCAAGCAACACAATGTCGGCGGCGTCCTTGGCCACGTCAGTACCAGACTCGACCGAGATGCCGACGTCGGCGTGGTGAAGGGCGACAGCGTCGTTCACACCGTCGCCCAGGTAGGCGACGTCGACGCCCGTTCTTCGTGCCACCTTGATGATGCGCGACTTCTGTTCCGGGCTCACCCGGGCGAACACTGTGGTGGCGGGGATAGCAGCGGCCAGGGCATCATCGTCGAGCGCATCGAGATCAGACCCGTTGAGGGTGCCCGAATGCTCGAGGCCGATGTCAGAACAGACCTTGGCGGCCACGATGCCGTTGTCCCCGGTAATGATCTTCACGTCCACCCCGAGTTCGTGAAGCCGCGCAATCGACGTACCGGCGTCGGGTTTGGGCCGGTCGACGAAGGTGAGAAAGCCGACCAAGACCAGGTCGTGCTCGTCGGCAGATGTGGGAGTCTCGATCGCCGCCTCGCGGGTGGCCACGGCCACGACCCGGGCGCCATCTTCGAAAAGCCTCTCGAGGGCGGCTTGTGAACCCGGTGGAGGCGCCGGGCAACGGGCCAGAACGGCCTCGGGCGCGCCCTTGGTGATCAGTAGCGAGCGGCCATCAGGGCCGACGGCGCTCACCGTGACGAGCGCGCGGTCATGGTCGAAAGGCAGCATGCCGACCCGGCGGTAGGCGGCGGGACCCTCTGGCGTTCCGTCCAGGGATCGGGCTTCGGGTGCCATCCACAGCGCCTGGTCCAAGGCGTTGCCACCCACAGGCCCGTCCGTGGTGGCGGCCGCCTCGTTGCAGACGAGGCCCAGCACAAGAGCATTGAGATCGTCATTTCCTTCCGGCCCGAGCGAGCGGCTGAAGCTGATAGCTCCCTCGGTCAGCGTGCCCGTCTTGTCGGTGAAGAGGAGTTGAATGTTTCCCAGGTCTTCGATGGCCACCAGGCGTTTTACCAGCACGCGGCGCTTGGCCAGCTCGCGAGCACCCGCCGACAGGCTGACGGTGACGATGGCGGGCATCATCTCGGGGGTGATGCCGACGGCGATGGCCAAAGAGAACAGCAAGGCCTCGATCAGGGGTCTGTGGAAGCCGACGTTGATGGCGAAGATCGATACTGTCAAGACAGCAGCCACCGCGACCAGAAAGCGCGAAAAGCCACGCAAACCGGCCTGGAAGGTGGTCTCGGCCGGCCTTTCCGAGAGGCCGGCGGCTATTCGGCCGAATTCGGTGTCCGGCCCGGTGGCCACGACGGCGCCGCGACCGGAACCCTGGTGCACGACCGTGCCCATGAAGGCACAGCACGGGAGATCCATCGCGGTCGCACCTACGGTAGCGTCGACGCACTTCGACGCCGGCATTGATTCACCGGTGAGGATCGCCTCGTCACACTCAAGCCCATGGACCTCGAGGAGGCGGACGTCGGCGGGAACCAGGTCTCCCACTCGCAACGCCACCACGTCGCCGGGCACCAGCTCGGTCACGTCAATCTCCGTCGGCTGTCCGTCTCTCCAGACGAGCGCCCGGCGACGGACCCTGTCGTGGAGTGCCGCCACCGCCACCTCTGCCCGGTACTCGTTAAAGAACCCCAGCGCCACGCTGAGGCCGATGATGACAGCGATGATCACGGCATCCGTGGGATCCCCGGTCAATCCGGAGACGGCGGCGCACAGGAGCAGCAGCAGGATGAGCGGGTTCCGTACCTGACGGCCGAGAACGCTGAGCGCTCGGACACGGTGGGATCCGACGATGTTGGGACCCGTGCGCGCCAGCCGATCGGCCATGGCGGCGCCCGACAGTCCTCCCTCGGCGCTGTTGAGGCGCCCAAGGACATCGTCCGGCGACGTCCGGGCCGCCGTCACCATGTCCAACGTGCCCTCGGAACCGAGCGGGTTGGCGCTGACGACGGGTCTCACGATGGGCCGAGCCACTTTAGAGAGAGCGGGTGGCCTGCTCGGATACGACCTTGCCGTCGAGCATCTGGACGATCCGGTCCGCCACCCCGGCGACAACGTTGTCGTGGGTCACCAGCACGATCGTCACCCGTCGTTCCTGGCGTAGCCGTTGGAAGAGTCCGAGAACCGCTTCGACCGAGGCGCTGTCAAGGCTGCCTGTCGGCTCGTCGGCCAGGAGGATGGGTGGATCGTTGGCCAGGGCCCTGGCGATGGCCACCCGTTGCCGTTCGCCCCCTGAGAGCTGGGTGGGCCGGCGGTCGGCGAGGTGGGCGATGTCGACGTCGCCGAGCAGCTTCTGGGCGTACACCGATCGTTCGGCGTAGGGGCGGTGGGATCCGGCCATGGCGATCTCGACATTTCCCAGCACCGACAGCCGCGGGAGCAGATTGTGGAGCTGGAACACCAAGCCGATCTCCTGACGACGGAAGCGATTGCTGTGACGAAGGTGGTTCATGTCGTAGCCGTCCACTCGGATCGTTCCCGAAGTGGGCCGGTCCAATGCGGCGAACAGGTGCAGGAGGGTGGACTTCCCACATCCCGATGGCCCCGTGATGGCGACAAACTCGCCCTTGGCCACGGTCAGATCCACCCCGGCGAGGGCCCGGATCATGCCATCGTCATAGATCTTTTCGACCTCATGGGCCTCGATCTCGGAGCGCGTCTTCACACCGGGGTCACTCATGGCTGAGCGCCTTCAAGGGCGTCAGGTTGGCGGCCCGAAGGGCGGGATAAAGTGCGCCGATAACCGCCATTCCGAGGCCTGTGTACAGACCCCGCCAGAACGCCCCTTGCGTGTAGTTGGCATGAAGGACCCCGGTCAGCTGGGGCAAATGCTCGAGAACTGAGGTGGCGGCAAAGGACAAACCGACTCCCGTCGCCGAGCCGGCAACCGCCAACACGATTCCTTCCCCGACGACCAGGAACACCACTCGCGTTCGAGTCCAGCCGATGGCGCGCAGTAACCCGAACTCCCGGGTTCTCTCGAAGAGAGAGAGCAGCATGGTGTTACCGACAATGACAGCGCCGATCAGAATGGCAAGAACCGTGCTTCCGGTGGCGGCCGCCTGCAGGAACACAAGGTTCCGATCGGCCCGACCGAACTCCGAGGCGGTTCTGATTGTGGTGAGCTCGGGGTGCGACGACGTAAGTGATTTCTCGACCTTCGGGATCGAGAACCCGGGTACGACCTTCACGAAGATCAAGGTCACCGAACCCGCCACCCGATTGCGAGCTTGAAGGGCGGGCAAGGGGAACATGGCTCCCAAATCCCCGTAGGCGATCCCTGTCGAGAAGATACCGGTCACCGTGTTCCAGGTGCCGTTGCCCTCGAACCGGGCGCCCACGTGGAGACCGAGGTTCTGTGCTGCCCGCCAACCCAACATCACTTGGTGATTGGCCGTGGCACCGTAGGGCTTTCCGGCGACCACCGTGACGCCGAAATGCGAAAGGTCTCCGGGGTCGATCCCGATCTCAAGGAAGAGGGGATTGGCGGCGTTGATCTTCTCCGTCTCGAGAAGGACACCAACCGCGTTGGCCACACCCTTCGTGGACCCCACATTGTGCAGTTGGCCGTCGTCGATACTCGAGAACAAGATGTCGGAGACGCCGTTCTGGGCGACGGTAAAGTCGGACTTTCCGATGGTCAACACGGCGGCGGCGGCGTTCTCGAGGCCGCTGCTCACAACTGTGAGCGTGACGACCGTCATGACGGCGATACCAATGGCAAAAGCGATACCGATGGAACGCGACTTCTTGGCCCAAAGATTCGCGAGCACCAACCTGACGAGGGACATCGAACTCTCTGGCCCGTCGCCTACCGCTGCCGGTTACTGAATGTCAGGATCGGTCCACCGTGAGTCAAGTTCCAATTGTATTGCTCGGGCCTGCGACCGGCGAATGACCACCGCGGAATCGGGCCAAGCGTCGGCGGCTTCATATCTGGTCTCTCTCCTACTGCTTCGGTAGTGAAGGATCGGTCAATGATGTGGCCGATGGAGTACCTCTGGGTGAGCGGACTCTAGGGTAGGTTCGCCGACGCGCCGGGAGTGCGACCACCACCAGAATCACGCTGGCGGCTACGACGAACGCCCCCACCAGCAACGCCAGGTCCATGCCGTCGACGAACGCACGACGTGCCGCAATCGTCAGAGCTGCACCCAAGGCGCCTCCGGCCATCCGCGCCACAGCCAGGGCTCCCCCCACCGACCCCAGGACGGCGTGCGCCGCCGCCGGAGGGACGGAATGCCCCGACAGGGTGTGGGCCATCGTTCCTTGATACCGGGAGGTGAGCACGGAACCGATGACGGCCACTCCGAGAGCGCCTCCGACCTGGAGAGCGGTGCTATTGGTCGCCGAACCGACCCCGGCCCTGTCGCGTGAGAGGGTACCCATCACCGAGGCCGTCGCTGGAGCGATGATCAGTCCGGCGCCCAACCCCAGGAGGACCATGCCCAGCAAGGCGTGGCCGAACCCTTGTGACGTCGTTGTTGTGGTGAGCTGCCAGAAGCCCGTAGCCACGATAAGAAGACCAGTGGCGACGACCGCCTTGGTGCCGACGATACGATCGATGACAGTCGACGATATGGCGGCGACTCCCAGGACGGCCGCAATGGGCAAGATGCGTACACCGGCGGCCAAGGCCGAGAAGCCAAGGGAGAACTGCAGGTACTGGGTGAGCACGAACAGGCCACCCATGAGGCCGAACACGGCCATGGCGACAGCCGCCATAGCGACCGAGAAGCGACGGTTGGAGAAGGTTTCCAGGAGGAGCATGGGATGGGCGGTGTGGCGCTCCCACAGCACAAATCCACCCAGGATCACGAGGGCTCCGACGCCCGAGCCGACCACCAGCGGCGAGTGCCATCCCTTGACCGGCGCTTCGATGACCGACCACAGCAGCATGGCCAGGCCGGCCGTGGATAACGTCGCTCCGAGAACGTCGATGGGGCGGCTCACGGGATCGGACGAATCCGGGACCAGCCAGATGGCGGCCACCAGTCCCAGGGTGGCGATAGGCACGTTGACCAGGAAGACCGATCCCCACCAGTAATGAGCGAGCAACCAACCCCCGGCGATGGGACCAATGGCGATGCCCAGACCGGTGGTCGCCGACCAGATGCCGATGGCCCGAGCCTGGTCGCCGGGGTCGTGGAAGACGTTGGTGATGATCGAAAGCGTGGCCGGCATGATGCACGCTGCCCCGAGGCCCATGACCGATCGAGCCACGATCAACGTCGTCACCGACGTTGAGAACGCCGATCCGGCAGAGCCGATGGCGAAGATCGCCAGCCCGGCGCAGAAGACCCTTTTGCGCCCGATTCGATCGCCGAGGCTGCCGGCGATGAGCAGGAGCCCAGCGAAAACGCACGCATAGATGTCGACAATCCACTGGAGTTGGGACTCGGTGGCGTGTAAATCCCTGATCAGTGCGGGTAAGGCAATGTTGAGGATGGTGTTGTCGAGCGATGTGAGCAGGAGCGAGATGCACAGAACGGCCAGAACAGCCCAGCGTCGGACGACAGCCGTGCCCTGCGTCACAGGCGAGGACGCTCGTGTCGTGATGCTCACCCAGGTAGCCGACCATGCTCGGGTCTTTCCCGGCTAGGGCCAAAGGTCACTGAGCGTGGTCGAGGCCAGGTCGGCTGGAGAAGGCCAGATGCGACGATGTGACCATCGGCCCTACCCCCGAGCGGCTCGCGCCAGCCACAGTTGTATGAACGGAAGTCGAAAGGGAGCAGACGATGCCCAAGCAGGAAGCCAGCGATCGGTTGGCGAACGAGTCGGACGATGATGCCGTTGAGACGTTGAGCCGTACCTTGGACAGTTGGCGCGCCCGGATAGATGGACTATTGGTTCAATTCGACTTGGCTGGACATGAGGTGCGTGATCGGGTTCGTAAAAACATCGACCTCACCGAGAACGTCTATCTGGCCGCTCGTTCCCGGCTCTCCGATGTTCATCGCGACGCGGACTTCAACATCAAGACGTTGTGTGGTGGAACCGAGAGGCTCATTCGTGACCTCCAGCAAGCGTTCGAAGCGGCCGAGGCCGCCTTTCACCGTGGTCGCGCAGAGTAGTCGGAGGTTCTCCAGATGTGGTGCCGAGGAGTTTGACCTGCCCGAGAAAGCGCGAGCCCGGCTTGAGGGAACTCTCTCCACGCGAGGGACTCCCGTTGGATGAGATCGAGGTGCCGGCGAGGGTTGACGAAGCGAGCCGCAACGGAGGCGGACACTCTCTGACGACGACCTGATTCGCGCTTTCCGGGGACGACCCATAGCCGATATCATTGGCTGGTGCCTTACCGGGCGATCGAGGATCCGGCCAAGCTTCGTAGGCTCCTCGAGGCCACCTTGCTCCTCGAAGTTGATCTCGAGCTCCCGACGCTGCTTCGTCACCTTATTGACGAAGCCCGCTCAATGACGGGTGCCCGCTACGGCGCTCTCGGCGTTCTGAATGACGAACGCACTTCCTTGGTCGAGTTCATAACGGTCGGACTTGAACCGGACGAAGAAGAGAAGATCGGTGCCCGCCCTACCGGCAAGGGCGTGTTGGGGGTCCTGATCACCGACCCTCGACCCCTGCGCTTGGCCAGTCTTGACTCCCATCCCAACAGCTTCGGCTTCCCTCCCAACCACCCTCCGATGACCTCTTTTCTCGGGGTCCCGATCAAAGTCCGCGGCGAGGTATACGGCAATCTCTACCTGACTGACAAGACAGGCTGGTCTGAATTCACCCGTGACGACGAATCCCTGGTCGAGGCTCTGGCTCTCGCTGCCGGCATCGCCGTTGAAAATGCCCGGCTCCACCGAAAGGTGCAGGATGTGGCCGTCTACGAAGATCGCGACCGCTTGGCCCGTGATCTCCATGACACGGTAATTCAGCGTCTATTCGCCGTGGGGCTCTCACTGCAGAGCATGGCCGTGGCGGCGGCATCATCAGGAATGGCCGAACGCCTCGATGCCGCCGTCTCCGATCTTGACGACACCATCCGGCAGGTTCGGTCCACAATCTACGAGCTGGGATCGGTCGCCGCCGATCAAGGCCTGAGAGCCAGCATCCTCTCCTTGGTGCGCGACATGAATCCCGTCGTCGGCTTTGCGGTACAGGTTTCATTCGACGGTCCGGTGGACTCCGCCATCTCCAACGAGATCGCCGAGCACCTGCTGGCCGTCATCCGAGAGGCGGTGACCAACATCGGACGCCACGCCCATGCCACCCACGCCAGCGTGATCGTCAGCGTTGCTGACGGAGTCTGCTGTCTCCAGGTCACCGACGATGGCGACGGTATCGATACGACGACCGCGACCGAGGGAGGGTTCGGCCTCGTCAACCTGCGGCGCAGGGCGGAGAAGCTGCACGGGAGTTTCGTCACCGAGAGCCCGGCCACCGGTGGGACGTCGCTCATCTGGCAGGTTCCCGTTTCGTAGAGGGCTCGACTAGTCGACGGGGGACAGAGTCTTCTGCCCGGCCACGCCGGTCGAGCGATATTTCGGTGGCGCAGCTCTTGTTGGTGTCACGGAACAGCATTTGGGACCTTCGGCCCTTCTTGGTTCCCTCAATCCGCATAAGGATGGCGAAACCAGGACAACAAGGCGGATCCCGGTCGCACCATCACCCAAGGTGGGGACGGCCGCAGCGGATAACAACGATGGTTCCCGATCCTGCCTCCTCCGTATCCAGCCCTCCGGAGTCGAATAACGCGGGCAACCCATCGAAGGTGAGTGTCGTGCCAGTCGTCTCGCCTGGACCTGGCATTTCTGGGATCGTGAGCCACGACTCGATGGTTTCGACGGCCAGCGGGCTAACTTCGGCCGAAGCGGCGGCGCGATTGGCCTTTGATGGTCCGAATGAGCTTCCGACGGGGCGCTCGACGCCGGTGTGGCGCCAGTTCATCGGCCAGCTCGTGCATTTCTTCGCTCTGATGTTGTGGGTCGCTGGAGGCCTCGCCTTCGTTGCCGGCATGCCCAACTCGGCGTCGCCATCTTTGTCGTAATTCTTGTGAACAGCACCTTCGCCTTCGCTCAGGAGTTCAGGGCCGAACGCGCCGTGGCACGGCTGCGGGACCTATTGCCCCGGCACGCGACAGGGGTCCGAGATGGTGATCGATGCGAGATCGACACCGCTGAGCTTGTCTGGGGTGACCTCGCGGTCCTGCGCTCGGGAGACCGGATTTCGGCCGACATGACAGTGGTCCAAGCTGTGGGGATCTCGGTGGACGCCTCGATGCTCACCGGGGAGAGTGCTGCGGTCGACGTCGGAGACGCAGAAGCGCTATTTGCCGGCTGCTTCATCGTCGGTGGCGAGGGCACCGCCCTCGTAGACGCCACCGGCGCCAGCACACGACTTGCGTCGATTGCCGAACTGACGCGCAAAGGACATCGTCCAAAAAGCCCATTAGAGCAAGAGCTCAATCACGTGGTCCGTACGATCGCCTTCATCGCCGTCGGTGTTGGGCTGGCTTTCTTCGGTATCTCGCTTCTTGTGGGTGGGACGTCACGCGACGGGTTTCTCTTCGCCGTGGGGGTCACTGTGGCGCTGGTTCCGGAAGGATTGCTTCCCACAGTGACGCTTTCTCTGGCCGCGGGGGCGCAAGAGATGGCGCGGCGCCATGCCCTCGTCCGTCATCTCGAGTCCGTCGAGACCCTCGGTTCGACGACCTTCATTTGCTCAGACAAGACGGGCACGATCACTCGCAACCAAATGGCCGTTGTCGAGATTTGGACCCCGGCCGGAACGGCACGAGTGAGCGGGATCGGCTACGAGCCTATTGGCGTGTCGACATCCCCGAGAAGGCGAGGTCTGGCGTGAACGAGCTGGCACTCGTGGCGGCCCGATGCTCGGAGGACCGGGCCGTAGAGCGGGATGGCGCCTGGGTCCCCGACGGTGATCCCATGGAGGCGGCTCTCTACGCCTTGGCTCGGCGCTGCGGTGTTGATATCGACTCTGACTCGCGTCTACGTCCACTTAAACGGGAGTTCCCGTTCGATCCGAAGCGCAGGATGATGTCCGTTGTGGTGGGTAGCCAGTTACTTCTCAAAGGGGCGCCCGAGAGCGTTTTCGATCGGTGCTCCCCGGTCGTAGGTGCAGATCAAGCTGTGCAGGGCTTGACGCAACGCGGTCTGCGGGTCATCGCCGTAGCCTCCCGAGCGATCGACGAGCTGTCGTCGGCCAGCTCGGCAAGCGACTTCGAACGAAATCTCACCCTTCTCGGCCTCGTCGGCATCCAGGACCCGCCGCGAGAAAGCGTCCGAGAGGCCATCATCGCGTGTCGCGCCGCCGGGATACGTGTCGCCATGCTGACGGGCGATAACCAAGAGACGGCGGCCGCCATCGCCCGACAGGTCGGTTTGATCGATGGAGGCGGACTCATCGTCTCCGGTCCTGAGCTACCCGCCGACCAGGCCGTGCTCGGCGCTCTGGTGGATCGAGCCGACGGTGTCGTGATCAGCAGGGTGACCCCCGAGGACAAGCTCCGGATTGCCACCGCGCTTCAAGGGCGCGGACACGTGGTTGCCATGACGGGGGACGGCGTAAACGACGGTCCGGCGCTGCAAACAGCCGATATCGGTGTGGCGATGGGAGAATCGGGCACTGACGTGGCGCGCGAGGCCGCCGACCTCGTCCTCCTCGATGACGATTTCGGCACGATTGTGACGGCCGTTCAGCATGGACGAATCACGTTTTCTAACATGCGTCGGTTTCTCACTTACCACCTGGTGTGCAACATGGCCGAGCTGACACCATTCGTGATTTGGGCTGTGTCGGGGGGTCGGTTCCCTCTGGCTCTCGGGGTGCTTCAGATCCTGTGCTTCGATGTCGGTGCCGATGTGTTGCCCGCTCTCGCCCTGGGGCTCGAACACGCGTCGGGTCGCACGCAGAACGAACCGCTGCAGGGGCGACACCTCATCGATCACAAGGTTCTGACGCGGGCATTCGCGGTGCTGGGTCCGGCAGAGTCCGCCATGGAGATGGTGGCTTTCTGCGTTGCTCTGCTGGCCCTCGGTTGGGTGCCGGGCCACAGATTCCCCCATGGTCACGACCTGCGATCGGCTTCAGGCACGGCTTTCGCCACCGTCATCTTCTGTCAGATCGGTGTGGCGTTCGCCTGTCGGAGCGCGACCCAGTGGCCTGGCCGCCTCGGATGGTTCTCCAACCGCCTGCTGCTGGTGGGAGTTGCCTTGGCTCTTGTCCTTCTGGCGTGCTTTTTGTTCATCCCTCCCATTGCCTCAATTCTCGGTCAGGCACCTCCGCCGCCGCTCGGTTGGCTCATGGCGGTGTCCGGTATCCCCGTCATGCTTGGAATTGATGCCCTGCACAAGTGGATTCGTCACCGACGCAGTGAACGAGCCGTGCCGCCGAGCGATCAACGTGGATTCCCCGTCCTACCGACAAATCACCTGGGTGTCGCCTAGTGGTCAATCGAGTCGTCGAGTGCCGTCGATTGCGGCCGATCTCGGGACCAAAGGCCCTAGTCGAGGAGCGTCCGACGCGGGATGGTGGTCACAATGGTCAAGGAATTCATGGAACCGATCGACCACGTTCACATCTGCGACCTTTCCTGTCCGGTAGAGCACGTGATGCGAGGCGCGCCCGTAGTGGATTCTGAGTACACCTTGCGGATGACCGCTCAGGCCATGACCATCGTCAAGGCTGGAGCAGTCATCGTTTGTGACCCCCACGGGCCGACGACCATTGTGACGGAGCGCGACATTGTTCACGCTCTATCAGACGCCACTGATCCCCTACGGCTACCATCTCTGACGCCATTCACCAGATGGCAGAAGAGGGCACCCGACACGTCCCTGTCAGAGTTGATAACAATGTTGTGGGCTTAGTCACCGCCGAGGACCTCTTCGAGGCTCTCAACGGCAAGCTGCCGAGCTTGACGAGCACCTGACCTCGGTGGTTGTCATGCCTCATAGCAGGGACGAATTCATGTCTATCGGATCGGTCGACACCTTCAGCATCCTCCCCACACGCATCCGACTGATCGGCGCCGGACGGATCGACCGGTTCACGACTCACCGTTTCGCTCTTGAGCAGGCCATAGACGCGCTCGAGACGTCTGCCCACGCTGGAGGGGCCGGGGCGCTCAAGGTGCTCCGACAGCGCCCCGCATAGGGAGTCAGCGATGGCTCCGACTGACGTTTGTGGGGTGCGAGAGACCCATGTCTCGATCCTGTTGTTTCTCGGAGATCGTGTCCTCAAGCTCCGCAAGCCGCTTCGCTTCGACTTCGCCGACTTTTCCACGCCATCTGCCCGAGCCGAGGACTGTCGGCGAGAAGTCGAGCTCAACCGCCGGCTGGCGCCTGACGTCTACCTGGGTGTAGCCGAGGTCATCATGGAAGGCAAGACCCTCGAACATTGTGTTGTGATGCGTCGGATGCCGGCTGAAGATTCTCTAGCTCAGCTCGTTAGCTCGGAACCGGAGTCCGTCTGGGACCCCAAACTACGAACGGTAGCTGAGACTCTGGCGCGATTTCATACCCGGGCCGACCGATCGGACGCCATTTCGAACGCGGCCTCGATCGAAGCGGTGACCGGTCAGTTCGAAGCCAACGTGACCGCGACAGCTCGTTTCGTCGGGACCATTCTTGAGTCGGGTGCGCACGATAAAGTGGTACGGGAAGTCAATCGCTATCTGGCCGGTCGCGGACCTTTGTTCTCGGCCCGCATTGCCGCTGACCAGATCTGTGACGGCCACGGCGATCTTCAGGCTGGCGACATCTATTGCCTTGACGACGGGCCCCGGATTCTCGATTGTCTCGAGTTCGACGACGAGCTCCGTTACGGTGATGTCGCCGCCGATGTGGCTTTTCTGGCCATGGATCTGGAACGACTTGGCGCCCCGTCGGCCGCCGAGCGATTCGTCCGCCACTATGAGGAGAGCGCCGGAGCACAGCTGCCCCCCTCCCTCCTACACCTCTACGTCGCCCTACGGGCCTACGTGCGGGTCAAGGTGGCTTGCCTTCGTCATGAGCAGGGTGATCCCCTCGCCGCCCAGGAGGCAACGAAGCTCCTGGCTCTTGCCCAGACCCATGTCGAGCGGGCTCGGATCCGCCTGGTGCTTGTCGGAGGCCTGCCCGGATCGGGCAAGTCGACCCTGGCAACAGCACTCGGCGCCACCCTTGGCGCGACCGTACTGCGCACCGACGCGATCCGACAGCATCTGTCCCTACCCGAAGCGCGTCGTACTGCGGAGCCGACATTCCGCAGTGGGCGCTACACGCGGGAGAGAACTCAGGACGTTTATGACACCATGATTGATGCTGCTCGAGTCCAGTTGGGTCTCGGCATGAACGCTATCCTCGACGCGTCGTGGATCGACTCATCCCATCGGGACCAAGCGCGGAGTCTCGCCGACGAGTCCGGGGCCGATTTGGTCGAGCTTCATTGCACTGCCCCTCCCGCCGTCACCGAGCAACGGATCACGACGCGACTCCAAAAGGGGACTGATCCCTCCGAGGCGACGGTCGAAGTGGCGCGGGCCATGGCGCAGGTTGAGTTTCCCTGGACCTCGGCGACAACAATCGACACGACGCGAGATCCAGAGTTCCTACTGACAGAGGCACTTCGGATTCTCGCTCAGGATACCGAGTAGTTACCACCGGGGGTCAACTCTCGACGCTAAGCGGGCGCGTTCGGCGTGTGTGCGAACCGTTCGACCACGGCATCCGGGCCGGGGAAGACGAGCCCAACGTGATCATCTTCGGACCACCGTACGAAGTAGGGCGGGCCGCCCTCTGCTCCGTGGACCTCCAGGATCTCCGCATCGCGGTCATGCTCCCCCTCACGGTGACCCTTTATGACCAATCGGTCTCCGACATCTGCCTGCATCGTTCTGCCTCCTCGCCTGATCTCGGTCTCTTTCCACCATGCTCCCTGGCGCGCTCACTTCACCAGGGCCGAAGGTCCTCGTTCGAGCGATGAAACGACGAGTTCGCTAACGAACGACAAGAACGGGCAGCCGTCCCAAATGGAGAACCTTGTGCGTAGTGCTCCCGACCAGCAGACCTTTGAGGTCGCTGACTCCGCGGGAGCCCATGACGATCACAGTGGCCCCACATTCCTCCGCCTCTTCGAGGATCTAGATGGCCACTAGACCGGACAGGGAGGAACGGACCGTCCCCATCGCCTTGCGCCAGCTGCGAGGAGCTCGGCGACGGACTGCTCTACCAGCTTGGATGCTTCGTCGTGTTCCTCGCGGGGGACGAAACCAGCTCGTCCGATGAAGTCACCGTCTCTGACATGGAGGACCCGGATCGGCCCTGCCGTGATTCCGGCCAGCTCCAATGCCCCCGACAGCGGCGTCTTCTTGTCGTGCTCGGATCCATCCACTGCTATGAGAATGTGTTCGGACATCGTGGCTCCTTTCAATGGTTCTGCTTTTCTGCCGTGATTCCCAGGCCATGCTCATCGCAGGGTTGTTGCCTCGGTTCGACGGTCTCATCGTGCTCCGATTCGGCCAGATACCCCGACGGTGCCACGAACGTCCCCGCCTCCCCCTTGAGGATGGCTTCTGCGTCGGTCAAAGAACCGATGGCGGCGAAGTGGCCCGTCCTCTCGGCGAATTCGCATACCGCCGCGACCTTGGGGCCCATTGACCCGGCGGGCAGATCGAGCCGACGGAGCTCGTCAACGCTGCTACGCCGGATCGTACGGGCCCCGGGGGTGCCGTAGCCCGCCTCGACCCCAGCCACGTCGGTGAGGAGGAGAAGTGCATCGGCTTTGACAGAAGCGGCCAGGATCGCCGACGTTCGGTCCTTGTCGACCACCGCCTCCACGCCCCGCAGGCAGCCGTTGGCGTCGCGAACGACCGGTACGCCGCCGCCCCCGGCACACACCACGATCACCTCTCGCCAGAGCAGGAGCTCCACCAGGGACTCCTCCACGATCGCAATCGGGTCCGGAGAGGCCACCACCCGTCGCCAGGCCTGACCATCGGGCCGGACCTGCCACCCACGTTCGTCGGCCAGCCGCTCGGCCTCATCCTTTTCATAGACGGGGCCGATGAACTTGGTCGGCGTGGCCCAGGCGGGGTCGTCCTCCGACACCAGGGTCTGGGTCACGACACACGCCACCTGCCGCCCGGGCAGTTCGTTCTGAAGCGCCTGGAGCAACCAGTACCCGACCATGCCCTGGGTCTGGGCGCCCAGCACGTCGAGCGGATATGGGTGAGACAACGACGTGTCGCCCGCATTCTCCAGCGCCAGCAGCCCGATCTGGGGCCCGTTCCCGTGGGTGATGACCAATTCATGATCCCGGGCGATGGGGGCGAGGGCACGGACGGCGGCCTCGATGTGGTGGGCCTGGACCTCGGAGTCCGGCGGTTCACCCCGTAGCAGTAGCGCATTCCCGCCGAGGGCGACGACAATCTTCATCACAGGTCCCCCAGGGTGGCGACCATGATGGCCTTGATGGTGTGGAGCCGGTTCTCGGCCTGATCGAACACGATCGAACGCGGCGATTCGAATACGTTGTCGGTGACCTCCAACGCGTCGAGTCCGTACTGGGCGGCGAGCTGGGCGCCGACTTCGGTATGGCCGTCGTGGAGAGCCGGCAGGCAGTGCATGAATTTGACATCGGAGTTGCCCGTCGCCTCGAGCACATCCGAGGTCACCTGATAGCGAAGCAGCAGTCGGATCCTTTCCGCCCAAGCCTCGACAGGCTCGCCCATGGACAGCCACACGTCGGTGTAGACGAAGTCCGCTCCCCGCACGGCAACGGCAACGTCCTCGGTCACCGTGAGCCGGGCGCCGGAATCGAAGGCCAGCTCCTCGGCTGCCTTCTCCACCGTGCCATCGGGCTGGAGGCTCACCGGCGAGGCGATCCGCACGTCCATGCCCAGCAGAGCGCCGGTCACCAGGAGAGAGTGGGCGGTGTTGTTCCGGGCGTCGCCCATGTAGCAATAGGCGATCTCGGACAGTGGTTTCGAGCAGTGCTCCTGCATGGTGAGGATGTCGGCCACCATCTGTGTCGGGTGCCATTCGTCGGTGAGCCCGTTCCAGACCGGCACTCCGGAGAACTCTGCGAGGGCCTCTACCTTCTCCTGACCGAAGCCCCGGTATTCGATCCCGTCGAACATCCGGCCGAGCACGCGGGCGGTGTCGACCATCGACTCCTTGCGGCCGAGCTGCGTCTCGCCCGGGCCCATATAGGTGACATGCGCCCCTTGGTCATGGGCCGCCACTTCAAAGGCGGCCCTCGTCCGGGTCGATGTCTTCTCGAAGATCAGGGCGATGTTCTTCCCCGTAAGTCGGGGATGTTCGCGCCCGGCGCGCTTGTCGGCCTTGAGGGAGACGCTCAATTCGATGAGCGACAGGAACTCGGCCGCCGTGAAGTCGAGCTCCTTCAGGAAGCTGCGACCGCGGAGATCGGGTGCATTGCTGGTAGTTGTGTTCCGCGCCGGTGTCAGAGGAGTCATGCCGAATCCCTTTCGATCGGGCACGTCATGCACCGCGGACCACCGCGGCCACGACCGAGCTCGCTTCCGGCCACGCTCACGACCTCGATGCCGTGCTTGCGCAGCATGGTGTTGGTGGCCACGTTGCGGTCGTATCCGAGGATCACTCCGGGTGCCACCGCCAGGAAGTTCGTCCCGTCGTCCCATTGCTCGCGCTCGGCCGCCCGGACGTCCTCGTCAGTGGTGAGCACCCGCACGGCGCCCACCTCGAGCACTTCGGCCAACGTCTCCCACAGATTGTGGTTCCGCGTAACGTCGAGGCGCCCCGGCTCGTCGGCGGGCGTGAGTGTCCACGAGTGGAACGCCTTCTCCATGTAGGGATAGAGCACGAACGTATCCCGGTCGAGCATCGTCATCACCGTGTCCAGGTGCATCGTGGCGTGCGACTTGGGCAGTGCCACGGCGATGACACGATCGGCCTGGCCCTTGGCGAATACCGCTTGAGCCACGATCTCGACCGCCATCGGCGTCGTCCGCTCGCCCATGCCCACGAGGACGGCCCGGTGGCCGAGGACGTGGACGTCCCCACCCTCGACCGTGGCCGGCAGGTGGTTCTCGTCGTCGTCGCCGTAGTAGACGGCAAAGTCTTCCGAGGCGAAGTGGGGGTGGAACCGGTAGATGGCCCGGGTGTGCAGCGACTCGCGCTGGCGAGCCGGCTTGGCCATGGGGTTGACGGTGACACCGCCGTAGATCCAACAGGAGTTGTCCCGCTGGAACAGATGGTTGGGCAGGGGCGGGAGGACGAAGTCATCCGCCCGCAGCGTCGACCATTTCAGGCTGTGGACTCGCCCCGGGTGGAGATCGGCCTTCAAGACACCGCCGATGAGGTAGCCGGCCAGCGTGGTGCCGTCGGTGTCCTCGAACAGCCTCCGCAGTGGTTCGACGAGAGCGGGTCCGACCATCTCCGGGGTACACATACGATCGAGCACGAACGAGCGGCCCTTCGACATCTCCAGGGTTTCCGCCAGCAACTCTCCGTAGTAGAGGACCTGGACACCTTTGTCGCGGAGCTCCTGGGCGAACGCATCATGCTCCTCGCGGGCCTTCTTGGCCCACATCACGTCGTCGAAGAGGAGCTCTTCGACGTTGTCGGGTGTGAGCCTCGAGAGCTCGTTCCCCGGACGGTGCAGAATCGCTTGCCGGAGCTGCCCGACTTCGGAGTGGACGCCGAGGGTCATGATTCGATTCCTGACAACTCACGCAGACGCACAGACAGGCACGTCACGCAGCCCTCGAGTTTCTGGAACTCGCTGATGTCGACGGTAACGGGGTCGTAGCCGAGCCCGGCGAAGAGCTCTATCCTGCGCGGACAGTCGGCGGCCATCAGGATCTTGTTCCCGCCGAGGTCCACCACGTGGGCTCCCGACTCCTCCGGCACGGGCACGAAGCGGGGGAAGAAATCGGGATCGTCGACGAGGGGCGGGTAGCCGATGATCGTTCCGTCGGGGAGGGCGGTCACCGCCGACTTCAGGTGCAGCGCCTTGTGGACGGGCACGGGAACGGCGATGATCTTGGCCCCTAACGGTCCGAGGATGCTGCGCAGCTGACGGAGGCCGTCGGCGTTGGTCCGCCCTCCACTGCCGACATAGATGGTGTCGCCGATCTTCAGCACGTCACCCCCGTCGAGCGTCCCGGGAGACCGGATCCGGTTGATGGAGCATCCAAGTTCCTCCACCGCCGCTTCCATCCCGGCAACCTCCGGCCGGCGGGAGTTCGCACCCGGGCGGGTGATGACGGCCACGTTGCGGAACACGACCACGTCGTCCTCGATGAAGACCCCGTCTGGGCACCCGTCGGCCGGGGGAACTTCGATGATCTCCCAGTTAGCGCCCTCCATGGCCTCCACGTAGCCGTTCCACTGCTTAGCCGCCAGGTGCACATCGACTGCCTGGCGTTCGATGGTGGTGACGATCCCCTCGGCTAGCCGGGGGCTGATCCGTCGGACCAGGGCTTTCTTCGACCCCATGATTGCTCCTCGTTCTGTCGAAATATTTGCTTTCGGCTCGGTTTGCGTCGATCTCTCGGGGTTCTCTTGTCGTTTGTCGTTTGCGACTCGGCCGGTTCAGGCCGACCTGGGGAGCGCCGCCACCGGCTCCTCCGGGGGATTGTCCACCGGCTCGGTCGCCTCACCGAGACGCTGACGGCGGGCGTTCAAGAAGGCGTAGAGGATGAGACCGGCCAGCAACACCACGAGGGCCTGGTAGACGACCTGGTAGCCCGAGGCGAACGTCACCCACATCGAGAACAGCACACTGGCCCCGGCCACCGACAGGTCACGGGCCAACGTCCAGCCCTGGACGCGCCGGCGCCGGGAGACGAGATAGGTGAGCTGGGCGATAGCCGAGAAGAAGTAGGGGATGGCCACAGTGACCACGGTGAGGTCGACCAGGTAGGTGAACACCGTCAGGCCCGTGCTCGTTTCGTAGCGCCACAGCATGAGCAGCGACGGCAGCGCGGTGCCGACCAGGATGCCGAACCAGGCCGTGCCCTTGCGGTCCGACCAGGCGAAGGGCCGGGGGAAGAGGTCGTCCTGGGCGATGGCCCGTGACGTCTCGGTGACGATCAGGGTCCAACCGTTCAGGGCCCCGATGCCGGAGATGACGGCCAGGGCGGCGATGAACTTCCCGGGCCAGGTTCCGTGGTGGAAGATGCCCTGGAAGGCGTTCACGAACGGTGACCCGTTGCCCAGCAGGGCGTGGTGGGGCACCAGCCCGAACACCGCCGCCGTCACCAGCACGTACAGCATGGCACTGGCAGCGGTGCCGAGGACCGACGCCCGACCGACGTTTCGGCGGGGGTCTCTTACCCGCTTGGCCGTGATGGCGGCCGCCTCTACCCCGATGAAGGAGAACAGCGCCACGCCGGCGGCGATGCCGATGCCGCTGTAGAGGCTCCCGCCCGACATGTTGAAGCCGCCGAAGTTGACCGACTTGACGAAGAACCAGCCCACCACGCCCACGAAGAGCAGGGGCAGGAACTTGAGGACGACGGTGGTGTTCTGGAACCACGCCATCTGCCGGACCCCGACCAGGTTCACGATGGCCGGGACCCACAGTCCGACGAGGGCGATGCCCCAGTTCTCCATGCCGGCCGGGTGGGTGATGTTGAACAGGGCGTCCACGTAGAACACCCATGAGGAGACGATGGCGGCGTTACCGGCCCAGGACTGGATCCAGTAGCACCAGCCCACGAGGTAGCCGGCGAAGTCGCCGAACTCGTGGCGTGAGTAGGCGTAGACCCCGCCGTCGCTGTTGGGTATCCGCTTGGTCAGCTGGCCGAACAACACGCCCAGGAGCAGCGCGCCGATGGCGATGACGCCCAGGACGACGAGGGACATGGTGCCGGCACCGGCCATCACGGCCGGCATCGTGAACACCCCGGTCCCCACGATGCTGCCGATGACGAGCCCGGTGGCCGACGTCAGCCCCAAGGTATGGGCTTTCTGCTCGTTGCGCGGTGAGAGCGGTCGTTCGGGAGGCGAGGCCGACCTTGCCTTGTCCTGATTGGGGTTCGGTCTGGAATCGGCAATCGCCAATTTCACTCACCTGCTTCCTGGGCCCGGACGGACCTATCGTCTGACCCGGCCATCCTCGTCCCACTGAGTCCTTGGGCAGTAGGGCCAAAAGTCCCCTCCGGCGGGGAGAGAGGTCCCAACAGGGATTCGGGAAGAGCCACAGACATATCTGACTCGGGGGGCGTCAGTCACTGGATCGTGACCTTGGACCCTGGTGCCGAAGGGTCGAGTGACGTTCTGATGGCGGTAGCGGAGTTTGTCGGGCGTTTCTGGTAGTCAACCGGAGTTGCCACATCGAGAACAAGCAAGGTGTCTCGTCAGAAGGGGCGTATCAAATGGCCATTCGAGTGGCGATCAACGGGTTCGGTCGGACGGGGCGCGCGCTCTTCCGAGCGATGCAACGTCACGAACTCGACCTCGAGGTGGTGGCGATCAATGACCTCGGACCGCCCGAGGCACTGGCCCGACTCCTGGCCCGCGACTCCGTGTATGGACGATTCGACCGGACGGTGGCCATCGATGGCAATGTCATGGTGGTCGGTGGCCGCCGCATCCTCCTGCCCGCCGAGCACGAGATCAAGGTCCTACCGTGGGCCAAACTCGAGGTTGATGTCGTGGTCGAGGCCACGGGGCGTTATACCGCCCGTGACGACGCCGCGGGCCATCTCGATGCCGGCGCACCGCGGGTCATCGTCTCGGCGCCGTCCAAGGGAGCCGATGCCACCTTCGTCATGGGCGTGAACGACGATTCCTTCGACCCTGTCCGGCATGTGGTCGTCTCCAATGCGTCGTGCACGACCAATTGTCTGGCGGTACTGGCCAAGGTGATCGACGACGCCTTCGGCCTCGAGGAAGGCTTCATGACCACAGTCCATGCCTATACGGGCGATCAGCAACTGGTAGACGGACTCCACAAGGATCCGAGACGTGCACGGGCGGCCGCTGTCAACATCGTCCCCACCACCACCGGCGCGGCTCGGGCGACAGGCCTCGTCCTTCCGGCAGTACAGGACCGACTCGACGGGTTGGCCTTGAGAGTGCCAGTGCCCGATGGCTCGATCACCGACTTGGTGGCAAACGTGACCTCGAAAGTCACGGTCGCCCATGTGCAAGACGCGTACAAAGAGGCCGCAGCCGGCGGACCCCTCGAGAGTGTCCTTGAGTACGCCGACGAGCCCCTGGTGTCGAGTGACATTGTCGGGTCGCCGGCCTCGTGTGTTTTTGACGCCGATCTCACTATGGTGAAAGGACGGCTCGTCAAGGTGCTTGGTTGGTACGACAACGAATGGGGTTACGCCAACCGGTTGGCGGAGCTGGCAGCCAAGGTCGGCGCCGCGCCGAGGCCGTAGGTGCTGGTTCGCGACAGAGGAGGTGCGATGATCGGGAAGCACGGTCGGATGAGAGGACCAGGCTCGCTAACCGAGGAGTGCGAGGCGTTTCTCGCCGGTGGCTTCGGCGAGCTTGTCGAGCGCGCAGGCATGCGGCCGCCACCCTGGGCATGGCTCAATGCGATCGCCCACGCCGAGTTGGAGGACCTGACACGAATGGCCCACCACGAGTTCGACCGGGCCCGGGGCCAGGATCTGAGCGATGGGTGGGCTCAAGCAACATCGTTCCTGGCCACTGAGCTCTTGCACGCCGGAGGTGACAACCGAGACGCGGTTCGTCGAATGCAGGTTGACGTCCTCGTCCCCATCGAGCTGGCCTGGTGCTCTGACACTCCGATGGCCCGCTCGCCCTCAGACCTCGTGAGGGAGGTCCGCGCGGCATTGAAGAGGCGCGCTCGCCGCCAACCCGGTCTTCGACACGGCTGGTCTGAGGTGGAAGCATGAATGCTCCTCGCCGCATCGTTGTCGGCATCGACGGATCGGAGAATTCTCGGCGAGCCCTAGCTTGGGCTGTGGCCCTCGTCGAGGATTCGGGTGCCGAGGATTCCGGTAGTGAGATCGTCGCCGTCCATGCGCTCGGACTGTTGACCCATTTAGGCGGACAATCGGTTGTACCGTCGACCGGTCACCGCAACGAGGTGGCGGTTCGGCTGAAGAACGAGTGGTGCCGTCCGCTCGCACGTTCCTCGATCGCTCATCGCTACCTGGTGGTGGACGGCGAGCCTGTGCACACACTGCTGACCGCCGCGCGCGAGCAGGCGGCTGACCTCGTAGTGGTGGGTCGGAGGGGTGCCGGTGGCTCTCCGGGTCTGATGATCGGTAGTACCAGTCAGCA
The DNA here is from genome assembly GCA_003151475.1 of Acidimicrobiaceae bacterium. Classification (GTDB taxonomy): domain Bacteria; phylum Actinomycetota; class Acidimicrobiia; order Acidimicrobiales; family UBA8190; genus Palsa-661. The sequence continues at coordinate 97,509 of PLXQ01000059.1, read as the reverse complement.
GCTCGTCCACCAGGCCGACCGCCCCGTCGTTGTGGTTCCTCCCGAGTGGCCTCATCAGTAAGACCGCCCTGCGACGACCATGGCGGACCCAGTCGCGGGGTCGGTCCTATCGGGCCGGCCCCTGTCTATTTGAGGTGCCGGGAGTCGTCGGGTGCCTCGAGCGGTTGGGTCGACACGCGGAGCCGCGCGTCGACGACCATGGCGCCGCCCGGGGTGGCCATGACCGGGTTGCAGTCGGCTTCGATCAGCTCGGGCAGATCTTCGGCCAACCTTCCCATGCGAAGCACGAGGTCGGTCAGCGCGTCGAGGTCGACAGGCGCACTCCCTCGGAACCCGGTGAGAAGCGGGGTTCCCCGCAGCCCGAGGACCATGTCACGCGCGTCGACATCGGTGAGCGGCGTCAGGCGTGAGACATGGTCACCCAGCAGTTCCACCGCCGTTCCGCCCAGACCGAACAGGACTTGGGGCCCAAAAGCGGGGTCGACGGCGAACCCGACGATTGTCTCCACTGCGTCGTGAATCATCGGCTGGACGACAGCGCCGACCATTGCGGATCCCAGAGATCGTCGCATGGACTCGAAGGCCTCCCGCACCTCGCCTTCCGTCCGGAGGTCAAGCCGAACCGCGCCAACCTCAGTTTTGTGGACCAGGTCAGGACCGAATGCCTTCACTACGACAGGCAGGCCTACCGTCGAGGCAGCTACAGCCTCGTCAACATCGGACACTGAGATGGTCGGGACGCAATCGATGCCGTAGGCAGAGAGAACCTCCATGGCATCGGTCCCGGTAATCCATTCCGCTCCTTCTTGGGCGGCGGATAGCACTCGTCGACGGGCTTCATTGGCGTCCACACCGTCGAGGCGGGGAATGATTCCGGGAGGCCGCCTCCGCCACTGCGCGTAGTCGACGACGTGTGCCAGGGCCCGCACGGCCGTCTCTGGATAGCCGAAATTTGGGATTGAGCGGCGCTCGGCGTGCAAGACTGCGGCGGCCAGCGGCGATCCTAGGAACGTGGTTACGACCGGCGCATGCCAGCCGGCCGCATCGGCGTCGGCCACGGCGCGGGCCACCGCCGACGCGACGTCGTCGGCCTGGGTCCCAAGCGGCGGAGTGAAAATCACGACGACGCTGTCCACCTCGTCGCTTCCCAATAGGATTTCGAGGCAACGACGATAGGTCTCGGCCGTGGCGGACGCCACGAGGTCGATCGGATTGCTCAGCCCGGCCCAATCTGGGAGCCGGGCACGCAGTTCCTCCTGGACCGTGGGCGAGAGCTCGGGAACGACGAGCCCGAACGCGCTGCATGCATCCGCGGCTAGCACGCCCGGTCCGCCGGCGTTCCCCATGACCGCCACGCGTCGGCCAGACGGCAACGGTTGGTCGACGAGCACGGCGGCGACATCGAAGAGCTCCTCGATGGTGTCGACTCGGACTACGCCGGTCTGGCGGAACAGGGCGTCCACGGCCTGCTCTGAGCTGGCCAAGGCGGCGGTGTGCGAGGAAGCGGCCCGGGTGCCGGCGCTCGAGCGCCCGCTCTTCACCGCCACGATCGGCTTTTGGCGCCCGACACGTCGGGCGATACGGCTGAACTTCCGGGGGTTCCCGAAGGACTCGAGGTAGAGCAGGATGACCCTGGTGGCGTCGTCCTGCTCCCACCAGGTGAGCAGGTCGTTCCCACTTACGTCGGCCTTGTTGCCCATTGAGACGAAGCACGACAGTCCCAGGCCCCGTGAGTGGGCCTCGGCCAGAATGGCGATGCCGAGGCCGCCCGACTGGGAAGCGAAGCCGATCGCCCCGGGGATCGGCTGGCCAGCGGCGAAGGTGGCGTTCATGGACACCGCTGGGTCCGTGTTGATGACCCCGAAACAGTTGGGTCCGATAATCCGCATCCCGTTGGCGTGGGCCACCCGGGTGATGTGACGCTGGGCGACGGCGCCCTCGGCGCCCGTCTCGGCGAACCCAGCGGAGATGAGGACCAACCCGCCCACGTGCTTGCGTCCGCAGGCGGCGACGACGTCGGCGACGACCGGGGCTGGCACCGCCACCACTGCCAGGTCGACGTCGCCGGGCACATCTTCGATCGTCGACCAGCAGGGAAGGCTCGCCACGGCGGTTGCCGATGGGTTCACCGGGTAGACGGGACCCCCGAACCCTCCCATTACGAGGTTAGTGACCAGCTCGTGGCCGATCGTGCCCGGACTTCTTGACGCGCCAATGACCGCGATCGACCTTGGCTGGAGAAGTCGGGCCATGGACCGGACGACGGCTACCCGGTCGCGTTCGTCGGCCGCGGCGACGGCCTCCGGAGAAGGGGCTATGTCGAGCACCACACTCACCAAGTCGGCGTCATGACTGAACTTGGGTGCAAATCCGGCGTCGTGGAGGACATCACGCATGGCTTGGTTTTCCCACAGGGTTTGGGCCACGAACCGTTTGATGCCATGGCGGCGTGCCTCAGCGGCCAGACGCTCCAAAAGGAGACTGGACAGACCCTTCCCGTGGTAATGGTCGTCCACTACGAAGGCCACCTCCGCCTCATCACTCTCTGGCGAACGATCGTATTGGGCGATGGCGACGATGTCGTCACCCCGGAGAGCCACCAGGGCGAGATCGTCGCCTCCACTCAAATGCGTGAGTCGATCGACCTCCTCCTCTGACAGGTGGGGATGGGCTGTGAAGAACCGCAGCCGGACGCTCTCTGCCGACAAGCGACTGTGGAACAAGACCACTGAGGACGCATCGTCAGGGCGGATGGGCCGAAGTTGGGCCGTCGAGCCATCTTTGAGCAGAACGTCGACGTCTTGCGGGGTCTCATCGCTCGTGGGGGCCATCACACCAAGAATGCCTCTTCGACTGGCGTCGGGGCAGGGGAGAAAGTCCCATCGGGTGGCCTGTACCAGTTCAGAGGCGGTTCCGGTCGTGCCCGGAGGGTACGGCGCTGACGTCACGATGGGACTTTCAGCCCTGTTGCAGAGCAAGACGAAGGGTTCAAGCTCCAGAGAGAAGAGGCTCATGAGGAGGAGATAATCGGATGTCCAGCGAATCCCCATGGACACGCTCGGGGCGACGATGAGTGATTCCCACATGCGGCCCCTGAGGACTTACCCTCCGGGACGGACATGCCAGGAGATGTCGCGTTCGACTATCTATCTACAACCCGAATACGCGGTGTGGCCTGCACGCAGACTTCGAGTCCGTTCGATTGGTGGCTGGACCGACCATACGTGACGCGCATTTTGGCCCGCGTCGAGTGCGCGCGTGGAAGGTGGCCGCCTAAATGGTCCGTCTGACGGCCCTGTCGGAGTCCAGCCTCGAGGGAACGGGTCGGGGGAGGAGAGGAAGGAAGATTGGTGAGGCCGACCAGACGAGCCCGAGGTGCGTTGTGGACAACTGGCCATGGTGCTCAGACGCCCTCGGTCAGGCGGCCACCAGGGCGAATGATCAGCTTTCGATCGCCAAGTTAGCGACCCGGAGGCGGACGCTCGTGTCGCCTATTCTCGACGCCATCGTCGGGGTTACCTCGCGAAGAGGAAGGATGTGACGTGGAGCACAGAGACGCTATCGAGGAACTCGGACGAGACGAATGCCTGGCACTGATGACAACCCAGCGACTAGGGCGCCTTGGCGTCGTCATTGACGGCGTTCCTCTCGTGCTACCGATGCAATTCGCCTTGAATGGCGAGACCGTAGTCCTCCAGACCAACCAGGGAGCAAAGTCCCTCCATGCACCTCTGACATCCGTGAGCTTTGAGGTCGATCACGTCGACTGGGAGCAAGGGGTGGGGTGGAGCGTGCTGATCCAGGGACTGGGGGAAGACATCTCCACTGCCATCGACGAGCATTCCGAAGCGCTCCGTTCACTGGCGGTGCATTCTTGGGCACCCCCTCCCGCCGATCGGTGGCTGACGATCATCCCTCGGGTGATTACAGGCAGGAGAGTGCGGGCTAGCTGATCGACTCATCCGTTCGGTCACCGGGTTCAACTGGCTGGAAGCGTCGACCGCTGATCGTTGCCGTTCGAATACGAACGTAATGGTCGGCTGACCCGTCGAATGCCCACGAGTGAAGAGGGAGCATCCGTGCCTGGGTGAGCTCTCCAGGGTCAACTATCTCCTCGGCGCGACCCTGGACGAGCACACTCCAACCGCTCGTTCCGTGGTGGTCGTGGTGATCGACCTCGAAGGCGACAACTGCGCCGGCCGTGGCTGCGGCTAGCTTCGTCCCGGAGCTGACTCTCAATACAACATCGCCATCATGGATGACGTAGTTGACAGGCAAGATGACGGGGAGCGCGTGGACTGATACACCGATACGCCCAACGTCCGCCAGGTCCAGGAGGGTCAGGCACTCCTCGGGGAAGATCTCGTTGAAGACAACCGTCCCGTAATGGGGCATGTGGTCAGTGTCACGGAATGCGAGCCGGCCCACCACGGCCGAAAGTCCCAAATCGCGACATTCCAGGTGGGGACGTCACTTTAGGTGGCCGTCTTTCCATTGACTCTTCGGCTGGGTCAGGGTGAGCCGGTCCCGTCTCTCGGCCAGACGGGCAGCGAATGCGGCCGCCTGCGTGCGGCGTTCCATACCCAGCTTGGCCAGGAGGTTCGAGACGTAGTTCTTGACGGTCTTCTCGGCCAGGAACATCACCTCACCGATCTGCCGATTGGTCTGTCCCTCGGCGATGAGGTCGAGGATGCGATGCTCCTGGGGGGTGAGGACGGCAAGAGGATCGTCGGTCTTGGAGGGCGCCCGGAGGCGTTCCAGTGCCCGCTCCGCGGTGGCTGGGTCGAGGAGGCTCTCACCGGCTGCCACCCGGCGCACCGCATTCACCAGATCGGTCCCGTGGATCTGTTTGAGTACGTAGCCGGCCGCTCCCGCCATGATCGCGGTGAGGAGTGCTTCGTCGTCGGCGTAGCTCGTGAGCATGAGGCAGGCAACCGCCGGATGAGCCGATCGGATCTCGCGGCACACCTCGATCCCGGTCATGGCAGAGGGGTCGTCCCGTAATCGGACATCGAGCACCGCCACGTCCGGCTGCAGCTGGGGAATCTGACTCAGTGCCTCCTCCGCGGTGGCCGCTTCGCCGACGACAGTCATATCGTCGTGAGACCACAGCAGGTCGCGGACGCCTCTGCGAACCAGCTCGTGATCATCAAGGAGGAACACACGCACCGTCACGACCCTCATATTGCCAGATCTGGCGTGAAGGGCGCGGGCCGGCCTCCCATGTTCTGGAGTCACCTACTGCTGATTCCTGAAGGCCGTGGGCAGCGCACAGCCATTCGGTCCTAAGCGAAGGGCTCCTGAGCGTCGTTCGCTGGGACTGCGAATTGGATTGAGGTCCCCGACCGCGACGGATTTCCGGGGGCGCACCACCTCTCGACTCTCTTGGGGATGACCAAGACCGGCAGTCGCCCCAGGTGGAGCACCTTGTGAGTAGTGCTGCCCACCAGGAGACCCTTGAGGTCGCTGACCCCTCGGCACCCCATGACGATCACGGAGGCCCCACACTCCTCAGCCTCCTCAAGGATCTCGAGTGCCACAAAGGCCGTCAAAGAGGAGCGGATAGTCCCCGTTGCCTTCACACCTGCGGCCACGAGATCTGCAACAGCCTGGTCGAGGAGGTTGGATGCCTCCTCGCGTTCCTCCAAGACATCGCTTTGGCGGACGTGGACGACACGAACTGTGCTTTCCGCCAGTTTTGCCAACTCCCTTGTCGCTCCAAGCGCCATCCGATCGTATTCAGATCCATCCACGGTGGTCAAGATGTGCTCGAACATCGTCACTCCTTCCCAGCTTTCTCTTCTGCCACGATCCTCCAGATCGTGGGAACTTCGTTGTGACAAAGGATTCGTTAGCCGGTCCTCTGTTCGGGGTTCGGTTCCCTCAGGCGCTCAGGGTGCCCAGACGGCCGACCTGCGTTGCCAGGCCCGCGCCCCAGGCGCGTGCTCGCTCGAGTTCACCTGGTAGGAGGTGACTCTTCTTGTCGACTAGAAAACTCTTGGGCGGGGCAACCACGCTCAGTCCGTGACGCGATAGCTGGCGACTTATGCTTTTGGACGCTCGACCCGTGAACAGGACGGGCGAGGAGATGCGGGTGTCGAACGCCGCCGCTTTGGCGCGAACCTGGTCGATTGACGCAAGCCATTCCCGTACGCCGGGTCCGGAGCCGGCACCATGCTCGAGCACCAGGCCGCTTTTCGGGTCGCTGACATGGAGAGGGGCACCCCGGCGGGTGGAAGGCCTTGACATGCTCCATGCGTGTGTCGGGCCACCGACAACGACGAGGTCAATATCCTCGAACACATTCGGGTCAGCATCGATAACACGGACCGTCCGTACAACGGCGGACTGACTGAGTCCGTCGGCGATCGCCTCGGCAATCCGGCGCGTGTTTCCGAACATTGACTCATAAACAATGACAGCTCTCATGGTCACTCCTCCCCCGCTCGGGAACTGGGCCCCCACCGTTTCATGACGGTCTCGGAGAGCGACAGGGTCGAAAGTCACATTGAGTGTGGATCGGCCGCCGGGACCTCAGATCTGCAACAGAGCGTTGACGAAGGGTGAGCACAATGTGCAGAGGATCACGACGGCAGCTTCGCGAGTGCCGCCTATGGTGAGAGAGTTGCCCGTCGTCCAAGACGTCAGGCCCAAGACCTCTCGAAGGAACGCACATGGCTAGCACGCACTCAGAACCCGTCGGCCGGATCGTTGTAGGAATCGATGGATCGGCGACGTCGGTGGCAGCCTTGGAGTGGGCGGTACGCCAAGCGGAGCTGACCGGGTCTACCATTGAGGCCATAACGACGTGGGAGTGGCCGACCAACTACGGGTGGGCCTTCCCCTTTCCCCCTGAGTATGACCCGAAGGCAGACGCCCAAAGGATGCTCAGTGACGCACTGGCGCCGGTACTGGCAGCGCACCCCGACGTCCCCGTTCAGTCGACCGTCATCGAGGGTCATCCGGCTCCTGTGCTGGTGGAGGCCTCCAGGGGGGCGGACCTGCTTGTCGTCGGCAGTCGCGGCCACGGTGAGTTTGTCGGTATGTTGATCGGCTCCGTCAGCGAGCACTGCGTCACCAATACACACTGCCCGGTCTTGGTCCTACGACAGCCTGAAGGAGATCGGTGACCCCCCCCGCAGCGCCATTGATCGCCGCATCTTTGGTCATTTGCAGGCTCATCGGCTTTGGTGAGGACTTTCGACCCTAGAAGAGCTCGGCGACGTCACGTACCGTGCGTAGTGGAGTTGTCAGTCTGGGAATGATCACCAGGGGAGGACGGCGTGGCTGGCTCGACGGATCTTGGAAATCCTGGAGGGCTCTTGGGCAAGGCGAGCGCCGAGTTGACCGATGTCGCCGCCACGATTGACTGGTTGTGCGACTGCTCCGATCCTTCGATTGAACTCATAGAAGCCACGCGTGCGGTCCACGGCGCGCTCATCGCTCTGGGCGCATTGGGCGCTTCTCTTGAACGACGCTCCGCCAACTGCGCACCGACCCAAGCGATGAACCCGAGGAAGAGGGACGCCAGCAAGCAATCCGTGGCGAGGCGTCCGGCAACATGTCTTGGCTCGGCGCCAATCTCTATTCTTTACGATGACCCCATAGTACCGATGAGGGGTATGACCGAAGTTGAACAGGCGCGACCGGCTGGCACATCAGGAGCGAAAAGTGAATGATCCGATGTGCGCACTTTCGGACCAGGACGAATCCCATGTGTCCCTCGCGACGAAGACGCGAGCCTGGCCATTTGACGAGGAGGGCCACCAGCTATGCGAGTGAGCGAATGTTTGCACGAGGCTCCCGTTACCGTACCCCCCGAATGCACCCTCGAGGAAGCGGCACGGCTCATGGGCACTCGCGGGGTCGGATCACTAGTCGTGGTGAGCGGCGGCGAGGTCGTCGGGATCGTGACGGACCGGGACATAGCGGTACGCGGTGTCGGATCGGGGCGAGCGTTGACAACCCGCGTCAAGGCGGTGATGAGCGAAAACCTGGTTACGATTCAGGGGTCCGCGGATATCTTCGATGCCTATCGGCTCCTGAAGGATGCGGGGGTCCGACGGCTCCCGGTCCTCGAGGATGGAGACCTTGGCGGGATCATCACAGTGGATGACTTACTGGTGGCGCTCGTTCTCGAGCTCGGAGCCGTCGTGTCTCCGATCGTCAAGGAGGTCTTGGACCCCGAGCTCCCATCACGGTGAGAACTACCTTCCGGTGCGTCAGCGCGGCTCGGGGAATGAGCCACGGACATGTGGGTTTGGTCACGTCCGATGACCTAATGACGTGAAGAAGAGCATGGCGCTGAGCCAAATGGGGACTCTGGATACCTGGCTCTTCGACCCTGACGGGGTCCTCAACGTCTTCGAAACGCTCGATTTGTCGCACGAGCCCGGTGGCGAACACGCTCGACTGCTGCCCATCCTCGTCCAAACCATCAGCCTGAGACGCAGTGATGTTCTCGTGAAGAGTGCTTTTGAGCTGGTCACGCTCAATACCGAAAAATAGGCGTCCGCCATTCAAGGTGTCGAGGGATCGGATCTCGGCAAGGCGCGACAGGCTAAAGCACCGCTCGTCACCGAACGGATGGCCCTCCAGGAAGCCCATTCCCCATTTTTCCCACACGACGACCAGATCGAATAGTGGCAAAGGTCCCAACTTGAGCCTGAGAAAAGAGCCCGATGATCGCGAGGAGGAGTCGGGCTGAATAGTCAAGAATTCATTGGCGCCGAACCTACCTATTTCCGACCATCGGCTGCCCGAAGCCCGGCGATCGTTGTTCCGCGCACCTACCCGAGCAGCGGGCGCGGTAAAGTAAGGATGAGAGAGGGTAGGTGAGGACCGTTGGCTCTAGTCGTGGCCTTAGGAGGAGTAAACCCTTGTGAAGTAGCGACTGACAACGCTAGGCAAGATGTTCGAGTAGGTCCTGGCCTCTGCAATGGGAGAGCACGGTCGGGGTGTCGAGCCGTTTCCGCCGGTCAAGGGCTGATCAATTGTCCTAAGTGAAAGGACCTTTCGATGTCGACTCACCTCTCGGTACTCCCCAAGGGTCCCCACGACCTGTCGCTTGCCCCCGTGGCAGTCATGATCGACCGCAACCTGCAACTGATTCGCGATATCGAACCTCACGAGATCCTCGCCCACCTCGAGCTCATGCTTGACCGTCCTGAGAGGACCGGCACCCGTGACGAACGGGCCGACCGTGTCTTGGAAGCCGCATTTCGCAACGTGGGCCTCCACGGGTGGAAGGGCGAGGTCACGGCCGACTGCTCGAGGGTCCGGCTGACTGGTGGTTCCGTCACGCTTGATCTGGGGCTCAGCGCCACGATCTTGCGATTCATCGATGGCGAGGGCAGCGTTTAGCCACGTGTAGGTCCACGACGATCCGCCTCCATGGAAACTGGGTGGACAGAAACGAAGCCCAGGCGACTGGGCCGGACACCATGGACGAAGAGAATCACCTTGCCAAGGTGAGGGTCGCGGGTTCGAATCCCGTCGCCCGCTCCAAAGATAAGTTCAGGTCAGAAGCATGATCGACCGCTTCGACTGTCGGTCTCGATCCCCAGGCGATCCTTCCGTAAGGAACATATTGCGGAAGAAAGAGTTAGTAAGCTTCCGTTATCACTAAAGTTACGGAAGGGCCGGTTCCTCGGGGTCACGAGCAGGAGATCGTCTGGAATCGCGCCCGACTTCGGGCATGGCTTCCGGATCCGTTGGCCGGTCAGACCTTCGACGTTGGAATCAAAACCGCACGTCGAACAGAGCAGGCGGCCGCTCGGGTAGTCGCCGGTGGATGGCAGGCGTCACGCTTCGAACCGATCGCCATGTTGCTACTTCGAACAGAAGGCATCGCTTCGTCCTTCATCGAGGGTCTGCGTATCTCGCTCGTCGATGTCGCTGCCGCCGAGATTGGGGCGACCTCGAACGACACGGCGAAGTACATCGCTGACAACTTGGCCGCGGTGGTCGAGGCGCTCGGAACATCCCAGCGCGCGCTGACGATCCCGGACGTGCACAACTGGCACCGTCGCCTCATGGCCACTGGCAGCCACGTCGGGCCCGAAATGATCGGAGCGTTCCGTTCGGCACAGTCCTGGATTGGAGGAACGTCACCACGCGACGCCGCTCTCGTCTCTCCACCTCCTGAACATGTCCCGTCACTGATGGATGATCTCATCGAATTCGTCAACAGTGACGAGATCGACCCGGTCAGCCAAGCTGCCGTGGCCCATGCACAGTTTGAGACGATCCACCCATACGGCGACGGGAACGGCCGGATCGGGCGCATCCTGATCGGCTGGATTCTGGCCCATCGACTGGACGTGGATGTGACTCCGCCGGTGAGCGTGTTCATCGCCCGGGATCCCGGAGGTTACCTGGCCGGCATGACGATGTTCCGATTGGGTTATCTCGACATCTGGGTCGATTGGATAGCAGCGGCCCTCCAGCAGTCGAGTGAGGCCGCCTCGCTGCTGGTCGTTCGTTCCGACAACTTGATTCGGTCATGGCTAGAAAGGTTGGCCGATCTGCGCGAGGATGCCACCGCGCGCAAGGTCGTCGATATTCTCGTCGAGCATCCGGTCATCTCGTCCGATCTCATCGCCACACGGCTCGACGTCTCCGAGCGCTCAGGACGGATTGCCCTCCGGACACTTGCCGATCGAGGGATTGTGCAGCCGTACGAGAAGCAACCAACTCGCTCCGGGCGACCGCGCCAGTTCTGGGTGGCCGGGGAGCTGGTCGAGTTGGTATCTGGTTGGCCGGGTATCTGAACCGGTCCTCTCCGCCCTGAGGGTGTGAAGAATCGCCCAAAGCGGCCGCCCGCGCTGTGCTCACTGGAGGACCGATCGCAGTAGGCGTGGCGAACGAATCCGAAGGAGCGGTTGAAGTGATCAGTTGCGCCAGGAGATCGAAACAGCCGATCTTGCATGCAGAACCTTCACTCACTACAGTATAATCTGCATTCTGCAACGAAGAGGGGCCAGCCGGGATGATTGCAACGATCGAGCAACAGGCGACGCGCTTGAGTCGGCGCGACGCCCGGCAGAGGATGTACGAAGAGTTGATCCTGGAAGGGGCCGAGCGGGAGTTCGCTCGCGTCGGCTTCGCGGACACCAAGGTCCAGGACATCGCCAGGACATCTGACGTGTCGCTGGCAACCGTCTACAAAACGTTTGCGGGTAAGGGCGCAATTTACGACGCCGTGCACGGGAAGCGCATGACCGAGTTGATCGAGTTCTCGACCGGATCTCTCGGCGCCATTGCATCCCCGTTGGACCGTCTGCTCGCCGCTGTTGCGAAGCAGGTCGAGTACTTTGCCGGCCACCCGAATTACCTGCGGATGCATATTAGGGACGGCGTCAGTTGGGCCACCGCGTCCGGCATCAGCGGGATCAACCGACAAACGGCGGTGGAGACCTGGCGGGCCGGTATCGCGATGATGACTGACGGGATCGAGGCTGCGATCGATTCCGGCGAGATGGTTGCGATGCGTCCGGAGCTCCTCACCCAGCTGGTGATCGCTGCTCTGCAGATCTGGCTCACCGACTGGATTGAGGCCGAAGCCAGCGTTGCCCCCGCAGTCGTTGCTGCCGAACTGGTTGAGTACCTGCGCCGCTCGTTCGGACAAGCGGATCCTCTGTCGAGACGTTCGTGACCTGGGGCAAGGGCAAAGGGGCGCCGTTGACTTGCGCCGACATGTGGCCCGTAGGTCGTTGCTCCGAGGTTCCCGATTTGGCGTAAAGATCAGCGTTCACCGCCTGACCGGCGATTCGTTGCCGAGTTGGGAGTCGAACTCTAGTAGTTGCAATTATCACAGCGGAAGGAAGGACCTTGTCGAAGAAAACCCTCCGGGTTGTCCAGTTCGCCACTGGCAACGTGGGGTCCGAGATGGTGAGACGTATCGTCGAGCACCCCGATCTTGAACTTGTCGGCCTCTATTGCTATTCGACCGAGAAGGTGGGCCGCGACGCAGGCGAGATCGTGGGAATGGTACCGCTTGGTGTAACGGCTACCAACGACGTCGCCGACGTTCTTCGGGCGAGACCGGACGCTGTGAACTTCAATGGCGTCTGGCCTGACGTCGATCTCTTCTGCACGCTGCTCGAGGCCGGCATCAACGTCGTGACCACCTCCGATTGGATCACCGGCTACCACCGCGATCGCAACCACCCTCACCCGTCAGGCAAGAGGCCCACCGAGCTCGTCGAGGCCGCGTGTCAGCGTGGGGGATCGACCTTCTACGGGACTGGGATGAACCCTGGCCTCGCCCAGATCCTGAGCGTGGTCGCTACGGCCGGGATGGGACGTGTCGATCACGTGACTGTGCTGGAAACGGTCGATGTGTCGTGCCACCACTCCGTAGACACATGGAAGAACGTTGGCTACGGGCGGCCCGTTGACGATCCCGAAGTTCCGTTCCTGCTCGAGAAGGGCTGCACGGTCTTTGCCGACTCGATCTACATGATGGCCGACTGTCTCGACCTCAAGATCGATGAGATCGCCTTCGAGTGTGAACTCGGAGCCTGTACCGAGGATATCGACCTCGGCTGGTGGAAGCTGTCGAAAGGGTCCGTGGGAGGCAGTCTCGCCAAGTTCAAGGGGATGTCCAACGGCGAGCCGAAAATCGAAGTGCACCTCGAGTGGCAGATGACGCCGAGCACCGAACCGCGGTGGAAAGTCCAGGGCTGCTATATCACCACCATCGAGGGTGACCCCATGATCATCAACCGCCACATGATTCTCCCCGCGACAGGCACACCACACAGCCTGATGGACGCGAACTACTTCGCCTCTCTGGGCATGACACTCACCGGGATGCCAGCGCTGAACGCGATGAGGTCCGTGTGCGAGGCTGAGCCGGGTCTCCTGACCAGTGCGGATCTCCCGCTGCGCGCCTTCGCGAGCCGATTCCATGACGCCACGCAGGCGGATGCAGCGCCCGCCGACCCGATCGGATCAGTCACATGAGCTCTCGCTATCCGTTTCCTGCATCACCCAACGGTTGGTTCAGCGTCGGCGCAGCTGCGGACCTCAGCCCAGGCGAGGTCAAGTCGGCGAAGTACTTCGATCGCGATCTAGTGCTATTCCGTGGCGAGGACGGACGTGCGCGCGTCTTTGATGCCCATTGTCCGCATCTCGGTGCCCATCTCGGCGTCGGAGGACGTGTGTGCGGTGACGGCATTGCGTGCCCTTTCCACGGCTGGCGCTTCGACGGCGAAGGTCAACTCGTGGAAGTGCCGCGACTCGATCTTACGCCACGGGCTTCCGCACGCGCATGGCGAGTACGCGAGCGCAACGGGCGTATCTTCGTCTGGCACCATGCTGTAGATGCGCCACCGAGTTATGAGGTCATTGGCTATCGAGACGACGAGACGAGCTGGACGCCCTGGCGGTTCAACACCTACCGAGTGCGGGTGCACGTACAGGACCTCACCGAGAACATCATCGACCGATCGCACTTCTCGGCGGTCCACGATATGGCACCACCCGAGAGGGATCACTTCGAGGTTCGGTTCGACGGTGCCTCCATGGTCGTCGAGCAGAGCCTGAGGGTGACCGCCGTGGACGTGGCCGGCTACGAGATCCAGACGACGACGACGACGTGCGGACCCGGGATCGTCGCGGTCGAGGTGAGCCAGGACCCGATCGAGATGCTTACCTACATCACGCAGACCCCCATCGATGAGGAGCTCACGGAAGTGAACCTGCTCTTTTCGATGAAGGCATTGCCGGACGAGAAGGCCACCGAGTCGATCTGCGAGCTCAACGACCGGATCACCAATGAGCAGTTCACACAAGACGTCCCAATCTGGGAGAACAAGATCTATCGTGAACGCCCAATCATCACGAAGGTCGATGGCCCGGTGGTGCAGTATCGCCGCTGGTTCCGGCAGTTCTACTCGGACGGGGAGTGAGTATCGGGGTAGGCCACGAACAGAGTGTCGGCCCGAACGCCAGGTTGGACGGGTCGGGGCACTCGCGCGGAACGCGGTTCTGTGCGCGGTTCGAACTGAGTAAGGAGTGAATGCCCGCTAAGGGGGAGTTCACGCGTTGAAGATCGATGCCGATGTGTACTGCGGAGCGAGACTCAGCGGGAGACGAGTCGCACAGGAAGTTGTTCATGGCGTCGAACCAGCAGGCTGTTGACCCACCGTGGCGCGTGCTCCGGGTCGAGGGTGACGTTGCTGGTGTGCTCGAGTAATACGGTGAGCACCTTGTTCGCTTCGACTCGGGCCAGGGGTGCGCCTACACAGTGGTGGATGCCACGCCCAAACGCCACGTGGCGTCGTGGCACCCTCCGTTGGAGATCGACATCGTCAGGTCTTTCGAACATGGCGGGGTCGCGGTTGGCGGCGCCCCAGAGCAACAGGATCGTAGCGCCGGCCGGGATATCGACCGAGCCGAGCGTCGTGTCGCGGGGCGCGGAGCGCATGAGGTAGCGGAACGGCGACTCCAAGCGCAGCACCTCTTCCACAAACGTCGGAATCTGTTCGAGGTTCCAACGGAGATGCTGCTGAAGTCCCTGGTGCTCGGCCAGGAGGCGCACCGCGTTACCGTGCAGACTCGTCGTGGACTCGCCGCCAGCGCTAAGCAGTGTGTGCAGGATGACGTTGGCTTCGAAGTCGCCGAAGACCCCGCTGTCAACACCGCGGGCGACAGCACCAAGGAGGTCGTCACCTGGATCTTTCATTGCGTTCGCAAGTTGATCGGCAATCCAGTTCTGGATTTCGCCAGTACGACCGATGAGCCCCGTCAACTCATCGAAGGACAAGGTCGACCCCAACATCGCGGTCGAGTCGAACGCCGCCCTCAAGAGCTGATCCAGGTCACTGTCGTGAAAACCGATGAGGCGGCTTATCATGGTGATCGGGAGGACGTTCCCGATCTCGGTCATGAAGTCGACGGCGCCGCCGTCCAGCGCCCGCGTTATGCACCCGTTGGCGATGTCGATGATGTCAGGCTCGAGTTCGGCCATGCGCTTGGCCACCAGCTCGGGAAAGACGGTGCTCCGGTGCAACGCATGGATCGGCGGATCCGCGGTGGCGAGTGCCTGTGCACCGGCGTCACCGTAGGAGAGACGAGAGGGAAGACCGGCTTCGTCGCGGTAGAGCAGACAGCTGATGTTCGACGAGAAGTCATTGACTCGGCCCGTTGCTTCGGTCACAAGCTCGAACGTACTGACGGCAAATAACCCGGTATCGGAAATCTCCCACACCGGCGCCTCAGCATGGAGCTGACGATAGAAAGGATATGGATCGTCGATGACCTTCGGATCCAGAAGCAGTGTTCCGGAGATCGGGTGGGTCATATGACGTCTGTCTCCTTAGCGGCAATCTGTCGGAAGAGCTGCCCGACGTCCCCGTGGGTCCAGGTCGCGACGACGAGGCCGGCGCCGATTTCGTAGACCTCCCAGGTCTCGATTTCGATCGACCGTCCCGCTGGCGCTAACCCCAGAAAGTCGTTCATATGACGGCCTCGCGTCCGCCAACGAGCGCACGCGAACCGGTCATCGCCGAAGAGCAGGTCTTCGTCTAGTCGCAGGCCTTCGAAGGCGACCTGCAATTGTTGGAGACCGTCGCGAACGTCGGTGAGGGAGAGCGGTCGGTCGAATCCCGCGACCCAGCGCTGACACGACGGATCGAAGGAATCGAGGTAGCCATCGATGTCGCCTTTGTTCAGGGCGGCCACCGCCAAGCGGACGGTGTCGACCGCTTTGCTGTCACCCATAGCGATGGCTCCCCACGGTGGTGATCGTTCGTCTATGTTAGTGAACATGAGTTCAGCCATCAAGGCTGCGGCCGCTTGTGAGGCGCAGCCCGATCTCCGCGCCCGGCGACGAGCCGCTCGTCGGTCTGAGAATCGGACAGAGATCCTTGACGCCGCCGAGCGTGTGTTCGGTGAGCATGGAGTGCGGGACGGATCGCTACGCGAGATCGCCCTTCGCGCGGGCTTCTCCACGGCGGCGATCTATCTATTCTTCGAGAACAAGCAGCACCTGTTGTCTGAGACGCTCACCCGACGAGGTGCCGAGTTGGTCACCACGCTCCAGACCGTGGCCGAGGGTGATCTCGCGCCGCTTGAAACGCTCCACCGGATCATCGACGTCACGGGGGCATTCTTTGAAGCCCGCCCGGATTTCCGTGGGCTGATCCGTCACATCACGGGCGGCGCGGCGATCGTGGGACCCGCCCTCGCCGAGTACGCCGGCGAGGTGGACGGTTATTTCTCCAAGGCGATGGCGCTTCTCGCCGGCATCGTCGGCGACGGGCAGGAAGTCGGCGAGATCCGCGACGGCGGCGCCTACGCCATTGCCCACCTCTACTCGGTGCTCGTCAACGAGCACGTTCTCCTTACTAACGGGGACGAGTCCAAGCTCACCCCGGAGCAGTTCCATGGACTCATCGACGGGGCGCTTCGGAACCCAAGTAAGAGCCCCTCGTCGACGCGGCACTCCTCAGAGACTGCCGACTCATCATGATCGAGACTGGCTCCGAGGTGGCGAGTCTCGTGAGAGAGGCCGCGCTCGTCACAGGCCGCGCTTCGGGAATCGGCCGTGCCATCGTCGAGCACTTCCTGGACGACATGGACGTCAAACGTATGAAGCGCCTGTGGTCGAACCGAGTCGGACGTGCGGTCTCTGCCCCGGCGCAGGCGAGCCGGCTGATCATTCCACTTGCGATCGCGGCGCTGATCGCATCCGCCTGCTCATCGACGACCAAGCCATCATCGACTACGGCCTCGACGTCCTCGTCCACCACAACGACGGCTTCCAGCCAGCGCACGCCCCGTGGCGCTCCGTCACCAGGGGTAACGGCCACTACCGTGAACGTCGGTCAGGTTGATGATTTGACCCTGCCGATCTCGGGCCTGTTCAAGGGCGCCCAAGATGGCACGCAGGCGTACTTCGACTACGTGAACAGCCTCGGCGGGGTGAATGGGCGCAAGATCAAGCTCGACGCCCAGGACAGTGCCTATAGCAACGGGGTAGTCGCCAACAACACCGCCGCCCAGATCAAGAACGACTTCGCCCTCGTCGGCGGCTTCTCGCTGGACGACGCGGCCGAGGAGCCGCTCATCGCCAGCGCCAAAATGCCCGATGTGGCCTATCCGCTCGACCCTGAGCTGTCGAACCTTCCCGCCTCGTATAGCCCGGTCCCCAACAATGACAATGATTTCTCGACCACCATCTTCAAGGTGCTGAAGAAGAAGTTCCCTCAAATCATCAAGCACGTGGGCATCCTGTGGGCGAACGCCACCCCCTCCACAGTGTTGGCAGAAAAGGCGTTCGAACGCGGTATGAAGTCGCAAGGATTCAAGATCGTCTATGACGCCGGATTCACGCCCAGCCAGACCACATTCCTCGCCAACGTCCTCACCATGAAGGCGAGGGGTGTGCAGTTGTTCTTCGCCCAGGCACTGCCCGACGCCTATGCGGCCACCGTGGCAAAGGAGATGCAGCAGCAGAACTTCCACCCCATCAACGTCGAAGCGGACGCCTACTCGGCCAATCTGATCAAAGAAGGAGGCGCCGCCGTCAACGGCATGTACATCGAGATCGGATACTTGCTCTACCTGGGGGCAGACGGCCACCTTCCGGCCGTGAAACTGTTCACCAAGTGGATGAAGAAAGCCGACCCGAGCGCAAACTTCGAGTTGCAGGCCCTCTTCGGCTGGGCCGCCGCCCAGCTCTTCGTGGAGGGCTTGCGGAACGCCGGGTCACCGCCCACCCGTGCCAGTCTCGAGGCGGCGCTGAACAAGATCACAAGCTTCAGCGCCAGCGGATTGATCACAACGTCGGATCCGGCTCACAATGTGCCCGGGTCGTGCGTAATCCTCGCCCAGGTCCAGAACGGGAATGTCGTCCGGGTTTCGCCCACGCCCAAGTCTGGATTCTTTTGCTTACCGGGATCTCTGTTGCCAGCCCCCGGCTTCAAGCCTGAGATCAGGCCGGCTCCTCGGTCGTGAGGTCAGCGTTGAGGTCGCATGGAGCCGGCGATGGTGGGACCCGCCCGAACACAGGCGACGCCCAGGATTCCGAGCCTACGAAATCTGGGCTGATCGCTCCAACACGCCGGTTCCAGTGAGCCCCTCACGAACGCGCCGACAACGCGCGTCGGTCAGAATCTGAAGCAGGGAATCGGTGTAAAGATGCTGAATCCTCGGGATCGGGTGTTGGCATCATTGATCGGCAACCTTTGCGATCATGTCGTCTCGGAAGCGCTGCATTCCCTCGAGTTTCTGCTCAACTCTCGCCCTGAAGCCGAATCGGGGTGCTCGGTACGACACTGCCGGAAAAGCCCTCGGCCAAATGAGCAGCCGAGCGCTGTAATGGCGAACCGGCGGTCCGGCGGGGCTACTGTGACCGGTCATGATTCAACCCGTGTCTAACACCGTCGACCCTCGCGATGAGGGGAGGCACTCACCGGGCACAGAAGAGTTGTGGAACGAGTCGTACTACGCCGACTTCGTGTCCGAGGACGGTGAACTGGCTGGCTATCTCAGGCTCGGGCTCTACCCGAACCTGGGTGTGTCGTGGTGGACGGTGATGATCGTGAGGGCGGGTCAACCTCTCGTGGCATGGATCGACTATGTGCTTCCGGTGCCTGTGGACGGTGACCCACGACTCCGGGCGCGAGGTGTCGAGATCGTGTTCGACACCACCAAGCCTCTGGAAGCGCTGGCCGTCCAGGCGAGCGGCATGGGGGAGCTACACAGTCGACCAGAAGCCATCTACCAGGGATGGACGGGTCAACCCATCGATCTGTCCATCGATCTTGCGTGGCGGACGGACGGCTCTCCGTATCACTACATGCTGACGACACGCTACGAAGTGCCGTGCATGGTCGCCGGTCGGCTCCGGATCGGCGAACAGGAGATCACGGTCGCCGGCTCCGGCCAGCGTGATCATTCCTGGGGGGTACGGGACTGGTGGTCGCTCGGCTGGTGCTGGGCATCGGCTCGACTCGACGACGGGACGAGGATCCACGCCACAGACGTCCGCTTCCCGAATCGACCTGCACTCGGCTATGTGCAGTCTGCCGGACGGGTTGAGCCGGTATCGACCCTCTCAATCAGCGAGGAACTTGGTGAGCACGGCTTTCCTCGTTCGGCACGCATCAAACTGGAGCCCGGCGGATTCGACCTTGCCGTTTATCCGTTGGCCTTCGGACCGTTGCTCTTGCAGGCTCCTGATGGGCGGGTTAGTCGGTTCCCTCGGGCCGTGGCTCGGTACGAAGCAGCTGATGGACGATCGGGACTGGGGTGGATCGAGTGGAATCAGCCGCCCGAGTCCGCCTAGGGGTGCCGAGCGAACCTACATGTGAGACCGCTCGACAACAGTTCGGAATTCAAGTGGATTCAATGGAAACTGGGTGGACAGAAACGCAGGCCAGGAGACTCGGTCGG
This sequence comes from Acidimicrobiaceae bacterium, assembly GCA_003151475.1. Taxonomy (GTDB): domain Bacteria; phylum Actinomycetota; class Acidimicrobiia; order Acidimicrobiales; family UBA8190; genus Palsa-661. The sequence continues at coordinate 78,102 of PLXQ01000059.1, read as the reverse complement.
AGGCAGGGGACGAAAAGAATCACCCTGCCAGGGTGAGGGTCGCGGGTTTGAATCCCGTCGTCCGCTCCAGATAGAAAGCCCGTTCAGAGGGCGTTATTGGTGTCGTCGAAGCCATAACGCTCGCCCGGCCGCTGGTGAGCGGCGGATTAGCCTGCGAACGGCGAGAGGGAACTGCCAACCACCCATGTGCTGAAGTACTGGTTGTTGGCTCCATAGGCCATACCCACGGCAACCTGCGCCCCTTCCACCTGGTGCTCGCCGGCCGCACCTCGCACCTGGTTCGCAGCTTCGGCGAAGCGGAGTAATCCAGAGGCGCCGATGGGGTTGCTCGACAGCACGCCGCCAGAGGCGTTGATTGGCAGAGATCCGCCGAGCTCGGTGGTGCCGTCATCGACCAGTCTCCAGCCCTCTCGCTCTTCGGCGAAGCCAAAGGCCTCCAGCCAGATTGGCTCGTACCAGGAAAAAGGCACATACAGCTCGGCCATGTCCACCTGGTGGCGTGGATCCGTGATTCCGGCCTGTGCGTAGACATCTGCCGCACATTGGACAGCGGCGGCGGGGCGCACCGGGTCGCGGCCGGGGAAGCTGGATGGTTCGGAACGAGACGAAGCTCCCAAAATCCACGCCGGAGGACGACCGTCGGCCGCAGCCGCTTTGCCCCCGGCCTCATCGGTGAGGACCACTGCACAAGCCCCGTCTGAAGAGGGGCACGACTCGAGGAACCGAATCGGCTCCCACATCATCGGTGAGGCTTTGACCTTCTCGATGGAGATGTCCTCAATCCTGAGGTGGGCATAAGGGTTCTTCAGTGCGTTGAGGCGATCCTTCACTGCGACCTTCCATCCGATGTGCTCGGGTGCGCCGCTGCGTCGAATGTAGGCCCGGATGAAGGGGGCAAAGGCTCCGCCCGCGCCGAGTGACGCACCCCGCCCACTTCCGAGGGCGAACTGCGCGTTGCCTTCCGACTGCTTCTCGAAGGCAACCGCGAGAACGGTGCGGTGCTTGCCAGCGTGGACATGGGATGCCGCGACGATGGCGGTCGTACCGCCCACAGAGCCAGCGGTGTGCACCCTGAACATGGGCTTGCCCACCGCGCCAAGGGCATCGGAGAGGTAGAGCTCGGGCTTCATGACCCCCTCGAAGAGGTCGGGGGCCTTGCCGAGGATCACAGCTTCGACATCGGCGAGAGTCATATGCGCATCTTCAAGTGCACGGAAGACGGCCTCACGCACGAGGCCACCAAAGGATACGTCGAGGCGTCGGGACTTGTGGTGGGTTTGGCCCACACCGACGACTGCGCACGGGGTAGCGCTCATTACGGGCCCTCCAATATGCAGATGAGGTTTTGTTGCAAGCACGGTCCCGATGTTGCGTGAGCGAGGGCTCGGTTACCACCCCCGAAAATGTGGTTGGCGGCATATCCAATACGACATAGGCCCGTGGCCATGATCGGGTTGGAGCGCAGGGCGCCGCCCGAAGGGTTCACCACCACATCGTCACCTAGCTCTAGGACCCTGCGCAGAAGTAGCTCCTCGTGGCTGAACGCGGCTTGCACTTCGGCAACCTCGACGGGGGCATCGCCGAGTCCAGCGGCCTCTGCTGCGATGCGGGTAGACGGAGAGTCGTCGAGAGCCCGGAACGAGGGATTGTGGCACTCGGTGCGGTGGTCCAGGCCGGCGATGTAGGCCGGCCGCTCGACCAGTTGACGAGCGCGCGGCCCGGTGGCAAGCACCACAGCCGCGGCACCGTCGGTGATCGGCGGTACGTCGTGACGGTGCAACGGCTCCCGGAGATAGTCCGTGGCCAGGAGCGCATCGACGTCGCCCTTGCCTCGCGAACGCACGGACGCCTCGGCCATCGATCGCTCGTCTGCAATACCGGCAGCAATCACGGCTCGGGCCTGCAGCGCGGCGAACGTGAGAGGATCGGCGCCCAGTGGTGCGAGGAAGTATGGATCCATCTCCATCGGGTAGATCAACATCGGGTCACCCGTTGACGAGCGACCGGAGCCGGTGACCACCGCGATCTCGATGTCGCCCTCCTGAAGACGGAGCCATGCCTCGTACAGAGCCCAGGCCCCGTCCATTTCCACGTGGGAGTCTCGTTTGGGTGGCCACGCCCCGATGGCATCGAGATTGGTCACGAAGGAGAAGGCTTGGCCTGTGATGTAGTCGCAGCTGCCGAGACAGGTGAAGTCAATATCGGCTCTGGTCAGATCGAGCTGTGTGAGGACGTCCGTAATGACCTCCATCAGCAACTCCGTTTCTGACTTGTCCGTGTGGCGGACCATTTCCGTCTGGGCCCAACCCACGACAGCGATGTCCCGGGAGATTGCATTCTCAGGCGAACGAGCAATCATCAGAAGATCCGGTTCACCAAGTCGGGGTCGTCGATATCGGGTTCGCCGTTGGGCATCCAGCCCAAGAGGGAGCCCCATGCCCCGCCCATGCCACCCTCTTGATCATGTTCCTCAGCCGGCGACGCCCACACAGCGGCGACCCGTTGTCCGACCCGCACCTCGTCGGCTGGCAACTCGATCACGGGTGAGTATCCGATGACGACGTCGGTGCCATCGAGGAGGACGAAGGCTCGGACGAAAGGCTCGGTTTCGGTCTGGCCCGGATACGAGACCGGAGTGACAATGGCGAAATTTGTGATGGTGCCGACGGTCGGCAGGTCGACTTCGCACTCGGGACCGAGCTCGACGGCGTCGACCGGGCAGTAGCCTTTGCCACCGGCGTACACTCGCTCACACCTGGGACAGCGCAGGCCGAGTAACCGGCGATTTCGGGAAGCGACGACTGCTCGATCAGTTGCGGCCGGGACGGGGTTCCGGTATGTGATCGACGCGTGGTAATCCATGCGTTGCACCGGTTCTTGGGCGGCGCCGGTGTCACCTCCATCGGTCTCCGGGACCTCGCCCATGACAAAACAGATAATGTCGTCAATGCGGCCGACGCGGGTGCCTCTCCAACGGGGGGCCACGCGTAATCCTTCGACCATCCGTTCTGACGATCCACCGTCGACCGCGTGCAAGAGGGGGGTCGTGGCCCCATCGAGGCGAATGAGTGCGAATGCGAAGGCATGTTGCAGCGGGTGCTGCACGGATGGGGTTGGGACCCAAGTCCATGACTCGACAGTTCCGACTGGGCCGACCTCGACAAAATCTGGCGCCAGCTCGGCGCCGGTGGTCGGATCCCATTCCATCGGGGGCACCAGAATGTCCTTGCCGTTACGGATCCCTAAGATCCGCTTGTCCGTCAATGCCGTCATGAAGGCTCCGACGACCGGCCCCAGCGACCGCTTGTAGGGGAATGTGATCGTGCTTTCGGCGAAACGCGTCATGGATTCTCCAAACCCGGACTTGAACTATCGAGACCGCCCGGATGGTAGCGCTGACGCGATAGTCCCGGCCACGGCGCAGGCTAAAAGGGAGTTCACGAGTTGGAGATCGACGCCGATGAGTACGCCGGAGCGGGACTCAGCTGGGGCACGAGTCGCACAGGGAGTTGCCCGTGACGTCGAAACCAATAGGCTGTTGACCCACCGTGGCCTTGCCTAGGGTCGTGGGTGGCGCTTCGGGGCAATGCCCAGTTATCGAGCAATACGCGAACATCACGGAGAAGCGCCGACCCGAATGGTTCTTCAACCTCTGGTCTTCGACGGGTCCTTGCACCTGGTGTGTGGAATCGTTCGGACGAATCATCCAGTGACCTGGGGCGTCCTAGGCGGTCGGCTTCAGCGACGCCGGATCGACCGGTGGCCCGTCAACAAATGTCGCCAGCGGTTGTCCCACTTCGACAATGTAGGTGGAGAGCATTTGGCCAGTGTCGGGGCCAACATGCCAAGGCATTATGAGCTGTGCCGGGCGGCATGAGAAAACCATTGCCTGCGTGCAGGGTCAAGGTGGTCTGCCCCTGGATCATCATCTCCACCCTCCCGGCGAGGAGGTATCCCACCTCTTCACCTGGATGGATGTGCCAGCCCGACTCGACGCCGCACGGTATCTCGGTGAGAACCTGCACGATCGCCCTTCCGGAAATCGAAGACGACTTGTGCTGGATTTCTGTGCGCTTGAGCTTGCCGGCAAGTGCATCCGACGCCGGCTCCGGTTTTGCTATCGGTATGGACGACATAGTCAAACCCCCTTATGGACTGTGTTGGAAGGCGAGTCTTTGCGATGTGGCCGTCCAGGTCAGGAGCATCATCGCCGTATTGAGCGAAGATGGGGCCTCCAGCAACGAAATGCATGCTGTTGACAATTGCGGTCGGCAACGGTCAATTGAGGTGGGGTCAAATCCGAAGCAGTGGTACGGCCACGTTGGAGACAGTCAGTCACAATGATGGCCATGGACAGGCGGCGTATCGTCGGGGTATGGAGCCAGCCCCCGAACTCGTTCTTTTCATGGAGCGGTTGTACCGATCGCACGCGGCTCTCGATGCCGAGGCAGTGAACGACGCCGTTGCACGTGACTCCGGATCCCTCGTGATAGGGACCGCACCGGACGAGTGGCATGTGGGTTATGAAGCTATCTCTGCCCTGTTCCGAGTCCAGTTCCGGGAGATGCCGCCGGTCCACTTCGACATCGAGGAGATCGTCGCCTGGAAGGAGGGCACGGTTGGATGGGTTGCGAGCCGAGCACTGATGGTGATCGAAGGGATGCCCTCGGTCTTAACCCGTGCGACCGTTGTCCTGCACGAGGAGGGCACTTACTGGCGAATCGTACAGTGGCACTTCTCCATGCCGGTTGCCAACGAGGAGGCGTTGGGCGTAGGGCTCACGGCTGCTGTCGAAGAGATTCTGACTATGGTCCAAGACGAGCGAGTACCGCTCACAGCCCTGGGAACCGACGGCTCGGTCACGATCATGTTCACCGACATCGAAGGCTCTACCGCACTCATGGAGACGCTCGGCGAGGAGAGCTGGCTCGAGATTCTCGAATGGCATGATGGTGTGGTGAGACGACAGACATCGTTGTTCGGAGGAATCGTCGTCAAGGGTCAAGGTGACGGGTTTATGTTGGCATTCCCGGCAACTGGCTCAGCAGCAGCCTGCTCCGTAGCGATCCAACGTGCCCTCAGCATTGGCTGGGCCGGCGTCTTGGTGGCCGTGCGTGTAGGGATCCATAACGGCAATGCCAAGGTCGAGGCAGGCGACTTCTTTGGCCGGACGGTCGTCGTCGCCGCACGGATCGCGAGTGCCGCCACCGGTGGCGAGATCCTGGTGTCGCAGTCCGTCCAGGAGGACCTTGACGGCGCCTATCCTCTAGGAGCGGCGCGATCGCTCTCCTTAAAGGGTCTAGTCGGTCACCACTCTGTGTTCCCCGTGCTCTGGAGCTGACGGTCCATCCTCATCCTGGCTATGGCCCCGGTTCACCGTCGATCGGAACTGCAGAGTGTGGAGTCTCAGTTGGCAGACACGATCTCCCCTGGGCACGCCGGTCACGCTGATACGTCGAGGACCTTCTCAGGCGGCGGAGGCCCGGGTTGCGTCATATCGACCCCGGAGATGTCGAGGATCCGTTCGCGTTGCCACTCATCGAACGGATCGGTCGATGTAGCTATCTGGGCGAACGCGGCAGCGACATCGTGAGCTTCCAAGTAAACGTGTAAGAAATCGCCGCCTGGGCTCAGGAACCACTGCTCGCGCCTCACACCGGCTTGCCTTAACGACGCCGCGAACTCCTCTCGGCGAGCGTGGCAGTCTGCTGCGAAGGTCCGTACCGCATCAGCTTTCCCTGGCAGGACTGGGAACGCACCGCAGAACTCGGCCATGGCCACTCCTTTCGATCGACAACGGCTGAGCAACCTTAGTGACGCCACGGCCAGCACGGACGTCCGGATGAGGCGGCTCTGCTGGACCCATTCTGGCCCCTGTCCGAAGCGCGAGATCACCTGGGCGGGTGACCGGTGGGGAACCAAGTGGTGTGGCACAGCGCATCGGCGTCGTTGGGCGTTATCTATCGTGCGCGTGGCGATCGCCGATTTCAGAGGACACCCGCTCCAGAGAAAGTCCAGGTCACGGCGCTTAATGCGGCCCGCACATCATGTCCCCGGGCTCCATTCGCGACACCGTGTCTGGGGGTTGCTGCTAATAGAGATTCATGCTGACGACACGGCGCTGAGTCGAAGAGTGGCCCCGTGAGGCTACCCAGTCTGACCTCTGCATTTGCTCTGGTAAGGGGGGACGTTTACATGATTCCTCGTGACGCACAGGATCGCGTTCTCAAAACCCACGCGAGCGGCGGCGACACGTACGACGAGACTGGCGCGCCCGGATTTCTCTCGCCGTAGCCAGCCAGCACAGACGAGAACGGGTGGGGGATGGACGGATCAGGGAAGCGAAGGACGGCTGAGTACAACGCTACGAATGAGCTCGTGCGGGCGGTCATCGAGATGTCCGACAGTTCGATGGACAAATGATGCCGCGGCCTACTCGGCTTTTGGCAGTCGGTGGTGTGCAACGACCACCGGACACTGTGCGTGAGTGACGCAATACATGCTCACCGAGCCCAGAAGAACGCCCGCCACGGATCGGTGCCCACGGCGCCCCACGACCAGAAGATCCGCATGCTCGGCAGCGGTAACGAGAGCCGGGGCGGCGTGGCCCTCAACGACGACTTGGCGGACGTCGAGCTTGTACGTCGAGTCGAGCACGGCTTCGACGACTTTGGCGAGCTGCTTCCGGGTCTGTTCGTCTGGATCCCACCCCGGCGGCCAGGTCGGTTCACGGCCCCATACTGACGGCCACTCCCACGCCGAGAGAACCTCCAGGGACGCATGGGCCAGCTTGGCCTGGTCCGCCGCCCACTGGAGCGCGTCGAGCGACGAATCAGAGCCGTCGACGCCGACAAGAATCACGTCTGTCTTCTTCGAAGATGTAACCATTTAGCTCTCCTTGATTCTTTGGAAGTGGCGTTGACCTTCAAGGGAACGCTCGCTCGCGCGCAGCGTTCGTAAGGCGTTATGAGAAGCGGGACGACCAGGCAACGCGATCACTGCGATGTCGCGACCGAATTGACATGGTCCCCAGCCAGGCAGCGTCGAGCGTGGCCTCCCGGGCGCAGCTACCGCCATTTTCGGACCGGGACGAGCTTGTCACCCCTGGCTGGGTCACTGCCGTCTGCCGCGGTGGCCCAGCACTAACACGATCCGGCCGAATGCCGACCGCGGCTGAGATCAAGGCATCAGACGATCCGTCCCTTTGTCCGGAAGGCATAGCGCTACTTTACAAGTTCGACGTGCTCGGTCGTAACGTGGCTCTCGCCGACACAAGGCGTTTCGCAGCAACCTTTCGCGATCGCAAAGTCGTGCCGAATGGTAACCGATTCGCCCACGCCCGATTGATGGACGACAAGAACGTCCAGCCAGCGCAGAATGAGCGCTGGCTGAACGTCTCATCTGCCCGCGATGTCACGGCAACAATCGCCGTGGTTGGAAAGACTCAGGACGCCGAGCACGAATCCCACTGGGTGTGGCAAAGGCAGTCCCGAGCGGGACCAACCGTAGATGCTCGCATGGATCGAAGCTGCCCCTCGCCAGACCCTGGCTAATCCCCGGTCGGGGCCCCGGTTGCGCGATCTCGTGCTTCACGGTGGTCGGGGGGAACCTCTGGATGGGCGACATTCACGACCGGACTGATGACGGTCTATCTGGTTCGGCATGAACTCGCAGGAGCGAACGTGAAGAACGGTTAGTTTTGGTTGCTCCACCGAATGTCACCTCGGGTAGCGTCACTTGGCCCTGATTGACGGGTCGTTGAGGATTTGCCCGAAAGAGAAGAGAAGTCATCGTGGAACGAGACCAATTGGTTGTCTGTCCGAAGTGTGGAGGCGATCTGTACGTCACCGAGGACGGAGAGCGCTCGCCGGCCGATGCGAGTGTCAGACCGTGCGTCTGCCAAGAGACTGAGCTGCCACCGCACTGGCGCCGTTAATGCCGGTCCGAGCGGCTCGGAGTGCTGTCGCGCGCGTGTCAACGACGCGTGTCGGAGGCGAACTGGCGGTACAACCGGAGGTCCCCACGGGATAGAGGGTTGGTCGACGACGATGGAGCGAACGGCGCGAGAACGGAACTACAGATTCTTACGAATTCGCATGAATCAATCGTGAGTAGCGCGCCATAGGCCGCAACATTCTCATCACAGTCAATCAGCCGGATCAACCCGTGGCTAGATGAGTCGGAGTCGAGCCATTGGGCAACAGCACGTCGAATCCGTCAGGGGTATTTAACATGCCGGGAGCGGTACCAGCTTGATCGTTGACACCGTACTGCCACACGAGGGCGCCGGTTTTCGGGTCGAAGGCGATCATGCGGTTGCGGTAGTCGTCGTTCGCCATGATGACACCACTCGGCAACATCTCCGCCAGTGATGGGTGGTTGAGCATCCCCGGACCGCTGGGAACGTCATGACGATAGAGGATCTGGCCCTCCCGATTGAACTCGAGAACCTCCCCGGGGCTTGAGTAGTCGGCGAGCAAGTACAGATCGGGGCCGATCTGTTGAGGGTCCGAGGGATAGCTAATCGGTAGGTGCACGGTCCAGACCAGCTTTCCCTGCGGCGTGTACTCACTGACCCACGAGCCGTCGATCTCCGACACCAGGAAATTCCCGTCGGCCAGGGGTGTGTCGCCGTTGGGCGAGCCCATTGATACCGGAGGGTTGTGCACACATACCCCGTTCGTGCCGATCTGCGTGGCTACGGATCCATTGGCATTGAGAACCAGGACCCGACAATTCTGAGCGTCGGCCACCGTGATTTGGCCGTTCTTGAGCAGGTAGGCATCGTCGGGTTCATGCAGGTAGCCCGGTGCGGCACTGGCCTGCTTTGGATGGCCATACGACCAGAGAATCTTTCCCGACGGATAGCCGATCTCGACAATGGTCTCGTTCTCTTCCTGGTTGGAAATGATGGCTCTTCCCTTGTTCACAAAGAAGGCATCGTCGGGGAAGTAGAACCCCAGTGGATCCGGTGGCGATGACGCCGATGGGTAGGTCCAGACGACCCGCATCGACGAATCCATCACCAGGAGACGGTTGTTCCCGCGGTCGGCGATCAAGAGCTTGGCACCGAAGTACGGGGATCCCGCTCCCGGTGCGCCGGCTGTACCGAAGGCCGCGTCGGGGGTGAGCATTTGCGCGGCGGACACCTGTGTCCCTCCAGATTCGCCGCCGACCACCCACGCCGTTGAGCCGATAACGGCCACCCCGGCGTGGGACACAGGGACCTGGAGATGACCTGCGGCCATGAGGTGAGATGTGACCGGATCGAATGCCCAGATGGAGGCAACACTATTTGTCGGTGCCGGTGAGATAGCGGCGACCAGGCTTACCGTCGATCCGCCTGCACCTCTGGTCACCTGGCTGTCCTTGATGGCACCAGTGGCGCCCGCTCCCGGATTCGAGCCGGACCCGGCCGGAGTCGTTTGGGTCGAACCGACGCCCGGCGTGGACGGCTGCGCCGCCGTGCTTTCGCCACCAATGACATAAATATGTCCGGCAAGTGTCACGGCTGCCGCTCCACTGAGGGGCTCCGGGAGGTGCCCCACCACTGAGGCCTTGTGGTGGTCGGGGTCGATCACCTGAATCGCATCGATCGGTTGACCGGCGGTGGCGCCCGTGATCGCCTGGCCGCCGAACACATAGATCTTCCCGCCGAGCGCAGCGACGGCCGGATAGCGGACGGGGACCGGTAGTGATGCCTCGGCACGGTACGAGTGGCCGTCGTCAGTGGCGAGAACAACAGGGTCCGGATTGGTCCCGTCGTACCCACCTACGAGATAACTCGTGCGGCCGATGGTGACGTCGGCGGCGTCCGACCGGGGCTCAGGTAACGAGCCCGACACTGTGGCCGTGGGTCCCGAGGCGCCCGCGGAACCCACGGCCGCCGCCGAGAAGGTTTGCACGGTTCCGATCGTGCTCGAGACCCCGCCTCCGACAATCACGTCGCGACCGTCGACAACGGTGCCGGCGGCATCGTGGAGCGGTCCGCTCAAGTCACCGACCTGTCTCAAGATGCCGTTCGAAGTGTCGAGGGTGTAGACACCACTCGATGACGTATTACCGGAGGTAAGCCCGCCCAGTATCTGCAGCTGACTTCCCGTTCCCGGGAGGACGACGACCCGGCTAATCGGTGCCGTCAACTGCCAGGGAAGGAGGCCGGATTCGACCGCCGGTATCGGAGAGTGATCCGGATGCTTCGCCACCACGGCGCGGGAAAGGGCCCTCGGTTGCTGACTTGTGGAGGATGAGTGTCCCCAACCGATGACGATACCGGCGGCGACGATAATCACCGCAAGCACGGCCAGGACACGCGTGCGTCGGACCCTGGTGGTGGTATGCCGGACTCGCGACGCGGCCAGGTGTCGCGCCACTGACATCTCTTTGGGTTGACGGCCTCGACGGGGCCTGGGAACCATCTGGGACGACAATCAGTTACTCAGCGTCGGCCGAACAGACATCATGAAGAAGTCCCTTGACCACCAGGGCTCGAAGTAACGACCCGGAGTTCCAGCCATGCTGGATAGGAGGTCCGTCCCGTTCGTGGGCGAGGCGGCACCTGTCGGTGCCCCGGGCGCGTACGTAGCGAAGTCGACCCAGTCCGTGTTGATGTCCAGTTCCATGGCCCGGACTGCTCCCGCACGTACAAGGACCTCTGCCAGATCAGTGATATTCAGATTCGGACCGGCGACGTACACGAGAGCACCGTTGGCTGTCTCTCCGACTCCAGATCGCCAGACGTATACCTGGTTGCCGAGGGTGAATCCCCACTTTGTGGTGTCATTGGCGTCGAGGCCGGGAACCGGTTGACCCCCGTCCACCAGTAGGTTCACATTCTGGCGCACGGCAACCACGTTGGGCGTCATCGAGACGTCTCGTCCCCATGCTCCGATGGTGACAGTGCCGTCTTTGTCGATAACGAAAGAGGCGGCGCCTGGGCGGAGCGGGACGATGGTCTTGCCTTCGGTGTAGTAGCCGCCGTTCGAATCGCGCATCAAGAACCCAGAGTTGAACGCCGCCACCATTGTCGTGGCCGCCTGGGGTTGGATCGGCGCCGTAAGGCGGTACGGCCCGCCGCCGGGAATGGTGCTTCCGGAGTACATCGAGGCGCCGAGCAGTTTGGTGTCCATCCATGCCACTGCCGTGACAACGCTGGTGTGGACGGAATCGGGACGGAGATCGGCCTCGTAGACCGCCGGTATGCCGTCCACCAGCCTTCCGGCCGGGCGCCACTGCCCTTCGCCCGGTACGGCGGGACTAGCGATGGGTTGGATCGGAGCCGGTACGGGAAGGTGAGCGGGTATCCGGACCGCCGGCGTCGTCCGCGGCTTGGCTGCTCGATTATTGACCGGGATCGCCCCCTTCGCAGGACGACCACCGATGGGCGGGGGATGATGCGAGTACCAGGTGCTTTCGGCCCACGTGACGACGGAACGGCCCCCGTGCAGGCGCATCCACTCTGCCATCCGAGACACGACGCTCGTGCCCATGCTGGGATTGGAGAGTGCCGAACCGACTGACCACCACACAGGGGTCAACAAGACGATCACCAGCGCGATGGCACTAAGGATCTTGTGTCTCCGAATGACGCCGGTCGGGCCGGCCGAAGGCAGCTGGCGAACGTGCGTCGCTCTACGCCTCCTGCCATTCGCCGCCATCTCCCACAGACTAGGCACACCCACCTTACGAGGACATGACGCGTGGCTGAGGGGGTCGTGGCTGGGCACCCCTCGGTGGGTCTCGAACCATCGGACGTGGAACGCAGCCACTCCGTCACAGTGCGCGGGCATCTGGTGGTAAGCATCGACCAGGATTGGCGGTCGTGAGGTCAATTCCCGAGCCAGACAATGCCACATTGGTGCGGCGAGGCATCATCCTGGAAGCCGCCACCCTCGGATGGAACATCGTCGGTGTCGTGGTCTTGGCTATCGCCGCCATCGCCGCTCGCTCAGTGGCTCTCGGTGGATTTGGATTGGACTCCCTTATCGAGATCGGCGCCAGTACCGTCGTGATCTGGGAACTGCGCGCAACGGACGAGGGGCGCCAACATCTCGCCCTGCGAATGATCGGCGTTGCCTTCCTGGTACTTTCCTGTTACATCGCCGTTCAGGGAACGTTGGTGCTTTGCTTCAGGTCCCGACCGCACCACAGCCCGACAGGGATGGCATGGACCGCCCTGACTGCTTTGGTGATGGTCTGTCTGGCTGCCGGAAAAGAGAGGACGGGACGACAGCTCGACAACCTGGTGCTGCGAACCGAGGGTCGCGTGACCTTCGTCGACGCACTCTTGGCCATGGCTGTCCTTGTCGGTCTCTTGCTCAACACCTTCGCCGGGTGGTGGTGGGCGGATCCCCTCGCCGGGTATGTCATCTTGATCTACGGGGTCAGGGAGGGCTGGGCCGCTCTTCACCCCGGCGACCGAATGTCGGATCCAGAGAGGCGGTAGGGAGAATCGTTATGGAAATTCACCGCCCCCCTACGGTGAGCATCAGTTCATGAGCGGAACATGACGACTTTCCCTGGAACGCTGTGGAAGTCCGGCGGGAGACGCTCGATCATGACCGAATCAAAGCGAGCGAGTGGTGACGACGATTCCGCCTTTCTCGTGTGATTTCGGGCCTTCATACCGACGTAAGGTGAAAATCGTACCGTGACAACGATGGCGACTTCCGGTGACGGTCGGTCTGCGAACCCAGGAGAGGCTGAACATGTCGCCACTTCGCCATCACGTGGTGCCAGCCCGGAGGCGAACGCCCGGCTCACCGGTTCGACAGCCGCCGTTCTCCTCGTTCTCCTCGCCGCTGAGGGGTTCACCATCCTGCGCGTCAGAGCTCTCCTCTCTGTGCACGTCTTCTTGGGCATGGTTCTCGTCCCCCTGGTGGCGCTGAAGGTGGGGAGCGCCTCCTATCGTTTTGTCCGCTACTACCTCGGCTCTCGGCCTTATCGGCGCAAGGGTCCGCCTCCCCTCGTGCTGCGGATGCTTGGGCCATTGCTCGTGGTTCTGACCGTGATTCTCTTTGCCAGCGGCATCATCTTGCTTCTGGTCCCGCCGCCGAGTCGTCCCCCATTCCTCCTGTTCCATAAGGCAAGTTTCGTGCTGTGGTTCGGAGCCATGGCGATTCATGTACTGGCTCATCTGGTGGATACCACCCGACTTGCCACCCGGGATTGGATCGGCCGGACGCGACGGGATGTGGCCGGGGCAGGTCTTCGTCAATGGTCGCTGATCTCGAGTATCGCCATCGGCGTGCTTCTGGGGGTGCTACTGCTCGGACAGGTGGCGCCTTGGCTCACATCGTCTGTGTCCCATGGGGGCCGTTGAGCGGGCGGTGCTGCACACGCGTTGCCACGGATGTTTACCGAGCGAGCCGTTCGTGGTCAAAGTCTTTACGAAGTGCCGATTCCCGTGGGCCGGCGCGGTGCCACGCCACCTCCAGGCGGGCCCCTCCAAGTGAGGCGTCGCTGACGCGCCAGCGTCCGGCCGTTGAGCGGACCACCGAATCGGCGATGGCCAGCCCGAGACCGGCGCCGCCGCCCTGGTCAGTGGCTCGATGGAAACGATCGAACAACCGGGCCCGCTCCTCAGGCGCGATCCCGGGGCCGCTGTCCTCAACGGCCAGGCTCACCTTGCCGCCTTGACCCTTCACGACAATGCGGACCATGCCGCCCGGCCCGGCATAACGACACGCGTTGTCCACCAGTACCCCGATAAGGCGGTCGACCCACTCCGGAGGCGCACTGATCCACGCCGGGACGTCACCTCCTTCGACGACTGACAGGTTCACGCCTTTTCCTTCGGCAAAACTGGAGAACCGATCGGCACAACTTTCGGCAATGGAGACCAGATCGACGGGCTCGTGACTGGGAGGCGGGGGTTCGGAGTCGAAGCGTGCCAGCCACAGCAGGTCCTCGACGAGACGTCGGAGACGCTCACCTTCGCGGCCCACCCTCTCCAAAGTGTCGCGATACCGGGGGGCTTCTCTGGGTGTGCTGAGAGCGAGACCCACCTCCGCCTCGATGACGCTGAGCGGCGTTCGTAGTTCGTGGGAAGCGTCGGCGGTGAATTCCAGCTGGCGGCGCCGAGCCTCTTCGATCGGACCCGACGCCTTCACGCCTATGACCAGGGTGCCCAGGAAGGTCGCGACCAGGAAAATAGGTCCGGCGATGAGCTCGCCCGCGAGCAAGACTCGTTCGACATGTTGCTGCTCGCCAAGACTCTGGCCGGCCACAAGCCACCCGTGACGGACGGGCGTCGCGTCCAAACGGAAGGATTGACCCTTGATGTCGATAGTCACTGATCGACTCGAGTGGATCCACGCTGTGCTGGGCAATGCGGGCGAACCGTCGGTCAATTTAGTCACTTTGTCATTTCCGGAGACTCGCCACAGAATGACCGGGGCGGAATCGACGTCATGATCGTTGTCCACCTCAGTGGTCGTCGACAGCAACTTGCCCTGGCGGCTCGCATCGGCCAGTCGCTCCGTGAGGTTGAGATCGACCTGTGCCACCAGATGGTGGTTGTCGACGACGTCGAATCCCACCACGACGGTGACGAAGACGATGCCGATGAGGAACGTGGCCACCGCCGCCACGCGTGCTGCGTGTATGAAAAACGGGCGTTTGGATACGTGCCGATCGTTCATGTGCCAATGATCCTGTATCCGATCCCACGGATCGTCTCGATGCGAACCTGACCACCGACAAGTTTCGCCCTAAGCCTTGCCAGGTGGACGTCGATCGTGTTCGAACCGAGGGCGTCGGCTTCTTCGGCCCAGGCATGCAGCGCTATCGAACGGCGCTCGACGACGCTCGGGTACCTTCGCATGAGGATCTCCAAGATGGACATCTCCGTGCTGGTGAGAGCGGGGCTCTTCGAACCGATGTGGACCTGACGAGTCGCCGGATCGAAGATCAGGTTGCCGACGGTCAACTGTGGCCCGTGGACGGTCGGCACCCTGCGCTGCAGTGCCCTCAGCCGAGCCAACAGTTCGCTGAAGTCGAAGGGCTTCACCAGGTAGTCATCGGCGCCTTCGTCCAGTCCGGTCACGCGATCGTTCGCCGTGTCACGGGCGGTGAGCATCAGAATCGGGACGGCTGAGCCGAGACGGCGGAGTTCCCGGATGACCTCGAGTCCCGACACCTTGGGCATACGCCAGTCCAGCACTGCCACGTCATATTCATACGTATGGAGAAACGACAGGGCCCGGTCCCCGTCGGGCACGGCGTCGACCACATAGCCGTTTTCTCGCAGACCTCGCTCGAGTACCGAGCGCAGGGCTTCATCATCCTCGGCTACGAGAACTCTCACACCTAAAGGTCTACTCGCCGGACCTTGCGAGAAGATGAATGGCACCCGGGGACGAAAAAAATGCCCGGACTTCACGTTGCTGTCATGGTCCAGCGCTCATCCTGAGGGGGAATATCGTCGCAGCGGGATGCCGACATCGGAGGCAGGGAAGGCAATGTCCGGACGTGGTGCAAGTCGTCGTCGACCTCCTGTCCATGGGCCGCGAGCCGCCGCGGGTAGGCCGCCGTCGGCCGGAGTCAACCGTTCGACGCTGAAGTCGAACTGGGCACTACTCGGCCCACCGCCACGTTTTCTGTACTCCGCCGGCTGGGTCCTGATCCCCTTGCGGTTGTTCCTGGGCTTCACCTTCTGCTTTGCCGGTCTCCAGAAGCTCGCCAATCCCGGTTTCTTCGATTCCTCGAACCCCATATCGATTCAGCAGCAACTCGCCGGAGCGGCGCGCCGAAGTCCTGTTCATGCGCTTGTCGCCCCCCTCGTGCACGTGGCCGTCCCGTTGGGGCTCCTCATAGCGTTAGTGGAAATCGCCGTCGGTCTGGGAGCCCTTCTCGGGCTGTGGACGAGGGTGGCGGCGGTGGGAGGCTTCGCCCTGTCGCTCATGCTCTTTCTCACCATCAGCTTTCATTCGAGCCCGTTCTACACGGGTTCCGACATCGTCTTCGCCTTCGCCTGGACCCCGCTGATTCTGGCCGGATCGGGGGGTGCTCTTTCGGTGGACGCACTGGTGGCGAACGCGGTGCGAAGGCGCGCCGGTCAGGGCCCCGCTCTCGTCGTGCCGATTCCGTTTTCGATGGTGCGCGACGTCTGCGGTTCGTACGAGAACGGCGCCTGTCTCGCCCGCCGCGGTGCACCGTGTGAGCCGACACCGTGTCCCTACTTGATCGGTCGGTCCGAGGCGCCCCGGGACCCCGTGGAGACCGAGATGGATCGGCGCACATTCGCCGCCCAGGGCTCCCTCGCCGCCGGGGCGGCCCTGATGGCGCTGCTCGGCGGGGGACTGGCGGCCGGCATCGGCCGCCTGGCCGGAGGCGCTTCGGCCAAGGCGGGGCCGTCGGCTCTCGGGGTGACACCGACCACGGCGCCGCCGACGACTACGACCTCACCGGCCACCCAGGCACCGACGACCACATCACCTTCGAAGACGTCGCCGCCCGGCTCCAGCGCACCGGCACCCACCACGACCACGCCTCGACCCCGTCCGGCCGGGACGGCAATCGGGGCGGCATCGCAGGTCCCCGTGGGAGGGGCCGGATCCTTCAACGATCCGAAAACCGGCGATCCCTCGCTCGTCATTCAACCGCAAAAGGGCACGTTCCTGGCCTTTGACGTTGTCTGTCCACATGCCGGATGCATCGTCGAGTACGACACCGCCGGCAAAGTGCTCGTCTGCCCGTGCCACGGATCGCAGTTCAACTCGACGACAGGTGCTGTCGAACTAGGTCCGGCCGCCACCGGACTGCATCGCCTCGGAGTGGCCAAAGGATCAGACGGTCAGCTCTACGTGATTTGATCCGCACGATCACGAGGTCGGAGAATATGCCCGACATCGGGGCCTGCGGAACAGAACAGGTGGGCCTGGTTTTGCCCAGGGAGTGTCCGTCCCTGGCCCCGACGCCGAGCCGCGGAGGTCCGGCCCAGCCGGCATTTGATCGGATCGCGCTCAGGCAACGGGCCGATACCCTGGGCATCTCGTGGCCGTGCTCGTCGATCTCCAACAGGTGGCCGTACGCCGCGTCGACAAAGTTCTGTTCGCCGGTCTCTCCCTCACGATCTCCGACGGTGACCGGATCGGGGTCGTGGGCATCAACGGCACGGGCAAATCAACCCTTCTGAGAGTCCTGTCGGGCGTCGAGAGGCCCGACGAAGGCGACGTCCGGCGTGGTCGTTCCTCGCGGGTGGGATTCCTCGAGCAGGTGCCCGAATTGCCCCCGGGCACGGTGCGCGCCGCGGTGGGCGAGGGTTGGGAAGCCGAAGCGGCCCTCGAGCGGTTGGGTATGGGCTCCAGCATCGATGATCAGGTCACCACTCTCTCGGGGGGTGAGGCCAAGAGAGTGGCCCTGGCCCGGGTTCTGACGCACCCGGCGGAGCTCCTGGTTCTCGACGAGCCCACCAACCACCTCGATCTGGGGGCCGTGAACTGGCTCGAACACCGCCTGCTTTCGTTCCGGGGCGGACTCGTTCTGGTGACCCATGACCGTCACCTGCTCGACCGGCTCACCACCCGGATACTCGAACTCGATCGGGGTCACGGCTACATCCACGAGGGGGGCTATGCCTCGTACCTCGAGGCCAAGGCCGATCGCGAGGAGCAGGCGATGTCGGCCGAATCAACCCGACGTAATCTGGCGCGCCGCGAGCTGGCGTGGCTCCGACGGGGGGCCCAGGCTCGTTCACGCAAGCCGCAAGCGCGGATCGACGCCGCCGTACGCATCATCGAGGACCTCCCGGCACCGACCGCACACATCATGGCGATCGGACCCGAACGAACGACACCGCGACTGGGCGACAAAGTGATCGAGTGCGTCGGGGTCAGCTTCCGTTATGACGAGGGACCCATGGTCTTGTCGGATGTCGATCTCGTGCTCGGCCGCCGCGAGCGTCTCGGGATCGTGGGTGCCAATGGGACCGGAAAGTCAACCCTGGTCGATCTCCTGGCCGGCAGGCGTCGACCCACCAGGGGAACGGTGGAAGTCGGCCCGACGGTGGTGACGGGGTATTACGACCAGCAGGGGTCCACCATGGACCTGCAGGCCCGGGTGCAGGACCTGGTCGCCGGCCCGCACCGGTCCCCGGGCTCCGTGGCCGATGTCGAGCTGATGAAACGGTTCTCGTTCTCCGGCGACCTGCCGTATGCCCGCGCCGGCACGCTTTCGGGCGGAGAACGACGCCGCCTGCAGTTGCTCCTGGTCATCGCCGCCCGACCCAATGTTCTGTTCCTCGACGAGCCCACCAACGATTTCGATCTCGACACGCTCCGAGTCCTCGAAGACTTCCTCGACGACTGGCCGGGAGCGTTGGTGGTGGTCAGCCACGACCGAACCTTTCTGGACCGCACCACCGAGCGCCTTGTGGCCGTGGAGGCCGACGGGAAGGGGTCGGCCGTACCGGGGGGTGTGACGGGGTGGATCGCCCGGCTCGACGGTGGCGATCTCCGCCGGGTGCCGTCGGTCCCCTCCTCTTCCCCGACGCCGCGGAAAGCCCCGCAAGGAGCAACCGGTGCACGAGGCACCGGCAGCGGTCGATCATCCATCGGCCGGCTTCTGCGTGAGACAGAGAAGGAACTGACCCGGTTGACGCGACGGCGCGACAAGATCATCGAGTCATTGACGGTCGCCGTCGACTACGTGGAAATGACCCGTTTGGGCGACGAGCTGGCTGCGATCCAGGTGGAGCTCGAGAAGGTCGAAGACGCCTGGCTGGCACTGGCCGAAGAAGCCGACTCCGAAGACTGAAGGTCATGGCCCGGATCAGGCGACGCCACAACACCGATCCCTCGATCACGTCTCACGGCACCGTAGCCGGGTGCAAAATCATTCCGGTTGACACCGCTAACGCCGTTAGCCATACTAGCTAACAACGTTAGCCACCGGAAGATCGTGGAAGGAGAGATGAATGGACCAGACAGCGCATTACCGGGAGCCGGGCCCCCTCACGCGGAGGCTCCTCAATCCCTTTGTCGTGCTCCTCATGCGTCTGGGCCTGAGCGTGTGGGGCAGCCGCATCCTCGAGGTCCGTGGTCGTACAAGCGGGGAGCCCCGGCACACGCCGGTAAACCTGCTCGAAGTCGATGGCCGGCAGTATCTGGTGGCGCCGCGCGGCGAGGCTCAGTGGGTGCGCAACGTCCGTGCCGACGGGGGTCGACTCACCCTGGTCCTCGGTCGTCGCCGAGACGAGCGGGTCGCCCACGAGCTGTCGGACGGCGAGAAAGGGCCCATCCTCCGGGCCTACCTGCGCCGCTGGAAGATGGAGGTGGGCGTCTTCTTCGACGGTGTCACGGCTGACTCGCAGGAGATCGACGTCGAGCGGATCGCCCCGCAGCATCCGGTGTTTCTCCTTTCGCAGAAGCCGGTCGCCGTACCGTGACGTCAAGTGCCCATGCGGGGACCGCCCTGCGGGTCCACCTTTTCGGTCGACGGACGTCCGCTGCCGATGTCTGGAGAGCAGAGTCGCTGTCATGACCGGTGATGGCCGGCCGTCGGGGGGAGAGCTGCTGCCGGGCGAGGTGGCGCGACCGCGTCCACCATTGGCGCGTCCGCCCCGCGTGGTCGAGAGCGTCGCCGCCGCCCGCCGGATCTTGGAGCAGGAGGGCGCCGGCGCACTCACCATGCGGCGGTTGGCCGAAGAGCTCTCTATGCAGGCGCCGTCTTTGTACAAGCACTTCTCGGGCAAGGCGGCGCTCGAGTCAGCCCTCATCGAGGACTCGATGTTCGACATCGGCGCCGTGACCCACCGGGCGTTGCACGAGGCGGCGCCCGAGGGTCCTCTCCACAGCCTCCTCGTCGCGTATCGCTCCTACTGCCTGGCGCATCCGAACCTCTACCGCCTGGCCACCAGTGGACGGCTGCAGCGCGACACCCTGCCCGAGGGCCTCGAACAATGGGCCGGGAATCCGTGGTTTGTGGTGACGGGGGACCCTTCTTTGGCTCAGGCCCTGTGGTCTTTCGCCCATGGGATGTTGATCCTCGAGATCGACGACCGCTACCCCCCCGGATCCGATCTCGATCAAACATGGCGGGCCGGTGGCGCCGCCTTCGATGCCCTGGCCCGATCGCCGCAGATCAAGCCGTAGATTGGCGTTTCCGACCCGGCCCCTGGCCGGGCCGTCGCCAACGTGGAGGTGCGCGCCGTGGATGGCGCCGATCTGGTGGTGGAGCTCTTCGGGAGAATTCGTGAGCTTGTTCACGATGTGGTCGGCGGCTTGTCGGCCGAGCACCTCTCGTTTCGTCCCGACCGGGAGGCCAATTCGATCGCCTGGCTGGTATGGCACCTGACGCGCAGCCAGGACGCCCAGCTGGCCGAGGCCACGGCGACAGCGCAGGTGTGGACGGCCGAAGGCTGGGTACAACGTTTCAACCTGCCGCTCGACGCCCGGGCCACCGGCTACGGCCAAGACCCCCAGGATGTGGCCAAGGTCCATGCCCCGGCCGATCTCTTGATGGCCTATCACGACGCCGTGCACGCACGAACAATCGACCTCGTGTCAGTCCTCCACGTGCACGACCTCGACCACATCGTGGACGATGGCTGCGATCCGCCCGTCACGCTCGGCATCCGGCTCGTCAGCATCATCGCCGACGATCTCGAGCACCTCGGTCAGGCGGCGTACGTCCGCGGTCTCACGGAGAGAAACGGGGGCGGTTAGACGCGCGCCGGTGCACGCCCAAGGGCGCACCGATCCGGTAACCGGTGACGCGCCAATGGCCGTCCCGTGCGGGCGCAGAGCTCGGGCCCGAAGAAGACAAGATCGCCCGCTCTCGCCGCCGGGGAAACAGTCGTCTGTGATCCGGAGGTGCCGGTTCTCCGCTTCGTCGATTTGCTCTTCGGGGTAACGGGGGCGCCGTCGCTTTCGCTGACCCGGGCCGCGGCCCCGGTCGTCCGCACGGCGATCTTGACCCAAACGGTCTTGCCCGTCGCCTCGGGCTTCGGCACCACGCCCCACTCGTCGGCCAGCGCGGTCACGATCTGCAGTCCTCGACCTGATGTCTCGTTGGGCCCCGGTGTCCTCACCGTCGGCTCACCGTCACCGTCATCTTCGACCTCGATGTGTATCTCATGGGGCAACTGTTCGACGCGCACCTCGAACGCCGACGCCGCGTGCCGCACCGAATTGGAGGCCAACTCCGAGGCGATGAGAGCAACGGTCTCCGAGATCTCGATGGGGATGCCGGACAGCGAATCGGTCACGAACCGGCGGGCGCTCACGACGGACTGGGGCACTCCGGGGAACTGCGCCTCATTCATCATGACGGGCCCATCTGAAGGATCTCGGCAAGGCCGGTCGCCTCCACCACCCGGCGGACGATGCTCGAAGGGTGGAGAAGCTCGACCTTGGCCACGTTGTTCGCCGCGTACACCATCACCGCAATGCCGGAGCTGTCCATGAACGTCAGCCGACTGAGATCGAAGACGAGGTGGGTCGGCCCGGTGGCCACGATCTCCTCGACGGCGACGCGCAATGTCTCGGCACTCGAAATGTCCAGTTCCCCGCTGAGCACGACCATGGGATCGCCACCCGGGTCAGAGGATTGCTCGATACCGAATGCGGTCTCGCTCGCTTCTAATTCTTCCATCTCACCGCCAATATCGCCGTATCGTCATGGTACTCAGCCTCCGTTGATTCAGTGAGGATTTTGGTGAGCAAATCGTCGAGGGCCAGGGAGTTCTCGATGGTCAGGGCCCGCAAGCGCTCGAGGCCGGTGTCGATCGTCTCCCCCCGCCGCTCTATGAGACCGTCGGTGAAGGCCACGATGGTGGCTCCGGCGGGGACATCGAAATGTTCCGCCTGATAGTCAGTCGATTCCTGCACCCCGACCGGGGGAAAGACCGTGGACCGGATGAAGTCCCCCGTGTTTCCGTTCAGCAGCAACAGAGGGGGGTGCCCGGCATTGACCAGAGTGATCCCGTGTCCGGCCACGTCGACCACGGCACACAGGATGGTGGCAAAGGACCTGTCGCTCTCGATGCTCAGGAGCCGTCCGAGCTTGCCCAAGATGGACGCCGGCGAGTCTCCTTGGATGGCATAAGCGCGAATAGCGAAGTGCAACCTGGCCATGATCGTGGCCGCCACCACGCCACGACCGGAGACGTCGCCCAAGACGAAGATGAAGTGGCCGTCGTCAATGGGAATGATGTCGTACCAGTCGCCCCCGACGTCAGCCCCCTCGCCTCCCGCGACATAGCGGATGGCCGTCTCCACCCCCGAGATCTCGGGCAGCGTCTGGGGGAGAAGCGCATGTTGGAGGACCTCGGCGATGCTCCGCTGCTCGCTGTACATCCGCCGGTTTTCTGCCGCCAACCACTCGGCCTGACGGCGGCGGCGGACGAGATAGTCCCCCATCACGGCGGCGATAATGGACAGCAGCACGCCCACGACAGCCACGATCCACGGCAGGCGGGCGAGGAGCGTGCCCCCGAGCTCCTCATTGGGCGTCGCCACCAGTGTGATGGCGCTACTTCCGAAGGGCACGGTCTCGGTGGCTCTGTGTCCCTCTGTGGCGAGCGCTCCGGGAGATGCGCCGAGCAGGTTGGCCGGTGCGGTCGTCCTCCCCAGATACAGCGCGTAGCGCAATTGGGAGAACGCCGAATTCTTCGTGACCGTGAGTTTCCGGTTCTTCGCCAGGGCCCTCTCGCCGTAGACGACCCACGGACCTGGCGGCAGCTGGGATGACGCCGCGTATCCGATGCTCGGAGTCTTCCGATCGAGAAGGTTCCAAACCTGCAATGTGGGCGAGCTCTGGGCGTGGGTGAGAACGGCGGTCAATTGGCTCGGCGTCTGGGCCAAGGCCGGGGAGGCGCCGACGAGCGCGACCATCGTCGTCGTCCGGCCCTCCACCCGCCACAGTGACGCCGACACGAAGGAGCCGGAGCCGCCGACGAATGTGCCAATGTAATTCCGGAATTGCGCGGGATTGCCGTCGGTGGCAGCGGCCAGACCGGCGGCGGAGGTCAATGGAATCTGAATCGACGGGAGAGCTTCGGACACCACGGAGCCCGCTTGTCGGAGCTCGAGGCCAAGGAGTCGGTCCTCGTTGTGGTCATGGATCGTGTAGGACACCCAGGCCAGCGAACCGGTGAGAACGAGCCCGGCCAGCAAAATCGCCCCGCTCAACCAGCTCGGTTTGCGCCTGGGGGCGGCATCGGCCTCCGGTGGTCCGTGGGAGCCCGAGCCCACCGCCGTCTCTTGTGGCGCCATGCTCATAGGAGTTCGACCGTCACTGCGCCGAGCAGAGGTAAGGGGCTCTCATGGCGAAATACTGGCTGCACGTCCCCTCCCCCCTCTCGTCGCACTCCCCGGCAGACGCTCCGCTCTCCGTCCTCATCTTACCGAGCAACACCCGTCCATTTTGACCGGAGATTCTTCTGGCCGGTGCCGGGCACGTCAAACGATGCAGAACTCGTTGCGCCGGGACAGCGATCAGTGCGGGCACCGAAAGCGAGAGAATCTTCCCGGCGCCCCGCTCGTTCCGGAACTCGGTAATCAGTCCCCTAGTGAGCTCGGAACTCTTCGGCGATCGAGATGAGCTCATCGCCGTAGTTCTCGAGCTTCACCGGACCGATCCCGTTGATGGCCAGAAGATCGGCCTCCTTCACCGGCAAGGTGGCGGCGACGAGCCACAGGGTCTTGTCGTCGAACACGACATAGGCGGGCTTCCCCCCGGCGCGCTCGCTCCGCCACGCCCGAAGTCGTTGCCAGGCGTCATCGAAGCGCGGATGGACGAGCACAAAACCCTGGCCGCCGACTTTCACCGACGTACCGAAAGAGATGATCGTGGTGGCGGGACCTCCCCCGACAAGGGAGCGCACCCCACCTCCATCGATTTCGACCACCTCGTGATCGTGGCCCAGGTGGGTGAAGGTTGATCCCACCGAGCCCGCCAGCACCTCGGCATCGCTGTCCACCGGATGTCGCCGTGTCGATCGCGCCCGCAGGGCGCGAGGGGCCGGGCCGACGGTGGGTTCGGCCGTTCGAGCCGTGGGCACCCCTGGTTCGTCGAGCTCGAGAAGAAAAGGCGACGGGGGAGACCCGGGAACAATTGACGCGCTCGTCCGGCAGCGGGTGAGAGCGACGTGGAAGATCCGTCGCTCCTCCTCGATGTCCTCGCTCAGGCGGTGGGGAAGCAGGCCGTCGGAGACGTGGTGCACCACCACATGGCCCCACTCCCGACCCTTCACGGCGTGGATCGAAGCCAGCGTGACCCCCTCAGCGTCGTTCGAGGCGCACAACTGCTCTGACAGCCAGTCGGGAAAGCGACCCGGATCACTCTCGAGCTCGGCCAGTTCCGTCAACGCGTCGAGATCGTCTCCATGGGCCGATCCGGCTCCCTGGCCCCATTGGTCGAGCGCCAGGGCACTGGCGTCCAGACCGCCATCACCGATCTCGGCCCGCAGCACGGCCAACACATCAGCGGTGCTGCCGTGCTCGGCTACTTTGCGTGCCCGGCGGATGTCGTCGGCCAGGTCTCTGACCTTCGCTGCTTCGCGCCCGCTGTCCTTGCCCTCGAGCCATCCGCTCAGCCTTTCCAGGCCGTCGACGGAGTTGTTCCGGCTCACCAGGTCGAGCAGCGACCGGCTCATGGCGCGCTTGGGGCGCCGAGCCACCTCGCGCAGGACATCGCCCGGGAGCGCCGTGCCCGGGGCACTCGCCACCGTCAGCCACCCGAGGGCGGCCCGGATGCCGCCACGCTGGAGGAATCGTTGACCGACGCCTCCATCGACCGGCACACCGCTGTTGCGCAAGAGCACCTGCACGGGGGCGAGCGAGGCGTTCACCCGGGCTAAAACGGCGATGTCGCTCGGCGCCGCGCCACCGGCGAGAAGCTCCCGCACCCGACGCGCCGAGCGGGTGGCGGGACCGTCTTTCCCCTCCAGGATCGACAGACCCCCCGTTTCGTCACCCTCTCGCGTGGGGTCGGCCGCGGCCCGGATCACCTTGGCCACCCGCAGGGCGTTGCGGCTCAACAGGTTCGAAGCGGCGCTCACCACTGCCTCCGGGCACCGGTAGTTGACCTCGAGCGAGTGCAGCTCGGCGCCGGGGAACCAGCGCCCGAAGTCGACGAGCCAGCGCGGGGTGGCTCCGGCGTAGCCGTAGATGGTCTGGTCGTCGTCGCCGACGGCGAACACTGCACCCGCCGGTCCGGCCAGCAGCCTGATCAGCAGCATATGAGCCGGTGTCAGATCCTGGAATTCGTCCACCAGCAGTATCCGGGCGAAGCGTTGCATCCGCAGACGGAAGGCCGGTTCGGCCAGCAGCCGCTCGATGGCACCAGTCACCTGCTCGTCGAAGTCGACCACTTGCCGCTCGGCCAGCTGCCCCCGGTACACACGGGCCACCCGATCCAGATCAGAGACGTCGGCCATCTCACTCTCGACGATGGCCGGGTCGGCCAAGCCCAGCCGCACCCGCCCGAGCGCCTCGAGCCATGGCGCCACCGGATCCGTCTCGGCCCGCTTCGGAAACGTGATCAGGCCCCCGAGCATCCGCCTCACCTCTAACTCTTCGATCGTCGAACTCCGCCCGCACAGTCGCAGTCCGAGAGCGTTGAGTGTCCGCACCCGCACGGCCCCGACGTCGCCGAGCCGCTCCTTCATCTCGTTGGCGGCCCGCACGTTGTAGGCCACGAGGGCCACCGCATCGGCGGGGATTCCCCACCCCTGCAGCACCAACCGGGCCCGCTCGGTCAGTACCCTCGTCTTGCCCGAGCCGGCGGGGGCGATGATCCGGGCCCCGGCACCGGCGGCGGCCACCGCCTCGAGTTGATCCGTGGCCAGCGCCACCCCTCGGGGATCGTTGCGGCCCAGGGCGGCGAGAACCCCGTGCTCGAGCGAGATCCGGTGCACTACCCCCATACCCACCCGCTGGCTCAGCCCGGCATCGAGTGGGCCGCCATCGCAGATCACGGCACTGCCGTCGCGCAGGAAGACGTCTTCTCCTTCTCCGGGGCCGCCGGAAGCGGGGGAGGCCCCCAATTGCAGCGCTGTCTCCGCCCATCGCCACCGGAGGTTGCCGGCCCGACCGTCGACGGCATTGGCCCAGACTGCGTGGTGCAGTCGCTCGCCGACGAGATCGAGATCAACGGCCCACTCCCAGGGCTGTCGTCCCGTCACCACTTCGGCCGGCGGCACCTCGGGGTCGTCCAGCCCGATCCCCGGTCGCAGCTCGATGACGACCGCACGCCGCTCCCGCCAGGCGGCGCCGAGCTCGTCGGCTGTCTCGCGCTCCACCGCACCCACCGTGATCCGCTTGCACGACCCCCACGGGCCGGGGGCGGCTTCGCCCGGTCCCACGACCACGGACCGGCCGAGCACTGACAGGTCGGCCATCGGTGCATCTTCCCTCACCGCTGTGACGGTCCCGTCTCTCCTCCCCGGGCGGCGCCGCACCGGGCTCGGGGGTCCGGCCCCGACGGGTCAGAAGTCGTAGGTCTGCCCGGCCGTACGGTGGATGGTGAGCACGGCCACGGCCCCCAACAACAGCAGTGCCCCGGAGATCTCGAGGGCCAGGTGGAGCCCGGAGCCGAAGGCCTCGTAGGCGGCGTTCACCACCTTGGTGGCGATCTTGGCGATCACCTGGTTCTTCGAGTGCTCGGCCTGGTTGGCCGCACCCCCGCCACCGAGCCCACCCCCGCTCACCGCCTTCAAGACGAGATTCTGGAAACTGGGAGGGATACCGATCTCTTTCAGCCGGGACGCCAACTGCCCCGTCAGCTTGGCATTCACGATCGCTCCGAGGACCGCCACCCCGAACACCGCCCCCATTTCCCCGCTGGTATTGGTGGCCGACGCCGCCATGCCCGAACGTTCGGGCCGCACCACGGTGAGGGGAGTGGAGGTCACCGGCACGAGGGCGATCCCGAAACCGACACCGGCGATGGGTAGTACCCATCCGAGGGTGCCGAAGTTCACATGCGGCCCGAGGACGACACTGGTGAGTAAGATGCCCGTCCCCGCCAGGAGACAACCTACGGTCATCGGGATCCGGGGGCCGATGCGCGCCACCCAGGGGCCGGTCAGAGCCGAAGCGATGATCAACCCTCCGGCCATGGGGATGAAGTCGACGGCCGTCTGGTAGGCGGTGGCGTTGGCCACCACCTGGAGATAAAGAGCGGTGAAGAAGAAAATGGAGAAGGTCCCGAAGTAGGCGGCGAAGGCGACGAAGTTGGATCCGGCGAAAGGTGGTCGCCGGAAGAGAGAGAGGTCGGAGCGCTCTGACCGACGCCCGACGTGAAAACAGGCTCACCCAGGGGCAACGGGCGTTTCGCCTGGCTCCGAACGGGGTAGAGAAGAGATTGGGCCAAGACGGATACTTCGCACCCACGGGGATTTACTCTCTCCTTGTCGAATCCCCGTGGGGGCGGATCCGTTACACCTTTTCTGGTGGTGCTACACCTCGGCAGGATCGACGAACGCAAAGAGCTGGCTGATCTTGTCGCCTGCTCGAGTTCACACCGCTCGAACTCACACCGTGCGGAGCGCTTCGGACGGAGAGAGCCGCGACGCCCGCAACGCCGGGTAGAGGCAGGCAACGGCTCCGACGGCAGCTTCTCCCTCAGCGACGTCCCCGCTGTCTGCCGCAACGGGCTCTTCGCCACGAAGGGGGGACCCGGCCGCCCGGCCTCCCACGGATTTCACCAGCTGGTCACCTACCAGCCCGCCAGCCGGTTCTGGGCTTTCCAGGGCATCGAAGCCGCCTTCTTCGTCGTGCTCGCCGCCCTCCTCATCGCCATCGCTTACCGCAGAGTGCTTTCGCGCGACGCGTGAATGACCCTGTCGGCGGTGCCGTTGCCGGCCATCAGGCGCGTGCCAGCCAGGACGAGCGCGGAGCCCAGGGCGCGACGCAGCGGGTTGACCGGCATCGCCTTTCTGTCGGCGAGAGAACCGGAGCCGTCTCCGGCGCTATCTCGGAACTGCTGTCGGCGGAGAAGCTCAGCCTGGTGCTGGCGCGCGAGCGCGCCCATTGACTCGGGGTGCATCGTTACTCCTCAGGACTTCACCAGGGCCTCGAGCGAGGCCACCTACGGGGCGCGCCGGGGCGCGCCAAGAACACCGACCGCCTACAAAGGAAGATGGCGCGAACGACCGGCAGGAAGCGCCGCAGCGCCTAGTGCGAACTCAGCGCTGAGAGATCAGGCCGAGCGGGTCGACACGGCGAGCGGGGCAGCGCCCGTCTCCACTTGCATCTTCGGTTCGATTGTCAACGGGCACCTCCTTCATCTCTGGCCGTCAACGGACAACGATAGTAAATCGGGCGGCGCGTTACCAGACATTTCACCGGAACTCCCGTTTCTTTGCGGGCGGCGCGCGATTAAATGATCTCGCCGCGTCGCGGCGGGGGTCTCATCGGCAGGAGAGCATATGACGACGTTTCATCCTGGACCCGTGGCCGGCTACGCCTGGCCCCAGTCCGTGGAACCGGGCCAGAGCTTCGCTCTGCATCTCACCAGCGAGACCGGACCGCTCGATATCGAGATCGCCCGCATCGGCGCCAATCGCCAGGTCGTCTGGGAGCGCCGCGGACTCGACGTGGGAGACCATCGGTATCCCGAGTCGGTCACCCATGACGGCTGCGACTGGCCCGTGGCGGCCACGGTGACGGTGGGGCAGTGGGCGACGGGCTATTACGAGATCGCCCTCTCCGATGCTGCCGGCGCGGCCACCAGCGCCGCTTTCGTCGTCGTCCGCTCTGCCCGGGGCGAGCGTCAACGGATCCTCATGGCCCTCGGGACCAATACCTGGAACGCCTACAACGACGTCTATAACGGCCGGAACCTCTACACCGGTGCCGTGGAGGTCTCCTTCGCCCGGCCGGCGGCGCCGGGCTATCTCCGCAAGCCCCCCGGTCTCGGACGCAGGGTCACCGCTGTCTACACCCCCGATCCGCAGCGCACCGCCCACCGGGGCTACAAGACGGTCAACGGTCTCTCCGACTGGTGCGGCTCGGCCGGCTGGCCCAACTGGGAACATCCCTTCGTCGTCTGGGCCGAGAACAACGGCTACGCATTCGACTACGCCACGAACGCCGACCTCGAGGACCTGTCGCTTCTGGACGACTACACCTTGCTTCTGTCCATCGGTCATGACGAGTACTGGTCGATGCCGATGCGCGACAGCGTGGAGACCTTCATCGCCGGCGGGGGAAACGTGGCTTTCCTGTCGGGCAACACCGCCTTCTGGCAGGTCCGTCTGGAGGACGGCGGCAAGAAGATGGTGGGCTACAAGGGACGCTTCGAGAGAGACCCCCTCTACGGCACCGACCGCCAACACGAGGTGACCGCCATGTGGTCGGACCCCATTCTCGAACGGCCCGAGAACGCCATGACCGGCGTCACCTTCACCCGCGGTGGCTACCATCACATCGGCCTCAAGGCGAAAGAAGGGGCCGGGGGCTACACAGTGCACCGCCCCGGGCACTGGCTCTTCGAGGGCACGGGCCTCGAGTACGGCGACGTCCTCGGCGCCGCCTCCACCGTTGTCGGCTACGAGTGTGACGGCTGCGACTTCACCTACCGCGACGGCCTGCCCTATCCGACGGGCACCGACGGCACTCCCGACGGCTTCGTTATCTTGGCCACTGCCCCGGCCGCCCCCTTCGACCGCCGGACCTCGGTCCGTCCCGTCCCCGACCACCTCCCGTCCGAGCTCGAGTACGTCGCCGGTCGCCTCCTCGGCAGCAGCGACCCCGAGACCTGTGAGCGCCTCGCCTACGGACACGCAGTCCTCGGTACCTACACCCGGGGAGGCACGGTGGTCACGAGCGGCTGCACTGACTGGGTGCACGGCCTCGACGGGGCGTCACCCGCCGTCGAGCAGATCACCCGCACCATCCTCGACCGACTGGGCTAACTAACCTGGCGCCGCGGGCCTTGTTCTCGGGCCCCGGCATCAGGCCTTGTTCTCGGACACGCCGGAGGGGAGCGGACATGGAAGACGTTGGGGGGGACCGGCTGGCCGTCGACGCCGGACTCCGGGCCCGGGCGGCCCGGGTCATCCCCGGTGGCCTCTACGGCCATCAGAACGTGGCTTCTCTGCCCCGCGGCTATCCCCAGTTCATGAGCCACGGCCTCGGCTCCCGTGTCTGGGACGTCGACGGCAACGAGTACATCGACCTCATGTGCAGCTACGGTCCCGTCCTCCTCGGCCACCGCCACCCGCGCGTGGACGAGGCGGTTGCCCGCCAAGCGGCCCTGGCCGACTGCCAGAACGGGCCGTCACCACGCATGGTCGAACTGGCCGAGGCCATGACCGACAGCGTCGACCACGCCGACTGGGCCATCTTCTCCAAGAACGGCACCGACGCCACCACCCAGTGCGTCACCATCGCCCGGGCCGCCACCGCCAAGCGCAAGATCCTGGTGGCCACCGGCGCCTATCACGGGGCTGCTCCCTGGTGCACCCCGGGCCCGTCCGGTGTCTTGCCCGAGGACCGGGCCCATCTGATCCAGTACCGCTACAACGACCTGGCCTCGGTCGAGGCCGCCGCTTCGGCGGCGGGAGACGACCTGGCCGGCATCGTCGTCAGCCCCATCCGCCATGACATCGGCGTCGACCTGGAGCTGCCCGATCCGGTTTTCGCCACCGGTCTGCGCGCCCTGTGCGACCGCACGGGGGCGGTCCTCATCCTCGACGACGTCCGCTGCGGACTGCGTCTTCATCACGGCAGCAGCTGGGAGCCGATCGGAGTGGCGCCTGATCTGAGTGCCTGGAGCAAGGCCATCGCCAACGGCTACGCCCTCGGTGCCGTCCTCGGTCGGGCCTCTCTGGCCGACGCCGTCCGGAGCATCTACACCACCGGCTCCTTCTGGTTCGCGGCGGTCTCCATGGCCGCTTCGCTGGCCACCCTGCAGGTCCTCGACGAGGAGGACACCGTGGGCCGGACGGTGAAGATCGGCACCATGCTCCGTGAGGGCCTGGCCGAGCAGGCCTCGGCCCGCGGCCTCGAGGTCTCTCTCTCCGGGCCCGTCCAGATGCCGTTTCTGTCCTTCGCCGGCGACGACACCTTCGCCCTGGCCAACGTCTTCGCCCAGCGCTCGATCCTCGGCGGCGTCTACCTCCACCCCCGTCACAACTGGTTCGTCTCCGGCGCCATGGACGAGGACGATCTCGCCCGCGTCCTCGACGTCACGGAGTCGGCTTTCGACGAGGTGGCCGCCTCGTCCTAGGCCAGCTCGACGATCCGGGAGTAGTCGTCGGTGGGGAGTCTTCCCCCCACCGTGGCCGACACCTCGATGGTCTCGAGCTCCGCGTTGCCGCTGATGGTGGCGGCGAAGGCGGCGTCGGCCGCATCACGGCCCGTCACGATCCGCACCAGCGACTGCCGGGGGGCGAGCCCGGTCGAGTCGTACACGTACCACCGCCCGTTCTCGAAGGCCTCGAAAACGGCGTGGAAATCCATGGGGTAGAGCCCCGGTGCGTAGACGGCGACGAACCGGGCCGGCACGCCGGTGGCCCGGCACAATGCCACCCCGAGATGGGCGAAGTCCCGACAGGTGCCCATCCCCGTCAGCAAGGTGTCTTCGGCCGAGTCGTGCACGCTGCTCGAGCCGGGCACGTAGCCGATCCGTTGCCGGATGAAGCGGGTGATGGCGGCCACCCGGGCTACCACATGGGGACCGGTACCGAATTCGGCGGCGGCGAACCCGACGAGGTGATCGCTCGGACAGTACCGGCTCGGCCGCAGATAGACCTGCCGTTCGTAGGGCGCCGTGGACCCGCCCACCGTGCCGCCCGCTGTGCCGCCGCCGCTCACCGTGCCGCCGGCGCTCACCGTGCCGGCGTCACCCACCGTGCCGCTGTCACCGGCCGTTGCCAGCCCGGTCCGCCCCAAGTGGCCGGCATCGATCCGGGCCCGATAGGCGACAGTGAGACGACCCGGATCGCAGTGGACGATGTGCATCCTCGCCCCCGCCAGATCGCGCACTTCGGTGACCGACGACACCGGTGCCCCGTTCATCAGGATCTCGAAGAACTCGTCTTCGACGCGGCCGGCCGATTCCGACGCCACCACCTGCAGGACGAGCTCGGACGGCACCGACACGGCGAATGCCATGTCACAGCTGACCGTCCGCGTCGGCGCGCCTGTGTCCACGACCGTGATGTTGCTCATCGGACAGAGTCCCATGGATCGGGCCCGGGGTGGACCGGGTCAGTCGTCGGCCGCGTTTTGGGCAGCATCGTCGGCTCGTCTTCGCCTGACTGGTGAGCCGGGCCTTTCGTTGCACCGACGTCCTGGGTACCCGGATCGGCGAACCGATGCACCACGAGCGGTCGTGCCCGCGCTTTGACGAGAAAGCCCAGGTCGTAGCTCCCGCCGCCAGCACCTAGGCTGCGGGACCTCGTCCACTTCGATGGGGCGGAGTCCTCCAGCGGGCGCCGCCGTCACCCGGCGTTCACAACGCCGAAACGTGGGCGACACAGAGGACTGAGAGTGTGATCGGTGTCACGCGGCGGGCGACACCGACCGAGCGCGACAGCGCACAAGGAGACCGAGGAAGCGGAGGACCTACGTCCCATGAGCTATCAGGCTGAGTACATCTGGATCGACGGAACCGAGCCGTCGCCGCTCCTTCGGAGCAAGACACGCATCGTCGCCGACGGCAAGGAGCCCGGTATCTGGGGGTTCGACGGCTCCAGCACCAACCAGGCGAGCGGTAACGACTCCGACTGCGTCCTGCAGCCGGTCTTCAGCTGCCCCGACCCTCTACGGAAACCGGGCGACAAACTCGTGATGTGTGAGGTCCTGCTGACCGACTTCACCCCCCATGCCACGAACACCCGCGCCGCCTGCGCGGCGGCGGCGGAGAAGTACGCCGACCAGGAGCCCATGTTCGGCATCGAACAGGAATACACCTTCCTCGAGGGGGGCCGTCCCATGGGATGGCCGGCCAACGGCTACCCGGCGCCCCAGGGTCCCTACTACTGCGGTGTGGGTGGCGACAAGATGCCCGGCCGCGACATCGTGGAACGGCACACGCTGGCCTGCATGGAGGCGGGGCTCGGGATCGAGGGCACAAACGCCGAGGTCATGATGGGCCAGTGGGAGTTCCAGATCGGGGTCCTACCCCCGCCCATGGTGGCCGACCAGCTCTGGGTGGCGCGCTGGCTGCTCTTCCGCATCGCCGAGGACTTCGGCGTCTACGCCACTCTCGAGCCGAAGCCCATCATGGGGGACTGGAACGGAGCCGGCGCCCATACCAACTTCTCTACCAAGGCCATGCGCGAGGACGGCGGTTGGGACGCCATCATCGCCGGTTGCGAGGCCCTCGGGAAGAACGTGGAGGAGCACGTGAAGAACTACGGTGTCGGGATCGCCGATCGCCTGACCGGGGCCCACGAGACGGCGCATTGGTCGCAGTTCACCTACGGGACATCTGACCGCGGTGCCTCGGTCCGTATCCCCTGGGCCGTGGCCAAGGACAAGAAGGGTTGGCTCGAGGACCGCCGTCCCAACGCCAACATGGATCCCTACGTGGTGAGCGGTCTCATCGTGAACACCATCTGTGGCGACGCCGCCGGCGACGGCGCCTGATCGAGTGATCTGAGAACGGTGACGCCCGGCGGGTGCTTCGGCATGCGCCGGGCGTCAGCCGCTTTGGGCACTCCCGGTCGATTGGTCACGCCGCAGTACCTGGAGCAGCTCCTCGTAGGGACCGAGCAGGTAGGCCTCGTCCCCACCCTCGAAGCGCGTCCCCCGGCGAGGGGGGTGTTCGAGAACGCTTTCGGCGCCGGCGTGTCGTAGGGCGATCACCCGTGTCCGGGCCGACAGGTCCTGCATGGCCAGGCCCTGGAGGCCACCCCCGGGAGCGATCGAGAGGTGGCCCACCACAAAGGGCTGCTGATCGACGTAGAAGGTCTCAAGGACATCGAGTCCGAGGGCGGCGCCCACGAACCAGGGGGCGGCCAGGGCCGAGGTGGACCGCACGTGGGCGAAGCCGAAGTTCCGCTCCATCATCCGGGCCAGGTCCCGGTCGAAGACCCGCAGGACCACCGGCACCTCCTCCCACCGGTCCCCGAGTGACTCCCGGACGGCCAGTCCCGTTTCGATGTTGGTCAGATCGGCACTGGTGAGGATGGCCACAGCCGACGCGTCGGCCAGGTTGACCGTGGTGTGGGTCTGGTGCTGCGTGGCGTCGCCGATGACGACGGGGACCCCGAGGGCGCGGGCCCGGTCGAGATAGCGGTTGTCGTCGTCGCGCTCGACGACGACGACGCCCCGGCCTTCGGCCAGGAGCCCCTCCACCACCCTGATCCCCACCGAGCCCAGGCCCACCACCACCACGTGGCCGGCCATGCCGGGCACGCGTCGCCGACCGAGCGACTGCTCGATACGGCGGCTGACGAGGATGTTGGTGAAGAGGGCGAAGCTGGTGGTGACGAGCGTCACGCCCACCACGATCAGTCCGATGGCGAAGACCTGGAGCCACGCGCTCTGGGCGGCGAACGAGTAGTCGCCGAATCCGACGGTGGCCAAGGTCTCCACCATGAAGTAGGTCGAGGCCAGCAGTCCGAGATGGCGGTGCGTGGCGTGGTCGACGTAGCCGAAGTGGATGACCACGGTGGACAGCACCAGGAGAGCAAGCAGACCGACGAGGGAGAAGACGAGGCCTTTGCTGTTGGTCTGCAGCAGTGCCCGCAGCCGCCGCCGCAGGTTCAAGATCAGTGACACCGACGGATGGGCCGCCCGGGCGGCCCGGGCCACGTCCACGCCGGACCGCTCCAGTTCGTCGGGGGTGCCGAACACGGCCACCCGGTCCCCGGCCGCCACCGGGTGGTCCCGGCCCGGACAGCAGGCCATCTCGCCGCCGTCGGCGGGGATCACGGCCACCGGGGCCAGGTTCCCGAAGTGCCCCCGGAAGGTCCGGTTGAAACCCTCGTCAGCGTCGACGGTGAGCTTGACCACGGCGAAGCGCTCGCCGCTCACCTCGATCTCGTGCGAGGGCTGGCCCAGGCAGGCCTCCACGAACGACGGCGCCGCCAGGGTGGCGACGTCGAGCACGCTGCCCTTTCCCGTCACCCGTTCGAGGGCCCGGCCCACCGACTCGTTGGCCAGCTGGACGACCAGGCGCACATCGGGGCGCGCTTCGCGGACGCGCATGGCGATCTCGAGGGTGGCCAGCTCGCTCGTCTCGGTGCACACGACGGCCGACGCGGTGTCGAGGCCGGCCTCGACCAGACCGTCTCCCTGGTGGGCGCTGCGCTGGATGTGGGTGACGCCCCAGCTCTCCACGATCCGGGCCAGCCGGAGATCGGGGTCGTCGTCCACCACCACGACAGAGACGCCGTTTCTGTGCAACTGCTCGACGGTGCGCAGCCCCACGCCCTTCAGGCCGCAGACGATCACATGGCCGTCGGTCTGCCAACTGCCGCGCTCGATCACGCCGGACGACCGGGTGGCGTTACGCCCGGACCGGCCGGAGTCACCGGTGCTGGCGCCATCCCCGCTCGAAGGGCAGGCGCCAGGTGCGCGGCGTGATCAGGTCGGCGATGGCCGACGGCCCCCACGAGCCGACCCGGTAGAGCTCGACGGGGGGAGGGCCTTCGAGCAGAGGGGCCGAGACCTCCCACAGTCGCTCGATGCCCTCGGCATTGGTGAACAGCGTCTGGTCCCCGCTCATGGCGTCGTGTATCAGCCGCTCGTAGGCCTCGAGGACGCCGTCGGCGTTGTCCGTTTCGTGCAGGGCGAACTGCAAGCTCAGCTCGTCCAGCTTCATCCCCGGGCCGGGCTGCTTGCCGTAGAAGGAGAGCGATAGCTTCGAGGCGTCGGCCAGGTCGAAGGTCAGGTGGTCGGGACCCTGCGCCCCCACGCCCGATCCGGGCGGGAACATGGACTTGGGCGGCTCGCGGAAGGCGATGGACACGATCCGTGCCCCCTCGGCCATCTGCTTGCCCGTGCGCAGATAGAACGGAACCCCGGCCCAGCGCCAGTTGTCGATCTCGCAGCGCAGCGCCACGAAGGTCTCGGTGTCGGAGTCGGGAGCCACCCCGTCGCCCCAGCAGTAGCCCTCGTACTGGCCCCGGACAACCTGGGAGGTGTCGATGGGCTGCATGGAGCGGAAGACCTTGTTCTTTTCCTCGTTGATGGCCCGGGGCTCGAGCGCCGTGGGCGGCTCCATGGCCACGAAGGCCAGGATCTGGAAAAGGTGGGTGACCACCATGTCCCGGAACGCTCCGGTCTGCTCGTAAAACGCCGCCCGGGCGCCGACCGACAGGGTCTCGGGCACGTCGATCTGGATGTGGTCGATGTGCTCGCGGTTCCAGATGGGTTCGAAGAGCCCGTTGGCGAACCGGAAGGCCAGGATGTTCTGCGCCGCCTCCTTACCCAGGAAGTGGTCGATCCGGAAGACCTGGTCGTCGTCGAACACCTCCTGGACCCCGGCGTTCAGGCGCCGAGCCGATGGGAGATCGGTCCCGAAGGGCTTCTCCATGACGATCCGGGCCCGCTCGGTGAGACGGGCCTCGCCCAGTGTCTTCACCACCGCACCGGCGGCATGGGGGGAATGCTCAGATAGTGCAGCCGCCGGGGCTCACCGCTGAGGCTGGATTCGGCCCGCTCGACGGCCCGGGCCAGTCCCGCGGGGCCTTCGGGTCCCGACACGTAGCTGATCCGGTCGCGGAACCGCAGCCAGTGCTCGTCGGTCACCTCGCCGCGGGCGAACTCGTCACAGGCGGAGCGGGCCTGGGTCTGGTACTGCTGATCGTCGAGCTCCTCGAGCGACGTGGCCACGATCCGGCACTCGGGGAGAAGCCCGGCGCGCGACAGGTGGAAGAGTCCCGGCAGGAGCTTGCGCCGGGCCAGGTCACCGGTGGCCCCGAACAGGACCACCACGTGGGGCGGAAGCGGTGGGTGATCGTGGTTCACGGGCGACGGGGCCGACCGGGGGGCCCGAGACCGGTCCTCGACGACCCGGGCCCCGGGGCGGCTGGCCAGGTCATAGGGCGCGGTCACGCCGTTTCTTTCCGGTCTCGTACGGAGGTTGCCATCGGTCGCTTCCATGTTCTCCCCGGCTCAGGTTCCGCCGACGGGCGCGGACAGATCGCCCTTCGCCGGGTTGACGCTACGGACACTTCGTTTCCACCACGTTGCCGCTGCGAATGCATCGTGTGAACGCGGCCCAAGCTTGAACGATAGGGCGCCCACCACCCGGTCCATGTCGCCCCGGCCCGGATTTCCGTGCCTCGGGCGGGCACAGCGCCAGCACCACGGGACCTCCAGGTGGTGAGATGTCGGCCGTGCCCGAGATGGACCGCCCTGGCGCCACCGGGACCCCGCCGTGGCCGGGGCCTGCCGTGGTGGGGGAGGAGACACCGGGGTCGGCGGGGCCCCCGGCGCCCGATGCGCCGCGTGGGGGACCGACGCTGGCCTACATCCCCGCTCTCGACGGGATCAGGGGCGTGGCCATGGTGGTCATCATGGGCTACCACGGCGGCGTCTTCTTCCAGTCCGGGGGCTTCTACTCCCTCGACACGTTCTTCGCCCTGTCGGGATTCCTCATCACCTCGCTGCTCGTGGCCGAGTGGCAGCGGACCTCGACGGTGCGTCTCCGGCTCTTCTGGGCCCGCCGCGCCCGGCGGTTGCTGCCGGGCCTCTTCGTCATGCTCCTCGGCCTTTCGCTCTTCGCCGCCTTCCTCGTCCCCGCCGGGACCTACCCGGATCTGCGGGCCGACGGTCTTTCCTCGCTCTTCTACATCGCCAACTGGCACTTCATCGCCACCGGCTCGAACTACTTCGACAGGACAGGTCTGGCCTCGCCTCTGCTGCACATGTGGTCCCTGGCCGTCGAGGAGCAGTTCTATCTGCTGTGGCCGCTTCTGGTCCTCGGCATTCTGAAGGTACGCGCCAGCCTGCGGGTGATGCTGACGGTCTGCGTGGCCGGCGCCCTCGCTTCGGCGCTCGAGATGGCCCTGCTCTACAACCCGTCCGACGCCAGCCGGCTCTACTACGGCACCGATACCCGGGCCCAGTCCCTCCTCGTCGGCGCCGCCCTGGCCGTCGCCCTGGCGCTCTTGGCCGACCGGCGACGGCGCTTCGGGACCGTCACGGTGCCCGCCGCCACCATCGGGGGCGACCCGGCGTGGGCGGCCACCACGGTTCTGGGACGGGCGGCGGTCCTGGCCGCCGGCGCGCTGGGGGTGGCCGCCAGCATTGCGCTGTGGATGCTCGTCTCGTCGAACGATGCCTTTGCCTACCGCGGCGGCTTCCTCCTGGCCGCTCTGTCCACGGCGCTCGTCCTGATGAGCGTGGTCTGCTTCCAGGGATCGGTGCTCGCCCGCTGTCTATCGGTGGCGCCCCTGCGCTACCTCGGGCGGATCTCCTACGGGATGTATCTGTGGCACTGGCCGTTGTTCCTCTACATCGACGGGGCCCGGACGGGTCTCACCGGCTACCCGTTGTTCGGGGTGCGGGCGCTGGCCACCGTCGCCGTCGCCACGGCGTCGTTCTATCTGGTCGAGCGCCCCGTCCGGCAAGGCGGTTTCCTGAGGGGACGGCGGCCCTGGTTGGCGGCCCCCCTGGCCGTGACGGCAACGGTGGTGGCCCTCGTGGCCTCGACCGTCGTTCCCGCCGTGGCCCTGCCGGCGCCTCCGGTTACCCCGGTGAACACTGACCCCGGCAAGAGCGTGCCGGGGCGGCCACCGCCGGTGCAGGTGGTCATCGTGGGCGACTCCACCGCTCTCACCTTGGCCATCGGGCTCGACGGGAGCGCCGCCGCCTACGACGTGCGGTCGCGCGACGGGGGCATCTTGGGCTGCGGTATCACGAGCGGGGCCGAGTACGAGCTCAAGGGGGTCGATGCCCCCATGGCCCCGCAGTGCACAGGGAACGCGTCGAGCCCACAGTGGCCGCAGGTCTGGCAGGGCAACATCTCCCGCTGGCATCCGAACGTGGTGATGATCCTGGCCGGACGGTGGGAGGTGTCGAACCGGACCTTCGAGGGTCGCTGGACGAATATCCTCGATCCCTCCTACGCCATGTACGTGAAGCAGCAGCTGTTCCACGCCGTGGACGTGGCCGCCGCCGGTGGCGCGCACGTGGTGCTCATGACCGCACCCTGTTATGACAGCGGCGAGCAACCCGACGGCCAGCCGTGGCCTGAGGACTCCCGGCAGCGCCTGGCGATCTACAACGACCTCGTGAGACAAGTGGCGGCAGCATCGGCCGACACCTCGGTGCTCGACTTCAATGCCATGGCCTGCCCCGGGGGCCAATACGAGCAGGACATCGGGTCGGTACCGGTCCGTCTGGCCGACGGCGTGCATTTCGCCTTCGACGGCGGTGCCGCCTTCGCGGCGCGGATCTGGCCCGTCGTGGAGAAGCTCGGTCGCCGGCAGATGACGACCACCGCCGGAACGAGCACTGCCGGAACCTGAGTCGCCGGAACCTGAGCCGCCAGAACCTGAGCCGCCAGAACCTGAGCCGCCAGAACCTGAGCCGAGGCCAGCGCCGGACAGCGAGGTCGGTGCGATGGCGAGGTAAGGGCGATGGCGTGGTCAGCGCGGATCGCCGCGGTCGAGGTTCCAGTGGCGGCCCACCGAAGTGATCCATTGACCGGACTGGTTCGGGATCATGGTGAAGCGGCTGATCATGCGTTGTCCGCCCTCGTGATCCCGGTAGAGCAGATCGACGGTCAGGTGAAGGCCCTCGTTGACGGCGTCGCGCGCTATGGCGAAGTGAGGATCGTGGCTGTCGCGGAAGGCCCCCTGCCAGAAACCGAGGTCCCCGGCCGGGACATAGATGTCGCGCGAGAGGCGCCGAAAGACCTCGGGGTCACGGTGGGTCTGTTCGAGACTCTGTCGCTCGATGAGCTGGAAGTCCCACCGGTCGAGCACGGCCAGCCCGCTCCCCACGTTCTTGAGCGCCATGGCCAGGTAGACCGCATCCTCGGTGACCTCGGCCACGCCCCGACCCCCCGGGACATGCACCCAGTGGTCGTCCATGAATCCGACCTTCTCCGGTGGATCTTCGAGACGCGACGGCACGAGGACGGGCCGAATTCCGGCCAGAAGAGCCCTCTCGGTGGCCCGGGCGGCGCGGTTGGCCGACCGGACGGCGGCAAAGGTGGCGGCGGCGAGGACCAGGGTGCCGGCCGCCGTCGCCAGCGAGGCGGCAATGGTCCAGTTGTCCACGGTGCCGATTCTAGAGAGGGCGCCCCCCGGGGCGGGGAGAAGCCCCAGGTAAGCTTCGGCGCGTGGAGGGTAACGCTGTCGGGGGCGAGTCAGTCGTCGAAGGGAGTTCCCTCGTGGCGCGCGACGTCGCCGTCAACCACTCGGTCCTCGTCCGCTACCGGGTCATGGCCTACACCACGGCCGTCCTTCTCATCGTGCTCGTCTTCGTCGGCCTTCCGTTGCAGGCGTGGGCCCATGATTCGATCGTGGCCAAAGTGGTCGGGACCATCCACGGCTATCTGTACCTCGTCTATC
The DNA here is from genome assembly GCA_003151475.1 of Acidimicrobiaceae bacterium. GTDB lineage: Bacteria > Actinomycetota > Acidimicrobiia > Acidimicrobiales > UBA8190 > Palsa-661. The sequence continues at coordinate 37,670 of PLXQ01000059.1, read as the reverse complement.
TGGTCGTGGCCTTCGACCTCACCCGGAAGTTGCACGTGCCGCTCGGCCGGATGCTTCTCGTCTTACTGGCCGGGACGGTGCCCTTCTGCGCCATCGTGGCCGAGAGGAAGCTGACCAAGCTCTACGAGCATTCCGCCGTGCCCGGTTCTCCATCGGCCGTGGACGTCGTCGGCGACCAGAGCGGGCGGTGACCCCCGACACGATCGGGGCAATGCGGCCACAGCTGTGGTGGAGCCGTCGGGCTCTGCTTCTGCACGGGGTCCTTTTGATCTGGATCCCCGGCTGCGCCCTGGCGTGCTGGTGGCAGGTGAAGGTGGCGTTGTCGGGGGACAAGCTGGGCTGGGTCTACACGTTCATGTGGCCGTGCTTCGCCCTCTTCGGCACCGTTGTGTGGTGGAACCTGATCCACGACGATCCCGACACCGTGGGCGCTCGCGGCCTGAGACGGCTGCAGCGTGAGGCGGCCACGGCACCCGGCCCCCTGGAGGAGCTCGTGCAGAAGCCACCGGTCGCCGACGCCATCGCCCGGGCCGAAGAGCACGACGCCGAGCTCGCCTCCTACAACGCCTATCTGGCCGCGCTGGCCGCCGGTTCAGAGGCGAAGACGTGGCGGCGCCGGTAAGGCTGCCGGTACTGCGCCGCTGTTCGCGGTACGGCACTACCATGACAGCGTCACGAGCTGTCCTGATGGAAAGGGTCAGCGGGCCCCGGCTCGCGGCGAAGGGATCTGATTCTTTCGACGCGACCGGGAGACGACCATGACGGCGACGACACCGCGGCCCCTGGCCGAACTACCGAAGGCCCACCTCCACGTGCATCTCGAGGGGGCCATGCGGCCGAGCACCCTGTTCGAACTGTGCGCACGGCAGGGAGATCCGGTTCCCACCATCGCCACCAGCTACAGCGACTTCGCCGCTTTTCAGAAGCTGTACGTCACCGCCCGCGGTGCCATCCGTTACGAGGACGATCTGGTGCGGCTGGTGGGTGAGGTGGTGCAGGACGCGGCGACCGACGGTGCACTGTGGATCGAACCCGCCATCCACCTAGCCGGGCACCGGCCCCTCGGGCCCGAGATCGCCGTGCTCGAGTTGCTGCTCGAGGCCGGCCGCCAGGCATCGGCCGCCACCGGGGTCGGGGTCGGTTGGCTCATCGCCACCGACCGGACACTGTCACCGGAGTTGGCCCTGGAGCAGGCCATCCTGGCCACCCGTTACACGGGAGACGGCGTCGTGTCGTTCGGTCTGGCCAACGACGAGGCGGCCGCCGCGCCCGAAGCCTTCGCGCCGGCTTTCGCCCGGGCCCGCGAAGCCGGGCTCATCAGTGCCCCTCACGCCGGCGAGCACGGAGGTCCCGATTCGGTCCGCGGCGCCCTCGACGCGCTGGGGGCCGACCGCGTCCAGCACGGTGTCCGGTCGATCGAGGACAGCGCTCTGGTGGCCCGGTTGGCCGACGAACAGGTCTGCCTCGACGTGTGCCCGACGTCCAATGTGTCGCTCTCGGTGGTTCCGGGCTTCGACGCCCATCCGCTGCCGCTGCTCCTCGATGCCGGCGTCGCCTGCAGCATCAACGCCGATGATCCGCTTCTGTTCGGCGTCGGCCTGCTCGACGAGTACACCGTCTGCCGCCAGCAATTCGGCTTGGATGACACCGCCCTGGCCGCCTGTGCACGCGCCTCCGTCCACCACAGCGGCGCTCCGGCCGATCTGAAGGCCCGGGCGCTCGGAGGCATCGACGACTGGTTGCGGTCGTAGCGAGTTCATCGCCGGGGTCCGAGAGAGTCGGCGAGGTCCGAGAGAGTCGGCGAGGTCCGAGAGAGTTAGCCGGGTCCGAGACAGTCAGAGCCGCGACAGGAGCCGTTCGACGGTGGTACCCACGAGAACCCGGGCGGCGGCCGGGTCCTCGTCGTTGGCCACCAACATGGCTGCTTCGTTCAGAGCGGCCAGCAGGAGATGGGCCAGCGGTTGGGGCGGCTGGCGCTCGACCAGGCCCGCCTCCATGACGTGCTCGAGCGCCTCGGTGACGAGCCCGAGCCCGTGGACGGCGTCCATCTCCCGCCACGTCTGCCAGCACGGCGGGGGCGTCGAGCAAGACGATGCGGCTCACGGAGCTTGTCCACGGCGGCGTCGAGGAAGGACATGCATCCCCGCCGGAGCTGCTCCATGGGATCGCTCGACTGGAGAGCGCCCCCCGGGTGACGCCGGCCAACTCGACGACACATCGTGGGGCATGGCGACGCGCTGCGACGGGTAGTCGGTGGCCGACGTGGCCGCCCACGTCGTCGGTTCCGTGGCCGACGTGGCCAGTGGCCGGCTCGAAGGCCTGGGATCGCCCGAGGTCACCGCCCGTGAGGTCGCCGAACGCAAAGGACGGACGCCGGCCGAGCTGGCCGGCGAGCTGGGCCAGGTGACGAAGCTCACGGCCGAGCTCGCCGCCGTTTTCGACGATGCCCTGAGGCGCTCCGGCGCCCGGGGGTTTCGACGGGTCGCTCGGCGAGGGGGTCGAGGCCCTGTGGTACGACGCCTTTCTCCATGCCGACGACATCCGCCGCGCTCTCGGACGGCCGTCCGAGATAGGACCGGGCATCCGGGCGAGCGTGCTGCATGTCGCCATGTTGCTCGACCGCAGAGGCTGGGGACCGGCATCGCTCGCCTTCGACGGCATGGAACCGGTGTCAGTGGGCACCGGCAGGGGATCAGACAGCGGGCCGGTCCTCGGGGGAGATCCCTTGCCTTTCGTATTGGCCGCTACGGGCCGTGGCCGTCCGGAGGATCTGGGCCTCGATTCGTCGGTCAACATCTACGCCTGATCCCACCGCCCGTGGTCGGAAACGGCCCCGAGTGAACGCCGTGCGTGCGGCCGTTACAGGCCTCCGGCCGGCGTGTCGATACCCCTGGTCATGGCCGCAAAACGTTACCCAAGCCGGACCGAGAACCTGAAAGGATGGAGCGCGATGAGCGACTTCCTCGCCAGTCAGGTCGCCGAAGCCTTCGAGGCTGTCTCGGAGGACGACATAGTGGCGCTACGAGCCCTCGACGGGTTCGAGGCGAACAGGATCGAAGCACGCCGCCGGTACGAGGAATTCGTCGATCTTCCCATCGCACCGGGCCAACTCTCCACCGGCTGACGCGCTTCCACCGACGATTCCTACGCCCACGGCGGGCGGTAGCCTGGTCGTGCAGTTGCACCTTGCCGGTCTCGAGAGGAGGCGTCATGACTGATGACACCCATGGCACCGAAGAAGGTCCCCGGTGGAGAGGCATCAACCACCTGGCGCTGATCACCGCCGACATGGATGCGACCGTGCGCTTCTACCACGGAGTGCTCGGCGCCCGGCTGGTGGCCACCATCGGGACCCCGCAGTTCCGGCACTACTTCTTCGAGTTCGGGCCCGAGAACACGGTGGCTTTCTTCGAGTACGCCGGGATTCCCGTCGACTCGTTCGCCAAGCCGGCCGGGGTGCCCGATCCCCGGGCCACGCAGTTCGACCACCTGTCATTCAACCTGGCCGACGAGAACGCGCTGATGGCGCTGCGTAACCGGCTCAAGTCGGCCGGCTGTGAGATCACCGACGTGGTCGACCACGGCTTCATCCGGTCGGTGTACTTCACCGATCCGAACGGCATCGCTCTCGAAGCGTCGTGTTGGACGCTCGATGCCACCGGCCGTCCCGCAGACTACGGCGACGAGCGGTTGTTCGCCGATCCCGATCCCGTCCCCGCCGTGCGCGAGCTGCGCCGGGCCGGAGTGGTGGACAGCACCCCGCAGACCCGTCTGGTGTGACCGCCGCCCCGGCCTGACCGATGTCGGGGACGGTGCGGTGAACGGTCGCCCTAGGAGGCGGCGGGAAAGAGCAGGGTCAGGTTCCTGACCGAGCGCAGCCCATCGGAGTACTCGGGGACGAAGCCCCGCGGCAGCTCATAGTGCGGAAGACGACGGTGCCACTCGCGTAGTGCGACGCGGAGTTCCTGGCGGGCCAGATGCGATCCCAGACAGCGGTGGATGCCCCCGCCGAAGGCGATGTGGCGGTTGGGGTTGCGTTCGAAGATCACCTCGTCGGGATTCTCGAACTCCTTCTCGTCGGTGTTCGCCGATCCCAGACAGGCGAGCACGTAGTCACCATTCTTCACCGGACAACCCTCGATCTCGGCGTCGGCGTGGGCCACGCGGATGATGGTCATGACCGGCGTCTCCCAACGCAGCAACTCCTCTACCGCCGACGGGATGATCGAGGGGTCGTCCACGATACGTTGACGGTGCCCGGGATGCTCGGCCAGGAACTTGAAGCTGCAGGTGAGTGTGTCGGTGATGGTGTCGAGACCGGCCAGGATCATGAGGAAGCTGACGTCGATGACCTCCTCGTCGCTCAGACGCTCACCGTCGACATCGGTGGTGAGGAGCTTCGAGAGCAGGTCGTGGCGCGGAGCTTCTTTGCGGCGCTCGGTGATCACATCGGCGAAGTAGCGGTAGACGTCCTGGGCGTTGGCCTTCCGGGCGGCCAGATGCTCCTGTGCGGTCGAGCCCCCCGGTCGCTGGGTGCGTTCGTTGAACTCGAGCAGCTGCGGCAGCTCGGAGAAAGGGAGGCCGAAGAGGCGGAGGAAGATCTGTGATGGCAGCGGGATGGCGAACTCATTGGTGAAGTCGCAGCTGCCCCGGGCCTCGAAGCCGTCGATGAGCTCGTTCACCTGGGCGCTGATCTGCGGCTCGAGCTTGGCCATCTGCTTGGGCGCGAAGAGGGGGTCGAGGAGCTTTCGGTACTTGCGGTGTTCGGGGGGGTCGATCTGCAGGGGGATGAGCGGGCGCTCGGTGCCGAGCGGTGCCCCCTCCATTCCCGAGGAGTAGATCTCGGCGTTGCGCAGGGCGGTGTCGAGCGCCGCCCTGGTCGTCGTCTGCACGGCACCGGGAGCACTGAGCAGTGGCCGCCGGGCCCGCATCTTGGCGTAGTGCGGCTGCGGGTACTCGAGGAAGGCCTGGTCGTTGTCGCCGAAGACCATCAGGTCGACGTCGACGTCGGGCGTCCCCGTGTCAGGTGCTGTCGTCATGGTGTCATCTTAGAGAACAAGCTGACACGACTGTCAGGTATGGGGTCGCTCCCGGCGTTCCAGGTGCTGGAGCTCCACCAGTAGGGGCAGTAAGAAGCCGATGTAGGCGCTGGTCAGCACGTAGTCGGCGTTCGGGCCGTGGGTGATGCGCTTCTCGATGTCGATGACCCGGACCCGGGGGTCACCCTCCTGATAGGCCTTGGCCTTGTCCACCAGGGTCTCGAGCTCGGCCAGGGATGACACCTGGAGGCCGAAGTGGTCGAGGGTCGGCGCCACCAGGAAGGGCTCCGCCGGCAGGAGGTAGACGAACTGGGCCGGGGCCCCCGTGTAGAGGATCAGGGGATTGCCCCGTTCTCCGGTGTTGTCGCCCTCGGTCCAACCGAAGACGGCGCCGAAGAAGTCGAGCACGGTGGCCCGACCGTCGTCGTCGAGGACGGACGGGTCGACGCTGATAGCCACATGGTTGAGCCGGGGTGGGAATGTCGGTCCGGTCACGAGACCTCCTGTGGTCGCACCATGACCTTGCCCGGGATCTCACCGCGCGCCAGGCGCTGCATGGCGTCGAGAACCCCGCTCAAGGCCACGTCGTCGGGTTCGATGAGCAGATCGGTCGGGAGCGCCCCGCCGGCCAACAGCGCGAGGGCGGGGCCAAAACCCTCGTCGTCGTAGTTGTAGGCGCCGATGGCGGTGAGCTCGAGCACGATCATGCGGTTGTGGTTGATTCGGGGCATCTCCCGGCCTGTGCCCACGAAGACGAGGGTGCCGGCGAAGTCGAGCTGGTCGAGGGCGGCCTCCGCCGCCCCGGCGTGACCGGAGCATTCGAAGGCGACCGCATACGGGTGCTCGACGGGCCGGCCGAGCGGTGCGCCCCCCAGCTCGTCCGGAGCCAGCACGGCGGCGGCGCCGATGGCTTTGGCGCGCTCCCGGCGCGACGCAGACGGTTCGGACACGGTGACGTCGGTCACCCCGCGTGCCAGCAGGACCGAGAGGGTGAGAAGGCCCACCGGACCGGCCCCGGTGATGAGGACCCGGTCGTCTGTGTCCACCCGGGCCAGGTTGACGGTATGGATGGCGATGGCGGTGGGTTCGGTCAGCGCCGCCGCCCGGGTGGAGAGGGCGTCGGGGATGCGCAGCAGCCGCTCGGCCCGCACCACCATGTACCGGCAGAAGGCGCCCCCGAACGACAGGTAGTCTGGCGGCTCGCGCTCGAGACAGACCGACGGCCGGCCCCGCCGGCAGGGCCGGCACTTCCCACAGCCCGGCGTCGGGTTCGACACCACCCGGTCGCCGGGCTCCCATCCCGCGACGCCGGGACCGAGAGAGATCACCGTTCCCGCCCACTCGTGGCCGAGGACCGTCCCGGGCCGGGCGTAGCGCTCGAGCACGAGGTGCATGTCGCTGCCACAGATCCCGCACTGGGCCACCTCGACGAGGACGTCGCCCGCTCCGGCCACGGGGATGGGGAGCTCCTGGACGGACATCTGACCATCACCGACGTAGACGGCGGCGGGCATCAGGGCGGACACGGCGAGCCTCAGGCCGGAGTCTCGGTGAGGGTGGCGATGCGGTCGAGGGTCTTCTCCATGACCTCTTGGGTCTTCTTCGGCAGCCCACCCATCTTGAGCAGGCGGCGCTGGTGATCCTGCGAGAGGTCCCAGCTCTCGCGTACCCGGGTGCCGCCTTCGGCCGGCTCCAGCTCGTAGCGCCAGATGCGGCCGGCGGCGATGCGGCCCAGGAACCCCGGCATGCTGGTCTGCCAGGCGATGCGGCGGTTCTCCTCGAATTCGATCACCGTGTTGACCGTGGAGTAACCGATGCCCATCTTCATCGACATACCGAAGGTCGAGCCGAGCGTCATGCGCGGGGGGTTCCCACTCTTGGCCAGCTTCACGTTGCCCGAGCCGTCGATGTCGGGATGACGCGAGGCATCGGCCAGGAGGGAGAAGATGGCCTCGGGCGGGGCATGGATGACCTTCTCCACCGTTACGACGTCACCGTCCATGGAAAAACCTCCTCGATCGTGGGGACTCATTCTGGCCGAGCGGCCCGTCGGTTGCTGGGCGTCGCCTCGCGGGCCCGGTCAGAACGCCGGAGGGCCCCGACTACCGTTCCAGCGTCCTTCTACCTTCGTGTCCATGCCCCGAATCGTCCTTCTACGGAATTGTCATCGCCATGTACTACGAGGACCATGTGCCGCCTCATTTTCATGCTCGTTATGGCGAATATGAAGCCCAGGTACTGATCTCCTGTGGCGAAGTCCTGAATGGAGCTTTGCCGCGCCGGGCCCTCAGGCTGGTGAAGGAGTGGGTCGGGCTTCACCGAGGAACTTGCGGCGGATTGGGAACGTTCCCAAGCGGAAGAGCCCTTGGCTAGAATTGATCCACTGCCATGACGCCTGAATACCACGTCTCGAGTGTCGCCTATCTCGGCGGCCACTGTCTTCGGCTTGCGTTTGCCGACGGCCTTGTAGGCGATGTCGACCTGACAGCGAAATTGCAAGGTGATGTAGGGCCGGTTTTCGAACCTCTGCGAGATGAGGCGTTCTTCGCCCAGGTTGTCGTCGACAAGGAGCTCGGAACCGTCGTGTGGCCAAATGGAGCGGACCTTGCTCCTGAGGTTCTCCATGAGCAGGCAGTGACGCCAGCCTGATCACTTCTAGATCGTTTCAATCCATCCCGGAACAGGTACGGACGGGCGTGGTCGGTACCCAGCTCCATCGCAGCGTCCTGGGAATCGGATTCAGTTCGTCTGCGCTTGGCCTGGGAAGACGCCGGGGACGGTGAGTCCCGGTCAGGGCACCACAGGCACCCGACTACCATCGGGGGCGCGACGATGCCGACCGCTCACCCGATTGATCGTGCCGTGGTCGCCCTTTCTTTTGGGAGTGCGGCGTGACGACGACGTCCATCGGTCGACCGGCGAGAGGCGAGGCGAGCGACCGCCGTCGGTGGCTGGCGCTGGTGGTGCTCTGCACCGGGCAGCTGATGATTGTGCTCGACGCCACCGTCGTGAATGTGGCGCTGCCCACGATCCAGCACGATCTCCATTTCCCCCAGTCCTCGTTGGCCTGGGTCATCAACGCCTACCTGATCACCTTCGGTGGGCTTCTCCTGCTGGCGGGCCGACTGGGTGACCTGATCGGTCCCAAGAAGATCTTCATCACCGGGCTGAGCGTCTTCACCGCCGCCTCGGCCTTCTGCGGGTTCGCCCAGAGCCAGAGCGAATTGATCGTGGCCCGTTTCATCCAGGGCGCGGGGGCGGCCATCGTGGCGGCCACCATTCTCGGCATCCTCGTGACCCTCTTCCCCGAGCCGGGCGATAAGGCCAAGGCCATGGGTGTGTATGCCTTCGTGGCGTCGGCCGGAGGATCGATCGGACTGCTCGCCGGGGGCGTGCTCACCCAGGCGATCAGCTGGCACTGGATCTTCTTCATCAACCTGCCCATAGGGATCGCCACGCTCGTCTTCGGCACCGCCCTCATCCCCGGGCACGAGGGGACGGGCACCCACGACGGCGTTGACGTTCTCGGTGCCGTGTTGGTGACCTCGGCGGTGATGCTGCTCGTGTACGCCATCGTGAAGGCCAGCGACTACGGGTGGGGATCGGTGCGAACCATCGCCGTCGGTCTCGGCGCTCTGGCGTTGCTCGGAGGATTCGTGGCGCTTGAAGCGAACCTCAAGCATCCGCTCGTACCGTTGCGGATGTTCCGCTCGCGCAACCTCACCGGTGCCACCCTCGTGCGCGTGCTCTTCCCCATCGGGATGTTCGGCCAATTCTTTCTGGGTGCTCTGTATCTCCAGCACGTGCTCGGCTACAGCGCCATCACCACGGGACTCGCTTTCATGCCCATGAACCTGGCCGTGGGGATCTTCTCGCTCACCGTCGCCGCCCGGATCATGACGCGGGTGGGGGCGAAGGCCACCTTGCTGCCGGGCCTCGCTCTCATTGCCGGCGGCCTGGCCCTGTTCTCGCGCGTCCCGGTCCACGGGCACTTCCTGTCCGACGTTCTGCCCGGGATGATCCTCTTCGGCATCGGTGCCGGTCTCGCTTTCACGCCGTCCATCGCCCTGGCCATGGCCGACGCCGCTCCCGCCGACACCGGGCTGGCGTCGGGACTGGCCAACGTCTCTCTGCAGATGGGGGCGGCCATCGGCATCGCCGTGCTCGCCAGCATCTCCACCTCTCGGACCCGGGATCTGGTCGCCGGCGGATCCCGCCGCGCCGCGGCGCTGGCCGGGGGATACCACGTGGGCTATCTCATCGCCGCCGGGTGCATCGTGGGCGCCTTCGTGATCGCCACCGTGGTGCTGAAGGACAATGGTGTGGGCAAAGCACAGACGACCGAACAGCGGACGATCTTGCACATGGGCGAGGGCGAGACCGGCTTCTAGGACGAATCGGGTCCGGGAGCTCAGCCGGTCTCGAGCGTGGAGCCCACCTGCATCATGCCCGGCACCAGGCAGCGCTCGGGGGGTTGGGGGCGGCCGAAGAGATAGCCCTGGGAGTAGTCGCAACCCACGCGGGACAGAAAGGCGAATTGCGACTCGGTCTCGACCCCTTCGGCGACCACCCGCAGACCCAAGGTCGTGGCCAGTTGGGTGACGGCGGTGACGATGGCCTCGTCGTGGTCGGAGTTTCCGAGACCCGAGACGAAGGAGCGGTCGATCTTGATGGTGCTTATGGGAAGGTCACGGACGTAGCGCAGCGACGAGTAGCCGGTGCCGAAGTCGTCGATGGCCAGCTGGATGCCCATCTCGTGCAGCTCGATGAGGCGACAGCGGGCCTCGTATTCGTCGGTGGGCAACAGTGTCTCTGTCACTTCGAGAACCAGGCGCACGGCTTGGGGGTCGATGGAGGCCTTTTCCAGGGCAGAGGCGATGGTCCGGGCCAGGTCGGGCTCGGTGAGCTGGCGGCCCGACAGGTTCACGCTGACGGCCAGGTGCTCGTCGGGGGGAAGGCTGCGATTCCAATGCTGGACCTGGCGGCACGCCTCGGACAGCACCCATTCCCCGATGGGGACGATCAGGCCCGTCTGCTCGGCCACGTCGAGGAAGGCGGCCGGGGCCAAGAGGCCCCGTGTCGGATGCTCCCAGCGCAAGAGCGCCTCCACACCGACCCAGCGACGCGTGGCCGTCTCCACGATGGGCTGGTAGTAGACGACGAGCTCCTCGCGTTCGAGGGCGCGTGCCAGCGCCGTCTCGGTATGCACCCGCTGACGGGCCACGGCCCGGGTGGCTTGGTCGAAGAGCTGGACCCGGCCCTGGCCGCTGCGGGCCTTGGCCAGGTACATGGCGTAGTCGGCGTCGCCAAGCAATTCCTCGGGACTGGGGCCGTCGTCGTCGACGAAGGCCACGCCGATACTGACGCCGATGTGGAATTTCTCTCCGTTGATCACGAAGGGCTCGTCGATGGCCATCATGGCCCGCTGGGCCAGGGCCATGACGGCGTCCTGGCTGGCCATACCCTCACAGAGGATCACGAATTCGTCGCCGCCGAAACGCGACAAGGTGTCCGAGGTCCGCACGACGGCGCGGAGCCGGTCGGCCACGCACACCAACAGCTCGTCACCGGCGCCGTGGCCCAGGCTGTCGTTCACCAGCTTGAAGCGGTCGAGATCGAGGAACATGACCACGGGCGGCGGACCGTCGTGGCGGGTGCCGCGGGCGATGGCGCTGCGGAGGCGGTCGACCAGGAGCAGGCGGTTGGGCAGCCCGGTGAGCGAATCGTGCAGAGCCTGGTGGGCCAGTTTGTCCTCGGCCTCTTTGCGTTCGGTGATGTCGCGGACGTTGATGACGTATCCACCCACCGACGAGCGGGCACGCATGTCGGTGACCACCGCCTCGGCGTAGCGCCACGTCCCGTCGGCGTGTTGCATGCGGAACTGCACGGGATCGATGACGACCTCGGTCTTGAGCAGATCGGCCAGCGTCGGCTCCGTCCACTCCCGGTCCTCGGGGTGGACTAACTCCGACGCTCGAAGGCCGATGAGCTCGTCGGGTTCGCGCCCGAGCAGGGACCGGGCCGCCGGACTGGCGTAGAGGATGACGCCGGCGGCGCCGAGGACGAGGGTCGTGTCCGAGGAGTTCTGGACGAGGGAGCGGAACCGCTCTTCGCTCGTGCGGAGTGAGGCCTCCGCCTGTTCCTTCTGTTCGCTGGTGGCCCCCGCCATGCGGATGACGAAGACCAGGACGAAGGCGCCCATGAGGCCGAGGGTCTCGGCCTTGGCCACCGAAAGATACGAGGGCACCCAGCCCTGCCAGATGCCGATCTGAGCCACGGCGATGTCGAGGAGGCTCCAGAATGCCGCCAGCCGCCAGGTGCGCGATCCGCTCTGGGAGATGTTCTCGAGAGCCACGAAGGCATAGGCCCCGATGACCACAGGACCCCACCCGGTCAGGTAGATCACGGTGGTGACCGAGGCGGTGTGAAAGGCGACGCGCAGATGGAGCCGGAACCGTGTCGGATGGCGACGGTAGAACGACTCGATGAAGGTGCTCAGCGCCGGCATGCCGGCGAAGATGGCGAGGTACAGAAAGACCGAAACGTGCGCCACCAGTCCGAGGCGCCGCAGGATGAGAAGGATGGCGAAGGCGGCCGGCCCCATGGAGTAGCTCAAGATGCGCGGGCCCAGCGTGTGGAGTTTCCGGCCCGTCGACTCGGGTAACGCTCCGGCCGTCGCACCCCGAGATCGGACGGCCGCGCCGGCCGCAGGTACCGGGCCTCGGCCCCTGGCCTCGGCGGACCCGGTCACGCCCGCCGGAACCGGTGGCATCAACGCGACGGCGCTGTGCGATGAGACGAGCGCGTCCGCGTCGAAGGGGGGCTGTGTGTGTACGCCTCGACGTCGTGCCGTGAGCATCCGCGAGTCCCCCTCGACTCCGTACCTCCGCATGTGTTCCGAAGTCATCGGCGGAAGTTTCGGGCGCCTTGAGCGGCGCCGGCCCACGACTCTCCCGCGGCGCGCGCTACGGCCCGCGCCGGGGAGGAAAGGCCAGCTGAGCTGGGAGTTCTCTCAGGACGGACGGAGGGCAGCGGCCCGCTCGGCCAGGCCCGGGTCCCGGAGGTTCCGGCAGATGTCGGCGAAGGCCGGGGTGGGACCCCGCCAGGTGAGGTCGTCGACGGAGGCCAGGAGGGTGCGGTCCACCCGCAAGGTGGCCAGATCACGGAAGAGCATCGCCGTGGCTCGTTCCTCGGCCAGGCGGGCGGCCAGGGTGGCCGCCCCGCGCACCATTCTCACCACGCGGGGCTCCCAGTCGGCGGCCCGGTCGGGGATGTCGGGGATATGGCCGTAGTGGGCCAGGACGACGGCGGCGGTCTTCTTGCCCCAGCCGGCCAGGCCCGGGAAGCCGTCGGCGCTGTCACCCACCAGGGCCAGCCAATCGGGAATCGATGCCGGGTCGACGCCGAACTTGGTCCGGACACCGTCCGCGTCGGCGATGGTGCCCGCCCGGCGGTCGAGTTGCACCACCCGTTGGCCCACCACGCACTGGGCCAGGTCCTTGTCCGGGGTGCAGATGATGACCTGCTCGACGGCGGGGTCGTCGGCCGCCACCGCCGCCCCCGAGGCCAGCGCGTCATCGGCTTCGAGATCGACCATGGGCCAGACGTAGACGCCGAGGGCGTCGAGGGCTTCCTCGAGCGGCAGGAACTGGGCGCGCAGGACGGGGTCGATCCCGCTGCCCGTCTTGTAACCGGGCCACATGTCATTTCTGAAGGACTCGATCACATGGTCGGTGGCCACGCCGATATGGGTGGCGCCGTCGCCCAGCATGGCCACCACGGTGGAGAGCACACCGCGCACGGCAGCGATCTCGGTGCCGTGCGCTCCCGAGCGCGGTGGGGCTCCGAAGAAGTGCCGGAAGAGCTCGTAGGTCCCATCCACCAGGTAGACCCGAGTGCCGCTCACGATGAGACACTGCCACACCGCATCGACGGGCACACAGGGTCTACCGACACACGTCGGCCATGCCGATTTCAGCTCTTCGGATGTCGGGTCCTACATCGCCGGTCTGTTCATCCTCGACAACACCACCATTGCATCGGTGGTGAACCCGACGACGGTGACGATCTCTCAGGATGCGACGCGATCGACGACCAACTCGCCTGTGGTCATCTGTCGTATCCCGTAAGCGGCAGGACGTCTCCGGCCACAGCCGCTTCCCGACAGACGGTGGGCGTCTCCCGGTGGTGACCTGCCCGTGTCATGGGGGCCCGGGCGGATCGTCGTCCTTCGGGTGCTGGACCAGCTCCACGTCGAGCGATCCCCGGAAGTGGTGTCGCCGGGAGGCGAGGTCCTTCTGCACGGGGCGCTCGTCATCGGCTCGGCGTTGCCTCTTCCAACGAAATCCCCGGGCGGCCGCCAATCCGCCGAAGACCACGAACAGGGCGAGGACGACACCGAGATGCACGGTTACGGTGTCGGCCTTTGCCGGGCGCTTCTTAACGGCCGTCGATGTCGACGGCGAAGCGGTCGGTGTAGAAGCGGAAGCTCTCCCGCACGACGTCGGTGGCGATGCCGAAGTCGGCCAGGGCGTATTCGTGCACGCCGTGCGATCCCTGACGGTTCTCCGTCGACCAGGCCTGCATGCGCCGCGCTGCTTCGTCGGACAGGTTCAGTCCGAGTTTCTCGTAGGCCCCACCAATGGTCGAGAGCGGGTCGGCGTTGAGGGTGGCGAAAGAGACGTCGGCGAAACGGTGCTCGCCCCCTTTGTCGCGAAAGGCCACGTTGTCGCGAAAGGCCATGGCCCGGCGCAGGGCCTCGCTCCAGAGCTGTGTCTGCTGGTGGCCCAACTCGGCCGAGTCATCGCCGTCGCTCACCCAACTGCGGACATATCCGACCAGGCTGCACAGCGATGCGAGGACCTCGGCCGGATCGCGATGGGTCCACAGGAAACGGGCGTTCGGGTAGTGGGCGTCGAGGGCGTCGAGGCCCAGCATGTGGACCGGCGTCTTCAGGTGCCACAGTCGCGGCGGGCAGTGCCACTGCAGGAGCCGTAGCACCCGGCGGTGGAAGCGGTAGGCGGGGAGCATGTCGCAGCCGAGGACCCAGTCGGTGTAGCTCGGGACATGGGCCATGCCGTCGAAATGGGCCGTGCGGAAATCCATGCCCAGGAGGTCCTGGCACTCGGTGGGGCCGGTGGCCGTCTCATGGTGCAGAGACGCCATGCGGGGGAAGGTCTCGTACATGAGGGCCAGGCCCTGGGCCGTCTCGGCGATACGGGGGTCGGTGTGCTCGGTGGCCGCCTCGGGCGGGGGGACGGGGCTACTCGACTCCCACAACCGCAGCGAGCGGATCTGGGGGTCGAGAGCCAGCAGTTGGCTCAGCGCCGTGGTCCCTGTGCGGGGCAGGCCGATGATGAACAGCGGACCGTCGACGGGCTCGTCGTCGATGGCCGGGTTCCGGCGGTAGACGTCCTCGATGCGCAGTCGGTTGGCCAGCAGCATGCGCAGTCGCATGCCGAGGATCTCCTCACCGAGAGCCGTGAGCTTCGCCTCGCGTCTTAGGGCGTCGACCAGGCGGTCGAGGCCGGGGCGGAAGCTGTCAGCGCCGAAGTCCTCCAGGCCCGTCTCGGTGACAGCCGCCGCCACGAGAGCGTCAGGGTCGAGCATCAGACGAAGTCCGAGCCGCCGTCGACGTTGATGTTGGCGCCGGTGACGTAGCCGTTTCGGCGCGAGGCCAAGAAGGCCACGACGGTGGCGATCTCCTCGGGCAGGCCGGCCCGGCCGATATCGGCCGGTTGGTGGAAGACCTCGTCGATCCAGCGCATCACGTCGTGGGGATCAGAGGCGTCGAGGCCCCGGGCCACAAAGACGTCGCGCAGGTTCTCGGTGAAGCTGGCCGTGACGATCGTTCCCGGGCTCACGGTGTTGACCAGGATCCCTTCGGGGGCGAGGGATTTGGAGAGGTTCTTGGACACGCTGGCCAGGGCCGCCTTGGAGGCGGTGTAGGCGGGGAGGATCTCGCTCTGGCGCTGGATGGAGTGGGCCGAGAAGTTGACGATACGGGCCCACTCGGCCCGGCGCATCAGCGGTAGGGCGGCGCGGACGCAGCGCACGGCCGAGAGACATCCGAGCTCGAAGGCGGCCAGCCAGTCGGCGTCGGTCAGGTGCTCGAAGCGCCCGGCGCCGGGGCCCACGGTGTTGACGAGGACATTCAGTGCGTTCCAGCGCAGATCGATGGCGGTGAAGGCGGCGTCCACCATGAAGGTGTCGGACACGTCGACCTCCAGTCCCAGCGCGTCGGGACTGCCGAGGCGAAGCAGGGTGTCGACCGTCTCGTCGAGCGCCTCACGCCCGCGCGCCAGCACGGCCACGCGCGCCCCCTCGGTGGCGAGGCACTCGGCGATGGCGCGGCCCATGCCCTTCGTCCCTCCGGTGACCGCCGCGGTGGCATTGCTGTAGCCCAGGTCCATGGCCGCCTCCTCTGTCGGGGGAACTGCTCTCTCGGGGGAACTGCTCTAACGGGGGAAGCGCCGGCGCACGGCCGAGCGGCGCCGGGCGATGATGGCCGCCCGCGTCTCGGGGTCCACCCGGGCCGTGTCGGGGGGCAAGGCGCCGGCCAGGTCGGAGAAGGCCACGACGCGGGTGGCCGGCACCGGGGCGCCCGCCGCGCGCAGCCAGCGGAAGATCATCGCCCCCTGGCCGTGGCCGGCCGTGTCGAGCCAGTTGGCCACCCCCGGGTCGTGGTGGGCCACCACAGCCCGGAAGACGCCGTTCGGGTCGAGGACGGCCTGATGGCCGTTCAGAGACGACTGGTGGTTGGCGTAGTCGATGGTCTCCCACCAGTGGTTGCCAAGCGAGACGCTCCAGTAGAGCGCGTCGGGTGGGGTGACCTCGACGACGAGGGCCTGGTCGGGGTCGAGTTGCCACGAGCCCCAGACGCTCACGTTCTCGGCCGCCGCCCCCATGGCGGTGAGGGCCGCGGGGGTGCGGAAGATGTTCAGCCCCTCGGCCCGTCCCGCTTCCTCGATGTCCAACCAGAAGGCGATGCTCGATTCGACGAACTGGCCGAGCGCCGTCAGCTGGCGGGCCACGCCGGCGGCCGAGAGGACCTCGGTGCCGGGCGGTGCAGCGATGGGCATCGGGCGCTCGAGGCACTCGATCTCGAGGCGGGCGGCGCGTTCTGTGTCCCAGTCGTAGAAGAACTGGCGGACGACGACAGAGGATGACCCCGACGGCAGTTCCATCCAGTTCCCCGGTCGCCGGTCGGCCGAGAGGTGGATCTCGAAGGTGCCGTCGGCCGCCATGTCGAGGTCGTCGGCCACGATGTTGCCGGAGTTGGCGATGCCCGACATGACCTGGAAGCCGAGGTAGCGGACCGACTCCGGGTGTCCTGTGATCCGGTAGGTGGCATCGGGGCGGACAGCGGCGCCGGTGTAGGCGGCGTCGGGGCAGTCCATGCCCCACTTGAGGATGTTGTCGACGTTGGCCGGACTGAAGGTGGGGTCATACGGGTCCGACGGCCGCAGCGCCTCGTCGACGGCCAGGGCCAGTAAGACGAGCAGATGGCGGTAGCCGGCCGCCTGGTCGACCGGTCCCGTGGGGGCGCGGTCCGAGGCGAGCACCGATCCGGCGCGTCCGAGGGCCTCGAGCATCCCCGCCCAGGCCCGGCCCGAGACGAGATCCTCGGCGCTGTCGCTGCCGTGGCGGTAGGCCGATCCCACCGCCGCCGGCATCCAGGTCGGTGGACCGGACGACGCTCCCGTGTTCATGGCCGGCTCCGTTTTCCCTCGGTGCGCCCGGCCATGGTGCGCCCGGCGATGGCGTCGATTTCGCCGGACTGTAGTGCCGCTGTGGTAGTCAGAACAGATGGCTCACTCCCGACCGTTTCGCTTCGCCGCCCAGCTGTCGGGCGCCACCGACGCCCGGAGCTGGGTCGACCAGGCCCGCAAGGCCGAGGACCTCGGGTTCTCGACGCTGCTGATGCCCGATCATTTCGGCGACCAGCTGGCCCCGGTGCCGGCCCTGATGGCGGCGGCCGACGCCACCAGCACGCTGCGGGTGGGGGCCCTCGTCTTCGACAACGACTACCGGCATCCGCTGGTGCTGGCCAAGGAGGCGGCCACCATCGACCTGCTGTCCGGAGGACGGCTCGAGCTCGGTCTCGGAGCGGGGTGGATGCGCAGCGACTACGACGAGTCGGGTATCTCCTACGACGATCCCGCCGTGCGGGTGGACCGCTTCGAAGAAGGCCTGGCCGTGATCACCGGACTGCTCGAGTCAGAGGGCGCCTTCTCCTTCTCCGGCGAGCACTACACGGTGACCGAGCACACGGCCACGCCCCGGCCGGCCCAGCGACCGCGGCCGCCGCTGATCATCGGCGGCGGGGGGAAACGGGTGCTCGGTATCGCCGGGCGTCATGCCGAGATCGTGAGCATCAACGTGAACCTGCGGGCGGGGACGGCCGGTCCCGAAGCGGCCACGAACGCCACCCCCGACGCCACCAGGCAGAAGATCGGCTGGGTGAAGGAGGCGGCCGGGGCCCGCTTCGAGCAGATCGAGCTGAACACGCTGATCGGCTTCGTGATGGTGACCGACGACGCCCAGTCGGTGATCGACGCCATGGCGCCTGCTCTCGGGATCGATCCCGACGAGGCCCGGCACATCCCGCTGGCGCTGATCGGAACGCTCGACGAGATGGCCGAGGAGCTCGAGTGGCGGCGCCGGGAGTACGGGATCAGCTACTTCTCGGTGGAGAGCGACGCCTGGGAGACCCTGGCCCCGGTGGTGGGCCGACTGGCCGGAACGTAGTCGTGGCCGACGCCGCCGTGGTGGTCGAGAAGCTCTCCAAGCACTACGCCGGGCCGCCGCCGGTCGACGCCGTGCGGGGCATCGACCTGGAGGTGGCCCGGGGCGAGATCTTCGGGCTGTTAGGGCCGAACGGGGCGGGGAAGACCACGACGGTGGGGATGTGCACGACCCGGGTGGTGCCCTCCGCCGGTCGGGTGAGCGTCGACGGAATCGACGTCCGGGCCGATCCCCCCGGGGCGCGGGGCCGGATTGGAGTGGTGACCCAGTTCAACACCCTCGACCGCAGCTGCACCGTCTCCGAGAACCTGCAGTATCACTGCCGCTACTTCGGGATGAGCCACCGCGACGCCAAGGCCCGGGCGCAGGAGCTGCTCGAGACCTTCCGACTGACCGACCGGGCCGGGGCCAGTGTGATGGCGCTGTCGGGAGGGATGGCCCAGCGGCTGCAGGTGGCGCGGTCCATCGCCCACCGACCGGTGGTGCTCTTTTTGGACGAGCCCACCTCGGGTCTCGACCCCCAGAGCCGGATCGCGCTGTGGGAGGTGCTCGGGGCCCTGCACGACGAAGGGACGACCGTGATCCTGACCACCCACTACATGGAGGAGGCCGATCGCCTGTGCGACCGGTTGGCCGTGATCGACCACGGCGAGATCCTCATCATGGGCACGCCCGAGCAGCTGAAGCGTCAGGTGGGGGTGGAGACGGTGGTGACGCTGCGGCTCGACGGGGACCGGGCCGGTGCCGTGACGGCGCTGTCGGTGCTTCCCGGTGTCGACCGGGCCGAGGTGGTGGAGGACGAGGTACTCGTCTACCTGGCCGAGCGCGAGGGGCCGCTGCCGGGCATCGTCCAGTCGGCCCTGGGCTTCGGTCTAGCCGACCTGGCCGTGGCCGAACCGACGCTCGAGACCGTCTTCATCCAACTGACCGGGAGGGCGCTTCGTGACTAGTTCCGTGACGAGCGGCGTGAGCGAGCCGAGGACGGTGGCGAGGAGCACGGCCCGGGTCAGCTACCGGGCCGCCTTCTGGGGACTGATCGTGCGCGACACCAGGGTGCTCAGCCGGAGCATGACGCAGTTCCTGTTGCGGACGGTGATCCAGCCCTTTCTGTTCGTCTTCGTCTTCCTCTACGTCTTTCCCAACATCGGGGCCCAGATCCACGGGCCGGGGAAATCCAGCTTCGGCACGGTGCTGCTGCCGGGCCTCGTGGCGGTGGCCATCATGTTCCAGGGGATCCAGGCCGTGGGGCTGCCTCTGGTGAACGAGTTCGCCCAGACCCGCGAGATCGAGGACCGAGTGATGGCGCCGCTACCCACGTCCCTGGTGGCGTTCGAGAAGATCCTCTTCGGGGCCATGCAGGCGGTGCTGGCGGCGGTGATCGTCTTCCCCATGGTGCTGTTCTTCCCCAACGCAAACGTGCATCCCCACGTGAATTTCCCGCTGCTGGTGGCCGAGATCATCGTGTCGTGTCTGTCCGCCGGTGCGCTCGGGCTGGCCATCGGCACCGGCTGGAATCCCCGTCAGGTTCCGCTCATCTTCTCCCTGATCGTGATCCCCATCACCTTCCTCGGCTGCATCTACTACCCGTGGGCGGCGCTGCACCCGATCCGGTGGTTGCAGATCGTGATCCTGGCCAACCCGCTCGTCTATGTGAGCGAAGGCCTGCGCGGCGCCATCACGCCGAACATCGAGCACATGGCGTGGCCGGTGAGCATGGGTGTGCTGATCGTGATCGGCGCCGGGCTCACCTGGCTCGGGATGCGGGGCTTTCGCCGCCGGGTGCTGGATTGAGCCGGCTGGGTTGAGCCGGCTGGGTTGAGCCGGGAGCCCGGTTAAGCGGACCAGCCGTTCTGGCCGTTCTGGCTGGAGACGGGCTCGTGGCCGAGCGGCGGCGGGACCCAGGGCTCGCCCGGGGTGGGCGGGGGCAGGACCTCCACCTCCGACGGCGGGACGGGCTGGCCGTTCGTGGCCGAGCCGGCCTCGGCGCGCGACGGGACCCAGGAGGCGCCCGGGAAGGCGGTGGCCGAGGTGGGAGCGTTGGCCATGGCGGGGGGCCCCGGCATGTGGTCGTGGGCGGGGGTGAAGGCCACGGTCTCGATCAGGCCCACCTCGAGGAGCTCGCAGACGAGGCGGAGCGCCACCACGTACTGCGATCCCATGGCGTCGAGGACGTCGCGGACCCGGCTACCGGAGGTGCTGATGGTGGTGAGGAGGTGCCACTGGTCGGCGCGGATCTGGACCTCGGCGCCAGGGGCGTTGGGCGAGAGGTGGACGATGCCGTCGAGCGAGACCCGGCCGACGAGCTCGTTCCACTCGGTCACCTGGGGCTCCACCTCGGCCAGGACGTCGGTGACGGGTCGGCGGCCGGCGGGGGCGGGGGCTTCGCCGCCGGGGAAGAAGGAGAACCAGCCGTCGGTGACGAGGGCCAGATCGAAGACGGCATCGGTCAGGGTCGCTGCGTCCCCGGCCAAGAAGCCCGTCAGGTCGCCGTCGTCGATCCAGAGATGGCCGTCCACCCCGGGAGCGGTGACGGCCAGGCGGCCCGCCACCGCCGAGGCGGCGGCCAGGACGAGGACGTCGGGCAGGGAGAAGGCGGCCAGGGACCCGACGAGGACCGCCTCGGTTTCCTGGCCCGAGGCCGTTGTCTGCGTCATGGAACCTCCCCGCCCGGCTCGTGCCCGCGTCTGGGTCGCGGGCCTTCGCCCAAGATAGACGCAGATAGTGGCTAATACCACACAACTAGTGAAATTTCGTTGGCCAACTTTTGGGGGGAAGCCGATCTGCTGGAGGGGAGGTCGGTGATGGCAGCCACGCTCAGCGGCCCGTCAGCACCATCGGCTCGGTCAGGGGCGGCGGACCCGGCCCCGCAGGGCGAGCAGGGCCAGGGTGATCGAGACCAGGCCGAAGGCCACCACGGCCAGAACGGCGTCGCCCACGGCGGTGACGGTGGACAGGCTCCAGGGCTCCGAGACGAGGGCCCGGAGCCCGGCCAGGATGTAGGTCATCGGGTTGTAGGTGGCCACCGTCCGCAGCCAGCCCTCGAGCGCCGCCTTGGGCACGAATGTGGTGCTCAAGAAGGTGATGGGGAAGAAGAGGACGAAGCTGGCGTTCACCGCCCCCGGGTTCCCGGTCTTGAGGGCGATGGCGTAGGGGAGGCCGGTGAAGACGAGGCCCCAGATCCCCGAGAGCACGACGAAGAGGACCATGCCCGGCACCCCGGTCCGGAAGTGGACGCCGAGGCCGAGGCCGACGAGTAAGACGGGGATGGCCAGGGCCATGACGAGGGCCAGGTCGGCCATCATCAGCCCCAGCAGCAGGGGCAGTCGGCGGACGGGGGTGATCGTCAACCGGTCGAAGTAGCCGTTCTGGATGTCGGTGACGAGCGAGGAGGCGCGCGAGACGCCGGTGACGGCGAAGACGACGGCCACGGGCAACTCGAAGGACTTGAAGTCGATATGGGCGGCGGCCCCGGTCACCTTGGACAGCGCGCCGATGTTCAAGACGTAGAAGAAGATGGGCACGATCAGGGCGGGGATGACAGAGGCCGGCTCCCGGGGGATCTGCCTGACGGCGCGCTGGGCCACCGAGAAGAGGTCGACCACGAAGCCCGCCGGCCGCGCCGTCACCCGGGTCGTCGCCGGCGGGAGAGCGAGATCGGTCACGGCGGGCCTCCGGGAGATCCTGGGCTCACGCCCGCCGCCGCGCTGTCAGCGGCGTCGGTCTCCGCCGCCTCGGTCTCGGCGGCCTCGGTCTCGGCCATGGCATCGGTGGTGGCCTCGTCGGCTTCGAGATGGGCTCCGGTCAGTTGCAGAAAGACGTCGTCCAAGGTGGGGGTGCGCAGGGTCAGGCTCAACACCCGTGTCCCCGACGCGTGCAGGGCCAGGGCCACCGGGCTCATGGCCCCGGCGCCGTCGCCGGCGTGGATCATCAGCTCGTCGCCCCGGCAGACCACCTCTTCCACGCCCGGCACGGCCCGCAGCGCCGTCACGGCCTCGGCCGGCATCTCGCTCACCCGGGCCACGATCACGTCGGTGCCCACCGTCTTCTTGAGCGCATCGGGGCTGCCTTCGGCCACCAGGTGGCCGCGCGAGATGATCCCTACCCTGTCGGCCAGCTCGTCCGCCTCCTCCAGGTACTGGGTGGTGAGGAAGATGGTGGTGCCGCGCTCGCGCTGCAACGCCCGGACCTCGGTCCACACCGCGGCGCGGCTTTCGGGGTCGAGACCCGTCGTCGGTTCGTCTAAGAAGAGGATCTGGGGGTCGTGGATCAGCGCCGCGGCGAGGTCGAGACGGCGCTTCATCCCGCCCGAGTAGGTGTGGA
Organism: Acidimicrobiaceae bacterium; assembly: GCA_003151475.1. Taxonomy (GTDB): domain Bacteria; phylum Actinomycetota; class Acidimicrobiia; order Acidimicrobiales; family UBA8190; genus Palsa-661. Next base: position 15,564 of record PLXQ01000059.1, on the reverse strand, counting down.
TCTGCCGGTCGATGGCCGATCCGATGTCGACCAGGGTGAGCACCTGGGCCACCCGGGCCAGTCGTTCGTCACGGCGCAGCCCGTAGAGCCGGGCCTGCAGGTCGAGCAGTTCCCGACCGGTCTGCCTGTCGTCGAGGGCGGCGTCTTGCAGAGCCACCCCGATCTGCAACCGGACGAGCTCGGGTTGGCGGGCCACGTCGTGGCCGGCCACGAAGCCCTTTCCCCTCGAGGGCCGGAGCAACGTGCAGAGCATCCGGACGAGTGTTGATTTCCCGGCCCCGTTCGGGCCCAAGAACCCGTAGATCTCGCCCGGGGCAATGGAGAGGTCGACGCCGTCGACGGCCCAGTAGTCATCGAAGAGCCGGCCGATGTCCTCGGTGACGATGGCCGGGGCTTCCACGGCCGCCGACGTTAGTGGTCGCCGTCGCCCGCCTCTGACGCCCCCGACCCGCCCACCAACCGGTCGAGTGCGGCTCGGACCCGTCCGGGCGTTTCCAACCAGGGGAAATGACCGGCGTCCTCGATGACCTCCAACCAAGCTCCGGCGACGGCGGCCGCCGTGGCCTGGTCCGCAGGGACGGGGCTCGCCGCGCCGGCCACGAAACCCAGGGGCACATCGATCTCAGGAAGCGAGCGGGTGAGCCGGGGCAGCTCCGTGGCCAGTGAGCGCCCCAGCGCGGCGTAGGACTCGATCGACACCTCGATCTCGGGCATCTCCGGGGCCCGGTCCGCGGCGGCGCGCACCGAATGCCTGGACATAGGCCACATCGTAGGGTGGGGCCGATGGCACAGGGTGCGGGGTCGATAGGGGACTACGGGGACTTCGAGCATCTCTCCTTCGAGCACCGGCCGGGCGGCGTCGTCCTCGTCACCTTGAACCGGCCCGACGTCCTCAACGCGGCCAACGTCCGGATGCATCACGAGATGGGGGCGCTCTGGGCCGTCATCGACGCCGACGACGACGCCCGGGTGGCGGTCGTCACGGGGGCGGGCCGCGCCTTCAGCGCCGGCGGGGACCTCGAGATGATCGAGGAGATGATGGACGACTACGGGGCGCTTCTGGCCCAGTGGCGCGACGCCCGGGCCGTGGTCGAGAAGATGCTGGCGGCGGAGAAACCGATCATCTCGGCCATCAACGGCGTGGCCGTGGGGGCCGGTCTGGCCGTGGCGCTCCTGGCCGACGTGAGCATCATGGGACGAACGGCGCGGATCTCCGACGGACACGCGCGGTTGGGGGTGGCCGCCGGCGACCACGCTGCGCTCGTCTGGCCCCTGCTCTGCGGCATGGCCAAGGCCAAGTACTACCTAATGACGGCAGACTTCGTCGACGGCGCCGAGGCCGAGCGGATCGGCCTCGTCACCCGCTGCGTGGACGACGATCAGGTCCTGCCCGAAGCGCTCGAGATCGCCGGCCGGCTGGCCGCGGGCAGCGCCACCGCCGTGCAGTGGACCAAGCGGGTCATGAACCAGTGGCTCGTCCAGGCCCTCCCCGCCTTCGGTGAATCGGTCGCCCTCGAGATGCTCGGCTTCCTCGGCCCCGACGCCCGCGAGGGCCTGGCCGCCGTGCGCGAGCGACGCCCACCGCTGTTTCCCTCGGCCCCGCCCGCACCCACGCGATGAAGCTCTTCGCCTCGGCCTTCGTGACCATCCTGGTGGTCATGGACCCGGTGGGAAACGTCCCCGTCTTTCTCTCTCTCACCCGTGACCAGAAGCCCGCCCAGCAACACCGGGCCGCCCTCCAGGCCGCCGCCGTGGCCGCTTCCGTGGTCTACAGCTTCGCCCTCTTCGGCCAGGAGGTTCTCCACCTCCTCGGCATCTCGGTGGCCGCGTTGGAGGTGGCCGGCGGCCTCATCCTCGGGGCCGCCGCCTTGGAACTGCTCCACCCGCCGGCACCCGGTCAGGGCCGCCTGCCGGGCTCGGCCAATGTCGCCTTCGTCCCCCTGGGCACGCCCCTTCTGGCCGGACCGGGGGCCATCGCCGCCACCATGGTCTACGTCCGCCGCGCCCACGGCGTGGGCCAGGTCTTTACCGTCCTCGGCGCCCTGGCCGGCGTCCTTCTCCTTCTCTATCTGGTCCTGCGCTTCTCGGGCCTCTTGAGCCGCCTGCTGCGCGACAACGGGATCGAATTGACCTCGCGCATCGTGGGTCTGTTGTTGGCCGCCATCGCCGTCCAGCTCATCGCCACCGGAGCCCAGTTCTGGGCCATCCACGGGGTGTGACGGGCTTCTGTCTGTGAAGAGGGCGTCGGTCAGGCGACGGTGAGCAGGGCGCCGGTCAGGCGACGGTGAGCGGGGCGCCGGTCAGGCGACGGTGACGAGCGTGCCGATCGGGGTGTAGGGGAAGACCACCTCGGCGTGGGCCGGCGGCAGCTCCACACAGCCCAGGCTCTGGGGCTGACCGTAGGAGGAGCGGATGAAGCCGTGCAGGGCGTCGCCGCCGTGGAAGTAGCTCACCCAGGGGATACCGGGGTCGTTGTACTTCGATCCGTCGGGGTTGGTCCCGCTCATCGTCGTCGAGGTGTAGCGGGCGTAGACGGGCCAGGTGCCCTTCTCCGTCGGCGCCGCCTCGATACCGGTGTTGGCCAGGGTGCTGTAGACGAGCTGTCCGTCACGCCAGACGTCGGCGTGCTCGGGCACCGATGTCGACACCTCGACGAAGTCGTAGTGGCCGCTCGTGTCCAGCTGCCCGGCCGCCGCGGCCAGGATGAGCGAGTCCCACACCTTCGGTCCGGCCAACCCGTCGGTGGTCATGTTGTGCTGACTCTCGAACGACATGATGGCGCCCTGGGTGACGATGTTGTTCTCACCCGGTGACCACAGCGCCATGAAGGAGCCGGGCAGCGTGCTCCAGCGCCACGAGAACGTCCCGAGCTGCGCCACGCCGATCTCGTTCGGTGGTACCGCCGTCGTGCCGGCGGGGGTGAAGGAGACGGGCAGGAAGCCGAGCTGAGCCAGGAGCTGCTGTACGCGCAGCGTCGACATGGCGGCGGTGGTGAACATGACATGAAGCGACTGGCTGAGCCGCTGACCCTGGGCCCCTTCGATGCCCGTCGGCCCCCCGGGAACGGTGAGGGTCTCGGTCACACCGGGTGCGAGGGTGCCGGTGGCGTCGAAGGCGAGGGTGCCGGGCCGGCTCTGGACCCACGTTCCGGGGACCAAGGGCACCAGAGTGGGCGGAGGACTGTCGTCCGCCAGCGCCACCGTGAAGTGAATGCTGATCGGCGCGTCGAGCGCCACGGCCGCCGCCGCCGGCGCCGGGTTGGTCAACATCACGCTCAGGGGTCGATGCGAGTTGCTCTTGGCCGCCGTGGTGGCGCTGGCCTTCGTCGTCCCGACCCTCGACACCACGAGAGCGGTGGAGACGCCGACGAGGAGAACGGCGGCGACGACGATGGACACGATGATCCCGGTGTGCCGGGAGTCGCGCCTGCGATGTTGAGGTACGTCCGGCATGTGATCGACCAATCTCCTCAGCCTGGATGGTACCAGCGCCCTGTGACCGGTCAGGTCACCCCGGCATGAAATTCGGGAAGAAATTCGTGAAGAAATTCGCAGGCAGAACAGCGTGGCCGGCCGTGCCTGGCGGCCGTGCCTGCGACGACGGCTGTGCCTGTTACGACGGCTGGGCTCGGTATGTCGGCTGGGCCCTCTCTGACGTCACTGTCATGTCGGCACGGCCATGACGGCACGGCGCGCCTCGTCCTCGATGCGTCTGATCCGCTCGGGGTCTGTGACCTTGGTTGCGCCGGCGCGGTCATGGACGTAGAAGGCGTCGACCACCTCGTGACCGAAGGTGGAGACCCGGGCGGCCACCACGTCGAGCTCGAGGGCGAACAGCGCCGAGGTGACGCGGTAGAGCAGACCCACCGAGTCAGCGGCACGGATCTCGATCACGGTGGAGGTGGCCGAGGCGGCGTCCACCGTCCTCACCTCGGTGGGAATGGGACGCGGCGACGTCGCTCGCTGATCGACGGCATAGGCCCGGGCCTGTTCGGCCAGACGCTTCTCGAGAGGCAGCGTGCCGCGCAGCGTCGCGTCGATCTCGTCGGCCACGAGCTTCCAGTCGGGCCACCGGCGCCGGGACGGCTCCACCACGAAGAGCTCCACGGCGAAATCGCCTTCCACGGTCAGATCGGCTGACCGGACGTCGAGACCGTGGAGGGAGAAGACGCCGGTGACGGTGGCCAGGAGACCGGGACGGTCCTTGGCCACCACGGTGACGTCGGGTCCGTTCGCCGTCACGATGGACCGACCACCGAGCTTCTGCACCTGGTCCATGAAGCCCCGGTGGCGGTCGGTGACGAGCGAGGAGCGCACCGGGGTCTCGGCCCCGGCCAGGCGCGCCTCGGTGCGCCGCACCAGCTCGGCCACCAGACCGGCCTTCCACGATCCCCATGCCGCTGGTCCGGTGGCCCGGCTGTCGGCTTCGGTCAGGCCGGCCAGCAGCTCCAGCCGGGTCCGATCACCGACGGCGCTCACCACGGCGTCGACCGTGGCCGGGTCGTCGAGGTCGCGCCGGGTGGCGAGCTCGGAAAGAAGGAGATGATTGCGCACGAGGCTCACCAGAATGTCGGTGTCGTCGTCGGTGAAACCGAAGCGCCGGCCCATCTCGCCGACGATCACCACGCCGACGTCGGTGTGGTCCCCGGGGAAACCCTTCCCGATGTCGTGCAGCAGCGCGCCCACGAGGAGCAGATCGGGCCGACTCACGGACACGGCCAGGGGGGCGGCCTCGGCCGCCGCTTCGAGCAGATGGCGGTCGACGGTGAAGCGGTGAAACGAATTGCGTTGCGGCTTGTTGCGCACCGCCGCCCATTCGGGGATCAACCGGGTGAGCAGTCCCCGCTGGTCGAGGGCCTCGATGGCGCTGATGGCCGGGACCCCGGCAGCAAGGGTCCGCACGAGCGCCTGGCGGACCTCGTCGGGCCATGGAGAGGGGGGAGCCGGAGATCCGGCGGCGAGGACGTCGAGGGTGGTCCGGGCGATGGGGAGATCGCGTTCGGCGGCCACGGCGGCGATCCGAAGGGGCAGACCGGGGTCCCCGGCCACGTCGGCGCCGGCGCCGAGCACCACCATCTCGATGTTCCCGGGAGTGTCGCCCCCACCGGTGAGCGCCACCCCGGGCTCCACCTGTCGCGCTTCGCTGCCCGAAGAGCCGGGACCGGGGCCGGGGGCGGAGCCGTCGGTGTTCGGCCGCCGCCCCACGCGCCAGCGTTTGCGTCCGCCACGGGCGTTGTCCCACAGCGAGCGCCGCCGCCACACGTCGTCGGCGATCCAAGCCACGGTGCGCCCCGCTTCGGCGATGGCGGCCATGAGAGAGTCGGCGTCGAGGCCGAGGGCGGCGGCCACCTGATCCTGTTCCTGCAGCAGCAACCGGTCGGTGGCTCGGCCCGTCGTCCGGTGCAGCTCGACCCGTGCGGCGGTGAGTGTGGCGCGCGGTCCGTCGAGGCTCGAGAGGTCGACCTCCTCGGCCAGGACGGGAACGGCCCGGGCGGCGGCGGTGACGACATGGATGTCGCGCAGCCCTCCGTGCGACTCCTTCAGATCGGGTTCGAGGAGGAAGGCGACGTCGCCGTGGGAGCGGTGCCTTTCGTCGACCTGCTCGGCCAAGACGGGCAGCCAGAACCCGGCCCGGGAGCGCCACAGACCGAGGGTGCGCCCGAGCAGGGGCGTCACGACCTCGGCGTCGCCGTCCACCAGCCGGCCGTCGAGCCAGCCCAGTTGGGCCCGCAGGTCCTCGGCGGCCACTTCGAGGACTTCGCCCGGCCGCCGCACGGAGTGGTCGAGGCGGACCCCCTCGTCCCAGACCGGGTACCAGACGGCGTCGGCGATGGCTCCGATGTCCCTCCGCCGTTCGTAGACGAGCACGACGTCGAGGTCACTGCCGGGGGCGAGCTCGCCCCGGCCGTAACCGCCCACGGCCACCAACCCGATCCCGTGGGTGTCGCCTCCCGTCGCATGGTGCAGGAGCCCCGCCAGCCAGGTGTCGGTGGCGTCGGACAAGGCGTGGCAGAAATCGTCGCCGTGGAGATCGGTTCGCTCCAGAAGCTCTTGGCGCACGGCGCGGAGAGACACGGGCGACGGTATCACCGGTGCCCGCGTACTCGGGCAGCCTGACCAGGCGTAACCTGGTTTTTGCCGGTGATGGTGCTCGTCACCGTCGGATCGGCACGGAGGAAACGATGAGCGCAGTGGAGAAGAAGAGCGGGTCCGGGATCGGTCTGGTCGACACCGTGATCGTGGCCGTCGCCGTGGTCGGCGGGATCTTCATTCTGCTCTGGGCGCTACGCATCGCCGCCGGGCTCTTCCTGTTCGCCTTCAAGGTGGCGATCCTGGTGGTCGTCGTGGTGGCGGCCATTCGCCTCTATCGCCTCTTCACCCGCAAACGCGACTGACATCTGGTCCTTCGAGCATCTGCTCCTCCCAGCCCGTTGGGGGCCGCTCCCGGGTGGTCGTCGCGCCGGTTGGCGGTGACTCCGGGCGCCATCATCCGGGCGCCATCACCCGGGCGCCATCACCCGGGCGCCGGGACCCGGTCGGCAGGGTCCGATGCCGTCCTCAGGTCTTGGCCAGCTCCTCGTAGAGCTCCACGTGTTCGGCCACCATGCGCTCGGTCGAGAAGTAGCCCTCGACGGCGGCGCGGCAGTCTTCCCGGCGCAGGTCGTCGATGCGCCCCAGGGCCTCGACCATGGCGTCGTCGTCGTCGCACAGGAATCCTGTGGTCCCGTCGTCCACCACCTCGGGCGCTGCCCCCTCGCGAAAGGCGAGGACCGGAGTCCCGCAGGCCATCGCTTCGAGCATGACCATTCCGAACGGCTCGTTCCAGCGGATGGGGAAGACCATGGCCCGGGCGTTGGCCAACAGCTCGACCTTGCGCTCGTGGGGCACCTCGCCCAGATAGACGGCGTCGGGCCCGAGGAGCGGCTCCACCTGCCGTTCGAAGTAAGCGCGCTCCCACGGTTCGCGCATCTTGGCCGCCAGCAGCACCCGGAAACCGGCGGCGCGGGCGATGTCGATGGCCCGGTGCGCTCCTTTGTCGGCCGACATGCGGCCCAGGAAGACGACATACTCGCCGTCGGCGTCGCCCCCGCCGTCACCGAAGGGGAAGGCCGACGCGTCGAGACCGTGATGGATGACCCGGGCAATAGGGACGTCCGGCGCGGCACGGTGCTGGGCGTGGGAGATGGCGATGATGGGGACGCGGGGGCCGAGGGCCGAGTAGAGGTCGGTGAGCTCGTCGTTGAACGGTCCATGGATGGTGGTGACCACCGGGAGGTCGGGGAAGCGTTCGGAGTAGAAGGGACCCATCACGGTGTGGTCGTGGACCACGTCATGGTCGGCCACGGCGCCATAGGCATGGATCACGTGGCGCAACTCGGGCACGGCCATGCCGATGCGCATCCCCTCGGCGTGCTCGAGGGCCCATTTCTTCGGTACCGGGCAGGTGGAGTCGCCCGTGGTGAACAAGGTGACGTCGTGGCCCGCGGCCACGAGGCCCCGCGCCATCTGGTCGACCACCAGCTCGATCCCCCCGTAGAGCGGAGGTGGGATCGGTGTCCACGGTGGGGCGATGAGGGCGATCCGCATGGTCTGATTCAACCACCCGCCGGCCCCCGGTTCGTGCCTCGGGGCGCGGCGGCCCCCACCGGGCGACCGTCGGACTCGGACCCGCCGCCCCGGAGCACGAAGAGAAGGTCCCGTCCCCTCCAAGAAGGTGGGTCCGATTCGATAGGCTCGCTTCCTTGCGGCGGCGTGGCCGAGTGGTTTAGGCAGGGGCCTGCAAAGCCCCGTACGGCGGTTCGATTCCGCCCGCCGCCTCTGAGAATCTGACCTCCGGGGTCAGGTCGCCTCCACCTTGGCGTAGTCCCACACGAGGTCGGCTCGTTCATCGCTCCCGAGAAGCAGCTTGCCTGGGTGCTGCTTGTCGATGTGGCCGATGAGACCGCTGTAAATGGAATAACCCACCAGCTCCTGCAGCCGGCGGGGAAAGCCCTTCACGGTGGCGGCGGGGATACCGAGCTGCTGGTTCTCCTGCTGACGCAGGAATCCGGCGCAGTAATTCATCGCCACTCCGACCCGGCGCCGGTCGGTCCGGTTGGCTCCGCCGCCGTGCCACAGACTCCCTACCCATACGAGCACGCTCCCCTTGGACATCTCGGCCGGGATGGAGTCGTAGTGCTGCAAGGGGATGGGCGAGTGATCAGCGGTGTGGGTCCCCGGGCACAGGCGCGTGGCCCCGTTCTCTTCGGTGAAGTCGGTAAGAGCCCACATGGTGTTGCAGATGATGGGCGGATGGGGCTTCGGTAGGCCGATGACCTGATCGTCGGCGTGGATCATCTGGGCATCCTCGTCGGGCCCGATGGCGATCGAGGACAGAGACGAGATCAGGAGCCCCGGGTCGAGAACCTTCTCCACGATGGGGAGGACGTTCGGGTGGACGGGGATGCGCTCGTAGAGGCGGCCGTGGACGAGAAGGTTGTAGATCCGCGTGGTCCGGGTACCTTCGAAGAAGTTGTCGGCGGGCACGATTCCGAGTGCCCGTTCGAGCCGGAGCAGGTCCTCGCTCAACTCGTCGACGAAGTCGAGGTCGATGGCATTTTCCACCACCGTCCACCCCTCAGTCCGTACCTGCTCGGCGTAGGACGAGATGGCGCCATCATCGAAAGTACGGTCGTCGGTAGCGGTTCCGGCCGATGTCGAGGGGTCCATCGCTTCCTCCCGGAAATGGTCCTGGTTGTCCGGATCAATGGTGCCACGACCAGGGCGAACGGGAAACCCTTCGCCCGTCTGCCGACCGGTGCGGTGATACTGTGGCAGCCAGCAGGGGGCCGTTGGCGCAGTTGGTAGCGCACTTGCATGACGCGCAAGGGGTCACAGGTTCGAGTCCTGTACGGCCCACCCGTTGCAAAAAACACGACGTTTTCCCTCTTCAGAGGCCACTTTTCTTCCCGGTCGCTCAGGTAGGTTCGTTTCCTTATTCAAACCCTCGTCCGCCCGCTCAGGTTCAGCGTCGACCAGGCGAGTCTTCCTGGATCGGAACCGCCGGCGCGAATACAGTGCGGTCTCATCAGCAAAGACGCGTTGCCGACCCCCACGCGCAACCGGCACTTCCAGCCCGGGCCACTTCGATACATTCCGCACTAGTGGCGGGACCGATTGGAGATCTGAATGAGCGTTCCGTCGGGCTGCTGACTGTAGTTGGCGTTGCAGGTCGGGCAGAAGGTCACGGAGGTCGGGTGTCGGTCCGCCTGTAATGAGCCCTCAGACAATCGATGGCCTAGCGGGCATCGAATTTCAGTGTCGTCGCTTGTTGGCATCCTGCCTGCTCCGGTTGCTCACTCGTTCCAGAGTCCTACGTCGCATTGAACTCTAACCGTTTGAGTGTATCGATTTCGGCAAAGTGATGCCCGTCCGCCCAACCGGCCCGCTTCGTCCCGCATCACTCGTGGCCCAAGCCTCCGTTGGATCTGGCTGTCTGTCGGGCGTCCGGGCCGTCGGCCTATATCGGATACAGCCGGGCCGATGACGACCGATGCATTGACGTTGGCCTATGTACCCCAATGGGAGTCGCCTGACCAATGGCGGCGACCGCGATCAGCATTTGTGGTCGCTGTACGAGAAGAGACGAGTCCGAGATCCGTCGTCATGCTTACCCAGGTCCGAGGCCAGCGAGTGTCAGTAGCCAATTCGGCGGCACGATCTGTTTCGCCGCCATCGCGGCTCCACAGAGCGATCGCACGGGTCACGCTTGAAGCCGCATGTCGCCACGCCGATGGCGCAGCTTCATCTCATACATGGCTCGATCGGCGCGTCGCGACAGGTCCGAAGCGTTCTCAGTTCCATCCCAGGTGGCAACACCGATGGAGACCACGACTCCTGAAGGCAGGACCTCGCCCAGACGCTCGGTGAGCCGGCGGATGCCGACTGAGTCCGAATTCGGAGCGAGGAGGCCGAACTCGTCGCCACCGAGACGAGCAAGGAAGTCCCCGCTGCCGCGGATCGCAATCGCCCAGACACGGGCAAGTTCCTCGAGCAGGCGGTCACCGGCGTCGTGACCGTTGCGATCGTTCACCGCCTTTAGGCCGTCGAGGTCGATCATGGCGATCGACAGCGCTTGGTCAGTCCGCTGAGAGCGTTTCAGTTCCTCATCGAGGCGCTCGTCCCAGAGGCGCCGGTTGGCGAGGCCGGTGAGGGGATCCTTCTGGGCCGTGCTGCGCAGCAAGCTCACAACTCCGACCATGACTGCCGCGGCCAGCGAGATCGTGCCGACGATCGAGAGCCAGGCCGCCACTGGGTTCGGGACCCCTGGGCCGAAGGCCAGTGCCACGGCGTACGCGGCCCCGACGCCTCCGAGATGAGCGAGCACGGCGAAGGGGCGAAAGTAGAGGGCGGCGAAGAGCGCAATCCAGATGTAGATGTTGGAGAAGTCGACGTTGTCGGTCACGCCGATGGCCGCGAGGACGCTCGTGAGCACCGTAGCCAGGCCGACGTCAACGTGAAGAACCCATCGAGCAAGCCGTCTCCTGGCGACGACCCGAATAGCGGAGGCGGTGGTGCAGAATCCGGCAATGATGACGAGAGCAAGGAACGACTGTCGTGGCCAGTGGCCCAGGGGAAGAACGGAGATCGCCGCGACGGCCCCACCGGCCCAGAAGATGGCCGCGGCCTGGTTCGGCTCCAACCGCATCGTCCGGACGCGGGCATCCAGGGCGTCGGCGAGCGTTCTCTGGTTCGGGCCCATGGAGGCCGGTTTGCCGGCGCTTTCGAGAGCCTTGAGAAGTCCGGTACTCAAGGGCCCAAGGAAACTTGAAGCTGAGTCCGCCAGGCTTCTGCGGAGTCCCACGGTCGGCGACCAAGAGGAAGGCCAACAGCTGGATCATGGGGAGCTTGACGCCGATCTCCGGTTCGAAGGAGCATGGCCAGGTCCTCGAGACTTCCGGGGCGGCCCAAGTAGAAGCCCTGGCCATAGGCGATGCCGAGGTCGATGAGTGTCTCGAGCTGAGTCACGGTCTCGATCCCCTCAGCGATCACTTCGGCTCCGGTCTCATCGCCAAAGGCCACAAGCGCTCGGGCGAGGGCACGCCGGACTGGGTCGAGCTCGATATTGCTGGTCAACTCCCTATCGAGCTTGATGAATTCTGGGGCGACCTCGAGCACCAGCGAGAGGCTTGCGAACCCCGTTCCGGTATCATCCAACGCCACCTTGGCACCGAGCGTCCGTAGTGACTTGCAGGCCCGGCGCAGTCCCGGGTGGTCCTCGATGCCGACGTGCTCGGTGAGCTCGACGACAACCCGTCCTGGCGTGCTCGTTTCGAGCAAGCTGAGCAGCTCAGGGGAACAAAAGGTGTCTGGTCCCGCATTCACCGCCATGCGGAGCGGTTCGGGCAGCTCCGGCAGTAGGGAGAGGGCGCGCTCGATCGCAAAGAGCTCGAGCGGGCGACCGAGCCCGACCGAGGCCGCCTCGGCGAACCAACGGTCCGGTCCACGCGCCGGAGGGGCGGTAAACCGTGCCAGGGCTTCGACCTCGACGACCACTCCGCTCGAGAGCGAGACGATCGGCTGGAGCACGATCGTGAGCCCGGTTCCAGTGAGTGCCTGTTCGATGCGATCTCGAGCGGCCGAATCGAACGCGGCGCCAGGGCATACGACGTTGGCGACGAAGGCCGACCGGGCGCGGGCAATCTCGCTTGGACCGTCGAGGTGACCCTGCCCAAGGGTGCGCGCTGCAGCTCCCTGGTGGATCCCGAGGAGTTCAGTGGTGCACGAGGCCAGGTCGACAGCGGCGCCGATCACGGTCGAGACGAAGGGTGCAAGGCCGGCCAAGCTCGCTTCGTCTGCTGGGCCGAAGGCACACGCCTCGCTCGAGGTGATATTTAACACCCCGACCTGCTCCTCGCCCCAGCGAAGCGGCACGCAGATCATCGACACGATCCCGAGTTCAGCAGCGAGTTTTGTATCCACCCGCGGGTCGCTCGTCGCGTCGTGGCAACGCTGGGTGACGCCACTTCGGACCGCCAAGCTCGAGAGACTGTTTGCAATCGACAGCACCGAGCCGACCGAATCCGCCACGTTCCCAGTCGCTGCGGTGATGACGAGGGAGACCCGCTTGTTGCACAGCTCGATTACCGCACCCTCGGCTGAGGGTACGAGGACCAGCGCCTCTGCTAGGACCCGCTCCATGACGCTCGCAGGATCACTTGCGGTGGCAATCGCCTCCCGTAGCCCCATCGTCGCCTCTCTTCACGCTGAGGAATGTCCTCGTGCTCCGTCTGGGACGCATGTAACGGGCCATAGAAGCAGGATCTACCTTGCCTCTATCGGCAGGTTAGCCACGAGACCTGAATGTTCTTCGCCGTTCTGCCTTTGACGTGGTCCTGGGGCAACGCCTGCGTTGCTCCAGGGAAGCCACACGCTGCCGGATCATGGTCGCGACGGAACGACATGCGGCTCGACCGATTGAAGGCGTGAAGACCCCGCCCGATTCGGCGTTCGGAGTGTCGGGGCCTGGGCGATCGCCCCCTCCCCGGCCGCTCGATAATGCCGCCGAACTGTGCACGACGGCGTCCGGAGTGACCGCATAATTGCCGGGAGGAGTGCGGGTGCCGACGGAAGCCGTCCGAACCGAGGTGAGCGATATCCGCCGCACGCGATTATGGGTCGGATTGGCCCGGCGGCAAGGCGCTCGCCTCTGACACCTATCGGATGGGGCTCAAGCCGGAGTACGAGCGCGCTGAACGATGATCAGGGGGCGCCTCGCAGCATGAACGTGATCGGCGGACACTCTCCGGCTTGTGCCACGCCCGTGACCTCGAACCCGTGTCGCTGATAGAAGGGGATGTTGCGCGGATTGGGACTTTCAAGGTAGGTGGGAACATGGTCCGTGTCGACGATTTCGAGGCAATGTCCCATCAACTCGCCTCCAAGTCCCCTTCCCTGTAAGAGGGGGTCGACCCCGAACCACGGCAGGTACCAGTGTGGATACGTGGGATGGGCAGCGTCCATCTGTTCGAGCACGGCGAAGGTGTCACCGTGCTTGTCCGGCGAAACGGTCTCGGTGAGCACAGCACCGATCGCATCGCCGTCTGGTTCTGCGCCCGGGGGAAGCCAGACTGCAACGGCCGAGAACTCGCCCAGACACCACACGGTCTGCTCGTCGAAGGCCTTGCCGCCGAACGCCGCGAGGAACCGCGGGAAGTGTGTGAGGTACTGCGCCATTCCGGATAGAGCCAACGCTCGACGGGATCGTCGGTGAATGCCGAGACCAGGGTGCCATACGACTTCGCCTGCTCGATCTCAGGAACAGGCGCAAACGAGAAGACGCTCATGGTGCACACGATACGCCCCTCTCGGCCCCCTCCCGGATAGGCGGTCGGATATTTCGGCCATTGCCAGCCGCATTAACCCCGGAAAGGAGGCGCCGTCGAGTCCAATATGTGACACGCGACCCGTTCCTCGCTCCCGATCAACTGTCCGAGGCAATCTCAGACCACCCAGTATTGAAGCGGTGACCGGGCGCAATGTCGCCACCGCCACCTAGCGATATTGCTGCCGGTGTTGTCCTGGGTTCGGCGCGACGCTTGATGATCGAGGCCGTGCAATATCGCGCAGCCGCCGGCGATCCCGAGCGGGGCACCACCACACCGATGCTTCCTCCCCCGGCCGTGTGCGATCGGCATGTCAGCCCTTTAGAACGTGCCGAGTAGCATCGGAATATGGTGGGCGCCAGGCTGGCGATGACATAGCGAGATCGTCGTGACGGCCGTGTCGGGAGGCAGAGGCCTAGTGCGGTGACGTGCCAGCCTTCAAACGCCGGCCAGCGCCCCAGCTGCTCTGATCTAAGAACCTCAGGGGGTAGTGCCGTAGGCGTACGCCGCGCCCGAAGCGCCGATCAGCCGGTAGCCGATGTTGTTGTCGCCAACGATCCCGACGATCGGGATGCTGCCCGTGGCCCCGAGGGACCCGAAGAATCCGGCGTCGCCGAACGTGAAGACGCCGCCATCAGCCCCCACGAGCCAATAGCCCTGGCCGCTTGGAGTGGAAGCGATGCCGACGATGGGCCCGCTGAGTTTTCTCGGGGAGAGTGACCCGTAGAAGCCAGCGTCTCCGAATGTAAAGACACCACCGTCGGAGCCCACCAACCAATAGCCGTTGCCGTCCGGTGTGGAGGAGATACCCACGATGGCGCCGACCAGGTGCACCATGGAGACGGAACCGTAGAAACCGGCATCACCGAAGGTGAACACGCCGCCATCGGCCCCGACCAACCAGTAGCCGGCGTTGTCCGGGGTCCGGGAGATGCCCACGATCGGCTGATCGAGATTGTGATCGGCCATCGATCCGTAGAAACTGGCATCGCCGAAGGCGAACACGCCTCCGTCAGAGGCCGCCTCCCAGTAGCCGTTGCCCGAGGTGGTCGAGTTGACGGCGACGACGGGCGCGTCCAGAAGTGTCGTGTTCTCGGAGCCGTAGGAAAGCGCATTGCCATGATCGACCAAGGCCCCGATCGGGCTGATCGTCCAGTAGCCGGCGCCTTCGGGGGTGGCTGCTGTGGATCCTCCGGTGGGGACGGCCGAGTGGGACATGACCGCGGCCGAGGCGGCCGAGGGGATCGATGACCCGGCGGCGGAGACGGCTCTGACCGTGAAGGTGTAGGCCGTACCGGCTGATAGGCCGCTGACGGTACAGGGGCTGGCCGCGCAGGAGACGGTGTCGCCCCCGGGGGAGACGGTGACGGTGTAGCTGGTGACGGGTGATCCACCGTTGTCGACGGGGGCCGTCCAGCTCACGCTGGCGGCGCCGTCGCCGGCGAGGGCGGACACGTCGGTCGGTGCGCCCGACACCGTGGCCGGGGTGGTGGCCAGGGGACCGGCGGCGTCGCCGTCCCCGGCTCCGCTGACAGCCCGAACCTCGATTCCGTACGACGTGCCGTTCGTCAAGCCGATGATGGTGCCCGAGAGATGCGCCGTCCCGGTGACGGTCAAGGTCCGCCAGGTCGTTCCGCCGTTGGTCGATACCTGGTAACCGGTGATCGACGCGCCGTTGTTGGCAGGCCGGTCGAACGTCAGGCTTGCCGATCCGTTGCCGGCCTGGGCCGTGAATGACGTCGGGGCAAAGGGGCCGCCGGCCGGCGTCACCGAGGATGACGGACTCGACTCGACGCTGTCACCGACAGAGTTGGTGCCGTGGACTGTGAAGGCGTACGACGTGCCGTTGATCAGACCCGTGACCGTGCAGGGACTGGAAGAGCACGAGAAGACGGCGCCGCCGGGTGACACCGTGACTGTGTAGCTCGTGATGGCCGAACCGCCGTCGCTGGCCGGTGGTGTCCAGCTAACGATGACCGCACCGTTACCCGACGTGCCCGACACGCCCGTCGGAGCGTCGGGCACTGTCGCTGGAGTGACCGACGATGACGGAATCGATTCGACGCCGTTGCCGATGGCGTTGGTGGCATGGACCGTGAAGGCGTAGCTGGTCCCGTTGGTGAGGCCACTGACCGTGCAGGGGCTCGAGGAACAAGGAACGGTGGCGAGCCCGGGAGAGACCGTGATCGTGTAGCTCGTGA